>NZ_JBIAYW010000006.1:284615-570184 GCF_042898305.1 Dactylosporangium sp. NPDC000521
CTCCGCTGCGCTCCGGCGCCGGCCTGAGCTCCACCCTGTAGTCCCGATTCGCAGCCCTCCGCTACGCTCCGGACCGCTCATGCCGCCACCTCCGCTGCGCTCCGGCGCCGGCCTGAGCTCCACCCTGTAGTCCCGATTCGCAGCCCTCCGCTACGCTCCGGACCGCTCATGCCGCCACCTCCGCCACGAGCAGGCCGGTGGAGGCGGCGACCGCCTTGCTCTCGCGCAGCCGCAGGCCGGCCCCGGCGAGGAGCGCGGCGAACTCGGCCTCGGTGCGCTCGCGCCCCGGGTGCAGGGTCAGCATGATGAGGTCGCGGAGCTTGCCGTCGTGCGGGGTGTCGCCGGCCGGCAGGATCGCGTCGACGACGAGCAGGACGTCGCCGGGGCCCATGGCGCGCCGGACGTTGCGCAGGATCGTCGCGGACTGGGCGTCGTCCCAGTCGTGCAGGATCATCGACATCAGGTACACCTGGCCGTGCGCGGGGACCTCGGCGAAGAAGTCACCGGCGGCGAGCCTGGCCCGGCCCGCGACCCCGGCGGCGCTGAGCACCTCGGCGGCGTGCACGACGACATCCGGCCGGTCGAAGACGGTCACCTTGAGGTCCGGGTAGCGGCGCAGCAGCGCGGCGGCCAGGTGCCCGCGGCCGCCGCCGACGTCGACGAGCGAGCGGACACCGCGCAGGTCGTGCGCCTCGACGGTCGCCGCGTGCAGCTCCCGCGACAGGTCGCCCATCGCGGCGGCGAACACCGCGGCGCGGGCCGGGTCCTCGGCCAGCCGGCTCCACCAGTCCGCGCCGTGCAGGTGCGCGAACGCGGGCTCGCCGGTCCGGACGCTGTGCAGGAGCCCGCCGAGCGCGGCGTGCCGCTGGGTGTCGCCCCACAGCCGGGCCCAGTTGCGCAGCGACCCCTCCACCCCGTCGCGGAGCGCGTCCGAGAGCGCCGTTCCCCCGTACGTACGGGGCGCCACCTCGGTGAACACCCCCTGCGACGCGAGGGCCCGCAGCAGCCGGTGCAGGGCGTCCGGGTCGGTGCCGGTGTCCGTGGCGAGCTCCTCGACCCGGCGGGGCCCACCGGCGGTCAGGTCCGCGAGCCCGAGCTCCGCGGCGACCGCCACGGCCTGCGTGACCAGGGAAGCGTGCAGCATCCGCAGCATGCTCTGCCGCACCTCCCCTCGCACCCCGGCCACCTCGCCGGGCGCGGCCACCTCGCCGGGCGTGGCGCCCGGTGGTGCGGTCGTTGAGAGCGTCATCGCACACCTCCGGCGACTCGGTGATCGGCGACGTCGACGACATCCGCGGCGACATCGGTGACGGCATCGGTGGCGGCGCCCGCGGCGGCTCGGTCAACGGCTCGGTCAGCGGCTCGGTCGGCGGTGACCCGCTCGGCGAGGTAGGCGGCGATCGCCGCGACGCTCGGGCGGTCCCACAGCAGCGAGCTGGGCAGCGCGAACCGCGCCCGCCGGTGCAGCCGTTGCCGGATCGACTCCGACAGCAGCGAATCGACGCCGAGCTCCGACAGCGGGCGGTGCGCGTCGATCGTGGCGGGGTCGAGGCGCAGCTCGTGGGCGACGACCTCGCGTACCGCGGCCTCCACCTGCTCGGCGAGGTCGTCCCCGGTCAGCTCGGGCCAGCCGGCCACCTCCGGCGCACCGGCCTCCCCGGCCGGCACCTCGGCGTGCGACACCACGCCGAAGCGGACCCCGAGCAGCTCGGCGAGGACCACCCCGTCGAGACCCGCGACGCGGACGTCGACCACCGTGTCACCGGACGGCTCGACGGCGACGAGGTCGACCCCGACGAGCGCCTCGTCCGGCGGCGGCCCGGCGACCGCGACGTGCCGCAGCCGCCCCGGCATCCGCAGCCGGGCCGGTGCCGGGAACGTGACCGGTGCCGCCGACAGCCCCGCGTCGAACAGCGACGCCCACGTCCGGGCCGGCATGAGGCCGTCCGGGTCGGCGGCGATGCGGGCCACCACCCGCCCGCCGGTCCGCCGGACCTCGCGGACCACCCACGGGAACCCGATCCCGACGACGCCGATCTCGCGCAGCAGGTCCATCACCCGCTCGGCCGGCACGACCGCCGCCCCGGCCGGCGGCAGCTCCAGCCGCCCACACCCCACCACACCGTCGCCGGGGGCGGGCTTCTCGTCGGCGGTCGCGTTGGCGTGGGTGGCCCAGGCCGAGTCGGAGCCGCCCGCCAGCCGGGAGCTGAGGTGGACCGCGCCGTCCTGGCGGACGACCTGCACGTCGCGCGGGGCGCCCAGCGTGAGCGGCACGCGCAGCGTGACGTCGGTCAGGGCCGGCGTCCCGGCGGCCGCGAGCAGCGTCGTGAGGACCACGGCGGCGGGCAGGACCTCGGTGCCGAGGACCCGGTGCCCGCCCGGGTACGGCCGGCTCCCCTCGTCCAGCCGCGTCTGCCACAGCCACACGGGCGCGGTGCCCTGCACGACGGTCCGCCGGCCGAGCACGGTGTGGGCGGTGACGTCGTGCTGCTGCACGGGCTCGGCGGCGGCGGGCTCCGGCTCGGCCCAGAAGCGGCGGTGCTGCCACGCCATCGGCGGCAGCTCCGCGCGGCCGCTCCCGGGGAAGACGCGGGACCAGTCGACCGGCACGCCGTGGCAGTACAGCGCGCCCAGGGTCGCCAGCATCGTCGCCCGCTCCGGCTGGTCGCGGCGCAGGGTCGGCAGGACGGTCGCGCCGCCGGCGGTCTGCAGGATCGAGTGCGCGACGACCGGGTGCGTCGACACCTCCAGGAACACCCGGTGCCCGTCGTCCGCGGCGGCCTGCACGGCCTCGGCGAAGCGCACCGGGTTGCGCAGGTTCGCGGCCCAGTAGGCGGCGTCGCGCGGCGGGTCGGCCCGCGGGTCGGACAGCGTCGTGCCGTAGGCGGGGACCGTGCCGGTCCGCGGGGCGGTCCCGACGGCGAGCAGGCCCGGGACGAGCGGGTCCATGTGCGGGCTGTGGAACGCGACGTCGGTGTTGACCCGCCGCGCGGTGAGCCCTTCGGCACCCCATGCGGCGAGGACCCGGTCGAGGGCGGCGGCGTCGCCGCTCAGTACGGTCGACGAGGGCGAGGCGGAGATCGCGGCCACCACGTCCGGTGCGCCGGCCAGGCGCGCCGCGGCCTCGGCGAACGGCAGCCCGGCCAGCGCCATCGCGCCCTGACCGGCGGCCTGGCGCAGCAGCCGGGAGCGGCGGCAGACGAGCCGGGCGGCGTCGGTCAGGTCGAGCCGGCCGGACACGACGGCGGCGGCGATCTCGCCCACGGAGTGGCCGATGACGGCGGCCGGTCGCAGCCCGTACGACATCCAGACACGCGCGAGGCCGACCTGCATCAGGAACGTGAGCGCCTGCACCCTGCCCACCTCGTCCAGGTCGCCGTCGGCGATCACCTGGCGGGGCGACACCCCGAGCTCCTCGCGGTAGACGGCGTCGACCTCGGCGAACGTGCGCGCCAGCGCCGGCTCGGTCGCCAGCAGCTCGCGGCCCATGCCGGCCCACTGCGCGCCGTGACCGGAGAACACCCAGACGACCGGCGTGTCACCGCCGCGCGCCGCGCGGCCACGAACCACACCGTCGCCGCGCGCCGCGCGGTCGCGGACAGCACCGTCGCCGCGCGGCACGCGGCCACTGACGACACCGTCCGCGGGGCGGTCGGCGGCCAGGGCCGCCAGGCGCGCGGCGAGCTGGTCCCGGTCGGCGGCGACGACGGCGGCGCGGACCGGCAGCCCGGTGCGGATGCGGCCGAGGCTCGCACCGACGGCGTCGAGCGGGTCGCCGCCCGCCGCCACCCAGCCGGCGAGGCGGTCCGCGGTGGCGCGCAGCCCGGCCTCGGTCGCCGCGGACAGCGGGAAGAGCCCCACGCCGTCCGGCGCGGGCACGTCCGGGGTCCTGGCGGGCGCCTCCTCGATGATGAGGTGGGCCAGGGTGCCGCCGTAGCCGTAGTTGCCCACCCCGGCGCGGCGCGGGCGGCCGGGCATCCGCGGCCAGGGGGTGCGGTCCCGGGTGACGCGCAGGCCCGAGCCGTCCCACGGGATGCGCGGGTTGAGGCCGGTCCGCGACAACGTCGCCGGGATCATGTCGTGGCCGAGGGCGAGGACGAGCTTCATGACGCCGACGACGCCGGACGCCGCCTCCAGGTGGCCGAGGTTCGACTTCACGGAGCCGATGAGGCACGGCTCGTCGGCGGCCCGGCCGGCGCCGACGGTCGCGGCGAGCGCGGCGACCTCGATCGGGTCCCCGACGCCGGTGCCGGTGCCGTGCGCCTCGATGTAGCCGATGGACTCCAGCGGCACGCCGGCGTTGCGGGCGGCCTGGCGCATCAGGTGCGCCTGGGCGGTCTCGCTGGGGGCCATGATGCCGTTGGTGCGCCCGTCCTGGCAGACGGCGCCGCCCCGCACGAGCGCGAGCACCTGGTCGCCGTCGCGGATCGCGTCGCTGTGCCGCTTCAGCACGAGCACCGCGCAGCCCTCGCTGCGGACGTAGCCGTTCGCGGCCGCGTCGAACGCCTTGGACGTGCCGTCCGGTGACAGCGCACCGGCGGCCTCGAGGATCAGCGCGAAGCTCGGGCTGGCCACGAGCATGACGCCGCCGGCGACGGCGAGCGACGTCTCACCGGCGCGCAGGCTCTGGCACGCCTGGTGGACGGCGACGAGCGACGCGGAGCAGGCCGTGTCGACGGTGATGCTCGGGCCGCGCAGGTCCAGCGCGTACGAGACCCGGTTGGCGACGGCGCACATCGACGCGCCGATGCCCGTCCAGGCCTCGACGTTGGGCAGGTCCTCCAGCAGCCGGCGGCCGTAGTCGTCGCAGCAGACGCCCATGAAGACGCTGCCGTCGGTGCCGGCCAGGGTCGCGGGGGCGATGCCCGCGTGCTCCAGCGCCTCCCAGGCGACCTCGAGCGTGACCCGCTGCTGCGGGTCCATGAGCTCCGCCTCGCGCGGCGAGATGCCGAAGAACTCGGCGTCGAACCCGGCGATGTCGCTCAGGTAGCCGCCGGCGCGCACGGCCCGGGCGACGGCGGCCGCGTACGCCGGGCCCCGGGCGGCGTACGCGTCCCACCGGCCGTCGGGCACGGCGCCGATCGCGTCGCCGCCCTCGTCCAGCAGCCGCCACAGCGCTTCCGGCGCGTCGACGCCGCCGGGCAGCCGGCAACCCATGCCGATGATGGCGATCGGTTCCGCGCTGGTGTTCATGTCAGCCCTCCTGGACTCTGCTGGGTGGGGCCGGCGGTGACCGCCGCGCCGATCCACGCGGTGACGCCCTGCCCGGCGGCGAAGCGCGGCGGGCGGGCGCGGTTGGACCAGACCGTCTCCGGGCGCCGCTGCAGCAGCACGAGCCCGTCGTCGCCGAACGCGAACTCGACGTCCTGGGCGCGGCCCTCCTCACGTTCGACGCGCTTGCCGAGCGCGGCCAGCTCGAGGACCTCGTCGTCGCTCAGGCACAGCCGCGCCCGCCGCGCGCCGCCGACCGCGACGGCGAGGTGCCCGCGGCGGTATTCGATGCGTTTGTCGCCGGCGACCCGTTCGAGGACGGTGAGGCCGATCTTGTCGACCGTCCACCGGTCCGGGGTGATCTCGCCGCCGACGACGGCGAGGCCGAGCCCCCAGCCGGCCTCCACGACGATGCGGGACCGGTCGCCGGTGACGGGGCTGACGGTGAACATGACGCCGGCGGCGCGGGCGCGGACCATCCGCTGCACCACGACCCCCATCCCGATGCCCGGGGAGCGCGCGGTGCCGGTCCAGCACCGCCGGACGTGGTCGAGGACCGCCTCCGCGCCGGTGACGTCGAGCCAGGTGTCGAACCTGCCGGCGAGGCTGGCCGTGGTGCCGTCCTCGGTGGTGCCGCTGGAGCGCACGGCGACGGCGATGTCCTTGCCGCCGCCGAGTCGCGTGTACGACTGGCGCACGGCCTCCGCGACGGCCGCGGGAACGGTGCCGCGGGCGGCGACGAACGCCCGGTGCGCCGGCACGGTGACGACGAACCCCGGGGACACCGGCAGCCCGGCCCTGGCCAGCCCGGCGAGCCCGGCCGCCTTCCCGCCGGCGACGGCGGGGTCGGCACAGGCCGGGTCGTCGAGCGCTCGCGTGTACACGGTCACGCCGCCGGTGCCGCGCCGGAATCCGGCCGAGGCGCCGCGGCGCGGAGCACCGTCACCTCGCCGGTGGTGCCGTCGAGGCGGACCTCGTCGCCGGTGCGCAGCCGGACCGTGGCGAAGCCGGTGCCGACGACGGCCGGCAGCCCGTACTCGCGGCAGACGATCGCGGCGTGGCTCATCATCCCGCCGATGTCGGTGATCACACCGGCCACTGTGGACAGTGCCGGCCCCCACGACGGCGCGGTGATCGGGCAGACGAGGATCTCGCCGGGGCGCACGTCGCCGAGCTCGCGCTCGTCGCGCAGCAGCCGCACGGTGCCCTGCGCGACGCCGGGTGACCCACCGATCCCGCTGACGGCCGTGTCGTCGCCGGCGTCGGTGCCGCCGAGCCAGGCCTCGACCCGTTCGGTGGTGATGCCGTAGTTCATGATCGCGAACGGGTCGGTGACCTCGTCCGGCGGCAGCCCGTAGGCCAGCTGCGGCGGCGCGGCCCGCAGCGCGGCGACGATGCCGCGGCGCCGCCCGACCTCCGCCGCCCACCGCCCGGCGCCGCGCGGCGCCACCCCGATCGCCCACGACTGCACGACGTCGTGCAGGACGGCCTCGAGCTCGAAGCGGTTGAGGAAGAACAGGTCGTCGCGTTCGCGGGCGAAGCCGGCGGCGACGAGGAAGTCGCCGAGCTCCCACAGCTTGCGCCACAGCACCGCGTGCGCCCAGTGCTCGACGTGGATGTTATGTTCCTCGATGTACGGGAAGACCCGGCGGGCCAGGGCGAGCAGCTCGTCGAACTGGGCCGCCTCGTCGGCGGTGAGCAGCGCCCGGTGCTCCGCGACGATGGCGTCGCGCTCGGCCCGCAGCCTCGCCACCGGCCGGCGGATGTCCTGCCCGGCGCGCAGCCGCTCGGCGTAGCCCGCGATGCCCGCGAGGGGGATCGCCGGGTTGCCGATCCAGGTGTCCTGGTCGTGGCCGAAGCCGTACTCGGCGAAGTAGTGGAACCAGGGGTCCTTCGCCGCGTCGTAGGCGGCCAGCCAGCGCCGCCCCGCCTCGGTGCCGCCGAGCGCGTCGAACACCTTCTGCGGCGCGTCGGCGACGAGCGCCTGGTCGAAGCCGTGGTCGACGCCGAGCTGGACGGCGAGCGCGGCGAGGTCGCGCAGCTCGTCGTCGGGGCGGAACGCCAGCACGTCGATCCCCGCGACCATCCGGGCGATCCGCTGCTCGCCGATCTCCGGGAACGCCTGCTTGCAGAACTGGAAGAACGCGATGTAGCCGCCGTACCCGAGGTTGAGGAACTCGAAGTGGTGCTGCCACACCAGGAACAGGTCGTCGATCAGCCGCCGGTACGCGGCGACGACGTCCCAGCCGGTGGAGCGGCCGCGCGCCTCGGTGACGACCTCCATCGGCTCCAGCTCGGGCAGCGGCGGGAAGGACACCTGCCGCATGTCGTCGACGACGGCGGCGACCTTCGCCTTCCACCGGTCGTACAGCTCGTCCCAGTGCTCGTAGTAGTAGCCGGCGCGGGCCTGGAAGTGCTCGGCGCGGCGGGCGGTCTCGGCCGAGTCGGTCACCGGGACGGGGGCGATGTACACGTAGCCGTGCTGCACCCGCAGGTCCAGGCCGAGCGACGACGGCAGGGCGAAGATGCGGGTGCTGTTCTGCCCCGCGCCGAGGTACGCGGCCTCGGCCACGACGCTGCCCAGCGGGTAGCAGCCGCGGGACCAGTGCATCGTGTCGGCGAACCACAGCCGGCCGTCCTCGGCCTGGCGGGTCTCGGCGTCGGGCACCAGGTAGTACGGGTACATCGCCGCCCAGCCCTCGCCGCCGGGCGGTGGCGCGATCTCGTGGAAGGACGGGAACCGTCGCTCGGCCATGACTGACCTCCGTTCGCTTGTCGCGGGTCAGTCCAGACCCTGCCAATGGGTGCCGGCCGCCAGCTCCTCGTCGATCTTCTGCACGAGGTTCTGGTCGATCCGGCGGATGTCCTGCACGGTGTGCCGCACGCCGGTGCGCTCCATCTCGGCGCGCTGGAAGTTGTGCGGCAGGCCCGCCGGCACGCCGGCGAACCCGGTGCCGAGCGCCTTGCACACCTCGGCGACCCGGTTGATGTCGTCGATGAACAGCGCCTGGTGGTACTGCAGGCCGAAGACGTCCCGGACGATCTCCTTGACGCCGGGGCGGACGTCGTTGACGTCGACGTAGGGGATCTCGGCGTCGAAGTAGTGCGCGAGGTGGCCGAGGTGGGTGTCGAAGGTGTACTCGCGGTGCCGCCCGCCGTAGCAGGTCAGCCGGGCGCCGGTGGCGTGCAGCGCGGCCAGCATCTCCTCGGCGCCGGGCAGCACCTCGACCGGGTGGTCCTTGAGGTACTCGTCGCGCTCGCGGAAGAACGCGGCGATGGTGTCCTTCGCCGACCACGGCAGCCGGCACGCGAGCGCCATGTTCTGCCCGGCGGCGAGCTGCGGCGAGCCCCACACGCCGCGTTCGACCTCGGCGGTGTACGTGCCGCCGTGCTTGGTGACGAACCGTTCGATGACGGGGCTGTACGTGTCGTTGAGCAGGACCCCGTCGCTGTCGATGGCGATCAGCCGGATCGTGCGCAGTGCGGTCATCGTCCCTCCAGAAGGTGTCGGTCACGCGTTCGATCAGGCCCTCGCCCGGCCTGGTCGGGCCCTGGTCAGGCTCGGTCAAGCCCTGGTCAGGCCGGGTCAGGCTTTGGTCAGGCCCTGGTCAGCACCAGTGCCGCGTTGTGGCCGCCGAAGCCCATCGAGGTGCTGACCGCGACGTCGAGGTCGGCGGCGCGCGGCGTGCCGTGGACGACGTCGAGGTCGAGCTCGGGGGCGAGGCGGGTCAGGTTCGCGGTCGGCGGCACGCTGCGGCCGGCGAGGGCCAGCGCCGTGTACGCGGCCTCGATCGCGCCGGCCGCGGCCAGCGGGTGGCCGGTGACCCCCTTCGTGGACGTCACCAGGGGGCGGGCGCCGAGGACCCGGCGCAGCGTCCGGCCCTCCACGAGGTCACCGATCGGGGTGGAGGGGCCGTGCGCGTTGACGTGGTCGACGTCGGCCCCGCCGACGCCGGCGTCGCGCAGTGCCGTCCGCAGCGCCCGTTCGATGCCTTCGCCGCCGGGCTCGGGCGCGGTCGGGTGGTGGGCGTCGGTGCTGGCGCCGTACCCGCGGACCACGGCGTGGATCGGGGCGGTGCGGGCGCGGGCGTCCTCCTCCCGCTCCAGGACCAGCACGGCGGCGCCCTCGGCGGGCACGAACCCGTCGCGGTCGGCGTCGAACGGCCGGGACGCCCGGGCCGGATCCGCGGACCGCCCGGACAGCGCGCCCATCCGGCCGAGCCCGGCGACGGCGAGCGGGGTCAGCGCCGCCTCGGTGCCGCCGGCGAGCACGACGTCACAGTCGCCGCTGCGCAGCAGCTCCCTGGCGGCGCCGACGGCGGTCGCACCGGACGCGCAGGCGGTCGCGGTCACCCAGCTGGGCCCCTTCGCGCCGACGTCGATCGCCACCTGCCCGGCGACCATGTTCACCATGTACATCGGCACCGTCAGCGGCGACACCTGCCGCGGGCCGCCGTCGAGCAGGGCGGCCTGCGCGGCGAGCAGCGCGGGGATGCCGCCGAGGGAGTTGCCGATCACCACGCCGACGCGGGCACCGTCCCAGGTGCGCGGGTCGCGGCCGGCATCGGCCAGGGCCTGCCGGGCGGCGACGATCGCGAACTGCACGAAGCGCTCCAGCTGCCGTGCGGTGAACCCGCCGAGCAGCGCACCGGGGTCGAAGCCCGGGACCCGGCAGCTGAAGTCGACCGGGCCGCCGGCGAGGTCGGGATCGGGCGCGGCGCAGGAGACGCCGGACCAGACCCGCTCGCGGTTGGCGGCGACGCCGATCCCGGCCGACGTCACCAGGCCGAGGCCGGTGATCGCCGCACCGAAGCCGTGCCGGGTCGCGGGCGGCATCAGGCCACCGCTCCCCTGGCGGCGAGCACCCCGGCGGCGTCGGTGACGGTCATCGTGTCGTGCAGCGCCCCGTCGTCCAGCGGCACCCGGAACTGGTTGCCCAGCACCAGGATCAGCTCGACGAGCACGAGCGAGTCGAAGTTCAGGTCGGCGAAGGTCGCACCGGGCCGCAGCGCACCCGCGTCGACCTTGAAGTCCTCCACCAGGATCTCGGTGATCCGTGCCTCGATGGCCTGCATCATCGTCCTCTCGACGGGTCGGTCCCGGCGCCCTCGACGTGGCGGCGCGCGGCGGGTGACGGCTCGGGCCGGGCGGCCCGCACGGACGGGTCAGCGTGGCGGCGCGCGGCGGACGGCGGCTCGGGCCGGGCGGCCCGCGCGGACCGGTCAGTGTCGCGGCGCGGGGCGGCGGGTGGCGGCTCGGACGGGTCCGGCGCCGCCGGCGGGGCGGGCTCGGGGGCGGCCGGGAGTGGCGGGGTGGGCAGGTCCGGCCAGACGGTCGCGGCGGAGCCCCAGGTGAGGCCGCCACCGAACGCCGCCAGCACCACCCGGTGCCCGGCCCGCAGCCGCCCACCGGCGACGCCGTCGGCGATGGCGAGGGGCACCGACGCGGCGACCGTGTTGCCGACCGTGGCGATGTTGCTGACGAACCGGCCGGCCGGCACCCGCAGCTCGCGGGCGACCGCGGCGAGGATGCGGGCGTTGGCCTGGTGCAGCACCCAGCGGTCGACGTCCCCGGGCGCCCAGCCCGCGTCGGCGGCGCTGTTCCGGGCCGTCGCGGCCATCCGCGTGACGGCCTGGCTGAACACGGCCCGGCCCTGCATGCGGAAGTACAGGTCGCTCTCCTTGACCGGCTGCCCGGTGGCCCGCTGGCGGGACCCGCCGCCCGGGATCTCGATCAGCTGGTGCCGACCGCCGTCGCTGCCGAGCCGCAGCCCCGTCAGCGCACCGGGCTCGCCGGCGGCACCGGCGCGGAGCACGACCGCGCCCGCGCCGTCGCCGAAGACGGCCCGGGTGGTGAGGTCGTCGGGGTCGAGCACGGTGGTGAACGCGTCGGCCCCGATCACCAGGGCGCTGCGCGCGGTCCCGGCGGCGAGCAGCCCGGCCGCCGCGGCGAGCGCGTACAGGAACCCGGTGCACACCGCGCCGACGTCGAACGCGGCCACCGGCCCGAGCCCGAGCCGGGCCGCGACCTGCGGAGCGACCGCCGGGCTGAGCTGGTCGGCGGTCCCGGTCGCCACGACGACCGCGTCGACCCCGCCGACGCCGGCGTTGGCGAGCGCCTGCCGGCCGGCGGCGACGGCAAGGTCACCGGTCGCCTCGCCGGGGCTCACCACGTGCCGCCGCTCGATGCCGGTCCGGGCCCGGATCCACTCGGCGTCCGCCTCCCACCACGCGACGAGCTCCTCGTTGGGCACCACGACCGCCGGCAGGCACGCCCCGACCCCGGCCACCACGGCGGCCGGCACCCCGCCGTCCGGCCCGACCGGCCCCGCGGACGCCGTCGCGGGCGTCATCCCGGGCGCCGTCCCGACCGGCGTGCCCGATGCCGTGCCGGGCGCTATCGCGGGCGTCATCGCGGGCCTCATCGCGGGCCTCATCGGGGGCCTCGGTGCGCGGCGGCGACCGTGACCCGGGCCGTGGCGACGTCGGCGCCGAGCTGCCGGCAGCGCACGTCGACGGTCCAGCCGGCCGGGCCCGCGCCGACCGGCTCGGCGGTCAGCGTCAGGGGCACGTCGAGCTCGGCGTACCGGGCGAAGGTCGCGTCGAGCGCGACGAGGCTCGTGCGGTCGGGCCCGGCGCCGCCCCACGCGTCGGTGGCCAGGACGGCGAGCTGCCGGGCCGCCTCGGTGAGCACCATCGCCGGCACGTGGTCCTGGGCGTGGTCGAACAGGCTCGGGTTCTCCACCGGCACCCGCAGCCGCGCGGTGACCGGACCGCCCGCCGCGCAGACGTCCAGCAGGACCGCGTCGGTGGCCCGCAGCCGGCCGACCCGCCGCGGGTCCACGGGCCCGCCCGGCGTCGGCGGCAGGCCGTCGGAGCTCGGCGGCGGGTCGCCGCCGGGGCGGGCGCGGCGGCGCACGGAGGCGTACGCGGCGGCGGTCACGTAGCGCACGTCCATCCGGACCTGCCCGACCCACGCGTGCCGCGCCCACAGCCCGAAGTCGTAGCTCAGGCCGCTGAGCCGCCCCCCGATGCGGGTCTCGCCGCCGGTGCCGGCGGTCAGCTCCAGCTCGGTCCGGTCGTCGCCGGGCGCCGTCACGGGGAACCGCGCGGACCACGCCCGCAGCACGAACCGGTCGCCGGCGGGGACGCCGAAGAGCACGTGCGCGGCGTACGTCTCGGCCTGCCGGGCGCACTCCAGCAGCAGCAGCGGGTCCAGGTCGCGGCTCGGGCCGGTGTGCCCGCCGTAGTGCGGGTGCGCCGGCGGGAGCAGCGCCGCGGCGACGAACCCGCCGTCGCCGGTGGGCACCAGGTCGGCGAGGAACGTCTCGCCGGCGTGCCGGCGGTGCAGCAGCGCGCGGTCCACCGTCGTGGCGTACCGGAGCGGCGTCGACATCGAAGCTCCTCTCCTCAGACCAGGACCGGGTCGCCGAGCACGGCCGCGAGCAGGGCGGCGGCCGGGGTCACCGGATCGCGGGCGAACAGGGTGGTGAGGCACCGGTGCGGGTCGGCGTAGGGCGCCGGGCCGGCCAGCCGCCGGGCCGCGGCGGCGACCTCGTCCGCGGCCGGGGACGCGCCGGCGACCTCGTCGAGCAGCCGGCCGGCCCGCCGCACCCAGCGGTGCAGGTGCCGGCGCGAGAACGAGTCCGGCGTGGTCCGGCTCAGCCCGGCCACGAGGTAGCAGCGCAGCCCGAGGGCGACCGCGTCGGCGCCGTGCTCGGCGCGCAGTGGCCGGGCGTAGTCGTCGAGGGTGTAGCCGCGCCAGTCGCCGTGCCGGGCCGCCCGGGCGACCCCGCCGATCGGCACCCGCGGGAACTCCAGGCGGGTCACCCGCGCCCCGAGCACGCCCAGCACGTGGGCGACGATGCGGTAGTCGGTGCGCAGCTCCACGTCGTGCAGCAGGACCACGTGGTCGTGGCCGGGCAGCCGCGGCACCAGTTCGCCGAGCGTCGACATCAGGTAGTTGGCGTGCCCGTCGGCGGTGACGGCGGTGCGCAGCGGCAGGCCGGCGGCGGTCGCGTCGAGGAACACCGGCGCCCCGAACGGGCGGCCGTCGACGCACACGTGATGCGCCGTCAGCAGGTGTACGAGGTCGTCGACCGGCAGCACGGGCGGCCGGGGGTCGGCCAGGCCGGCGTCGGCCATGCCGAGATCGCGGTAGTGGCGCCGCCAGATCTCCAGCACCCGCAGGCTCGCCGGGTGCGCCCAGCCGCCGGCGGCCCGGCGCACGTACGGCGCGATCGCCTCGGCCGGCGCCCGGGGCGAGCGCTGGAACAGCACGTACAGCTCGCCGATACCGGCCTCGCCGAGCGCGTCGAACGCGACGTCCGGGTGCCGGCGGTCCAGGTACTCCCAGAATCCGGCGACCTGCCGGCTGCCGGCGTGCGCGATCGGGTGGTAGAGCAGCGTGACGTCGGTGAACGCCGACGTCGCCCGGTGGAGCACGTCCGCGGAGAGCAGCAGCTTCAGGTGCGACGGGGTGAGCGGCTTCGTCGGGCTGGCGGTCACCGGAGCCACCAGCACGCGAGCGGTCACCGGATGTCCTCGCGATCGGCGGCGGCGAGCGCGGCACGCAGGCGGGCGATCGTCGCCTCGGCCTCCGGCACCGTGCAGTAGCCCGGGTCGGCGATGAAGCCGCGGCCGCTGGGCACGTCGCCGACCCGCGGCACCAGCCACGTGTGGAAGTGCTCGGCACCCTCCATGCAGGAGAACACGTGGACGCGCGGCGCGCCGGTCGCCGCCTTCAGCGGCCCGACGAACCGGCGGATGAGCGGGCCGATCGCGGCGGCCTCGGCGTCGTCCATCTCGGCGAAGTCCAGGAAGTGCCGGTAGGACTCGATGAGCAGCGTGCCGGCGGGCCAGTAGGCGGTGGGGCCGTGCCCGACCCGGAACATGCCGTCGGCGACGAGGTAGCCGCCGGGCGGTGCGGTCGTGCCGCCGTACGCCGGAAGGGTGCCGCCCTTGTACTTGACGCAGATGAGGCACTCGTGCGGGATCGGCGCGTGGTGGCTCAGCAGCCGGCTGAACGGGTCGCGGAACTGCGCGAGCGGCTCGAGCTGCGCGTGCCGCATGTACCAGTCGTCCAGGGCCGCGGCGGTGCCGGCCGGGTCCGCGACCCGCTGCGCCTGCACCGCCTCCCAGCGCCGCCGGGCCTGCTCGGCGTCGACGCCCTCCAGCCGGGCGACGTCCTCCCACGAGCCGCCGCCGGCGCGGACGTGGTGGACGATGGCGTCGCGCAGCAGCGGCAGCTCGCCGGACAGCAGCGCCCACAGCCGTTGCGCGACGTCGGGGTCCGGCGCGGCGACGGCGACGCGGAACTCCTCGGCGAGGTCCCTCAGCCGCGTGGAGAGCGCGAGCCGGGCCAGGTCGGCGTCGGTGAAGTCGGTGACGTCCACGGTGGTGCCTCCGCTCGTCATGAGGTCTCACTCAGCCAGGTGTACGGCCGCAGCGCCCCGCCCGGCCCGGGCAGCACGCGCGCGTACGCGGCGGCACCGAGGCCGGCCGGGTCCAGCGCGGGCCGGTGCAGCAGCCGCAGCGGCTCGTCCGGGTCGAGCCGGCCCAGCAGCACCGCCTCGGCGACCGTGTGGTGCAGGTGCACCAGGTAGTCCACAAGGGACAGCCCGGCGGTGGCGATCCACAGTGGACGGCCGGTGGCGCCGTCGGGCAGCTCCGGCAGCCGGCCGGTGACGGGCCGGAGCAGCCGCACCGGTCCCGGCCGGTGGGCGCCGGTGAAGGGCCCGAGCCAGGCGGCGCCGCCGGCGATGAGCCGCACGTCGCCGGGCCGCAGGTTCACCGGGTCGCCGAACAGGAACACCGTGCGGGTCCAGGAGCGCCGCCACCGCCGCGCCTCGCCGGTGCCGAGCCCGGCGGCGAAGCGGGCCGCGCCGGCGGCCAGGCCGGCCGGGTCGAGGCCGCGCAGCACCACGAGCACGGTCGTGTCGGCGGGCTCCGGCGCGCCGCCGGTGACCCAGTCGACCCGGTCCGCCAGCAGGTCCCCCAGTTCCCGGGTCAGCATCGCGGCGCTCCGATCGCGGCGGCCACCTTGGCGAGGACGGCGTCGGGGCAGGCAGTCGCGTCGAGCACGGTGACCGGCAGGTCCCGGATCTCGGCCAGCATGGCGGTGCGCAGGTCCCGCTGCATGCGGACGAACCCGTCGCGGGTGGCGGCCGGGCCGTAGTGCTCGAACGCCGTGGCCCGCGCGCCCTCCCCGGACCGCCGCCACGTGACCTCGGGCGGGACGTCGAGGTAGACCACACCGGCCGGCTGCGGCATGGCCCGCCACGCGGCGAACGTCGGCTCGTGCGTGACGCCCAGCAGCGTGCACGCGGCGAGCACCTTGTAGTAGTACGAGTCCATCACGACCGGGCCCGCGTCCGGCTCCGCCGCCGCGACGCGCCGCAGCAGCTCGTCGCGCTGGTGCAGGATCACGGCGTGCAGCACGGTCAGGACCAGCTCGGCGGAGTAGCGGGTGCCCGCGTGACGCAGCGCCTCGTCGACCCAGCAGCCGCGCAGCGTCCGTACCAGGGGATGCGCGTCGAGGAAGGCGTCGTCGTGCGACACGACCTGCCAGCCGACCTCGTCGCGCACCCGGGCGAGGGCCGAGGACTTGCCGGCGAAGTCGGGGCCGAGCAGCACCCAGAAGTCCGTCATCAGAGGTGCCCTTTCGTGAGCCAGCCGACGAGCAGGAAGCTGGTGTACATCGCCGGCACGTAGGCCAGCGTCGGCAGCAGCGGCCACCGGGTCGCGCCGGCGGCGAACCGGGCCGCGGCGAGCCCCGGCAGCAGCAGCGGGGCGAGGATCAGCCAGCCCCACCCGGCGCCGTGCCACGGCCGCAGCGCCACGAGCACGATGGCGGTCGCGGCGAGCGCGGCGCCGAACGCGGCGAGGGACGTGCCGTCGGGGCCGAGGACGGTGACGTAGCTGCGTTCGCCGTCGCGCGGCGCCCGGGTCGCCTTGCGCCCCAGCTCCATGCACAGCGCCGCGACGGTCACCGCCAGGATCACGACCGGCCCGGACCCGTCGGCCCGCACGCCCTCGGCGCGCAGGAAGCCCGCGTACACGTACAGGCTGAGCATCGACAGGATCGGCAGGTTCACCGCGAGCTGCAGGGCGAGCTGCCCGCGCCGCGGCCACCCGGCCCGCCGTTCGAGCGTCACGACGAGCGTCGTGTAGGCCATCTGCCCGGCGAGGATCGCCAGTGCGGCGCCCCGGCCGGCGTTCAGCGCGAGCAGGGCGGCGCTGCCGGCGGCGACGAGCAGCACCAGGTCCCGCTCCGCGACGAGGCCGCTGGGCAGGGGGCGGCCCGGGTTGACCCGGCGGTCGTAGTCGGCGTCGCGGATGTCGTCCAGCGCCCGGATCAGCAACATCGTGACGACCAGCGTCACGCTGGTGACGGCCAGCTCCCGGCCGGGCCGCCACACGCTCACCGGCGCGCTCAGGCAGGCGAACAGGGCGGTCAGGCCGAGCGCCCACGACAGCGTGTACGGCAGCTGCACCGACGGGCGGTAGGCGGCCGCGACGTAGCGGCCCCACCGGCCGATCACGGCGCGCCGTCCAGGATCCGCACGACGCCGGCGGCGCCGTCGACCTCCAGCAGCGCCCCGTCGGGGATGCGGGTGGTGGCGCCGGCGACGGCGACGACGGTCGGGATGCCCAGCAGCCGCCCGGTGACGGCGGTGTGCGACAGCAGGGTGCCGCGCTCGACGACGAGCGCCTTCGCCGACATCATCAGGAACAGCCAGCCCGGGTCGGTCTCGCGGGCGACGAGGATGCGGTCGCCGGTCTCCTCCGCGGTGACCGACGGGTCGAGCACGACCATGGCCCGGCCGCGGACGGTGCCGGCGCTGGACGCCAGGCCGGTCAGCACGGCGCTGTCGGCCACATCGGACGCCGGGCGCGCGACGTCGGTGAGGGCGAGCGTCAGCGGCCGGTCCGCGACGGTCTCCAGCCGGGCCGGCAGCTGCCGGTCCTCGGCGGTCCACCGCTCCCGCTCCGCCGCCCGGACCGCCGCCAGCCCGCGCAGGTCGGCGCCGGGGACGGTGCCGTCGAACGCGCCGAGGACCTCCTCGACGGTCAGGTCGAGCACGTCGCGGGGCCGGTCGAGGCGGCCCGCGGCGACCAGGTGCTCGCCCTGGCGCAGCAGCAGCGCCCGCAGGTCGCCGATGAGCTGGCTGCGGCAGAACCTGGTGTCCTCCCGGTTGCGCAGGAACGTGCGCATGCCGTCGAACAGGAACCGCAGCACGGCCCGCTTGACCGGGTTGCGGCAGTGCCGGCGCAGCTCCTGCCACGCCTCGGCGCGCACCCGCTCCCCCGTGGCGACGCTGGCGGCGACGGTGCGGCCCTGGCGCAGGTACGCCCGGACGGCCGGCAGGACCGTCCACGGCGCCTGCCGGGGCGTCACCGACTCGAGCTTGTTGTCCTGGATGGCGCGGTCGCCGTAGCGCTCGATGTGCTCGCGCAGCAGGACCGCGACGGTGTCGCCGTAGGCGCCGCCGCTCAGCCGCGCCCAGAGCCGCTCGGTGTCGTCCCCCGCCGCCAGCAGCGCCTCTCGCAGCGGCGGCACGTCCGCCACGTGCTCGGCGATCGCGACCAGTGAGTGCACCGCGAGGGCGGAGCGGTTGACCGGGCCGCCGCTGAGCATGCCGTTGAGGACGCTGCGGTCCGCGTCCGGCGCCCACCGGCGCAGCGCGCCGTTCGCCGCCCACGTGGACGCGAAGAGCGCCAGCCCGTTGATCAGGGTCAGGCCCCAGCGCTCGCCGACCTCCGTCCACAGTGTCCGGTAGGCGGCCACCACCTCCGACGGGCTCATCCGGGCCACGTCCAGGTTCGCGTGTCGCTCGTCCCACCAGCCCAGGAACTCCCGGATGCGGCGCGGATGGCCGGCCAGCCGCCAGCCGATCTCGGCCAGGCTCAGCACCTTCGTCACCGGGCCCACGCGGCGGCGCCCCGGGTCCCGCCCGGCCAGCCCGAGGCCCTGCTCCCAGGTCGGGAACAGCGGGCGGAAGCAGCGCATCATGCGGTGCAGCCGGTACCAGTTGTCGATGGCGTAGTAGATGTGCCCGTCGAGGTACCCGATCATCTGCGCCAGCAGCGGCCGGTGCGCGCGCAGCGTCTCCGCGGGCACGCCCATCCTGCGGTACAGGTCGGTGAACCCTGCCTCGATGAGCGCCCGGCCCATCGAGTAGGTCAGCGCGCAGCTGACGCCGGGGAACGTCTCGGTCGCGTTGTTGTTGTCCCACAGCAGGGTCGGCGCCGCCGCGGCGCTCACCACGGGCCGGGCCTGGACGAGGTGGACCCGCCCGTCGGCGGTGATGGTGCCCTCGATGTCCTGCGGGCCGCCGAAGTGCTCCTCCACCCGCAGCGCCAGCGCGGCCAGGTCGAGCACCTCGGCGTCGCCGAGCACCGGCAGCGCCGCGCGCTCCGGGTCGACGGGGATGTCCACGACGCCGGCCTCGGGGCGCAGCGGGTCGCGGCCGACGGCGCGGGTCTTCGTCTCGACGCGCGACTCGACGGCGCGGGTGGCGCGGTCGACGAAGAAGTGGTCGACGTCGGCCTTCTCCTGCACGACGCCCTCGCCGATGCCGTACGCGGCGGCGATGACGCACCGGTCGGCGCCGTCGCGCGGGTCGCGGGTGAACGCGACGAACGACCGCTCGCCGAGCACCATGCGCTGCACGCCGACGGCCACCCGGGCGGCGAGCGGGTCCATGCCCTTGTGCAGCCGGTAGAGCACCGCCTCGGGGTTGAACGCCGACGCCCAGCAGTCCGCGACCCGGTCGGCGACGTCGGCGCGGCGCACGTACAGGAAGCTGTCGCTGAGCCCGGCGAACGGGTCGGTGGCGGAGTCCTCGCCGACGCCGCCGGCCGCGGGCACCACGCAGGCGCGGACCGCGACCAGCCCGCCCGGGCCGGCGATCGCGTCGAAGCGCTCGTCCAGCAGCCGGCGCAGCGCGTCCGGGACACCGGCGCGGCGGACCGTCTCGCGCAGCTCCCGCGCCCGGTCGACGGTCGCGCCGCCGGCGGCCTCCCCGGCGGCGGCGAGCACCGGCCCGACGACGGCGTCGAACACCGGGGCCGGCACGCACACCAGCGGCGGGACGGTGAACCCCGCGGCCGCGAGCTCGGCCTGCCGGGCGAACTTGTTGCCGCACAGCGTGGCGTCGGCGAGCATCGGGTCGTCGGCGAGCCAGTCGAGCTGTGCCAGGTCATGATTGTCCAAGGCGATCCCCCCGAAGCCGCTGTGTGCTGGTGCCGGCAGATCACGTGTGCGCCGCGACTCGGCGGCGGGGATCTGCGGGTGAACGCGGCGTGAACGCGTTGAGGAAAGTCAATCACGGGCGACCGCGCGGCAACTTCTCATGCAGTGCTCAATCGACCTTCGTCCACTTCCACCCCCGCGACGGCGCGCCGTAGGTTCGGCGGCATGAAGATTGGCCTGCACATCGCGGACTTCACCTATCCGGCCGGCCCCGCCGGCCTCGCCGACGACCTCACCCGCATCGTCGTCGCCGCCGAGGAGGCGGGCTTCGCCCGGGTCAGCGTCATGGACCACGTGTGGCAGATCCCGGCCGTCGGGCCCGTGCACCACGACATGCTGGAGGCCTACACGACACTGGGGTTCATCGCCGCCCGGACGTCCACTGTGGAGCTTCTGGCGTGGGTCAGCGCGGTCACGTACCGCCATCCCGGCATGCTCGCCAAGCTCGTCAGCACCCTGGACGTGCTGTCGAAGGGCCGTGCCTGGCTCGGCGTCGGCGCCGCCTGGAACGGCGAGGAGGCGGCCGGGCTCGGGCTGCCGTTCCCGCCGCTGTCCGAGCGCTACGAACGGCTCGACGAGACCCTGCGGATCTGCCGGCAGATGTGGAGCGGCTCCGAGGCACCGTTCGAGGGGCGGCACTACACGCTCGCGCGCACGCTGAACGCCCCGCAGCCGCTGCGCCGCCCGCCGATCCTCATCGGCGGCGGCGGCGAGCGCCGTACCCTGCGGCTGGTCGCCCGCCACGCCCAGGCGTGCAACCTGTTCGCCGGCACCGACCTGGCGCACAAGCTCGACGTGCTGCGCGGGCACTGCGCCGCCGAGGGCCGCGACTACGACGACATCGAGAAGACGGTCCTGGTCCAGCTGGACCCCGGCGACCGGGGCGAGCACATCGACGCGCTGCGCGCCCGGCTGGAGGGCTTCGCCGCGCTCGGCTTCGCCGAGGCGCACTGCTGGCTGCCCCGGATGTGGCAGACCGAGCGCCTGGCGCTGCTGGGCCGCGAGCTCGTCCCCGCCGCCGCGGCCCTGCGCTGACCCAGCCGGTCTCCCGGTGCGGGCGTCCGCGGCCTACGCGGCCGCGGACGGTGCCGGCGCGGGTGGTGCCGGCACGGACGGCACTGGCACGGACGGTACCGACGCGGACTGCACCGGCGTGGACGGCTCGGAGCGGCTGGAGAGGTGGTGCTCGACGGCGAGACGGCGCAGGGCGTCGAACGCCGCGTCCAGGGTCACCAGGCGGGCCATCATCGTCGCCCGGCCCGACTCCGCGGGCAGCAGCTCGAGCTGCCGGGCGACCAGCCGCTCGGCGGTGTCGGCCAGCACGGCCAGGTCGGTGCCGTCGAGCAGGGCGACGGCGTGGGCGAGCAGGTCGCGCTCGGGCCCGTCCGGCTTGACCTGCCAGCCGCAGCGGTCCAGCAGCGCGTCGACCTCGGCGGGCGCGGCGGCGGGCGTCGGTGTCTCGGTCGCCGGCGGCCGGACGCCACGCGCCCGGCCGAGGACGCCGTAGAGCTCCGCGGTGGGGACCGCCGGGTTGTCGAGGGCCTGCAGCACTTCACCGGCCGCGGCGATGCTGAGCTGGCCCATGCCGGTCAGCACCCGGATCAGCCGGAGCCGGGCCAGGTGCGCGTGGCCGTACACGGCCTGGTTGCGCGCGGTGGGGGTGCCCGGCGGCAGCAGGCGCTCCCGCAGGTAGAACTTGATCGTCGGCACCGGGACACCGCTGCGACGGCTGAGCTCGGAGATGCGCATCGCACTGGGCATGGGCTTCCTCATCCGTAGCGGTGGTCAGCCGGCGAGCCGGTACTGCGGGGCGGCGGTGGAGCGGCCCAGCACAGTGGTGAGGTCGTCGAGCTGCCGGGCGAGCGGCAGCAGCTCGGCACCGGTCAGGGCCTGGCCCCCGTCGCAGCGGGCCTGCTCCGGGCGCGGGTGCACGTCGATGATGACGCCGTCGGCGCCGGCCGCCACCGCGGCGCGGCTCAGCGGCGCGACCAGGTCGCGGCGGCCGCCGGAGTGCGACGGGTCGACGATGACCGGCAGGTGCGACAGGTGCTGCACCAGCGGGACCGCGGCGATGTCGAGGGTGTTCCTCGTCGCCGGCTCGAAGGTCCGGATCCCGCGCTCGCACAGCACGATGTCGAGGGTGCCGGCGCGCGCGATGTACTCCGCGGCCATCAGCCACTCCTCGATCGTGTTCATCATGCCGCGCTTCAGCAGCACCGGCCGGCCGGCCGCACCGACCGCCTGCAGCAGCGGGAAGTTCTGCATGCTGCGCGTGCCGATCTGCAGCATGTCGGCGTAGCTGGCGACCAGTTCGACGTCGCGGACGCTCAGCACCTCGGTGACGACCGGCAGGCCGGTGCGGTCGCGGACGTCGGCGAGGATCTTCAGGCCCGCCTCGCCGAGGCCCTGGAACGCGTACGGTGACGTGCGCGGCTTGAACGCCCCGCCGCGCAGCATGGTCGCGCCGGCCGACCGGGCGATCTGCGCCGCCTCGGTCGTCTGCGCCGCCGACTCGACGGCGCACGGGCCGGCGATGAGGGTGAACGTGCCGGGGCCGATCGTGACGCCGCCGACCTCGACGACGGAGCGGTCCGTGCGGTGCTCGCGGCTGACCAGCTTGTAGGAGGTGGAGACCCGCCGGACCCGGCGGACCCCTCGCATCTCGTCGATGCCGAGCGTGTCGATGAGTGCCAGGTCGCCGGTGACGCCGATGAAGGTCCGCCCGGACCCACCGGCGACGCTGAGGCGGCCCACGCTCGCTTCGCCGCCCGCTGACTCGACGGCCGCGACGACGGCGTCCACGTCGTCCGGGGTCGCGTCCAGGGACATCACGATGACCATCAGCGACATTCCTCTCGTCGGCGCGCACCGCCGGGCACGGCGCCCGGCGGTGCGGGGCGGGTCGTCAGGCGAGCTGGTGGGGCTTCGCGAACTGTCCGGGCGCCCGGCCCTTGCCGGCCGGGCCGCGGTAGGCCTGGGCCACCTCGAGCCACGCCTGCGCGTCGGCGCCGGTGGCGACCAGGTCGAGGTCGGCGTGGTGGCGGCGGCGGGTCGCGAGGAGGCACAGGTCGACGGCGGAGCCGGTGATCGACTGGGTCGCGCCGTCCGGCCCGAACACCCACTGCGCGCCGGAGGGCGCGGTGACCTCGAAGCGGAACTGCTCGGCCGGCGGGGTCAGGTCGTTGGACTGGTACCCGAACTCCCAGGTGTGCACGACGAAGCCGACGACCCGCTTGAGGCGGTCGGTGTGCTGCCGCCGCACCCCGAGCGCGTCGGCGATGTCCTGGCCGTGGGCGAAGAGCTCGGTCATGCCGGCCGCGCACAGCACGGGCGCGGGGATGGGCCGGACGAGCCACGGCACGAGGGTGCCGTCGGCGACGCCGGCGAGCGCGGCGGTCCCGGCGTCGCGCTCGGCCCGCCAGCGGGCGATCAGCGCCTCGCGGGGCAGCACGAGGTACTCCTCCAGCGCGGCGTTGACGGCCTTGTCGAAGGCGCCGAAGCCGGTGCCGATCCGCTGGGTCAGCGCGGTGAACGCCTCCGGGGTGCCGGCCGCCAGGCCCGCGATCCGGAAGACGAATGCGAGGTGGCCGACCTGGTGGGCCACCGTCCAGCCCTCGGCGGGGGTCGGCAGCGTCCATTGGGACTCGTCGAGGTCGGCGACCATGCGGTCGACGGCCTCGGCCTCGGCGGTGAGGTCGGCGATCACGTCCTGTGCGGTCACGGTTCAGCCTCCGGTCGAGGGGGTACGCGGGGAACGGGTCGGATGGACGAATCAAGCCTGCGGCGGGCGGGGCGCCGTGTCTTCTCCGCCTGTGCCGTGTGGCCGCCGTGCCTGTCCGCGGGCCTGCCGCCGCACCGCCGCTGGAGCCCTGCTGAAGTCCCGATGGAGTGTCGCTGGAGTCCGCGTACTCGCAGGCTGTGGGGCCTTTCGAGCGCCACTTGCCGGACGTTGCCGGTGCCGAGCCGGGGGTCCTACGGTCACAGGACGCAGCACACGTTCGGTCGTTGCGAACCACCGCCGAATGGAGAGAGCCATGGACAGTGTTTCGGAACGGGCCGTCGGGCGCGCGATCGACGTGATGGTGGCCAATCTGGGCGAGCCACTCACGATCGACGACATGGCCGCGAGCGCGATGTTCAGCAAGTTCCACTTCACGCGGGTGTTCCAGCGCGTCACCGGGGTGTCGCCGGGCCGCTTCCTGTCGGCGCTGCGGCTGGAGGAGGCGAAGAAGCTCCTCGTGTCGACGCCGTGGACGGTCGCCGACATCAGCCACCGGGTCGGCTACAACAGCATCGGCACGTTCAGCTCGCGGTTCAAGAGCAGCGTCGGGGTGTCGCCGACCGAGTACCGCCGCCTCGGCGGCCGGGATGTCCGCACGCCACGCTCCCCCTACGACCGCCCGGGCGGCGCCACGATCCACGGTCAGGTGCTGCCGGCCGGCGACCGCGAGATCGGCGTCCTCTTCATCGGCCTGTTCCCGGACCGGATCCCGCAGGGCCGCCCGACGCGGTGCGCGACCCGGCGCGGCGCCGGCCGGTTCGTCATGGAGCACGTGCCCGCCGGCACCTGGCACATGATGGCCCACTCGGAGCCGGTGGGCGGGTCGCCGATGCTGGTGGGCATCGAGGGCCCGATCGTCGTGCACCACGACGGCGACCGGCTGCTGGCGAACCTGTGCCTGCGCCCCCGGTCGGTCTTCGACCCGCCGATCCTGACCGCCCCGCTCAACTCGCGGGCGCTGAACGTCCAGCACCTGCCGGTGAACGCCGACGTGGCCCTGCCGGCGGCCGCGTGAGGAGTGTTCCCCCGCTGCGCGCCCGCCGCGACCTCGAGCCGCGACGGGCGCGCACGTCGTACGGCCGGGCGGGCTCGACCCTCCGGCCGTGTGTCGTGCGCGCCCGTCAGGACGACGCTGGGTTCGGGCTCAGATCCGCACACGGCCGCCCCGCCGTCCGGCGTGGGGCGGCGGTCTGCGGGGTCGTGCCGGAGCGGCGCTCAGCCGGCGAGGCTGGTCGGCTGCCGCCAGGCGGCCGACGTGGTGAAGTTCGGGTCCTCGACCGCCGGGTCGCCGCGCAGGATCGCCCGCTGGAGACGGCGCAGCGGCGGCGAGGGGTCCACACCCAGGTTGGCCACCGTCAGGGTCCGCACCCGCTGGTACGCCTCCAGCGCCTGACCCTGCCGGCCGGCCCGGTACAGGGCCAGCATGTAGAGGGAGTAGAAGTGCTCGTGCAGCGGATAGCGCGCGCACAGCGTGGCCAGTTCGCCGATCAGCTGATGGTGCCGGCCGAGCCGCAGGTCCGTCTCGATGCGCAGGTCCAGGTCGCTGAGGCGGATCTCCTCCAGGCGCGTCGTCTCGAGCCGCAGCTGCGAGCCGGCGGCGATGTCGGCGAACGCCTGCCCGCGCCACAGCCGCAGGGCGGCGGCGAGCTTGGCGGCGGCCTCCTGGTGGTCCTCGCGGTCGGCCGCCTCGTGCCCCTGCGACGACAGCTCCAGGTACCTGGTGGCGTCCACGTCGTCGGGGGCGACGTCGAGCACGTAGCCGCACCGGCGGGTGATGAGCACGTCACGCGGCGAGCGGTGCCCGCCGGCTTCGAGAGCCTGCTGGATCTTCTTGCGCAGCTGCAGCACGTACGTGTGCAGCGTCGGCACCGCGCTGCGCGGCGGGCAGCTGCCCCAGATCTCCTCCAGCAGCGTGGAGATGGTGACCACGTGCCCCGCATTGAGGGCCAGCATGGCCAGTAACTGGCTGGGCTTGTTGGCTGTCGGCACCACGGAGGCGCCGGCGACCGAGACCTCCAGCGGACCGAGGACCTTGATGTCGACTCGCATGGCTACTTCTTCCCTCGTGTGGTGGTGCCGGGCATGACGGGCCTCTCATCCGACCGGACGGCCGAGGCCGAGCCGGCGCGCGAGTTGGTGCAGCCGCCCCGCCAGCGGCAGGATCAGCAGGCCGGCGCTGAGCAGCTCGACGACGACGATCGCGTCGAGATGCGGCCGGCCCCGGTGCAGGCCGGTGAGGACCTGACCGAGGTCGGCGTCCACCGGGCGGGCGTCGTGCCTGCCCGCCGCCGTGGCGCCGAGGTCGAGGTACATCTGCGGGTCCGGGGCGCCGGTGAGCAGGCGGGCGTCGTCGACGAGGTGGACCTGGGCGCCGTCGGCGAAGCCGGCCGGCAGCTCGAGGCCCGCCGCGTTGACGACCAGCGCCCCCTTGGCCAGGTGCGTGCCGGTCGGGGCGTCGCCCACGTCCCCGGTGACGATCACCAGGTTGGCACCGAACAGCGCCTGCTCGACGCTCGCCGTCGAGGTCAGCCGCGCGCCGGCGAGCTCGAGCTGATCGAGCACGCGCGGGTCGAGCGGGGCCGCGTCGGTGGTCCCGCCCGGCCAGACGGCGACGTGGCTGATGTCGCGCGTGTGCTGGGCGTTGACCGCCAGCTGCACCTCGGCGGCGAGGCCGGAGCCGAGCACGCACGCGGTGATGAGGCCCGGGCCCAGCAGCTCCCGCACGGCCAGGGCGGTCAGCGCCGCCGCGCCGAGCAGGCGGAGCATCTCCGCCGGCATGAGGCTGCGGTCGCCGGTGCCGGACAGCTCGCACAGCACGAGCGTCTCGGTGACGTTGCCGGCGTCGGTACCGGCGTCCGCCGGCGTCCACGGCGTGAGGGTGCACCAGTAGGCTGCCGCGCCGGGGACACCTGCCGATGCACCCGGCGCGACGAGCTCCTCCGCCAGGACGTCCAGCGGGTTCATCATCGCGCCGGCGCGCCGCAGCTCCTCGCCGGTGAACAGGAGGATCGGATCAGCCATGTGCACCGCTTCTCATGCGCGCCGTGATTTTGCGCACCGAGCCTGCACGATTTCGCTTTCCGTCTGCCATCCATCCGCTATCAGGGCCGAGAAGACCATTGATTGTCGATAGATGCTTCACCGAATGCACGACCCGATGAACTCCTTCCCAGACGCCGACGGCGGCGCTGAAAAGAAACGCACATGGGGAGGAAATGTAATGTTCACCAATCGTAGGTTCATCGGCAGGCTCTTCCTCGCTGCGGCCACGGCGGTCGCACTGGTCAACACGATCGCGGCTCCGGTGGCCATGGCCTTCGAGCCGTGGCACTGACGCCGCGGGCGGCAGCTCCGTGGCGGCGCCGCACTCGCCGGTGACGGTCGGGCGACCACGCGCGACGACAGGTCCACGAAGGCGTCGACACGACGGCCGGACCCGATCCCCCGATCGGCCAGCGACCGCCCAGCGAGCCCGGCGACCACCACGAGCGGCCCGGCCGACCGAGACCATCGGCGGCCGGGCCGTTTCGGCGCGTCCGGCCCCCGGCCGGGCCGGCGCCGCCGCTCTACACTGAAGCGGCGATTCGACCATCCACCGAACAGTCATGCACAAATCCACCGAAGGGACATCAAGTAGCGTTATTCGCGGCACGCCCGCTCCGGATCGCGGATCGCCAGAACTCGCCACGAAAATATGCTTCAATCGACGTAGGCGAATTGCATTTCGGATCGGCGCAAGCCGGGAAGATCTGCTCATGGCGCCTGCGTGCGATGCTGGAGCACCGCGACGGCCCCGGCCGTCGACCCCGGCGAACGCACGCCAGGCCGCACAGAGCATATCGAACGGGGGGTCACACCAGGTGGCACGGTTGCGAAGCTCGTCCTCGGCCGATCGGGAATCCGAATGAAGTTCAGAATCCTCGGCCCGCTGGAGCTGGTGTGCGGCGGGGACGTGGTGAACATCGGCGGCCCCCGCCTGCGGGTGGTGCTGGCGATGCTGGCCCTGAACGCCAACCGGGTGACACCCGTCAACGCCCTCATCGAGGCGGTCTGGGAGCAGGACGAGCCGACCACCGCCCGCGCGCAGATCCAGATCTGCATCTCGGCGCTGCGCAAGCACGTCACCGGCGCCAACGGCTCGGCGACGATCCGCACCCGGCCGGGCGGCTACATGCTGGAGATCCCCGACGCGGACCTGGACCGCACCGAGTTCACCGCGCGGGTGCAGGAGGCCCGCAAGCACGCCGACGCCGGCCGGCCGGCGGAGGCCTCGACCGCGCTGCGGCAGGCGCTGGCGCTCTGGCGAGGCAACGCGCTGTCCGATGTGGACAGTCCACTGGTGCAGCGGGGCGCCGCCCAGCTGGAGGAGGACCGGCTCTCGGCGATCCAGGAGCTGGCCCGTCTCGACCTGGAGCTGGGCCGTCACCACGAGATCGGCGGCGCGCTCGCGACGCTGGTCGCCGAGCACCCGCTGCGCGAACGGCTGTACGAGCTGCTCATGCTCGCGCTGTACCGCTCCGGCCGGCAGGCCGAGGCCCTCGAGGTGAGCCGCCGCGCCCGGGCCACCCTCATCGACGAGCTCGGGATCGAGCCGGGCGCCGCCCTGCAGCACCTCGAACGGGCCATCCTCAACCGCGACCCGTCGCTGGAGGTGCACCCCGGTGCCCCGCCCGCCGAGCAGAGCACCGCGCCGGCGGCACCGCGGCGCGCTGGACCCGAGCTCACCGTGCTGGTGCCCAACCAGCTGCCGCGCAGCATCGCCGACTTCACCGGGCGCGAGGCCGAGATCGCCGAGATCACCCGCATCCTCACCGACGCGCCCAGGCAGGGCGACGCGCGCTACGCCATGCCGATCGTCGCCCTCGCCGGGAAGGGCGGCGTCGGCAAGTCGTGCCTCGCGGTGCGGGTCGCCCACGAGCTCAGCGACCGCTTCCCCGACGGGCTGCTCTACGCCGACCTCCAGCACCCGGCCGACGAGGACCTGACCGGGGCGCTGCTGACCCGCTTCCTGCGGGCGCTCGGCGTGCCCGGCTCCGCGATCCCCGACGACGTCGAGGAGCGGGCCGAGCTGTACCGCAGCCGCCTCGCGCACCGGCGGGTGCTGGTCGTCCTCGACGACGTGTCCGGGGAGGAGCAGATGCAGCGGCTGCTGCCCGGCAGCCCGACCTGCGCGGTGATCGCGACGAGCCGGATGCGGCTGTCCGGGCTGCCCGGCGCGTACCTCGTCGACGTCGACGTGTTCGACACCGCCAACTCGATGCGGATGCTGTCCAGGATCATAGGGCCGGTCCGGGTCGAGGCCGAGGAGCAGTCGGCGCTCGCGCTGATCGACTTCTGCGACGGCCTGCCGCTGGCGCTGCGCATCGCCGGGGCCCGGCTCGCCTTCAAGCGGCACTGGCGGCTGGAGACGGTCGTCGCCCGGCTCGACGACGAGGCGCACCGCCTCGACGAGTTCAGCCACCGCGGGCTCGAGCTGCGCTCCACCATCGGGCTGACCTACCGCGTGCTCAGCCCGCGCTGCCAGCGGCTGTTCCGGTTGTTCGCACTGATCGAGGCGCCCGACTTCCCCGGCTGGACCGCCGCGGCGCTGCTCGACAGCCCGCTGCGCGAGGCCGAGGACGTGCTGGAGCAGCTCGTCGACGCGCAGCTGCTGGACACCGTCGAATATCCGGGCGAGCGGATCCGGTACCGCTTCCACACACTCATCCGTGCCTACGCCCTGGAGAAGATGGCCGAGCAGGAGCTGGCGCAGGAGCGCGACGAAGCGCTGTCCAGGGTGCTCGGCGCCTGGCTGGGCCTCGCCGAGGACGCCTACCGCAAGGACCACGGCGGCGACTTCAACATCCTGCACGGCACCGCACCCCGCTGGCGGATCGAGGGCGTCGAGCTCGACATCATCGGCAGCCCCCTGGAGTGGTGGGAGACCGAGCGCCGCGCCCTGGTCGCCGCGGTGCGCCAGGCGGCCGCGACCGGGCTGGACGAGCTGTGCTGGGACATCGCGCTCACCTCGGCCGGGCTGTTCGAGGTGAAGGGCTACTTCAGCGACTGGCAGGAGACCACCGAGCTGGGCCTGGCCGCCGCGGAGCTCGCCGGCAACAGGATCGGCCGGGCCGCCATGCTGTACTCGCTGGGCTGCCTGCACATGGTGCAGAAGCGGCTCGCCGAGGCCAGGCAGTGCTTCGGCACCGCGCTGGGCATCTTCCGCGCCGCGGGCCACGTGCACGGCTGCGCGCTGGTGCTGCGCGAGTCGGGCATCGTCGACCGGCACCAGGGCCGGTTCGCCGAGATGCTCGACAAGTTCCAGGAGGCACGGCGGCTGCTGCAGCACGTCGGCGACGCCACCGGCGAGGCGCACGTGCTGCAGAGCCTCGCCGGCTACTGGGTCGACGAGGGCGACACCGCGCAGGCGCACGAGCATCTGACCCGGGCGCTGGAGCTGTGCCTCACGGCCCGGCACCTGCGGGGCGAGGCGCAGGTGATGCACCGCTTCGCCGAGCTGTACCTGCGCACCGACCAGGTCGAGCTGGCCCGGCAGTCGTTGCACCGGGCCCTGCTCATCGTGCGTGACCTCGGCGACCGGATCGGCGAGTGCTACACGCTCTACGGGCTGGGCGTCGTGCGGCACCAGGAGGGCCGCCTCGACCAGGCGCAGACGACGTTGCAGCACGCGCTCTCCCTTGCTCGTGAACTCGGTGAGCGGATGGTCGAGGCCAAGGCGCTCTACGCACTCGGCGAGATCGTGCTCGCCAGGGGTGCCTACTCGGCCGCCGCCGCCCACCTGCTCGACGCCGCCCACCTGCTCGACGAGCTCGACTCGGCGATGTGGCACGGCAAGACCCTCAGCCTGCTCGCCGAGGTGCACCGCAACCAGGGCGAGTTCGAGCTCGCCCGGGCCGAGACCGAGCAGGCCAGGATGCTGCTCACCGACGTGAGCTCCCGCGACGCCGCCTACCTGCTGGTGCAGCTGGAGACGACCCGGGCCGCCCTGGACGCGGAGCAGATCACGCGCTGACCCGGCGCCGCCGCTGCTGGCGGGGCGCCGGGCCGGCGGCGCGGATCATTCGATGCGGGTCACGAGACCAGGTCCGGCTGCCGCGGGGTGCCCTGGCCACCGGCCTGCGCGGGGATCGGCTCGACGTCCTCGGGCACGTCGGCCTTGGCCGCCAGCTTCGAGGGCCACCAGAGGTGCCGCCCGGCGTCCAGGCTCAGCGCGGTGACGAGCACCGAGCGCACGATGAACGTGTCGAGCAGGACGCCCAGCGCCACCGCGAAGCCCATCTCGGCGAGGAAGACCAGCGGCAGGCTGGCCAGCACGCCGAAGGTGGCGGCCAGGACCAGGCCGGCGGAGGTGATCACGCCGCCGGTGACGGCCAGGCCGACCAGCGCACCCCGCCGCGTCCCGATCCGCAGCGCCTCCTCCCGGACCCGGGTGACCAGGAAGATGTTGTAGTCGATGCCCAGCGCCACCAGGAAGACGAAGACGTAGAGCGGGAAGCTGCTGTCGACGCCGGCGAAGCCGAACACGTGCTCGAACACCAGCGTGCTGACGCCCAGCGCGGCACCGAAGGACAGCACCACCGTCGCCATGAGCAGCAGCGGCGCGACGATCGCCCGCAGCAGCACGCAGAGGATGAGCAGCACCACCACGAGCACCAGCGGGATGATCAGCCGGTTGTCGTGCTTGGTGGCCCGGTCCATGTCCAGGCTCATCGCCGTCGGCCCGCCGACCTTCGCGTCGGCGCCGGCGACCGCGTGCACCGCCGCGCGCAGCCGCACGATCGTGTCGTCGGCGGCGGCGCTGCCCGGCTGGGCCTGTAGCGTGCCCTCGATCAGGGCGAGCCCGTTCTTGACCACCGGCTCGGTGACGTCCACGACGCCGGCCGTGCCGCTGATGCCCGCCTTCAGTGCCGCGGCGCTGTCGGCCTTGCCCACCACCACGACCGGCTCGCCGGAGCCCGCCGGGAAGTGCTTGGACAGGACCTTCATCGCGCTGATCGACGGCTGCTCCGTCACGAACGTGTCCTCGGCGGACAGGATCCTGACGTTGAGCTGGGTGAGGCCGAGCGCCATGACACCGAGCACGAGCGCGGTGCCGATCCAGACGGTGCGCGGGCGGCGGGCGATCCGCTCGCCGAGCCGGGCCCAGACGCCGTGCGCGCTGGGCTCGGCGGAGCCGACCTGCGGCTTCTTCGGCCAGAACAGCCAGCGGCCGCAGATCACCAGCAGCGCCGGGAGCAGGGTCACCGCGACGAGCAGGCCGACGGCGATGCCGACCGCGGCGACCGGGCCGAGGCCGCTGGTGGAGTTCATGTCCGCGAACAGCAGGCACAGCATGCCGATCGCGACCGTGGCCGCGCTGGCCACGATGGCCGGTGCCGCGCGGCGCAGGGCGACGGCCATCGCGGCGTGCCGGTCCTCGTGCCGGCGCAGCGCCTCGCGGTACCGCGCGATGAGCAGCAACGCGTAGTCCGTGGTGGCACCGAAGACGAGCACGGTGAGGATCGAGGAGCTCTCACCGGTCGCGGTTACGCCGGCGTTCTTCGCCAGCAGGTAGATCACCGCCTCCGACGTGACGAGCGCGATCATCGCGCTGATCACCGGCAGCAGCCACAGCACCGGGCTGCGGTAGATGACCAGCAGCAGCACCACCACGACCAGGACGGTGGCGAACATCAGGGTGAAGTCGGCACCCTCGAACGCACTCACGTTGTCGGCGGTGAAGGCGAGCGGCCCGGCGATGTGCACCGTGAGTCCGGTGTCGCCGGCGGACGCGATGGCCCGGATCGCCTTGACCCGGTCGAGCGCCTTCGCCGGGTCGTCGGTGGTGACCTTCACCGGCACCACGACCTGCAGCGCCTGGCCGTCCTTGGCCTCGACGGGCGGGGAGACCTCCCCCGCGATGCCGTCCACGCCGGCGAACTTCGCCACGTCGGCCTTGACCTTCTCCAGGTCGGCGGGGGTCGTCCCGGACGGGCGCTCGTAGACGACGACCGCGGGTGCCACCTCGGTCGGCTGGAACTGCTTCTGCAGCTCGACGACCTGGGTCGACTCGGCGCTGCCGGGGAGCCACTGCGCGATGTCGTTCTTCTGCACGCCCGTGAGCTCACCCGACAGCGGCGACAGGCCCATGAACAACACGAGCCACACGCCGAGCACGATCCACTTCGTCCGGCGCCCGCTGATGAGCCTCGCGACTCCAGCTACACGCTCCATGACTCCCCTCCCCCGGTCTGCACGACCTCGGTTGGCTTCCTTGGTTGGGTTCGGCACCGTACATCGGTACTAGTTCATTTCTAAAAGCTAGCTTGCTAGAAACAAGCATACGGCGTCAAGCGCATCACGCAGTACGATCGGGTGATGAGCAAGCGAGCGTATGGGCAGTTCTGCGGCATCTCACGCGCGCTCGAGCTGATCGGGGAGCGCTGGACGTTGCTCATCGTCCGGGACCTCCTCGTCGGCCCGCGCCGCTACACCGACCTGCGGATCGGCCTGCCCGGCATCCCGACCAACGTGCTGTCCGACCGGCTCAAGGACCTCGAGCGCAACGGCCTCGTCCGCCGCAGCCTGCAGGCGCGGCCCGGCGGCGCCGTCGTCTACGAGCTGACCGACTACGGCACCCAGCTCGAGCCGGCCGTGCTCCAGCTGGGCAAGTGGGGGGCCGGCGCCCTCACCGACCCCGGGCCGGACGAGGTCGTCACGCCGGACTCTCTGGTCATGGCCCTGCGCACGACGTTCGAGCCGGCCGCCGCCGTGGGTGTGCACGCGGTCCTGGAGCTGCGCTTCGGCGAGGTCGTGGTGCACGCCCACATCGACGACGGGCGGCTCGAGGTGCACCCCGGCGGGCTCGACACGCCCGACCTCGTCATCGAGGCAGGACCCGTCCTGCGGGCGGTGATGGCGGGCGAGGTCGCCGCCGACGACGCCGTCGCCGGAGGCGACGTCACCCTCACGGGCGACGAGACGCTGTTCGCGCGGTTCGCGGAGCTGTTCCCGATCAGGCCACGCCCACCCGTCGCTGCGGCCTGACCGCGGCGGGTGCGCCGCGCGACGCCACCCACCAGGCCGCGCCCCACCAGGCCACGCCCAACCGACGCCGCGGCCTGACCGTGGTGCGTGGCCCGCGCGGCACCGCCCGGCAACCCGTGCCCCACCAGGCTGCGTCCGTCCGTCGCCGCGGCCTGACCGCGCAACGGCCTGCGCTCCATCAGGCCACGTCCGCGCGTCGCCGCGGCCTGATCGTGCCGGCGGGCAGCCCGCGGGCGACGCCGCCCAGCAGGTCGACGACCGCCGCCGGGGACGGCTGGCGGGCGATCTCCGCGGCGACGGCGCGGGCCGCCACCGCCGCCTGACCCGCACCGCGCCGCTCGCCGAGCAGTGCGGCGCAGGCCGCCACGGCATCGGGCACGGTCAGCTCGTCGGGCAGGATGCAGGCACCGGCGCCGGAGCGGGCGACCGCCTCGGCGTTGTCAACCTGGTCGTCGAAGACCGGGATCACCAGCTGCGGGACGCCGGCCATGAACGCGGTCAGCGCGGTCCCCTGCCCACCGTGGTGCACGGCCAGGTCGCAGGTCTGCAGCACCTGCCACAGCGGCATCCGCCCGACCTGACGGGCGACCGCCGGCAGCGGCGGCCAGGTCGCGGCGACCGCGTCGTCGACGGCGACGACCACCTCCACGTCGAGCCGCCCGAGGCGCTCCAGCAGCGGCACCACCACGCCGGTGACGCCGTCGGCGCCGAGCCGCGGCAGCACCGTGCCGAGCGTCAGGCAGATCCGCGGCCGGCGCGGCGGCGCCCACAGCCAGGACGGCACGCGCGCGTCGCCGTTGTACGGCACGCAGCACATCCCGTGATGGGCCGCGGCATGCCGCAGCCGCAGGCTCGGCGGCCACGGGTTGAGCACCTCGCGCGGGGCGGGCAGCGCGGCCAGGCCGTGCCGCTCGAGACCCTCCGCGAGCTGCACGGCGGCCCCGGCCCGGTACTCCGCCAGCCGCGCGACCCCCCACTGCAGCTCGACCTGCGGCACCCCGCACACCGCGGCGGCGATCGGCCCCGCGAACTCGGCCCGCTCGCTGACGATCACGTCCGGCCGCCACGCGCGGACGAGCTCCAGCATCCCGGGCAGCGCGGACGCCGCGATCCGCCCGAACGCGTGCCCGTTGGCGAGCCGCCGCTGCTGCAGGTCCTCGGGGATGCCGGCCGCCGTGGTCAGGTCCACGAAGTCGATCGCCGGGCCGCACGACGCGACCGGCAGCCCGGATCTCGTCACCTCGGGCAGGAAGTTGTCCGACGTCGCGACGAGGACCTCGTGCCCGAACGTGCGGCAGCTCCAGGCGAGCGGCACCAGCGGGAACAGGTGCCCGGACAGAGCGACGGACGTGAACAGCACGCGCATACCGGTCAGCATCCGCCGCACGGCACCGCGCCGTCTTCTTCCATCGAGCCATCGCGCACCGTGCGTGTCCGTTCCCGCACGGCAGGAGATGCACCGCCATCGGGCGCGATGCGACGGTCGGAGCGTCCCGCAGCAGCTGTGCCTAGGAGGAGATGGTGACCACGACCGAAGTCCCCGACCGCGAGGAGCTCGTCCGCCGGGCGGCAGCCCTGCGGCCGACCCTGCGTGCCCGCACGGGCTGGGCGGAGGAGCACCGCCGCCTGCACGACGAGACCATCGAGGCCCTCGCGGACGCCGGGCTGTTCAAGCTGCGCACGCCGAAGCGCTACGGCGGCTACGCGGCGGACGCCGCGACCCTCGTCGACGTCGCCACGGAGCTGGGCCACGCCGACAGCTCGACCTCCTGGGTCACCGCGGTCTACTGGATCCCCACCTGGATGGCGGGGCTGTTCCCGCAGGCCGTCCAGGACGAGGTGTTCTCGACCCCGGACGTGCGCATCTGCGGCACGCTGAGCCCCAGCGCGCTGGCCCGCCCCGCCGACGGCGGCATCGTCGTCAACGGCAAGTGGGGCTTCATCAGCGGCGCGCACCACGCGCACTGGCAGGAGATCATCGCCATCCTGGCGCCGGAGAACGGTGAGCCGTACCCGGTGATGGCGCTCGTGCCGATGAGCGACCTGCTGGTCGTCGACGACTGGCACACGACGGGGCTGCGCGGCACCGGCAGCGTCTCCACCGTCGCGCAGGAGCTGTTCATCCCGCAGGAGCGGGTCGTGCCGCTGCCGGCGGTGCTGCAGGGCTCCGCGGCCGGCGCCGGCAACGGTGCTGCTACGGAGACCATGCACCAGGTGCCGCTGCTGCCGGTCGCCTCGGCGTCCTCGGTCGGCACCGTCCTGGGCATGACCCGCGCGGCGAAGGAGAGCTTCTTCAAGCGCCTGCCCAACCGGAAGATCACCTACACCGGCTACGAGTCCCAGCGTGACGCGCCACTCACCCACTTCCAGGTCGCCGAGGCCGCGACGAAGAGCGACCAGGCGGCGTTCCACGCCCACCGGCTCGCCGCCACCGTCGACGAGAAGGCGGCCGCGGGCCTGCCCTGGAAGCTGGAGGAGCGGGCCCGCGCCCGGGCCGACATGGGCACCGCCGTCCGCCTGGCGAAGGAGGCCGTGGACATCCTGGCGTCGGCCAGCGGCGGCTCGTCGGTGTACCAGGACGTGCCGATCCAGCGCATCGCGCACGACCTGCACACCATCAACCTGCACGCGCTGATGAACCCGAACACCAACGCCGAGCTCTACGGCCGGGTCCTGTGCGGCCTGGAGCCCAACACCCTCTACATCTGACCGGCACCTGATCCGGACCGACCCGAACCGACAGGAGACTGGCATGACCACCACCACCCAGGGCCCGGCCGCGGACCAGGTCGCCGTCGCCGGCCTCACCCAGCGGGTCATCGCCGCCTGGGCCTACGGCGACGGCGACGGCTTCGCCGACGTCTTCACCGAGGACGGCACGATGATCCTGCCCGGCATGTACCGCAAGGGCCGCGAGGAGATCCGCGCGTACCTCAAGGACGCGTTCGCCAACCAGTACAAGAACACCCAGGTCACCGGGAAGCCGATCGACATGCGTTTCCTCGGCGACAGCGTCGTGGTGCTCCAGACGCAGGGCGGCGTGCTCGCGGCCGGCGAGTCCGAGGTCTCCGACGACCAGGCGATCCGGGCCACCTGGCTGGCCGTCAAGCAGGACGGGGCGTGGCGCCTGGCCGCGTACCAGAACAGCCCGGCCTTCAAGAGCCTGCCCACCCCGGGCACGCAGGGCTGACGGACCTGCCGCGAGAATCCCCTCGACCCTCCTCGCGGCGGCGCGACGGCCGGATCCCTTCAGGGGATCCGGCCGTCGTCGCGTCCGCCCCGAGCGGTGTCGCGCCCGGTCCGGCCGGTACCGACGCGACAGAAGCCAACGGGAAACGACAGAAGCCAACGGAAAAGGGCCGGTCCACTCAGGACCGGCCCTTCTCATGCGCGGTGGATCACGGCGCGGCCGGCACCTCGACCGCCTGGCCCGTCTTGATCGCGGGCTCGGCCGGCGGCGCCTCCGGCTTGCGCCGGCCCAGCTTCGACAGCGGCTGCTCCAGCAGGTAGTAGCTGACCGCGGAGACCGCGATGGTGCCCACGGTCGTCCAGGTCAGCAGCCACCAGAAGTTGGCCGCGCCGTAGAGCTCCGGGCCGAAGCCCGGCGTGTTGCCGAAGAGCGGCCCCTGCTTCAGCAGCAGCGAGACCACCACCATGTGCCACAGGTAGACGCCGTACGAGATCCGCCCGACGAACCGGATCGGCCGCGGGTTCAGGGTGAGCTCCATCAGCCGCGAGCGCACTCCGGGGACCGTCAGCGGCGCCACGATCAGGCCCGCGAAGAGCAGCACCAGGGCGTGGATGAGCAGCTCCTGGTTGAACGACGCCCAGTCGCCCATGCCGAGCTTGCCGAAGAACCGGTTCAGGTTCGCCACGAAGACGACCAGCGCCAGCGCCCACAGCACGTTGGGGTGCCTGGCCACGAACGCGTAGCTGCGCGGGGTCTTGCCGCTCACCTGGTGGTACGCCGACACCGTCGCCAGCAGCATGCCGATGGCGAACGCGTCGTAGTAGCCGAACGGCCAGTACCAGAGGTTGTAGACGACCGCGGTGTCCAGCTGCGACGGCACGTTGGTGTAGACCGTCCACGCGAAGCCGACCACCGCGAAGAGCGTCAGCGGCGCCAGCATCCGCCGCCGCTTCGCCTCCAGCGTCGCGGCCTTGCGCGCGTACCGGCCGATCAGCACGGCGATGCCGGGCAGGATCAGGTAGAACAGCATCTCCGCCGGCACCGTCCAGGTCGGCACGAGACCGGTGATCCAGGGCGAGTTCGGCCAGTAGAAGTGCATCAGCAGGTAGGGCCGCGCCGCGTACCAGAACCCGTCGATTTTGTTGATGTCGAAGACGAGCAGCGCGAACGTGACGACCACCCAGTAGGCCGGGATCAGCCGCAGGAACCGCCGCCACCAGAAGGGCCGCGCCGGCGGATGCTTGGTCCCGGCCAGCACGGCACGGGCGAAGGGCCGGTAGAGGAAGAACGCCGAGAGCACGAAGAACGGCGCCAGGCAGACGGACAGGCCGTCGGCGAGGACCGTCCAGATGCCGTGCGTCGGCAGGTCCAGGAAGCTGGTCAGACCGGCATAGAACGCGACATGGTAGACCACGACGCCGAGCGCCAGGTAACCGCGTAAGCCCTCCAGCTTGTGGTCACGTCTGGTCTCGCCGGCGTTCTCGGTGCGCACGCCGGCGGCAATGGGTGCCGTCATTCTCGCTCCTCATCTGTTCATCGGCACAGCGGCGGAAAATGCGGCCGGTTAATCGTCGAGAATCGCCGTCGCAACGCTCGGATATCCCCGCCGGTCATACCGGCGTCCAGTGGCGAAAGGGGCCGCGCGAGCCCCTTCCTCGCTTGCAGAATCTCACTCCTACGGATGACGGGACGTATTTGAGATTGCGCAGTTCGCTCCGCTGCCGCGCTCTCGCTGCGACCGCCCCGCGTATCGGACTATGCTGGCCGGGCCCGGAAATGCGGCGACCAACATCAAGTCGCGAGGGCTATCGGAATCCGCGAACAGGGGAGATCCATGACTGAAACCAAGACCGAGACCAAGCCCGACGCCGCGCTGCGCAGGCTCGAGAAGCTCCTCGGCACGTGGGAGGTGAGCGGCGACGCGACCGGCACGGTGACCTATGAGTGGGGCCCGGGCGAGAAGTTCGTGCTGCAGCACGTCGACATCACGCTCAACGATCACCACATCGTCGGGCTGGAGGTCATCGGGCGGCTGCTCCCGTTCGGCGCGGAGGAGCCGAGCGAGGAGATCATGTCCCGCTTCTACGGCTCCGACGGCGAGACCTACGACTATGTCTACGAGGTGAGCGAGGACGGCAGCACGCTCACGATCTGGGGTGGGGTCCGCGACTCCCCCGCGTACTTCAAGGGGACCTTCGACAAGACCGGCACCAAGAACGAGGGTGCGTGGGTCTACCCGGGCGGCGGCGGCTACACGTCCAACATGACGAAGGTCAAGTAGGCCGCGAAGAAGCAGAGACGGGCCGGGTGCGCGCACCCGGCCCGTCGTCGTGTCCGCGTCAGGCGACGGCCGCGGCCTTGTACGAGCCGTAGTAGCCGGCGATCGCGTGGAACGACGCCTTCGGTTCGTACGTGTACGGCGACGCGGGGTCGGCGATGCGCTCCCGGATCGTCTTGACGATGCACAGGCTCGCCGTGTCGAGGTCCAGCCGCGGGTCGTCCGGCGAGTGCGGGTGTGTCGGGTGGATGAAGTCGGTGACCGTCACCCCGCGGATGCCGGCCTCGTCGAAGATGCCGAACATCTTGGTGTGGAAGGCCGCCTGCGCCTCCTCGTCCCGCTCGATCCCGTCGAGGATCTTCAGCTCGTCGAAGTCGCTGCGGTCCACCACGTCCCAGAAGAAGAACGCCTTCTCCTCCGCACCGCGGTAGGTGGCGGTGCCGAAGCCCGCGATGTCGATCGGCTTGCCCCAGCTGCGGTACCGGTCGATCTCGGCCGCGTGCTGCTCCGGCGTCAGGTACCGCGGCTGGTAGTAGTACATGAGCCCGATCGCGTCGAACGGTGCCCAGTCGACCTGCTCGAACGGCGCCGCCGAGTAGCTGACCTCGCCGTTGAAGACGCCGCGCGCCACCGTGGCCGCCTCGGAGAGGAAGGCGTTGAGCCGCGGCGCGGCGTCGGCGAGGTCGGCGGCGCTCTGCGGGCTCAGCAGGTAGTGGTCGTTGTCGGAGTAGATGTTCGCCATGCGCTGGTGGTAGTGCTCGCCGGGGGTGATGCCGCCGGTGAAGATCGTGTGCGCGGCGCCGACGGTCAGCGCGACGTCGGCGCCCTCCAGGCGCAGGGTCTCCGCGAGCCGGCCGACGTCGGCCAGGTGCCGCAGGATCTCCTCGCGCGGGTGGTCGACCAGCCGCGGGTCCAGCAGGACATGCAGCCCGTGCCCGATCGCCGCCCGGGCGGCGGTCTCGAGGCGGGCGAGGTCGGTGCCGTACACGGTGACCGCGTTCGCGTTGAGCGCTTGCGCGATCATCGCGATCTGGGTGCGGATCTCGTCGTCGCCGACGGTCCTCGACAGCTCCCCCTGGCCGGTCGCGAAGTTGGAGCCGACGTCGTAGGCGACGCCACGGTAGGTGAACATGTCTGCGTCCTCTCAGGGTTGCGGGTCAGGGGTTCAGGTCGTTGCGGCGGGGGCCGGTCACGGTGAGGCTCCAGCCGCCGGCGAGCTGCCGGGTGTTCGGCCCGGGCAGCAGCCGCTCACCGGGTGCGGGCGGCAGCTGGGCGCTGTGCTGCTGGCCGGGGGTGAGGAAGACGTTGCGGGCCAGCTGGCTGCGCGGGATGTCGGTGTTGCGGGCGATGACGTCGCCCAGGCTCACCCGGTAGTCGATGCCGAAGAGGTTGCGCACGAGCGGCAGCAGCGGGTCGTTGGCGAAGAAGAACCGGTCGCCGTCGCGCAGCGCCTGGAACTGCTGCCTCCAGATCGCCAGCTGCAGCTCGCCGAACTCGGTGCCGGGCACATGCTGCTCGGCGATCAGCCCGGTGAACGCGTCGACCTGGTCGACCGTGCCGTAGATCGCCTTGAGCCGCGCCGCCGTCGTGGTGCGCCGCACGCCGCGGACCGCGTTGTCGGCCTGGGCGGTCGTGGCGTGGCCGTTGATGTCGTACAGGGCGGTGTAGTCCATGATGTTCGGGTCGTTGATCTCGTTGCCGGGGGTGAGCAGCGGATCGGCGGGGAACTCCTGCGTCGCCTCGCCGGTGATGGCGGTGAACGACGTCTTCGGCGGCAGCCCGTACGCGGCCCGCAGCTGGTTGTAGGTGCCCAGGCCGTGGTCCCGGCCGCGCTCGATGTCCACCGCCGCGAGGTCGTTGACGCCGGCGATGCAGGTCGGGCCGGACGGGTCCTCGGCGCAGCCCGGGTTGCCGGAGAAGTCGAACACGCCGTTGCGCATCAGGTTGTTGATGATCTCGTCGTTCTTGTTCTGCGGGATCGAGCTCACCCCGCGCAGCACCGGGCCGAGCTGGAGCCGTTCGAGCAGGTCCGGGTTGAAGAACGTCTCCTCGCCGATCGGCACCGACAGCACGACCTGGCCGCCGGTCTTGCTCACGGTGACGCCGACGGAGGCGAAGTAGTCGAGGTCCGCCTGGCTCCACCGGCCGGGCTCACCCTTCATCGTGTAGTGCGTGCCGATCATGCTGTGCGCGCGGTACCCGACGGTGGCGAACTCGTTGGTCACCCCGGCGTCGACGTTCGGCTTGTAGCCGGTGTAGGCGGGCAGCCGCACCCCGAGCGACGGCAGGAACTCCTGGTAGGTGATGTACTGCAGCTCGGCGATGAGCACCGCGCGGGCGACCTGGAACTTGTCCTGCTCCGACATCCACGACGGCAGCTTCGACACGATCCGGTTGTGCTCGCGGTTGAACAGCGTGTGGGTGGCCAGCAGCCCGGGGTTCTCGTTGGCGCGCTGGTCACCGGCGATCGCGACGACCTCCGGGGTGGCGAACAGCGACCCGACGACCATCGGCGGCGCCGTCTCCCAGTTGCCGCGGCTGGCGGCGCGGGGCAGGTAGCCGCCCGGCATGAGCAGGCGCGCCCCGTTGTTGGCCGGGTTGCCGTCGACGGTGCCCTCGCGCAGCCAGTCCAGGCGGGCGTCGGCGTTGCTGTAGACGGTCGCCGCGTCGATGTAGGAGCTGATCGCGTTGATCTGCTCGCGCGGCACCGTGACGCCGGTGCCCTCCTCGGCGATGGACCGCTCGAAGAACAGGAACCCGAGGTCGTTGCGCGAGGTCTCCAGCGGGTCGGCGTTGTTGAACGGGATGTTCGCCTCCTCGCCGGACGGACCGGTCTGGCGCCGGCCGACCCGCTGGGCGATCGTGTGGTCCAGGAACTGACCCCAGACGAAGCCCCACTGGCTGACCCCGCGCTCCGAGTACAGCTGCTGCGAGCCGCCGTTGATGACGCGGTTGCTGATGTACCGCGTGTTCGGGCCGCCCTGCGCCTGGTTGACCCCGTCGGCGTAGTGGTGCTGGCCCACCCGCGGGTAGATGGTGTTCGTCCGCCCCCACTCGGGGTGCGACCGGTTGTTGGCCCCGCCGTCGAGACCCTGCGCCTCGACGATGCCGAAGATGCCGCCGCCGGCGGGCACGGCGCCCTCGGCGGCCGAGCCGGTGCCCACGACGCTCGCGGTGACGAACGCGAGGACCAGCGCACCTCCTCGGCGGATCCGCTGCCCGCGGGTGCGGGTGGACTGCACCATGACTGTCTCCCCTCTCGGATTCGCACTGGACGTCCGGCACCACGGTCCACATCGGACCCTCACCGCTGAGGACCGCTTCGGCGTGCCGGCGTCCGGACGTACCCGAGTCTTCACTGCATCCACGGGCATCGAGTTCTTGTCACGTGCGGCCTCGCCCGCTTGGACCGGCGCTCCAGAGCCGCTCGATCCGGGGTCGATCCGCCTACCGCACGCCCCTGATCGGGCGCACCAGCACGGCCGAGCCGACGCCGACCACGGCCGCCAGCCAGAACAGCGTCGAGTAGCCGCCCAGGTGCAGGATCACCGGGCCGGACAGCGCCGGGGCGAGCAGCCCGGCGAGCGTGACGGCCAGGTTGATCAGGCCCATGTCCTTGCCCCGCCCCGCCGCCTCCGGCAGGACCTCGGTGACGAGCGCCTGGTCGACCGACATGTAGACACCGAACCCGAGGCCGAGCAGCACCGCGGCGATCAGCGCCGCCGTCCACGTCAGCGACACCGCCAGGGTGGCGCACGCGGCCGCTTGGAGCGCGGCGCTGACGATCGTCAGGTTCTTGCGCCGCAGCCGCCGGTCCGAGATCCGCCCCATCGGCACGCTGGCCAGCGACGCGACGATGACGTACACGGTGTTCAGCAGCAGCACGCCGACCGCCGGATCGGCGTAGTGGATCTCGTCCTGCAGGAAGAAGTACAGGTAACCGGAGAACAGCCCGTTGGCGAGGAAGAACAGGAAGCGCCCGCTCATCGCCCACCAGAAGTCGGGGTGCTGCCTGGGGCTGACCCACAGCGACCCGGCGAGCGCCCGCCACGTGAACGGCGCCCGCTGCGCGGGCGTCAGCGGCGTGCCGCGGGTGAACAGCGCGAAGGGCAGCACGCCCAGCACCATCAGCACGCCCATCGTGACGTAGCCGGCGGTGACGCCGGTGACCGCCACCGCGACCAGCGAGATGCACACCAGCAGGCCCAGCGAGCCGCCGACCCCGCCGCCCCAGGCCGACACGGTCGCCCGCTGCCGGACCGGCACGTCGTCGGGCACGACCGCGACGAGGCTCGTGCTGAGCACCGCGATCGCCAGGCCCGCGACGACGGCCGTCAGCAGGTAGCCGGCGACCGTGGTCTGGAACGCCTGCGCGGCGAAGACCGCGCCGGTGCCCAGTGCGCCGGCCAGGATCCACGGGTGCCGGCGGCCGGAGCGGGCCGTGGTGCGGTCCGACAGCGCCCCGAACAGCGGGCTGAAGAGCAGGGCGACGAGCCCCGTCAGCACCCCGGCGAGGGCGAACATGCCGACCTTGCCGGCCGGGTCGACCCGCTCGGCCAGCTGCGGGCCGACGACGGAGGCGGCACCGTACACGAGGCCGGACAGCATGAAGTTGGCCAGTGACCACAGCAGGATCCACCGTGCGGTGACGCGACGGGTCGGCTCCTCCAGCGCGGGGACGGCGGCCACACCGGTCTGTTCCGAGGCCGCTTCGGAGATGGTCATCGTCGATCTCCTTCCATAGACGCACACCAGGGCGAGCCCGGGACCCTCCGGCACCGCTGCACCGCTCACACCGCACTGTCGCCGCAGCGCGGGCGGCCCGCATCTCCCGCCGTGCCGACCCTCGAGGGGCCGGGCGGCACGCATTTCAGGAGATGCGGGCCGCCGCGCGGCGGTGTGACGCTACTTGGACGAAATTGCCCGGCGATTGCAGGAGGTGACCCGCTGTGGCCGATCATGTCGGAGGCCGTGCCGTGGTGCTGGGCGGAGGCATGGGCGGGCTGCTCACCGCCCGCGTCCTGGCCGAGTCGTTCAGACAGGTGTCCATTGTGGACCGCGACGCGCTCATGGGCGTGGACCGGCCGCGCCGCGGCGTGCCCCATGCGCGGCACGCGCACGCACTGCTGGCCCGCGGGCAGCAGATCCTGGAGGAGCTGTTCCCGGGGCTGCGCCAGGAGCTGATCGACGCGGGCATCCCGGCCGGTGACATCGCCGGCAACCTTCGCTGGTACTTCAACGGCCGCAGGCTCGCCCCCGGCAGTGCCGACCTGCTGAGCGTGTCGGCGACCCGGCCGCAGCTGGAGGCGCACGTGCGGGCGCGGGTCGCCCAGCTGTCCAATGTGGATTTCATGGAGCGGTTCTCCATCAACGGGCTCGTCACCGGCGCCGGCGGCCGGGTCACCGGGGTGCGGGTGCAGAGCGACGACTTCGGCATCGCGGCGACGCTCGACGCCGACCTCGTCGTGGACAGCACCGGCCGCGGCTCGCGGACCCCGGCGTGGCTGGAGGAGCTCGGCTACGGGCGCCCGGCCGAGGACAAGGTCAAGGTGGACCTCGCGTACACCACCCGGCACTTCCGCCTGAAGGACGACCCCTACGGCACCGACCTGTCCATCAACCCGGTCGCCAGCCCGGCGAACCCGCGCGGCGCGTTCTTCCCGAAGCTGGCCGACGGCTCGTCACAGCTGTCGCTCACCGGCATCCTCGGCGACCACCCGCCGACCGACCCCGAGGGCTTCATGGCGTTCGCCAAGACGCTCGCCGCGCCGGAGATCTACGAGGCGATCCAGGACGCCGAGCCGCTCGACGACCCGGTGACGTTCAAGTTCCCCGCCAGCGTCCGGCGCCGGTACGAGCTGATGCGCCGTTTCCCCACCGGCCTGCTCGTGCTCGGCGACGCCGTGTGCAGCTTCAACCCCGTCTACGGGCAGGGCATGACGGTCGCCGCGCTGGAGGCGTGGACGCTGCGCAACATGCTCGCGCACGGCCCGGTGCCCGACGCGCGCCGCTTCTTCCGCGAGATCGCCAGGATCGTCGACGCGTCCTGGACCATCTCGGCCGGCGCGGACCTGGGCTTCCCCGGCGTCGAGGGCGACCGCACCTTCCAGGTGCGGATGGGCAACGCGTACATGGCCCGCCTGCACGCCGCGGCCGTCACCGACCCCACCGTCACCGCCGCGTTCTTCCGGGTGGCCGGCCTCGTCGACCCACCCACCGCGCTCATGCGCCCCGCCATGATGCGCCGCGTCCTGGGCGCCCCCAAGCACGCCCGCGCCGCCTGACGCTCCCGCCTAGCTCCCCGAAGGAGATTCCGATGCGAGTCCTGTTCACCCCGTACCCCTCGGTCGCGCACCTGCTGCCGATCGTGCCGCTGGCGTGGGCGTTCCAGAGCGCCGGGCACGAGGTCCGGGTGGCGTCGCATGCCGGCTTCATGCCACAGATCGCGGCGACCGGCCTGACCCCCGTGCCGCTCGGCGACCCGGACTCGCACGAGGCCAGGCTGCGCGACGACGCCCGCCGGCCGGCCGAGGCCGCCGAGGTGCTGCGCTACGCCGACGTCATGGGCCTCGACGCCGTCGAACGCGAACACTGGATCACCTTCTACCAGTACCTGCTGAACCCGATCGCCGACTACGTGCGCACCGACCTGCCGGAGTGCGCCGACCTGGTCGCCTTCGCCCGCGCGTGGAAGCCCGACCTGGTGCTGTGGGACGAGCTGTTCTACGCCGGCCCGGTGGCGGCTGCGGCCAGCGGCGCCGCGCACGCCCGCTTCATGCTCGGCCCGGACGAGATCGCGTGGAGCGTCGACCGGCTGGAGGAGCACGCCGCGGAGCTCGTGGCGGCCGGCCTGTCGGCCAACCCGCTCGCCGACGTCATGCGCCCGATCGCCGAGATCTACGGTCTCGAGGTTGACCGGGAGCTGATGCTGGGCCAATGGACGCTCGACCCGATGCCGGAGCGTTTCGGGCCGCCGACCACCGAGAAGGTCGTGCGGATGCGGTACGAGCCCTACAGCGGCGCGCAGACCGTCCCGGCGTGGCTGAACGAGCCGCCGCGCCGCCCGCGGGTCGCGTTGACCCTGGGCGAGTCGACGCGCCGCTTCGTCCCCGGCGACTGGGACCGCACCCCGAAGATCCTCGAGGCGGTCGCCGGCCTGGACATCGAGGTCATCGCCACCCTCAACGCCCTGCAGCTGCAGGGCCTGGAGTCCATCCCGGACAACGTCGTGGTGGTCGACTGGGTGCCGCTGACCCAGCTCCTGCCGACCTGCTCGGCGATCATCCACCACGGCGGCATGGGCACCTTCGCGGCCAGCCGCGCCTACCGGGTGCCGCAGCTCGTCTGCGACACCGAGGAGTCCGTGCTCATGCGGCAGGAGAAGGTCGAGGCGCCCACCTACACGATCGGCCGGGAGTTCGGCGTGCGCGAGGAGACCGAGGTCGAGACGACCCAGTGGATCGTGCCGGCGAAGAAGCTGGAGGCGACCTGGACGTCGGAGTACGTCATCGCCAACCACGCCGGGGCCCGGCTCAACCATCGCGCGCTGACGGTCGAGGAGATCGGCAAGCTGATCCTCCAGGTCGTCGGCGAGGGCGTCTACCAGGACGGCGCCAACGACATCTACGAAACCTGGCTCGCCACCCCCGCGCCCGCCCAGGTCGTCAAGATCTTCGAGGGCCTCGTCTCCTTCCGAAAGGACCGGTGAGCGATGGAGCCGCTGTTCGCTGAGCACCTCCACGTGGGCCGGCCGAACGTCGGTGACCGCGGTCGCTTCCTCGACCGGATCAACGGCGCCCTGGACCGCCTCTGGCTGGCCAACAACGGGCCACTCGTGCAGGAGTTCGAGGCGCAGGTCGCGGCCGTCGCGCAGACCCGCTTCTGCGTGCCGGTCGCCAACGCGACCGTCGGCATCCAGATCGCGGCGAAGGCGGCCGGGATCGGACCCGGCGACGAGGTGATCGTGCCGTCGTTCACCTCGCCGGCGACCCCGCACGCCATGGAGTGGATCGGCGCGGTGCCCGTCTTCGCCGACGTCGACACCGAGACCGTGACCCTCGACCCGCACCACGTCGAGCGGCTCATCACCCCGCGCACCAAGGCCATCATCGGCGTCCACGTCTTCGGCCGGCCCTGCCACATCGACGAGCTCAGCGCCCTCGCCGACCAGCACGGCCTGATCCTGCTGTTCGACGCCGCGCAGGCGCTCGGCTGCACCTACCACGGCCGGCCGATCGGCGGCTTCGGCGACGCGGAGATCTTCAGCTTCCACGCCACGAAGTACCTCAACAGCTTCGAGGGCGGCGCGATCGTCACCAACGACCCCGACCTGGCCGAGGCGGCCCGGGCGATGCGCAACCTGGGGCTGGACGAGCACCGGGAGCAGACGTACCTCGGCATCAACGGGCGCATGACGGAGGCGTCGGCCGCGATGGGGCTCACGTCCCTGGAGTCGATGCACGCCTTCATCGACGTGAACCGCCGCAACGCCATGCTCTACCAGGACGGCCTGTCCGGCGTCCCCGGCGTCACGCTGCGCCGGCAGGCACCCGGCGAGCGGGCCAACCACCAGTACGTGGTCATCGAGACCGACGCCCGCGACGCCGTGCACGACCTGCTGCTGGAGCACAACGTCCTGTCCCGCAAGTACTTCTACCCCGGCTGCCACGACATCGAGCCGTACCGCTCGAACCGGGCCCGCCACACGCCGCTGCCGCTGCCGCGGACCGAGGCCCTGTGCGACCGCGTCCTGTCGCTGCCGACCGGCACGTCGATCGGCCCGGCGGAGATCGCGGGCGTCTGCGACATCATCCGCACCGCCTGCCGCCCGCTCCACCAACGCCTGGCCGCCTGACCCGCTCCTCCCCCCTGAAGCCGCCCCGCCTCCCCCCGGCGGGGCGGCTTCGTCCGCTATCCCCCGTCCACAAACCTGCCACGGTTGTGCCAGGCCCTGTCCCGTTGATCGAAGGACAGCTCCGGCCGCCCGGACGACCACCCCGCGCCGTGGATCACGCGACGGCGGCCCGAGCCACGAACCCGACGGCGATGCGGAAGCACCGACCGCAACCCACCATGAACCCGCGAACCGCGAAGATCGAAGGACAGCCCTGGCCGCCCGGACGACCACCACAGGACTTGGATCACAGCCGAGGCGCCGCAGCACCACGACGGCGGGGGGTCGCAAACCACGACGGCAACCGCGGCGCCGGCATCCGGAACGGCATGCACTGGTCGTGACAGCCAACGGCGGTGTGGAACCACCGAATGACGCCCTCGACGGCGCTGGACCATGCAAGGACGGCGGCCGCGGAACATCACCGCAACCACGCCACGGACCGCAACGACGCCACCCGGGCGCCCTGCCCCGGCCTCGGCCGGGTGGACAGAACCCACCCGCCACGCTGGCCCGTCCCCGCAACCGAGCGACGCCGCGAACCGCGAAGATCGAAGGACAGCCCTGGCCGCCCGGACGACCACAACCCGACTTGGATCACAGCCGCAGCGGCGGAGCACCTCGGCACGGACCACAACCACACCACCCGGGCGCCGACCCCGGCCCCGGCAGGGGTGAACAGAGCACACCCGCCGCGCTGGCCCGTCCCCGCAACCGAGCGACGCCGCGAACCGCGAAGATCGAAGGACAGCCCTGGCCGCCCGGACGACCACAACACGACTTGGATCACAGCCGCAGCGGCGGAGTACCTCGGCACGGACCACAACCACACCACCCGGGCGCCCGACCCGGGCCCCGGGCCCCAGCGGAAGAACCCACTCACCGCGCTGGCCCGTCCCCACAACCGAGCGACGCCACGAACCGCGAAGATCGAAGGACAGCCCTGGCCGCCCGGACGACCACAACACGACTTGGATCACAGCCGCAGCGGCGAAAGGCCTCGGCACGGACCGCAACCACACCACCCGGGCGCCCGACCCGGCCCCCCGGGCCCTGGCCCCGGCGGAAGAACCCACTCACCGCGCTGGCCCGTACCCACAACCGAGCGGCGCCGCGATCCGTGACGATCGAAGGACAGCCCTGGCCGCCCGGACGACCACCACGCGACTTGGATCACGGCCGCGGAGGGGCTGAGGTGCCTGGAGGTGCGGGTCATTGCAGCGGAAGGCGGCCCGGCACGAGCGTGCCGGGCCGCCTTCAGCCGAACAGGGAGCGGTCAGACGGGCTGGACCTTCTCGGTCTCGGGGGCGGGGACGTCCTCGACCGTGTCGGCCGGGGCCCCGTGGCCGTGGCCGCCCTGGCCCGCCATCGGCGGCACGCCGCGCAGGGTGGCCACCGCCAGGACCGCCAGGCCGACGAAGACGACCCCGCAGACCGCGGCCACCATGTTGAGCTCCGCCGTGAAGGCCGTGCGGGCCGCGGCGACCAGCGTGTCGCCGACCGCGCCGGGCAGGGACTGCGCGACGAACAGCGCGGCGTCCGCGGTCTCCGCCGCGGCGTCGCCGGCGGGGGTGCCGGCGATCTCCGGCGGGACGACCATCTCGCGGGTGTAGACGGCCGCGCCGATGCTGCCCATGGTGGCGATGCCGACCGCGACGCCCAGGTCGCCGCTGGTGGTCTGCAGCGACGACGCCGAGCCGGCCTTCTCCGGCGGGGCGGCCGGCACGACCAGCTGGCTGACCACCGGGCCGACCGGGCTGACCCCGAAGAAGACGATGCTGAAGCCGACGATGAGCATGGCCAGGCCGGCCGCGACGGTGAGCTGGCTGAGCACCGTCATGCCGATGGCCGCGATGATGGCGCCGCCGGCCACGACGTACGCGGGGCGGACCTTCTGCGCCATGCCCTGGCTCATGCCGATGCCGATCAGCAGCGCGAACGTCGGGACCAGGATCCACAGGCCGCTGCTGAGCGGGCTGCGGCCCTCCACGACCTGCAGGAACTGGGCCAGGAAGAAGCCGGCGCCGCCCTGGACCGCGCCGATGAGCAGGGCCAGGACCAGCGCGCCGCTGACCGCCTTGATCTTGAACAGGCGCACGTCGAGCAGCGGGTCGGCGAGCTTGCGCTGGCGCTGGACGAAGACGGCGCCGAAGACGAGGCCGCCGATGAGCGTGACCACGGCCGTCGCGGTCCAACCGTACGCCGCCAGCTCCTTGAACCCGTAGATGACCGGCAGGATCGCCAGGAGCGAGAGCGCGACGCTGAAGAGGTCGAGCCGGCCCGCGTTCGGGTCCTTGAACTCCGGCAGCAGCACCCGGGCGGTCGCGACGACCAGCAGCATGACCGGCGGGCCGATCAGGAACACCGAGCCCCACCAGAACCACTGCAGCAGGACGCCGCCGACGACGGGGCCGAGGGCGACGCCGAGCGTCAGCGCCGAGGCCCACACCGCGATCGCGATGCCCATCTCCTTCGGGTTCTTGAACATCTGGGTGATCAGCGCCAGCGTCGACGGGATGAGCGTCGCGCCGGCGATGCCCAGCAGCGCCCGGCAGACGATGAGCATCTCCGGCGTGGTGGCGAACGCCGCCACCGCCGACACCAGACCGAACGCGGTGGCGCCGATGACGAGCAGTTTCCGCCGGCCGATGCGGTCGCCGAGCGTGCCCATGGTGACCAGGAACCCGGCGCTGAGGAAGCCGTAGATGTCACCGATCCACAGCTGCTGGCTGGCGCTCGCGTCGAGGTCCGCGGTCAGGTTCGGCAGTGCCAGGAACAGCACGCTGATGTCAATCATGCCGAGCATCGACGGGAACCCGAGCACGGCGAGCCCGAGCCACTCGCGCCGGGTCGCCTTCACCTCCGGGCCTTGCGTGTTCGTTGCCATGTCCCCTCCTCGTCTGAAGCCGCGTCACCGCATGTCGGACGAGGCCCTCGCAGCCATTGTTCGGGGGGTCAAGGGCCGGGACATCTTCTCGATTGCTGTCTACGCAGCCACGAGCTGCCTACGCGGCCACGAGCTGTCTACACGGCCACGAGCTACGCGGCCGCGAGCTGCCTACGCAGCCACGAGCTGCCTACGCGGCCTCCAGCTCGCGCGCCGCCTCGTACCGCCATGAGGGGAACGTCGCGCAGAACTTGACGAAGTTGTTCAGCAGGTGGGCGCCGTTCTGCGTGCAGATGCTCTCGGGGTGGAACTGCACCGACTCCACCGGCAGCCACCGGTGCCGCAGCGCCATGACGTAGCCGTCGTCGAGGGACCGCGCGCTGACCTCCAGACACGAGGGCACCGTGTCCTCGACGACCACCAGCGAGTGGTACCGCGTGGCGTGGAAGTCGTCGGCCATGCCGCGGAAGAGCCGCCGCCCGTCGTGCCGGATCCGGCTGGTCTTGCCGTGCATGAGGTGCTCGGCGGGCACGACCGTCGCGCCGTACGCGCGGCCGATCGCCTGGTGCCCCAGGCAGACGCCGAGGATCGGGACCTCGCCGGCGAAGGCCCGCACGATGTCCACGTGCCCCGAGTCGTCGGGGCTGCCGGGGCCCGGGCCGAGCAGGATCGAGTCGGGCCGCACCTCGCGCACCTCGTCGAGCCGTAGCGCGTTGGAGCGCACCATAATCGGTTCGGCGCCGGCCGACATGAGGTACTGCCGGATGATGTAGACGAAGCTGTCGAACGCGTCGACGACGAGCACCCGCACGATGTCAGTCCTCCTGTAACAGTTCGCGGCCGGTGACCGCCCAGAAGGCGGCGCTGAGCTTCGCCAGCGTCTCGGTCCACTCCCGCCCGGCGTCGGAGTCGGCGACGACACCCGCCGAGGCGCGGGCGCGGTACTCGCCGTCGTGGTGGATCAGCGTGCGGATGCACAGGGCCAGGTTCAGGTAGCCGCCCACGTCGATCAGGCCGAGAGCGCCCCCGTACAGGCCGCGCCGGCTGTGCTCCATCGCCTCGATGATCTCCATGGCGCGGATCTTCGGCGCGCCGGTCATCGTGCCGGCCGGGAACAGCGCCGGGATGACGTCGTAGCTGTCGACCTGCTCCTCCGCCTGCCCGGTCACGGTGGACACCAGGTGCTGCACGTGGGAGTACCGCTCGATGGTGAAGTGCTCCGGCACGTCCAGGGTGTCGCGCCGGCAGATCCGGCCGACGTCGTTGCGGCACAGGTCCACCAGCATCGTGTGCTCGGCGAGCTCCTTGGGGTCGGCGAGCAGCCGCCGGGCCGCCGCCTCGTCGCCGTCGGGGCCGCCGCGCGGGACGGTGCCGGCGATCGGCCGCATCAGCACCAGCCCGTCCTCGACCCGCACGAAGAGCTCCGGGCTCGCGCCGACGAGGGTGTGCCCGCCGAGCGCCGTCAGGTACATGAACGGCGAGGCGTTGCGTTCCCGCAGCCGCTGGTAGGCGTCCAGCGGCGGGGTCGGCGTGCGGACCGTCAGCTCGTGCCCGATCTGCACCTGGTAGATGTCGCCGATCGCGATGTGCTTCAGGCACGCCTCGACCGTCGTGAGGTAGTCCTCGCGGGCGGTGTCGTCGCTCCACCCGGTCACCTCGGCGAGCCGGGGCGGGTCCACCGGCGGGGCGCCGGCCAGCAGCTCGACGATGTCGTCGGTGAGGGCCGGCCAGGCGTCGCTGTCGAACAGCAACAGTTCCGACGAGGAGGCGCCCACCTCGTGGGTGAGGCAGCCGCGGTACAGCACCAGGTGCACATCCGGCAGCGACGGCTCCTGCTCGATGAGGAACGGCAGCTCCTCGATGTACCGCACCGCGTCGTAGCCGAAGTAGGCGAGGAACCCGAAGCTGAACCGCGAGGCCGAGCCTTCCGCGTCGAACGTTCCCTGTACCGCGCGAAGGAACGCCCACAGGTCGGTCATGGCGGGCAGTCGCAGGACGCCGTCGGCGGCGGCCAGCAGGCCGCGGGTGCGCTCCAGCACCGCGTCGCGCAGCGCCGGGACGCCGCCGACGCTGACGGCGCCGCGGGTCACGGAGACGGTGAGCAGCTCGCCGAAGCCGATGAACTCGTGCCGGGAGTCCTGCCCCGGGCCAGTCGCGGACTCCAGCAGGTAGACCTCGCCGGGGCCGAACCGCGAGGCGAGCGCGGACCATGCCGCCAGCGCGCCGGGCCGCGGGATCCGGTGCCGGCGCGTGTGGACACGTACCTGGTCAAGCATGGGAATCCCCGTTCACGTCGTGATCGCGTAGCGGTGCGCAACCTCCCGGGCGGCCAGCACCGCGGCGTCCGGTGCCGAGCGGTTGTCCAGGATCCGTGCCGCCTTCCAGCTCACGAACGAGCCGGTGCTGGTGACCGGGTCGAGGTCGGTCTCCACGGTGATGCCGGCGTGCACGCCGGTGCGCTCCCGCAGCCGGGCGGCGATGGCGGCGCCGATCGCCGCGGGGTCGCCGGCGAGCTCCGGCACCAGGTCCATCCGGACGGTGACGGTGTCCTGGGTGCCGTCGTGGTCGAGCACGATCTGGTAGCCGAGGCAGCCCCGGACGCCCTCGAGGACGAGCGCCTCCAGCTCCGCGGGCTGCAGGTCCGCGGCGCCGACCCGGATCCGGTCGGCGGCGCGGCCGAGCACCTCCACCACCGGTCCCGGCAGCGGCGCGCCCGGGCGGGCGGGCCGGACCCTGACGAGGTCGCCGGTGCGGTACCGGATGAGCGGCTTGATCCCGTCGACCAGCATGGTCAGCACGAGCTCGCCCTCGCCGAACGGCCCCCGCGAGGCGCCGGTCCGCGGGTCGACGACCTCGGCGACGTAGTTGAGCCCGGCCAGGTGCATCTCGCCGGTGTGCGCCCCGGTCGCGATGCACAGCGCCTCCTGGGAGCCGTACAGCGTCGGGTACACGGTCGCGTCCGGCCACAGCGACGACACGTTCGCCCGCAGCTGCGGCGTGCAGATCTCGCCGAGCACCAGGAACATCTTGATCGGCAGGCGGCGCAGGTCGTACCCGTAGTGCAGGGCGGCCTTCGCCAGGCTCAGGCACAGCGCCGGCGCGCAGACGACGACCTCGACGCCGAGCTCCTCGATGAGCCGCAGCGCCTTGCGGAACCCGACCCGCGGCGACTCCGGCCAGATCTTGACGTGGCAGGCGCCGACCGACTCCGCGACGGCGGTGAACACGTCGCCGAACGCGTACAGCTCCGACGGCCCCATGAGCCCGATGACCGGCATGCGGTCGCCGAAGCGGTGGCGCAGCAGCCGGCGCCACGACTGTTCGACGGCGCGGTTGCTGGTCAGGATGTCCTTCGGGCCGCGCGGGCAGGGCGTCGAGGCGCCGGTCGTGCCCGTCGTCTCGTAGTAGATGGCGGCCTCGGACATCGGGCCCGACAGCACCCCGTACATCTCCCGGCGCAGGTCGTCCTTCGTGGTGAAGGGCAGCGCGGCGAGGGTCGAGGTGGTGACGGCGTCGACGACGATCCCGGCGAGGTGCTTGCGGTAGAACGGCGACCGGGTCGTGACGTGCTTGAGCACGGTCCGTAACCGCTCGTCGTGCCAGGCGCGGAGCTCCGCTTCGGACAGCGCACCGGCGTAGTACCGCACGGACAGGTCGTCGTAGCGGGCCCGGAAGCCGGCCGGCAGCCGGACCCCTGTGGTGGAGGTCGCGGCGGTCACAGGCTCGCCCGGAGCTCGTCGAGCGGCAGGCCGACCCGCTCGTTGCGGTCGCCGACGTCGAGCACGTCGGCCCGGCCGGTGAGCGCGCGGTAGTTGTTCAGCAGCTCGATCATGTCGACCATCCGCTCGACCATGCGGGTGACGTTGGTCAGGCCTTCCTCGTCCTTGGCGTAGTCGCCCTTGTGCAGCGCCTGCACCTCGGCGGGGAACCCGCTGCCGACGATGATCATCCGGTTGAGCAGCACGTTGGCCATGAGCTGACCGGTGACGTCGCTGTTGTTGTACCGGCGGGCGACGGCGATGACGCCCGCGACCTTGTTCGACAGCGGCCGGTCGAAGCGCAGGTAGCCCACGCCGGCCCGCTCGATGAAGGTCTGCATGAGGCTGGAGGTGCCGAAGCCGTGCACGGGCGCGGCGTAGATGATGCCGTCGGCGGCGACCATCTTGTCCACGACGGCGGGGATGTCGTCGGTCTGCTCGCAGCGGATCGGCCGGTCGTTGCAGTCGCCGCACGGGCCGCACCGCAGCATCCGCAGGTCGCGCAGGTCGATCGTCTCGAACGCCGCGCCGCGGTTCGCGGCCACCGCGGCCGCGTGGCGCAGGACGCCGGCGGTGTTGCCGTCGCGCTCCGATCCGTTGATCGCGACGATCTTCGGCTCCATGGGTGGCGCCTCCTCGAGTGGCACGGGACGTGGCTTCGAGCGTCGTTCGGGGCCGCCCGCCGCCGCATCTTGCAACGTGCGGTGATCGTCAGGCCCGACCGGCCTCCGCCAGGACGGGCGCGTCCGGCGACGCGGCACGCAGCGAGATGCGCACGCCGGCCGCGGCAAGACGCGCACGCAGCAAGATGCACGGCCCGGCGCCGCGCCCAACGATGAACGATGAAGATCAATCGAGGGCGAGGGGGCCACCCATGGGAGGCGAATACTGGAACCGCAGGACCGAGACGATGCCCCGGCCGCAGCTGCGCGAGTGGCAGTGGCGCAAGCTGCAGGTCGCCCTGCGGCACGCCGAGCGCTCCGCGTTCTGGAGTGAGCGGATCCCGGCGGGCATCGGCTCGCTCGACGACTACTTCGCACGGATGCCGCTGACGTACAAGAAGGATCTCATCGCCGCGCAGGAGGTGGCGCCGCCGTACGGGACGCTGCCGTCGACGGACCCGGCGCTGGCGATCCGCCACCACCAGACCAGCGGCACCAGCGGCAACCCGCCGGTGCGCTCGTTCGACACGATCCGCGACTGGACCTGGTGCGCGGACGTGTACGCCACGGCGCTGTACGCGCTCGGGGTCCGCGAGCACCACCGCGGCATGGTCGCGTTCGGCTACGGCATGTTCGTCGGGTTCTGGGGCATGCACTACGCGCTGGAGCGGATCGGGGCCACGGTCATCCCGGCCGGCGGCTTCGACTCGCAGGCCCGCATCAGGCTGATGATCGACCAGCGGGTGTCGGTGCTGGGCTGCACCCCGAGCTACGCGCTGCGGCTGATCGAGACGGCCAAGGAGATGGGCGTCGACCTGCGCCGCGACGCCAACGTGGAGATCATCATGGCGGGCGGCGAGGCCCGGTCGAAGGCGACGACCCAGGCGATCGCGCACGGCTTCGACGCCGAGGTGTTCAACGCGGCCGGCACCACGGAGCTCGGCACCACCAACATGTTCGAGTGCCGGGTCAACCGCGGCGGCTGCCACAGCATGGAGTCCACCGTCATCGACGAGGTGCTCGACCCGGTGACGAAGGAGCCCGTCGCGTACGGCGAGCAGGGAGTCCGCGTGTCGACCGGGATCGGCCGGGAAGGCATGCAGCTGTTCCGGCACTGGACCGAGGACCTGGTGATCCGCCGCCCGTGGCACGAGTGCGCCTGCGGGCGCAGCTGGGACTGGTTCGACGGCGGCATCCTCGGCCGCGCCGACGACATGCGCAAGATCCGCGGCGTGTCGGTCGAGCCGGTCATGTTCGAGGAGGTGCTGCGGCGCTTCGACGAGGTCGGGGAGTTCCAGACGGTGCTGCGCACCGTCCGCGGGCTCGACACCGTCGTCCTGCGGGTCGAGCCGGTCGGCACTGCGGGAAGCGACCTGGCGGCGCGCATCGCCGACACCGTCAAGCGCGAGTGCAGCATCCGTCCCGATGTCGAGATCGTCGAGCCCGGCAGCCTGCCGCGGTTCGAGCTGAAGGGAGCGAGGTTCCATGATGAGCGGTGAGATGAGCGGTGAACTGACCGGCCCGCAGGAGCAGCGGCTGCTGGAGTGCTACCGGACCCTGCACACGCTCGCCGAGGTCGACGTGCCGGCGGTGCGGGCCGCGGTGCGCCGGGCCGTCGCCGAGCTCCAGGTGGCCCTCGAAGGGCAGGCGGTCGTGTTCGAGTTCTACTCGCACCAGTGGGACGAGGCGGCCCTGCCCGTCGCGGCCTAGCACCACCCGAACCGCTCGTGCCCCGGCCCGTCGGATCGGGCCGGGGCACGAACCTTCAGGTGGCACCGGCCGCCGTAGCCGACCGGCCCACCGAGTCCTCACCGCCGTGTCACCGCCGTGTCACCGCCGTGTCACCGCAGGGTCCGGGCGAACGTCCGGATGTCCGCGACGAGCGCCTCCGGCTGCTCCAGCGCCGCGAAGTGCCCGCCGTCCGGGTGCTCCGTCCACTGGGTCAGCGTCGGCAGGGCCTTCTCCGCGAAGGTCTTGATCGGGCGGGTCGCGTCGTGCGGGAACACCGCGACGGCGACCGGCATCGCCAGGTTCCACGGGCCGCCCCAGGTCGCCACGAAGTCCGCCGTCGTCGGCGTGGTCTCGTAGTAGATCTGCGCCGACGACCCGGCCGTCGCGGTCAGCCAGTACAGGGTGACGATCGACAGGATCGTGTCCCGGTCGATCACCTCCTCCGGCCGCTCGACGGCGCCGGTCCACTCGTAGAACTTCTCGACGATCCAGGCGAGCTGGCCCACCGGAGAGTCGGTCAGCGCGTACGCCAGGGTCTGCGGACGGGTCGACTGGATCTTCTGCCAGCCGATGCCGTCCTCGGCGAAGTGCGCGCCGTGGCCGAGCCGCTCCAGGTCGCCGGCGTCCAGCGACGCGACGGCGGCGGGGTCCGGCGGGAACGTCACGAGCATGTTGATGTGCACCCCGGCGGCGTGCTCCGCGTCGGCGAGCCCGAGCTGCAGCGAGATGACCTTGCCCCAGTCGCCGCCCTGCGCGATGTACTGGTCGTAGCCCAGCGAGCGCATGAGGTCGGCCCACGCGCGGGCGACCCGGGCGACGCTCCAGCCGGCCTGGCCGGTCGGGCCGGAGAAGCCGAACCCGGGGATCGTCGGGATGACCACGTGGAACGCGTCCTCGGCGGTCCCGCCGTGCGCCTCCGGGTCGGTGAGCGGCCCGATGAGGTCGAGGAACTCCAGCACCGACCCCGGCCAGCCGTGGGTCAGGATGATGGGCGTCGCGCCTTCGTGCCGGGACCGCACGTGCACGAAGTGCACCGTGGCGCCGTCGATCTCCGTGATGAACTGCGGGTGTGCGTTGAGCTTCGCCTCCGCGGCCCGCCAGTCGAAGCGGGTCCGCCAGTAGTCGGCGAGCTCCCGCAGGTACTCCAGCGGCACGCCGCGCGACCAGCCGGGGCCGGGCCCGGCGTCGGGCCATCGGGTGGCGGCCAGCCGGCCGCGCAGGTCGTCCAGCTCGGACTCGGGTATGTCAACCTGGAACGGTCGCATCGGCGCACCACCTCAACTCGGCGTGATCTCCTGCTGTTGTCCGTAGCGTCGCACCCGGGCCCCGGCCACCCCATCTCCTGTTGTGCCCAGGTGCATCCGGTGCGCACGGCATGAGATGCACACCGCCGCGACCTCGGACGACAGTGATGCCATGACGGTGACCCATTCGACCGAGACCGATGTCGCGCCCGATGCGCCGCCGGCGTATCCGTTGCAGCGCGAATGCCCGTACAAGCCGTCGGCCGGCACGGCGAAGCTGCGCGAGCCCGGCCCGATCATCCGGGTCCGGCTGTACAACGGCCGCACCGCCTGGCTGGTGACCGGCCCCGCCGAGGTCCGCGCGCTGCTCGCCGACCCGGCGATGTCGAGCATGGCGACCTGGGACGACTACCCGGTCATCGACGAGAGCCACCTGCACATGCGGGCCAGCAAGGAGATGGCGCAGGAGGTCGAGGGCGGCTTCCCGGAGGTGCTGTTCGGGGTGGACCCGCCGGTGCACACCCGGCAGCGCAAGATGCTGCTGCCGAGCTTCACCAACCGCAAGGTGCAGACGCTGCGCCCGATCATCCAGCGCATCGTCGACGAGCGCCTCGACGCGATGCTCGCCAAGCCGCAGCCGGCGGACTTCCTCGCCGACTTCGCCGCGCCGGTGCCGATGATGGTGGTGTGCCTGTTCCTGGGCGTGCCGTACGCCGAGCGGGACTTCTTCGAGGGGCCCATGCACGACCTGGTGGTGCCGGAGAAGGCCGAGGCGGCGTGGGAGGAGTTCACGGTCTACCTGGAGCGGCTCGTCGACAAGAAGATGACCGAGCCCGGCGAAGGGCTCATCGACGACCTCATCGCGAGCCACGTGCGCAACGGTGAGCTGTCCCGCGACGAGCTGGTCGCGTTCGCGATGGCCATCCTCATGGCCGGGACGGTCACGACCACCAGCGCCATCGCGCTCGGCACGCTCGCCCTGCTCGACCACGAGGGCCAGTACGAGGCGCTGGTCGCCGACCCGAGCCTGGTCCCGGGGGCGATCGAGGAGATCCTGCGCACGGTCAACCTCGTCGAGCAGCTGTCGCGGGTCGCGACCGCCGACGTCGAGATCGGCGGCGTCACCATCAAGGCCGGTGACGGCATCCTGCTCAGCTGCGCCGCGGCCAACCTCGACCCGAGCGTCACCTCGCACCCAGACGAGTTCGACATCACCCGCCCGCCGACCGGCGCCCTCGCCTTCAGCTACGGGCTGCACCACTGCATGGGGCACAACCTGGCGCGCCTGGAGCTCGAGGTGGTCCTGCGGACCCTCGCCGACCGGGTGCCGAAGCTGCGCCCGGCGGTGCCGACGGCCGAGATCCCCTGGTACTTCGACTTCACCGTCTCGCGCCTGACGTCGTTCCCCGTCACCTGGTAAGGAGCCGGAGCGATGGAGTCCCAGCCAGCCACCGGGCCGTCCACCGAGCCGGCGAGCGGGCCGGCCGCGGCCGGCGACGCCCGCGTGACCCGGCCGTTCACCGGCGACGAGTACGTCGAGTCGCTGCGCGACGGCCGGGAGGTGTACCTGTACGGCGAGCGCGTCGCCGACGTGACCCGGCATCCCGCGTTCCGCAACCCGGTCCGGATGACGGCGCGGCTGTACGACGCCCTGCACGACCCGGCGACGCACGACGTGCTCACCGCGCCGACCGACACCGGCAGCCGGGGCTACACCCACCGGTTCTTCCGGACGCCGCGCAGCGCGGAGGACCTCGTCGCCGACCAGCAGGCGATCGCCGCGTGGGCCAGGCTGAGCTACGGCTGGATGGGCCGCAGCCCGGACTACAAGGCGTCGTTCCTGGGCACGCTCGGCGCCAACGCCGACTACTACGAGCCGTTCGGCGACAACGCCCGGCGCTGGTACCGCGAGTCGCAGGAGAAGGTCCTGTACTGGAACCACGCGATCGTGCACCCGCCGGTCGACCGGTCCCGCCCGCCGGACGAGGTCGAGGACGTCTTCGTGCACGTGGAGCGGGAGACCGACGCCGGCCTCGTGGTGTCCGGCGCGAAGGTGGTCGCGACCGCGTCGGCGCTGACGCACTACAACTTCCTCGCGCACTATGGGGTGCCGGTGCGCAAGAAGGAGTTCGCGCTCATCGCGACGGTGCCGATGGACGCGCCCGGCATGAAGCTGCTGTGCCGCCCGTCCTACGCGGCGACGGCGGCGGTGATGGGCAGCCCGTTCGACTACCCGCTGTCCTCCCGCCTCGACGAGAACGACACGATCCTGGTGCTGGACAAGGTCCTCATCCCGTGGGAGAACGTGTTCGTCTACGGCGACCTCGGCAAGGTCCAGCTGTTCTCCGGCCAGTCCGGGTTCACCGAACGCTTCACCTTCCACGGCTGCACCCGCCTGGCGGTCAAGCTCGAGTTCCTGGCGGGCCTGCTGCTGAAGGCCGTCGAGATCACCGGCACCGACAGCTTCCGCGGCGTGCAGAGCCGCCTCGGCGAGGTCCTCGCCTGGCGCAACCTCTTCTGGGGGCTGTCGGACGCCGCCGCGCGCAACCCGGTGCCGTGGAAGGACGGCGCGGTGCAGCCGAATCCCCAGTACGGCATGGCGTACCGCTGGTTCATGCAGATCGGCTACCCGCGCATCCGCGAGATCGCGCTGCAGGACATCGCCAGCGGGCTCATCTACGTCAACTCCAGCGCGGAGGACTTCAAGAACCCGGCCGTGCGCCCGTACCTGGACAAGTACCTGCGCGGTTCGAAAGGCGTCGACGCCGTCGACCGGGTGAAGGTCATGAAGCTGCTGTGGGACGCGTTCGGCTCCGAGTTCGGCGGCCGGCACGAGCTCTACGAGCGCAACTACTCCGGCAACCACGAGAACACCAGGGTGGAGCTGCTCAACGGGCAGATCGCCGGCGGGCAGACCGAGCAGTACAAGGCATTCGCCGACGCCTGCCTGCGCGAGTACGACCTCGACGGCTGGACCGCGCCGGACCTGGCCTCCTTCGACGAGCTGCGCAAGCTCTCCTACGGCGGCCTCAACAGCTGACCTCCTCCTCCAACGGCCCCGCCCCTTCCCTCGAAGGGGCGGGGTCTTTTTGTCTGTGGGAATTGAACATCGGCAATTACCACGTAGCGTGACCAGGCGACTACGAAAGCATTTTGAAAGAAGATTGAGCATCGCTGGAGTGTCAGTATTGAACCAGTCAAGAGATGGACGGAGGTGAATAGAATGAAGAAGATCGAGGTTCGCAAGCTGGAGGAGATCAAGACCAGCGCCAACATCACCGCGAACGCCGCGTGCCCGGGCACGGACCCCGTCTGATTCGGACGGTAAACGGCATCAAATCAAGTGGGGGACCGGGGAAGATTCCGGTTCCCCACTATTGGTGCGCAGCGGAAGAATTGCAAGATTGGAGTGACCAGTGACCCAGCTCGGCGCATCGTACAAGGCCGACACGACCGTTGCCGTCCTGCCGTTCCAGCGTCGCCCGGAAGGAGACGAGATCGTCATCGGCGACCCGTCCCGCGGCGCCTTTCTCGCCCTGCCGAAAGACGGGGTCGACCTGCTCGACTGGCTCGCCGCCGGCGACACGATCGGCGAGGCGGCCCGCCGGTACGAGGCCCGCTACCACGAGACCCCGGACATGGAGGACTTCCTCGCCGTCATGACCGCAGAGGGGTTCATCGCCGGCGACCGGCCACGCGAAGAAGAGCCCCACCACCACGGGCCGAAGGGGCGCCGGCTGCGCAAGGTCAGCCTCGACTGGATCTCACCGGCGGTCGCCCGGCGGCTGACGAGCGGCCCGGTCGTGGCCGCCTGCCTGCTGCTCATCGGCGGCGCGACGGCGATCATGCTGGCCGACCTGTCGCTGTTCCCGAGCACCGACGTGCTGCTGTACCCGCACGGCAACTTCGCCGTGCTGAGCCTCACCGTGCTCGCGCTCACGCTCGGCGCCACGTTCCTGCACGAGCTCGCCCACGCGACCGTCGCCCGCGCCGCCGGCGTGCCCGTGACGCTCGGCATCAGCAACCTGATGTACGTGATGGTGGCCCAGACCGACATCAGCGGGCTGCGGATGGCGTCGAAGGGCCGGCTGTTCCTGGCCTTCCTCGCCGGGTCGATCGTCGACCTGGTCTCCGCGTCGCTGCTGGTGCTGACGCTGTTCGCGGACCGGCACGGGGTCATCGCGATGGCGCCCGCCGGGCGCGAGTTCGTCGGCGCGCTGCTGCTGAGCTACGTCTTCCGGGTCTTCTTCCAGTGCTTCTTCTACCTGCGCACCGACCTGTACTACCTGGTGTCCACCGCGCTCAACTGCCGCAACCTCATGTCGGACACCGAGACGATGCTGCGCAACGGCGTCCTGCGGCTCATCGGCAAGCGCGCGCACGTGACCGACCAGTCCGGTATCTCCCGGCGCGAGCGCACCGCGATCCGCACCTACTCGGTCTTCTACATCGTCGGCCGCGGCTTCGCCGTCATGACGCTGCTGACCGTCTTCGTGCCCATCATGGCCACCGTCGTCACCGAGTTCGTCACCTGGACGTCCGGCGGGCGGAGCCACCTCACACCGCTCGACTTCGTGCTGATCCTGGTGCTGATGCTCGGGGTGTACGGCGTGGGCGTCGTCATGTGGGTCCGCGGCCTCATCCACGGCCTGGTGAAGTTCGGCAGGACCGTCCGGGCATGAGCGAGGGCCGCTGCGGGATCCGCAGCGGCCCTCGTCTGTGTGTTCAGCCCCGCTCGACCTCGGTCCGCAGCACCTCACGGAGCCGCGTCATGATGTCCACGACGGTCGACTCGTCGAACATGTCGGTGTAGCCGACCCGCCCGCCGATGCCGCCCGCCGGGTGCAGCTCCGCGGAGACGAGCATCCCGTCGGGGATCTGCGACCCGGCCGCCGAGCTGATCGTGCGCCGGCGGATCGCCGCGAAGCGCAGGTCGGCGACCTGGTCCTCGCCGCGCATGAAGGGCGACTGGATGACCTGGAAGACCACGGGCGCGGCCCGGGGCGTGACGACCGAGGCCATCAGCTCCGGCGCCTCCCCGGCCAGCTGCAGGAACGGCAGCTCGTGCCGGTACGCGGCGAGGCAGGAGCGGCGGACCGCGGCGACCGCGTCGGTGAACGTCTCGCAGCCGGACAGGTCGACCCGCAGCGGGGTGAAGTTGTAGAACGTGCCGATGACGTCGGCGGTCCACGCCGGCCCGCGGCCCGGCATGAACGTCGGCACCACCAGGTCGGTCTCGCCGGTCCGCTCGCGCAGCACCGTCAGGAACGCCGCCATCAGCACCATGAACGGGGAGCTGCGGCTGGTCCGCGCGAACTCCTGCACCGCCGTGTCGAGTTCGTCCTCGAACATGTACCGGTGCCAGCCGGTGGTGTACGCGCCGGTGGCCCGGGGCCGGTCGTTGGCCAGCGGGGTCATCCGCGCGCCCGCCAGCTCCTCCCGCCAGAACGCCCGCGCCGCCCGCGACCGGGCGTCGTCGGCGTGCTCGAGCTGGTGGGCGACGAACTCGCGGTACTGGCGGGCCGGCGGCAGGTCGACCGGCCGGCCCTCCTTGCGGGCGGCGTAGAACGCGGCCAGATCCCGCATCACCAGGTGCACCGAGTAGCCGTCCACCGCAGTGTGGTGTGCCATGTAGGCCAGCACCGAGTCCTTGGCGTCGAAGCGGCCCAGGTACACCCGAAGCCCCGGGATCTCGTCGATGCCGAGCTCGTCGTCCTCCTCGATGGCGTTGATGAACGCCTCGGCGACGGCGTCACGGTCCTCGGCCGAGGGGTCCAGGTCGCTGATCACGAGCCGCGGCGCCGACGGTGGGTGGATCTCCTGGTGCGGGTCGTCGGGGTCGAGCACCAGCCTGGTGCGCAGCGTCTCGTGCCGGGCGACCACGTCGTGCATCGCACCGTGCAGCGTGTCGAGGTCGATCTCGCCCTCGACCCGCCACCCGGCCACGACGGTGAAGCGGGGGCCGAACGGGCCCCATCCCCCACCGCCGTCCATGAGGCGCAGGAAGTCCAGCTGCAGCGACAGCGGCGCGCGCTCGACGCCACCGCTTTCGCCTGCGGAGATGTCGGTCATCGTCACGCCTCCTTCGGCGTCGGGAGCGACCAGTGCATGCCGTCCGCCGACGGCACCAGCCCGCCGTCGCGGACGGGCGGCGTGGGGCGGTCGCTGCGGCCGAGCGCCGCCTGGATCTGGATCTGGTGGCCCTCCTTGACGATCGACCGGACCAGCGAGGTGTTGAGGATCTCCTGGTTGCCCGCGCCCTCGACCCTGCGGTCGATCGCCGCGGACAGCTCCTGCGCCGCCTCCGCCCGAGCGGTGTACGTCTCGGGGTCGACGAGCGCGCCCTCCTGCGAGGCGCCGCCGCCGACGAGGTTGACGAACGACTCCGCCGCCGGCGTCGTCTCGGCCGTCACCTTCTTCGCCTTCCAGAAGTACGACTCCTCGTCCTGGTGCATGTCGTAGAACGCGACCAGGAAGTCGTGGAACCGGCTGTACTCGGCGCGGTAGCGGTGCTCGAACTCGCTGAAGACGGTCTCCTCGGGGATGTCCGTCCCCTCGGCCAGCGCCGTGTTCAGCGACCTGGCGGCGAGCAGCGCCCCGTACGTCGCCAGGTGCACGCCCTGGGAGAAGACCGGGTCGATGAAGCAGGCCGCGTCGCCGGCGAGCACCAGACCCGGCTTCCAGAAGCGCTCCTGGAGGTAGGAGTAGTCCTTGCGGACCCGGATGTCGCCGTAGACCCCGGTCGTGACGCGCGTCGCGTCGGACAGCATGTCCGCGATGAGCGGGCACTGCTCGATCAGCCCGAGCAGCGCCTTCTCCTTGTCGCCCTGGACGCGCTCCAGCTCCTCCGGCAGCAGCACCGCGCCGACACTGGTCAGGGTGTCGCTGAGCGGGATGTACCAGAACCAGCCGGCCTCGAAGGCGACCGCGAGGATATTGCCCGAGTACGGCGGGTCGAGGCGCTTGCCGCCCTCGAAGTAGCCGAACAGCGCCAGGTTGCGGAAGAAGTCGGAGTAGACCCGCTTGCCGCCGCTGTGGCCGTGGATCCGGCTGGTGTTGCCGGACGCGTCCACAACGTAGCGGCTGCGCACCTCGTGGCGCTCGCCGCCGGCGTCGGTGTACCGGACCCCGCAGACCCGGCCGTCCTCCTCGATGACGTCGACGACCGTCGACTCCTCGCGCACGTCGACGCCCTTGGCCCGGGCGTTGTCGAGCAGGATCTTGTCGAACTTCATCCGCTCGACCTGGTAGCCGGTGGAGGAGTCGCCGGCGAAGTTCTGCGACAGCGAGAAGTCGAACGTCCACGGCTCCGGGTTGCTGCCCCAGCGGAACGTCCCGCCGTGCTTGATCGGGAAGCCGGCCGCGGCCAGCTCCTCGGTCACCCCGAGCAACTTGCAGATGCCGTGCACGGTCGAGGGCAGCAGCGACTCGCCGATCTGGTAGCGGGGGAACCGCTCCCGCTCCAGCACGAGCACGCGGTGGCCCTGCTGCGCCACCAGGGTGGAGACCGTGGAGCCGCACGGCCCACCGCCGACCACCACGACGTCGAAGGTTTCAGAGGTCATGATCAATGCCCTTCTAGCGCAGCTCGACGTCGGCGGCCGCGACCGCGGCGACGAACTCGCCCCGGGCCAGCGCCGCGGCGACGATCTCGATGTCGTCGGACATGTAGCGGTCGTGGTCCAGGGTCGGCACCAGCGAGCGGACGTGGTCGTAGGTCGCCTTCGCCGCGGGGCTCAGCCCGTCGTAGCGCTTGGAGATGTCGACCGCCTGCGCCGCCGCGAGGTACTCCACGGCCAGGATCTTCTCGTTGTTCTGCAGCACCCGGCGGGCGTTGCGGGCGGAGATGAGGCCCATGCTGACGACGTCCTGGTTGTCGCCGTTGGACGGCACGCTCTGCGTGCTGGCGGGCCCGATGGTGCGGTTCTCGGCGATGAGCGCGGTCGCCGGGTACTGCGCGCCGGCGAAGCCGCTGTTGAGCCCCGGGTCGCCGGCGACCAGGAACTCCGGCAGGCCGTAGGACAGGTGCCGGTTGAACAGCCGGTTGGACTGCCGCTCGGACAGCACCCCGAGCTGGGTGAGCGCGATCGTGACGAAGTCCATCACGAACGCGATCGGCTGGCCGTGGAAGTTGGCGCCGTGGAAGATCTCCTGCCCCTCGAAGAACAGCGGGTTGTCGTTCGCCGAGTTCAGCTCGATGTCGAGCTTCGTCGTCGCGTGGTAGAGGGTGTCCCGGACGGAGCCGAGGATCTGCGGGATCGCCCGCAGCGAGTACGCCTTCTGCAGGTAGATCTTCGTGCGCTGCACCCCGTCGGCGTGCAGCTTGCCGTCGCCGCCGGCCTTCTCGCCCGCGTCGGCGACCTGGCGGCGCAGGTCGGCGTGCTCGACGGTGAGCCGGCTGCCGGCCATCAGCGCGCGCATGTTCGCGGCCGTGTCGATCTGCCCCTGGTGCGGCCGGGCGATGTCGTGGCCGGCCGGCAGGAACGGGCTGGTGGAGCCCTGCAGCGTCTCGATGACCAGCGCGGTCACCAGCTCGTGCTGGCGGACCTGGGTCATCGCCCGGCCCACGACGAGCGCGCCGAGGCCGGTCATGCCGGAGGTGCCGTTGATCAGCGCGAGGCCCTCCTTGAACTGCAGCTGCAGCGGCTCGATCCCGTGCTCGCGCAGGACCGGCCCGGTCGGGACCTTCTTGCCGTCCTGCAGCAGGTAGCCCTCGCCGATGACGGTGCTCGCGATGTGCGACAGCGTCGCCAGGTCACCGCTGGCGCCGAGCGAGCCGATCTCCGGGATCGCCGGCGTCAGGCCGAGGTTGAGGTAGAGCGCGAGCCGCTCCAGCACGTCGGGGCGCACCGCGGAGTACCCCTTCGCGAGCGCGTTGAGCCGGGCGGAGAGGATGGCGCGGGCCTCGTCCTCGGCGAACAGCGGCCCGACGCCGGCGCTGTGGCTGCGCACCAGGTTGGTCTGCAGCTCGGTCTCGTTCGAGGTGGACACCAGCATGTAGATCATCTCGCCGTAGCCGGTCGTCACCCCGTAGATGGGGATCTCCTGCGCGACGATGTCCTCGAACATCCGGCGGCTCTTGGTCGCCCGCTCCAGCGACGAGGTGGCGACCTGGACCGGCGCGTGCTCCTCGGCGACCCGCCTGACGCCCGGGATGTCGAGGGTCTCGCCGTCGAACACGACGGCCTGTTCAGACTGCTGATTCAACGCACTCTCCTTCGGTTCGGTGTGGCCGCGACGGCGGGTGCCCGGCCGCGACGTCCTGGCGGGCACCCGCGGCCACGATCGCGGTGGCCAGTCCGGTCAGCGTTGGGTTGGTGAGGCACTGCTGCAGGGGCACGTCGACGCCGAACCGCTTACGGATCAGGCCAGCGAGCCGCAGCGCGTCCAGGGAGCCGGCGCCGGCCGCGGTGAACGACGCGCCGGGGCCGGCGGGCGGCGCACCGAGCACGTCCTGCCACAGCTGCGCCACCGCGGTCTCCGCCCACGTCCACGGGCGATCGGCGGCGGGTTCCCGGCTCCCCTGGGGTAGCCGGGCGGGCAGCCGGGACCGGTCGACCTTGCCGGCGACGTTGCGCGGCAGGGGGCCGGTCATCGGTTCGAACTGCACCAGCACCAGCGCGGCGCCGAAGCGCCGGCGCAGGTGGGCGCGCCAGGCGGCGACGGCCGGGTCCGTCCCGGGCGCCGGCACCACGTGGGCGACCAGGCCGACGACGAGGCCGTCCCCGTCGGTGGCCGGCACGACCGCGCACTCGGCCACCGACTCGTGCCGGGCCAGGGCCTCCTCGACCTCGGCCAGCTCGATCCGGTTGCCGAGCAGCTTCACCTGGAAGTCCTTGCGGCCGCGGAACTCCAGCCGCCCGTCGTGCCGGCGCCGGGCGAGGTCACCGGTCCGGTACACCCCGATGCCGGGGTCCGCGCCGTCCAGCGGGCGGAACGCCGGGCCCGGCGGCGCGCCGACGTAGCCGTCGGCCACGTACGGGCTGCGGATCACGATCTCGCCGGTGACGCCGGCCGGGCAGGGCCGGTCGGCCTCGTCGAGCACCAGGACCTCCCGGCCGGGGATGGCCCGCCCGATCGGTGCCATGCCGTGGACCGGCGCGTCGATCGCCGCCCACGTCGCCGCGACCGTCTCCGTCGGGCCGTACACATTGGACAGTCGCAGGCCCGGCAGCGCGGCGCGCAGCCCGTCGGCGAGGGCGGCCGGCAGCGCCTCGCCCATGAGCACCAGGTGCCGCAGCGCCCCGAGCCGGCCGGACGCGGCGGTCATCGGCGCCAGCAGCTCCTTGGCGAAGCTCGGCACCGTCTGCAGGAACGTGATCCGCTCGGCGGCGAGCCATTCGGTGAACCGCTCGGGGTGCACGCGGACACGCTGCGGCACGGGGCACAGGGTGGCGCCGGAGATCAGCGCGGCGAACGCCTCGTAGAGGCTCGGGTCGTGCTCCGGGGCCACCCAGTGCGCGACCCGGGCGCCGGGGCGCAGGTCGAACGTCGCGGCCATCCACGCGGCGAACTGCGCGAACGCGCCGTGCGTCTGCGCGATGCCCTTCGGCTTGCCGGTGGAGCCCGACGTGTAGGCGACGTAGGCGGTCCCGTCCCGCCGCACCACGGGCGCGGCGGGGGCACCGGCCGGCGGGTCCGCCGTCAGGGAGCCGACGTCGAGGACGAGGCCGTGGATCTCGGCGCGGTACCAGCCCGCGAGGGGGTCGGTCTCGCCGCCGCCGTCGACCAGCAGGCACGCGGGGCGAAGCTCGCGCAGGGCGGTGCGGCCGCGCTCGCCCGCGTCGCCGGTCCCGAACCACAGCAGGTGCCCTCCGGCGCGCAGCGCGGCGAGCGACGCGACGATCTGCCGCGGGCCGGGCGCCATGCGCACCGCGACGGCGCGCCCGCCGGCCCCGGCCGCGCGCAGGTGCGCGGCGACGGCCGCGACGGAGCGCTCGAGGTCGCCGTAGCCGAGGGAGACGCCCCCCGCCGCGTCCGAGACCGCGGCGGTGGCCGGGATGCGGTGCGCGACGGCCCGCACCGCCTCGTGCACGAGCGGCGCGTCCGCGTGCGGGTCCGCCGGCGGGCCGGGCACCCACGGGGCCACCGCGGCGTCCATCGGCAGGGTGCGGGCGTCCCCGTCGGGGTCGGCGATCGCGGCCAGCAGGAGGGTGCGCAGCTGCTCGAGGAGCGCGGCCGCGGCGGGTCGCTGGTCCTCGCCGCGGAAGCCGAGCGTGCCGCTCAGCCCGAGTGCCGGGTCGACGGTGGCGGTCAGTGTCAGGTCGCAGGTCGCCCAGCCGGTGTCCACCGGCTCGGGGCGGACCACCGCGCCGGGCAGGCGCAGCACCGCCTCGGGCGTCTCCCGCACGGCCAGGACGGCGTCGCACAACGGCACCGGGCGGGCGTCACCGTGGGCGTCCAGGGCCCGCAGCAGCTCGCCATAGGGCAGCTCGCGGTGCGCCAGGGCGGCGTCCGTGGTGGCGGCGGCGCGCAGGACCCGCGCCCGGAACGTGCCGGCGCCGGCCAGGTCCCCCGGGAGCACGAGCAGGTTGTCGAACGCGCCGGCGACGCGCGGGGCACCGGCCGGGCGGAGGCTGACCGGGGCGCCGACGGTGACCAGGGCGCCGCCGTCGTAGCGGCACAGCAGCGACTGCAGCGCCGCGAGGAGGACGGCGAACGGGGTGGTGCCGGTGTCGCGGGCGAACCCCGTGACGACGGCCGCGGCCTCCGGCCCCCAGTCGAAGCCGACCGCACCGCCCGGCGCCACGGGGGTGGTGTCGCGGTCCGGGCCGAGCGGGTGGCTCACCGGCGGCGTGGGGCGGACCGCGCCCTGCCACCAGCGCAGCGCGTCGGCGTCCCAGCCGCGGTGGGGCTCGGTGCGCGGGGACCGCGGCGCCGCGCCGGCAAGGCGCTGCGACAGCTCCTCGACGACGAGGTCCATCGTGTCGTCGTCGGCCACCGTACGGTGCAGCACGACCGTCACCCGGTGCCGGTCCGGCCCGGTGCGGGTCAGGATCAGGCGGGCCGGGAACCCTTCCCAGGCGAGCGGTGCGGGCGCGTCGAGGACCGTGAACGACGCGGGCTCGGCGGCCGCGATCACCGGCACCGGCAACGCATCGAAATCGGCATCGGCATCGGCATCGGTCACGGTGGTGCGCAGCGGCTCGTGCGCGGACAACACCGCGAGCCAGGCGGCGCGCAGCGCGTCGATGTCCACGGGGCCGCTCACGGCGAAGCCGCGGCAGACGCGCGTCGCGGCGGTGCCCGGCGCGAGGCGCTCCAGCACCCACCAGCGGGCCGGCGATCCGTTCATCGCGTCCTCCTTACGACGGACGAATCGTCACACGCAGCGGACATCGATTGCTTCTCAAGGAATGCGGGGCACACAGCGCATTTCGAAGGATGCGCGTCGATGGCTGCGGTGCCGACGATGAGCGGGGAGTCACCTGCCTGGAAGGAGCACGTCCCATGGTGCAGAACACTGGCGCGGCAGATCCGTCCGTCGTCGAGCAGCGCGTCGAAGAGGTGTGGCGGGACGTTCTCGGCATGCCCGAGGGCGGGCAGCACCTGACCTTCTTCGAGCTGCACGGCCAGTCCATCTCGGCGGTCCGCATCGTCGGCCGGCTGGAGGACGAGCTCGGCGTCACCGTCGACTTCGGCCTGCTGTTCGAGGACCCGGACCTGGCCACGTTCACGAAGGCCGTCGTCGCGCTGACGAGCTGAGCGGCGTCCACAAGCGACAGACACGACGAACGGCGTGCACGCCCCGGGGCGTGCACGCCGTTCGTCGTCCCGCTACCGCTTGCGCGCGATCGTCAGCCCGTCGGCGAGCGGCAGCATCACGGCGTCGAGGCGCTCGTCGGCGGCGAGCGCGGCGTTGAAGGCGCGCAGGGTCTCGGCGCACCGCCGCTGCGCCGGGGTGCCGGCCCGGGACGGGTCGACGACCCAGCCGTCGAGCAGCACGTTGTCGGCGACGAGCAGCCCGCCCGGGCGCAGCAGCGGCACCGCGAGCGCGTGGTAGCGCGGGTAGCTCATCTTGTCCGCGTCGACGAAGACGAGGTCGACGCTGCCGGGCTCGAACCCGGCGAGGGTCCGCCCGGCCGCGCCGAGCCGGAAGTCGATGCGGTCCGCCACCCCGGCCCGGTCCCAGTGCTCGCGCGCCAGGGGCAGCCACCGGTCGGACACGTCGCAGGTGACGACCCGGCCGCCCGCGCCGACACCTTCGGCGAGGGCGAGGGCGGACAGCCCGGTGAAGGTGCCGATGTCGACGGCCAGCCGCGCCGGCACCAGCCGGGCGAGCATCGTCAGCAGGGTCGCCTGCGCGGCGGTCGCCATCATCCCGGCCTCGTCGCCGAGCTCGCCGGCGCGGGCGATGAGCCCGGTGACGGCCTGCCCCGGCGGTGTCGTGCAGGCCGCCACGTAGTCGCCGACGTCCTGACCGGCGAGCAGATGCTTGGTGTCCTGGATCCCGGTGGTCATACCATCATCGTCCACTGTGGATGCGCTGGGACGCATCCGTGCCCGTGCTGTCCACCATGGACGCTAGCGGTCGGTGCGGCCGTTCGCCGGGATCAGGCCGCTCCACATGTCGTGGTCGATCTCGCGCAGCCGCTCGTCCTCGGTGCCGGCGATGCGGTTCATGGCGTGCCGCAGCAGTGGCGGGGCGACGACCGACGTGACGATCGCGACCAGCACGATCACCGTGTACCCGGCCGTGTCGAGCACCTTGAGGCGCAGCCCGGTCAGCGCCACGATCACCTCGATGACGCCGCGGGAGTTCATCCCGGCACCGAGGGCCAGGCTCTCCCACCGGGTGAGCTTCCGCAGCCGCGCACCGAGGTACGCGCCGGCGAACTTGCCCGCGATCGCCACCGCCAGCACCGCCGCGGCCGTCAGCGCGACCTGCGGGCGGGCCAGCGCCGTGAGGTCCATGCGCAGCCCGGCGGTCGCCAGGAACAGCGGGGCGAGGACGGCGGAGACCACGGTGCGCAGCCCCGCCAGCTTCGGCTGGGCGGCGCGGGCGCCGGTGATCAGCAGACCGGCCACGAACGCCCCGAACACCGGCTCCATGCCCAGCGCCTGCGTGGTCGCGGCGCCGAGCAGCACGAGGACGACCGCGGTGGCGACCGCCGGGGTGTCGGCGGGCCGGTTCGCAGCGGCCGCCATCAGCTTGCGCACCAGCAGCCGGCCGAGGGTGGCGGCGAAGGCGAGGAAACCGACGAGGTACAGCACCGAGGCCGTGACGGTGCCGGCGCTGACCCCGACGGTCGCGGCGGCCGCGACCACCGACAGCAGCAGCCAGCCGAGCGCGTCGTCGATGAACGCGGCGGCGAGCGTGAGCTGCCCGATGTTGCGGTGCAGCAGGCGCATGTCGGTGAGCGTCTTGGCGATCACCGGGATCGCCGACACGCACATCGCCACGCCGATGAACAGCGCGAACACCCCGCGATCGCCGGGGCCTCCCGGCACGACCGGCAGCGGCAGCACGTACCCGAGAGCGATGCCGGCGGCGAGCGGCAGCAGCAGCCCGCCGAGGCTGACGGTGGCGGCCGTGACGCGGAGCCGGCGCAGCAGGCCCGGGTCGAGGTGGGTGCCGGTGACGGCGACGAGCAGCAGCACGCCGAGCTGGCCGACGGCGTCGACGAGGTGCATCTGCGCCGGCGAGCCGAACAACCGCTCGGTGACGCCCGGGGCGAGGTGCCCGAGCACCGACGGGCCGATGAGCACACCCGCGGCGAGCTCACCGACCACGGCCGGCATCCTGACACGTTCGGCGAGCGCACCGAGCAGCCGCGCGGTCAGCAGCAGCACGGCGAGCGCCACGACGAACGCGATCATCTGGTGCGGGGCGAGCGGAGGAACGATGGTCACCGTGGCGCCGCCCTACTTGCGCACGCCGGCGAACAGGCCGGGGGCGTTGTGCGGGTCGGTGCCGAGCCGCCACGGGATGTCGAGGAACTCCACGGCGCAGCCCGCCTTCTCGAACGCGGCGGTGTACTCCTCGCGGGTGAACAGGTTCATGTAGAAGTAGTCGGTCCACTCCCTGATGCCGCCCTCGGACGTGGCGACGGTGAAGCGGATCTCGACCCGGGTGGCGAGGCCGTCGCGGGTCGAGTGGGTGACGCGGGAGATGACCCGGCCGGGCTCGCGGACCAGGTGCCCGCCGACGTAGCCGTCGAGGAACTGCTCGGGGAACCAGCCGGGCTCCACGATCAGGACCCCGCCGGGCTCCAGGTGCGCGGCCATCCGGGCGATCGCGGTGTCGAGCTCGGCGGTGGAGGCCATGCACGCGACCGAGTTGCCGAGGCACACCACCGCGTCGAACGTGCGGCCCAGGTCGAAGTCGCGCATGTCGCCGGCGTGCACCGCGACGCCGGGCAGCTTGCGCTGGGCGACGACGCGCATCGCGGGGGCCAGCTCGACGCCTTCGACGTGCTCGAACACCTCGGCGTAGCGCACCAGGTGCGCGCCGGTGCCGCTGGCGACGTCGAGCAGGGTGGTGGCGCCGGGGTGGCGGGCGCGCACGTGCGCGGCGATGTCGTCGGCCTCGGCCTCGAAGCTCTTGCCGCGGCTGCGGAAGACGAGATCGTAGATCTCGGTGTGGTCCTGGCTCCACCCGGCATGGGTCTGCGTCCGGTCCTGCTCGAATGCCATTGCAACCTCCGTGGATGAGCGGATCTGCACCTATTCTTCGATTCCCGGGGTCGCGCTGGCTTCCGCTGCTGTGCGGACCTGAGCCTCACGGCCTGGCGTTGTTCGGCATGTGTACGACGCGGAGGAACGACCGCAGCCGCCACGGACGCGGCCCGCCGACCACCACGTCCCGGCCGGCGGCGGCGCGCAGGGCGCTGATGCGGCCGAAGAGCATGAGGTTGAAGCGCGCCGGGCGGAACGTCAGGCTGACGTCGTAGGGGTCGCCGGGCGGCGCGACGCTGACCCGGCCCTCGTGCAGCTGCAGGATGGCCGTCGCGGTGTGCACCGAGCGGAACTCGACGGCGATGCGGTGCCGCGGCATGCGGACCGCCTGGTTGAGCAGCGCGCCGTACGAGTTGCGGATCATGTCGACGAGGAACAGCTCGAAGAAGAGGGCGGCGTCTGCGTCGGGCATCGGCCACGGCAGGCCGGCCGCGCGCGCCATGTCCCAGCCGTGCACCAGCATCTCGTTGACGAGGTGGGCCAGCACGCCGGCGACGGTCACCTGCGCGTCGCCCAGCCACGTGACGGTCGAGGCCGGGTCGGCGTCGCGGGTGACGAGCAGGATGCGCTCGATCGCGGTGCGCAGCTCGCGCGTGACGACCCGCGGGTCGCGCTCGGTCAGGTGCCGCATGACGCGGGAGTTGGCGTCCGCCACGGTGTCGACGTTGGTGCCGGAGAGCAGCTCGCGCAGGCCCGGCACGGGCAGCGGCGGCGCGTCGGGGTCCAGCAGCAGCAGGCACAGCTTGGCGATGGACAGCACGTGGGCGGCGGAGTCGGCGATGGACCACTCCGCGGTCGCCATCGCCGCGGGGTCGGGGGCCCAGTTGACCAGCGACTCGAAGCGCCGGCCCGTGTCCGCGACGGCGGTGCGGGTCTGCTGCCAGCGGTCCTGGAGCACGACGACGGTCATGGGTCACCATCCGCGGAAGTCGTATTCGGGGCCGCGGACGCGACCCCGAGTGCACGAAGGGACGTGAGAGGTCAGGCGTTGTACCACATGGTGGGGAACCATCCGATGCCGAACATCGCCGGCAGGCGGACGTCCCAGTAGACGACGTTGAACACGCCGAGCGCGACGAGCAGGCTGCCCGTCACCACGGCGGCCCGCCGCGGGCTCGCGCCGAGCCACGACAGGAAGCGCCCCCGGGTGAGGAGCACGACGACGGCGAAGACGGCCGCGACGAACACGACGTTGCCCACCGACTGCAGCACGAAGGCGAGCGAGCCGTAGAGCGGGTTGTCGGTGTCCGCCGCGTAGTGGAAGAGCTTGTTGAACAACGGGTACGGCCGGCCGATGAGGAAGCCGCCGACGAGGCCGCCGAGGACGACGACGCGGGCGGTGGGCCGGTCGCGGAACAGGTCCGGCAGGACGCCGAGCGCGGCCAGGCCCAGGTAGATCAGGGCGAGGCCGATGAGGCCGAAGACGACCGAGGACTGCAGGAGCCGGACCGGCACGTCGCCGACCTTGTCGGTGGACAGCTGCGGCAGCCGGTCGCCGAGCAGGACGCCGACGAAGCCGTACACCGCCGACACCGCCACCATGCCGACGGTGAGCCACCCGAGCGGGCGCAGGAGCCGCCGCAGCGGGCCGCCGCGCTGGCCGGCGCCGGCCTGTGACAGCGGGCCGACGGACGCCGCCATAGCGATGTTGCAGGCGGTGAAGGTGCCGGCGAGCCCGGACACGAACGCGAAGACCAGGCCGGCGGTGGTGCCGGCGATGGCGGTCTTCTTCGCGTCGTGGCCGAGCAGGTTGTTGGCGACGTTGTCGCCGATGACCGAGTCGACGAACTCGTAGGACCAGAGCACCGCCAGTGCGATGCCGGCCAGGATGCTGAACAGGACGACCCGGCCGTTGCGGGCGCGTCGGGGGGTGAGGTGCGGGCCCGGCGTGACGCCGGTCCGCAGCTGGGTGGTTGCCACGGATCCTCCACTGTGGACGACATGGGAACGCGGCCGGTGCGGGGACACCGTTGTCCCCGCACCGGCCGGCGTGCTGCCTCAGGTGGTGATGACGGCCGTCCGGCGCTCCCGCAGCCACTTCGCCCACCAGAACAGGCCGCGGGCGGCACAGACGATGGTGACGGCGAAGAACAGCGTGTAGACCACGTTGGCCAGCAGCAGCGCGCCGTAGACGAACGCGACGCTGGAGCCGAACATGAACTGCGCCTTGCCCGACGTCGGGGTGGTGCCCGGGTCGGTGATCATGTAGTTGGTGAAGAGGATGAACGCGACGCCCGTCATCGGGCCGAGCGCTGCCCACAGCGCGACGTCCCACACGTAGTGCCGGATCAGCGCCTGGATGACGAACGCGCCGACCCAGCCGACGATGAGCGCGACCCGCTTGGTCAGCAGCGAGTTGAGGATCGTGCCGGCGGTGAGGATGACGGTCGGCACCACGATGCGGATCACGTCCGGGACGTGCTCGGTGAAGTGGTACGGCGGTGCCACGTTGACCCAGCCGAACAGCACCAGCGTGACGGTGATGCCGAAGTTCGACGGGTTCATGAAGTGCCGCAGCCGGCCCTTGATCGGGGCCCGGAACAGCACCTTCTGCCCGACGGCCACGACGACGGCGAAGGCGATCGGCCAGTACACGTCGTTGGCGTAGAGCAGCATGTTCGCCGCGAGCGCGGTGATGTGCGACGGCAGCAGGAACGTGTAGAGGCCCCAGCCGCCGTGGCCGGAGTACCCGGGGGCGCGCCGCTCCGCCTTCGCCGCGATCCACTCCACGACGAGCTCCGTCGAGTAGCCGATGGCGAGGGAGAACAGCGGCCACGTCCACGGCTGCTCGAAGCCGAGCACGGTGTAGCCGAGGATGTTGAAGATGCTCATGGAGATCGCGAAGTTGCGCAGTGCGAGGTACCGCGGGTCGCGGCCGTCCACGCGCGGCGGCGCGCCCGACGGGGTCGACACCGTCACCGTCGCCTTGGTGGGAACCGCTACGGCCGGCGAGACCGGCGCCTCGGTCGGGAGCTTGACGCGGGGCTGCACGTCGGTCATGACGGCTGCACCTCCTGGGCTTGCGTGGTCAACATGAGGGTGTGCTGGCCGGGGCTCAGCTGCAGCGTCTGCATGTGCATGGCGCCGGTGTTGTCCAGCCAGCACACCTCGGCCGAGACCGGCTTGCCGTTGTTGGCGCCGAGCCCGAAGTGCTGCTGGAAGCCGCGCTTGCCGGAGTGCCCGCCGCCGCCGTCGAGCTGCGACACCTGGGTGCGGCCGTCGGCGGTGGTGACGCGCACCTGGGCGCCGTAGGCGGGCGCGCCGGGCAGGCCGCCGGTCGCGGAGACGCCACCGGTCGCCGGGCGGTACAGGTTGAGGCTGAGGTACTCGCCGCTGCCGGCCTTGGTGTTGCGGTAGTAGGACGGGGCGCCCCACTGCCGGGCGATGGCGAAGTCCTGGGCGCCGTCGCCGTCGACGTCGGCGACCGCGACGCCGCGGCTCGGGATGTCGGACGTCATGCCGAGCTCTTTGGCGACGTTGACGTACCGGCCGTTGGGCTCCTTGGCCCAGAACGCGAACGGCTGCGAGCCGGCGATGTCGTCACCGGGCTTCGCGTTCGGCCACATCTGCGGCTCCTGCAGCAGCAGGTCGTTGGTCATCGCCAGCTCCTGCAGCCACGACCAGCGGTTGATCTTGCCCTTGACGAAGCCGGTGGTCTGCACGAGCGACAGCCGGCCGCTGTTGTCGAAGTCGGCGGCCTTGGCGTCCCAGCCCCAGCCGACCCAGGCGATGTTCGCCGAGGCGGCCTTGTTCTCGAACGGCGCCCGGCCGTCCTTCAGCGCCGCGGCGGCCTTCGCCGGGTTTGCCGCGGTGTTCTGGTAGTAGAGGTTGCTCTCCTCCAGCCCCCAGCTGGTGGTGATGTTGCTGATGAACATGTCGAACTGCCCGTCGCCGGACAGGTCGCTGAACTCGATCGACATGCCCTTGAAGGAGTCGTGCCCGACGACGAGGGACTTCGGCGTGAAGGCACCGCGCTCCCCCTCGACGAGGGCGAACTTGATCTGGCCGGGCGTGGAGACGTTGCGGAAGAAGCGGTCCCGGCCGAAGTCGTTGGCGAGGTACAGCTCCGGTCGCAGGTCGCCGTCGAGGTCCGCGGAGCCGGCCCCGAGCGTCCAGCCGGTCGCGGCCGACGGCGGGATCGCCTTCTGCTCCACGTACGTGACGCTGGGCTCGTCGCCGCTGCTGGCGGCCTCCCAGTGCAGCACGTGCGCGCCGCCGGCGTTCTCGGCCCGCGACATCGAGTGGTTCATCTGGACGTTGGGGTCACCCTGCGGGTCGAGGACCTGGGTGTCGGGGAAGTAGTTGAAGACGCCGATGTCCACGTGCCCGTCGCCGTCGAAGTCGGCGACGTTCACCGCGTTGGTGTTCCACAGCGGCCCGCCGTAGCCGCCGGACGCCGTGTTCGACGCGGCGATCAGCTCGGTGGGCCGGAACGCGGCCATCTCCAGCGTGGTCGCGCCGGGCTTGTGCATGTACAGCACCGGCGTGCGGCCCCAGTAGTAGACGAGCAGGTCGGTCCAGCCGTCGGCGTTGTAGTCGCCGGGCACGCAGCCCATCGGCGCCATCGTGGCGCTGGTCGGCAGCGGCGCCGGGTTCAGCACGAACGGCGCGTAGGTCGCCCCGCCCTGCGGCGCCGGCGTCACGATCGCCGAGTCGCTGCGGGTGTCGACGAGACACAGGTCGTTGGATCGGCCGTTGCCGTCGATGTCGTTGACCGCGACGGCGGCGCCGACCGATGAGATCCAGGCCCTGATGTGCTCGTACTTCGGGTTGACCTGGCGCACTGTGTGCTGCGGCAGGCCCGGTGGGAGTGCGATCTGCAGCTCGGTGAAGGAGTACCGGTCGGCGATGGCGTTACGGGTGGCCGCCGACGCCTCGGGCAGCTGGGCCGCCACGTACAACGCGGCGACGAGCACCAGGACGAAGGCGCCTGGGATGAGCCGGCGCAGGACGCCGACAGGTTGCGGTGGCACAGTTCCCCCTTGAGGTCGACGGCATGTCGCCCGCGGATGCGCGGCCGGACACCTGCCTGATTGACCGGCGGAGATCCCGCAGGCTGGTCGAGGACCGCCGCTCCTGCGGCGCAATCCATCGAACTATCGCTATCGTTGCGGCGGGCCGGAGCAAAGTCTTCTCGGCAAGTGCTCAACGGCGTTCGTCGATCTCCCACCCTAGCCACGCCCTAGTGGGACGCTATCGGCGCACCCCTTTGCGCACAGCGAAACGCCCGCCGGAGCAACAGCTCCGGCGGGCGTCCACATTGGACATACGGTCAGCGGGCGAGGGTCACCGTCATCGGCAGGCCGCCGCGGATGCGCAGCGACAGCATCGGCTCGGGGACCACCCGGTGGCCGGGGTCCTTCTCCAGCTTCAGGTCCCGGCACAGCAGCGCGAGCACGAACGCCGCCTCCATCATGCCGAGGTGGTTGCCGACGCAGAACCGCGGCCCGGCGCCGAACGGGATGTACGCGTAGCGGGGCCGCTCCGCCGTGCCGGTCGGGCGCTGCGGGTCGAACCGCTCCGGGTCGAAGCGCTCCGGCTCCGGCCAGAAGTCCGGGTGCCGGTGCAGCGTGAACGGCGACACGAGCACGTCGGCGCCGGCCGGCACCCGGTAGCCGCCGACCTCGTCCGCCGCGAGGGCCTTGCGCGGCAGCAGCCACACCGGCGGGTAGAGCCGCATGACCTCCTCGAGGACCATCGAGGTGTACCGCAGCTGGTGCAGGTCCTCGAAGACCGGCAGCCGGTCGCCGAGCACCGCGACCGCCTCCTCGTGCAGCCGCTGCCGCACCTCCGGGTGCTCGCCGATGAGGTACAGCGCCCAGCTGAGCGTGCTGGCGGTCGTCTCGTGCCCGGCGAGCAGCAGCGTGACGAGCTCGTCGCGCAGCCGCTCGCGGCCGACGGCCGGGTCCGGCTCGGCGTCCGCCGAGACGATGAGCCGCGACAGCACGTCGTCGCGGTCCTCGGTGCGGGCCCGCCGGCCGCCGACCAGCTCGTCGACGATGGCCTCCAGGCTCCGGCGGGCCCGGCGGAAGCGCAGCTGCCGGGGCAGCGGCACCCAGGTCGGCACCGCGCTGAGCGTCTCCAGCTCGAACATCGCCTGGTCCTGCACCGCGGCGAACGACTCGCCGATCCCGCCGAACCGGCTGAGGTCGGCGTCCAGCAGCGTCCGGCCGAGCACGCCGAGGGTCAGCGTGGTCATCTCCTCCGGGACGTTGACCGGACCGGTCCCGGCCCGCCGGCGCAGCCGCTCGACGAGCTTGGCGCCCTCCTCCGCGACCGCCCCCGCCTGCGCGGCGATCCGCCGGCTCTGGAACGCCGGCTGGATCACCTTGCGCTGCTTGCGCCACAGCTCGCCCTCGCTGGTGAGCAGGCCGTCGCCGAGCGCCCGGCGGGCGTGGACCAGGCCGATGCCCTTCTGGTAGTTGCCGGCGTTGTCGGCGAGCACGTGCTTGGCGTGGTCGGGGTGGTTGAAGAAGTACAGCGTCTTGTGCCCGACCGCGAGCCGGGACGCGTCGCCGTAGTCCTTCGCCGCGTCGGTCATCATGCCGATCCGGTCGCGGGTCATCTTCACGAGCATGCCCATGGCGGTGATCCGCGGGCTGCTGGGCGGATACAGCGGCCCGGCAGCCCGCCGGCGGTCGAGCGTCGTCACGTCGTCACCTCGGTGCGCTCCTGGCTCAGGTGGTGGAACTTGCCGGAGTGGAACAGCAGCGCCTCGTCGTCGACGCTGCGGTGCATCGACAGGACCTCGCCGATGAAGATGGTGTGGTCCCCGCCGTCGTACGTGCGCCACAGCGCGCACTCGAAGTGGGCCAGGGCGCCGCCGACGAGCGGCGCCCCCGTGTTCGGTCCCGGCGCCCAGTCGACGACGTCGAACTGGGCCCAGCCCAGCGGCCGGCGGCGGTCGGCGAAGTACCGGGCCAGGCTCTCCTGCTCCGAGGAGAGCACCGACACGGCGAACGCGCCGACCTCGCCGAGGGTGCCGTGCATGACCGCCTGCCGCCCGACGCAGATCGACACCAGCGGCGGGTCGAGCGACACCGGGGTGAAGGAGTTGGCGGTCATGCCGTGCGGTGTGCTGCCGCCGACGGTCACCACGGTGACGCCGGTGGCGAACGCCCCCAGGGCCCGCCGCAACGATTTCGGATCGGTCACCGCGTTCAGCGGCGGCCTTGGCTGGACGTCCACGCGCACCTCCTGCTCGCGCAGGCCCTAGACCCGGGCCATCGACGTGTATGGCTCCAGCGCCCGGGCGAGCGCCTCCGGCACACGAGCCGGCACCGTCCTGGTGTTCGGCCCGCGCATGCAGGCCACCCGCTGGCCGCCCCGGGCGACGAGCAGCTCGCCGCCGGAGTCGACGCGCACGTAGTCGAAGCTGAACTCGATCTGGGTCTGCGCCAGCTCCACCAGCCGCATCCGGATCGACAGCTCGTCGAACGCGGTGATCTCGGCGAAGAACTCGCAGCCGACCCGCAGCGTGAAGAGCTTCAGGTCGTCCTGCAGGTCCGCGAGCACCTCGGGCGCCTTCGTCTTGAGGAACAGCTCCCGGCAGCGGCCCTGCCAGCGCAGGTAGTTCACGTAGTACACGTTGCCGACGAGGTTGGTCTCCTCGAACCCGACCGTGTGCTGGTACTCGAAGTACGACTCCATCACGCCTTCCCTCCTGCGTCCGCGGCCCCGGTCAGGACCGCGAACACGACCGGCGAGCCGACGCCGCGCACGGTGGTGGCGAAGGTCGCCACGCACGCGTCCCCGGCCGAGTAGACGACCCAGCCGGCCCGCGCCGACGGCAGCAGGCTCAGCGGCCCGAGCGTCGAGCGGCCCGCCTTCTGCACACACTCCACTGCCGCCCACACCCGCGTCGCCGCGGTGTCGGTGTCCTCGCCGGTCAGACCGGCGGCGAGCTCCGCCAACCCGGCGTGCTGGCCGAGCAGGCCCTGCCACTCCTGCGCCGTGCGGGCGGTGACCGTCTCGAGGTCGCAGCCGAGCACGCCGGGGGCGGCGGTGCACAGGGTCAGCCCGGCGCCGTGCGCCGCGGAGACCGTGCGCGGGTCGTCGACCTCCGGCTTGCCGTCGGGCCGGTACCGCACCTCGACGCCACGGCCGAATGCCCGCCCGGCGGCGATCGCGGTCCGGGCCCGCCGCTGCTCGACGTGGTCCTCACCGCCGGCCGCACCCGCAGGACCGTCCGGCTCGACCGCGACCGCGACCCTGGTGCCGACCAGGTCCTCGAGGGTGCGCTCCAGGTAGGAGCCCAGCAGCGGCGCCACCCACGGTCCCCGGCCGTCCAGCTTGCGCACGGCCCGCAGGTGCAGGCCGTCCCACCGCTCGACGACGGTGCCGGCGGCGTCGCGCAGCGCGATGTCGTAGATGTACAGGTCGCCGTCGTGGCTGCGCTCGGTGGCGCAGTACCGCAGCCCGGTCGCCGACGTGAGCCCCTCCCCCGCCGGGTAGATGCGCTCCACACCCGCCGGCAGCAGGGTCGCGTCGGGGACGCAGACCTGGTTGCCGTGCATGAGCGCGTCCCGCACGCCGGGGTCGCCGAGCAGCAGGCGGTCCGGCAGGTACCCGGCGAACCACCGGGTGTCCGGGACGGCGGCCAGGTCGGCGTCGACGTCGCGGGCCGCGACCCGGTGGTAGGCGCGCAGCCGCTGGAACCGGCCACCCTGGAAGAGCACCCCGTCGTAGAGCTCGGTGCGCGGGTCCAGCGGCACCGCCGGCAGGGTGTCGGCCTGCACGGGCGGGCCGTCGGGGGCCTCGCCGCGGTCCAGCCGCAGCCGCGCCCGGAAGTGCTCGGCGGCGAACTGGGTCTCGGCGCTGCGGATGACGACCTCGACGGTGTCGTCGGCGGTGACCACCGCGGCGACCCGGATGACCGTGCTGCCGTCCGGCGGCACCACGATCGGCCGCAGGAACCGCGCGTCCTCGATGACGGGCACGCCCTCGTGGCCGGTGACGGCGGACGCGACCTGGGCCATCGCCTCCATGCCGAACACCGCCGGGAAGAGCAGGTTGCCGTCGAGGAGGTGGTCGGCGAGGTACAGGTCGGTGCCGGCGCTCAGCTCGGTCTCGCAGACGAGCTCGACGCCGTGGTAGCGCACCAGCGGGCGGTCCACGAAGCGCAGCAGCGGCAGCTCCGGCTTGTCGTAGCGGACGGTGTCGATGCCCGTCGTACGGCCGCTGATGACGACGACCGACGGGGCCTCCGGGTCGGCGAGAAGCCGCCGCAGGATGGCGATGCCCTGGTCGGGGGTGACGGGGACGACGCCCTCGCGGGTCAGCGACTCCACCACCGACAGGCGCTCGCCCATGCCGACGCCGGACCACACCGACCACTCCATGCAGATGCTGCGGCAGTTCGGGTGGTCCCGGCCGGTCTGCACGGTGAGGTCGGCGAGCCATTCGTTGGCGGTGGCGTAGTGCGCCTCGCCGCGCAGGCCGGCCCGGCCGATGATGCTGCCGAGCGTCACCAGCAGCTTCAGCCGGGACGGGTCGACCGCGTCGAGGACGGCGCGCAGCCCGTCGATCTTCGGGGCGAACGTGCGCCGGAACGCGGCCATGTCGAGGCTGGTCACCGAGGCGGGCTCGTTGCGCCCGGCGCCGTGCAGCACGGCGGTGACCGGGCCCAGCTCCGCGGTGAGCTCGGCGACGGCCCGGCGGACCGCGGCGGCGTCGGTGACGTCGGCCTGCGCATACCGGACGGTGATGCCGTGCTCGGTCATGCGGCGCAGGTTCGCCGACAGCTCGGCGTCCTGCGCCGGGTCGGAGCGGCCGAGCAGCGCCAGCGCGGCCCCGCTGTCGCTGGCCATGGCGAGGGCGCACTCGGCGGTGATGCCCTTGCCGCCGCCGGTCACGAGCAGCACGTCGGTGCGGGCGAGGGGCACGTGCGTGATGGCCGGCTCGACCGGCATCGCCCGCAGCGTCGGCACCCGCCGCACGCCGCCGAGGTCGTAGTACGCCTCCGCGAAGCCGTTCGTCGCGGCGACCTCGGCGACGACCCACCCGACCGCGGCCGGGACCGCCGGCACGTGCACCACCGTGGTGGTGAGGTGCGGCGCCTCCAGCCGGACCGTCTTGGCCAGGCCGGCCGCGCCGCGGCCGTGCTGCACGAGCACGAACCGCTTGCCCGTCTCCCGGCCGGTCACCGCCGCCTTGGCGCCGTGCAGCGCGAACTGCAGCTGCTCCTCGGTGCACTGCTCGGGCAGGCAGACCAGCAGCCCGGCGCCCACCCCGGCGCGCTCCAGCTCGCGGCGCAGCGGCTCGGCGAGCGGGTTGCCGGCGTCGGCGTAGACCTGCCAGTGGCCGTCGTCCTGCGGCGCGGTGCGCGGCGGCAGCGGCAGCTCGTCGAGGTCCAGCGACCACGGCCGGGCCCACGGTGCCGCACCGGCCACCTGGGTGGCCGCGGACGCGGCGGCGTCACCGTGCTGAGCGGTCGCGGCGAGCGTGTCGAGCGCCTCCGCGAGCTCCTCGATGGTCGCGGTGGCGAGGTTCGTCGGCAGCTGCGCCACCGGCAGGTTCATCTGCTGGGCGACCTGGTTGAGCACCTGGCCGACGGTGATCGAGCTCAGGTGCAGGTCGTCCAGCAGGCGGCTGCCCGTGCCGACCAGCTCCACCGGCAGCTCGGCCCGCTCGGCGGCGAAGCGCCGCAGCAGCTCGACGCTGGACTCCGCCGGCCGGTCCCCGGGGGCCCGCACGTCGCCGCCGGCCGGCGTGACCGGCTCGGCCGTCGGCTGCGGCACCACCGTGAGGGCGGCCCTGCGGCGCACCACCGGCGCCGTCGGCGCCTGCTCGCAGGGGCTGGCGAAGAACGAGAACGTCGCGCCGACCGCGACCGGCCGGAGGAGCCGACCGTGGAACAGCGCGCTGTCGACCGGCGCGGCGCCCACGATGTAGGCGGCCGCGACGGCCCGCAGCAGGCCCGCGATGGACTCGTCGTCGGTGTCCAGCGCCACGGTCGGCACGTCGGTCACCGACGCCGCCAGGTGGCTGAGCACCCGGCCGGGGCCGACCTCGATGAACAGGTCGATGTCCTTGGCGGCCAGCTCGACCGCCTGGTTGAACAGCACCGGATCGGTGATCTGGCGGTGCAGCAGCGTGGCGATGTCGGTGTCGCGGGTGAGCACGTCGCCGGTGACGGTGGAGACGACCCGCCGGCCGACCGGGGCGAAGTCCTCCTCGGCCAGGGCGGCACCGAACGCCGCCGCGGCCGGGGCGACCAGCGGCGAGTGGAAGGCGTGCGACACGTGCAGCCGGGACCACTGCACGGCCGCGGCCGCGGCCCGCTCGCACACGGTGTGCACCGCGTCGACCGGCCCGGCCACGACGGTCTGGTTCGGTCCGTTGTACCCGGCGATGACGACCGGCAGCCCGGCGACGAGCGTCTCGACGACCTCGGGGCCGGCCGCGATGCCGGCCATCGTGCCCGACGCGCTGTGCTGCGACATGGTGCGCCCGCGCAGGGCGGCGACGCGCAGCAGCGCGGCCTCGTCCATCACGCCGGCCCACTGCAGCGCGGCGAGCTCGCCGAGGCTGTGCCCGACGGCGACGGTCGCCTCGATGCCCAGCGTCGACATGACCCGCAGGCCGGCCATCGCGCCGGTGACGATGCGCGGCTGGGCCACCTCGGTGGCGACGACGTCGCCGCCGACCGGCAGCGCCGCGTCGACGTACACCTCCTCCGCCTCGGCGAACCGGCGGCGCAGCGCCCCGCCGGAGACGCCGCGACCGGAGCCCTGGCCGGGGAACAGGAACCCGACCTTGCCGGGCCCGCTGGCGTGGCCGAGGAAGCAGCGGCCGTCGGCGGCGAAGTGGGTGGTCTCCCCGGCGTCGAGGATCTCGCACAGCCGGCGCAGGCCCTGCACGGCGTTGTCGGGCGAGGAGGCGATGACGGCGGCGCGGTACGGCAGGTCCCGCAGCCCGTTGTGCAGCGTGGCGGACAGGTCCGACAGCTGCGCGTAGGAGAGCTTCGGCACGAAGTGCACGAGCTCGTCGAGCTTCTCCCGCAGCTCCTGCGCGGAGCCCGCGTCGGCCAGCAGCAGCTCGACGTCCTGCAGCGAGGACGCGAGCGCCTTGGTGCGGCTGTCCAGCGGCACCCGCCGGCGCGGCGCGGTGTTCTCCAGCACGATGTGGGTGTTGATCCCGCCGAAGCCCATGGCGGTGACGCCGACGCGCACCGGCGTCTCCCGCGGCCACGGCTCGGCCTTGCGCAGCACCCGCAGGGCGGGCGCGTCGCCGGTGAGCACCTCGTGCGGGTCGCGGGTACCGATCGCCGGGGGCAGCACCTGGTGGTACGCCGCCAGGGACGCCTTGATGAGCCCGGCGACGCCGGCGGCGGCCTTCGTGTGGCCGATCATCCCCTTGATCGAGCTGATCGCGGCCGGCGCGCTGTCCGGGTCCGCCTCGCGGCGGGCCTCCGACAGGGCGGTGAGCTCGGTGGCGTCGCCGACCTTCGTGCCGGTGCCGTGCCCCTCGAAGAGCGCGACGGTCTCGATGCCGAAGCCGGCCCGCTCGTAGGCGCGGCGCAGGGCCAGCTTGTAGCCGCTGGCCTCCGGCCGGGTCATGCCGCCCTTGCCGTCGGAGGAGATGCCCCAGCCGGCGATGGACGCGTAGATGCGGTGCCCGGCGGCGACCGCCTCGGGCTCGCGCATGAGCACGACCATGCCGCAGCCCTCGCCGGGCCAGAAGCCGTTGGAGCCGCGGTCGTAGACGCGCATCTCGCCGGTGGCGAGCGCGCCCGTCTTGGCGAACCCGATGATCTCGAACGGGTCGATGGACAGGTCGACACCGCCGGCGACGGCGACGTCGGCCTCGCCGTCGATGAGCGCCTTGCACGCGGTCGCGACGGACAGCAGCGACGACGAGCAGGCGCCGTCGACGGTGTACCCGCCGCCCTTGAGGTCGAAGTGGTTGCAGATCCGCCCGGCGATCGTGTTGGACAGCGCGCCGGCGAGGGTGTCCTCGTCGATCTCCGGGAACGGCGACTTGTACGCGTCCTCGAAGTCCGCCAGGAAGCTCTGCAGCTGGTCGTCGTCCCAGTCCTGGGCCTTGAGCGCGGCGGTCACCATGCGGCTCACGTACGGCCAGCGCAGCCGCATCTGGTTGGCGCGGGCGAACTCGCCGGTGAGGCTGTTGCCGACGACGACCGCGGTGCGCTCGCGCGGCAGGCCCTCCGCCATCGGGAAGCCGGCGTCGGCGAGCGCGAGCGCGGCGATGTCCAGGGCGAGCCAGTGGGTGAGGTCGGTCGCGCGGTACGTGCTGCCGGCGATCTTGTACGCGATCCGGTCGAACTCGTAGCCGTCGATGACGGCGGCGAGCCGGGCGTAGAAGCGGTCCCTGGCCTTGGGGTCGGCGTCGAAGTAGTCGTCCAGCCGCATCCGTTCGTCGGGCAGCTGGCGGAACGCGCGGCGCCCCGCGAGCGCGTTCTCCCACAGCTCCCGGGGGGACGTGGCGTCCGGGTATCGGCACGCCATGCCCACCACGGCGATGTTGGTCATGTCAGGTCACCTTTCCGTGGCCGGCACGAGCGCGTGCTTGATGCGCTGCCGCCAGATCTCGTAGGCGGGGATCTCGTCGTCGAAGGGCAGCCCGATGAGCGCCTCGTCGGTCACCTTGGCCGCGGCGGCGGTGGACTGCTCGCAGAACACCCGGGTCGCGATCTCGTTGTGGGCCACGACCAGCCCGGCACGGACCCGGGCGCCGGCCGCGAACGCCGAGCCCTGTGCCACGTCCCCGGCGTACGGCCCGGCGGCGTCGCGGAACCAGGTCAGCTCGGCCTCGTCGGCCCCGCCGGCGTAGGTGGCGGCCAGGCCCGCGCCGGCGTACAGGTCGGCGCGGCGGCGCTCGTCGAACTTGTCGAACGCGGCGACGACGCGCCGCGGGTCGGTGCCGCACACGAACCAGGTGGCCCGCCCGACCCCCTGGTCGGTGGCGCGGGCGGCATACCAGGACGGCCCGTCCGCCGGCCACGGGAACGACTCGTCCTGGTAGCACTCGTGCACGTAGCGCTGGGTCTTGAAGTAGGCCTGGTGGAAGCCGTAGCCGTCCAGCACCAGCCAGCGCAGCAGCGGATCCGGCGCGTGCAGCGTGTTCCAGCGGAACTTCGGGATCCGGGCCATCGCCCAGCCCACGCCGACGTACACCATGTAGATGTGGTCGTCGGCGGGGCCGGCGAGGAAGTCCTCGACGTGCCGGCGGCCGCCGACGGGCAGCCCGTCGCGGACGGCGAAGGCCATGGCCGCGCCCTCGTAGGCGAAGCCGCGGTAGGCGTGCGGGATGTCGGCGAGCCGCGCGTCCGCCTCGGCCGGGTGCCCGACCTCGGCGGCGATCGCGTACCCGGCGAGGAACTGACGGCCGACGTTCTCCAGCCGGTCGCGTGCCTCGGCGTTCTTCACGTGAAAGCCCCGGACATCCATTTTGGTTTCCGAGACGTTCGGCGTCAGGACGCGCCGGCGGAGAGATTGAAACATCGTCATTTCGGGTTCCCCCAGACAGAACGTTTCACAAATTGTCGTCTGCCTATATGGGTGACGTCATCTCCGCCATTGCGACCGTTGCATTCCGCCAAACTCGGCGAGTGCCGGTTCCTACCGCACGGACGCGGCCGGCACTGCGACGGCCGCCCGGATCCTGCGGCGCCACGTCTCGTAGTCCAGCTCACCGGTGGACCCGGTGGAGGGCTCGACGGCCACTTCGTCGGCGAGCTGGGCGGCCCGGGCGACGCTCAGGTCGGTCAGCGCCGCCACCGCCACCGCGGTGTGCCCGGGCTCGAAGCCGGAGAAGACGCGGGCCTTGGCCGCGAAGACCGAGCCCTGCGCGACGTGGGTCCAGTGCTCCCCCGACTCGCGGCGCAGCGCGGCGAGCCCGGCCGCGTCGCTGCCGCCGGCGAACGTCGCCGCCAGCCCGACGCCGCTCCACAGGTCGGCCTGCCGGTCGGCGGCGAAGCGGCCCACCGCGGCCGCGACACCGGGCACCTGCCCGCCGTGGATGAACCACAGCGCCCGGCCGATGCCCTGGTCGCAGGCCCGCTGGAAGTAGTCGGCGCGGCCCTGCCACGGGTACGGCGCCAGGCGCTCCTGCCGGTCCACCCACCGCGCGGTCTGGAAGTAGGCGCGGTCGAAGCCGTAGCCGTCGACGGCGAGCCAGCTCATCGTCGGGTAGTACGGGGTGCCGGTGAGGTCCGGCAGGATCTTCTTCCACAGCGGGCGCGGCAGCCGGGCCATGGCGAACCCGATGCCGATGTAGGTGAGAAACGTGTGCGGCACCGCCGGCCCGGACAGCAGGTCACGGGCCCGGTGGCCGCGGCCGCCGGCCATCGCGTCGAGCACCGTGACCGCCATCGTCGCGCCCTCGTAGGCGAAGCCGCGCATCTCCGGCTCCACCAGCTCCAGCCGCTGGACCAGCTCCGCCTGCGTCCTGGTGTCGATGCCCCACTCGAAGCCGACGAGGACCGCCTGCGGGATCGCCTCGAGCCGGCGGGTCACCTCGGTCGGCTCGACCGGGAACCCCCGCTGCGCGAAGGAGACTTCCTTGAACGACGGCGTCAGCACCAGGCGCCGCAGGGAACCGAGTGTGCTCGGCATGGTCGTGCCTCCTCAAACCTGGATCGGTCCGGCCGGAGGCGGGCGCCTCGGGCCTCAGGGACGTCGCAGCCGGCGTCCCTGGCGCCGCAGCACCGCGTACGCGAGCGCGACGAGCAGCACCGCGTCGACGACGAGCAGCGCCATGTTCATCGGGTCGTCGCTGACGTGCTGGTGCCCGGCGGCGGCCACGTCGGCGCCCGGGTCACCCCCGCCGACCGGCGCGGCGGTCACACCCACGCCGAAGCGGGTCACCGCCGACAGTTCCGCACCGCCGGCCAGCCGGACGTGGTACGCGACGAGGTACGTGCCGCCGGTCAGCGCGACGGGCACGGTGAGGGTGCCCCCGTCCAGCCGGACGGGGCCGGTGGTCACCGGAACGCCGCCCTCGGTGGCGACGGCCAGGTGGTAGTCGTACGCCGCGAGCTCACCGGTGAAGGTCGCGGTCACCGCGGTCGGTGCGGTGGTCACGGTCGCGCCGTCGGCGGGGTCCATCGTGGACAGCCGAGCCGGCGCCGGCTCCGCCAGCAGCGCGAAGGCCAGGACCGCGGCGGCGACCGCCCCGACCAGCCAGGCGACCGGGGAGCGCAGGGCCGAGCGGAGCCCGCGGGCGCGGGCCCCCCTCGACGTCGTCACGGTCATACGGCGCCGGCCGCGACCAGCGGCCTGGCGCAGTTGCACGGCGCCGCCTGCGCCTCCGCACGGTTCGGGCGCAGGTGCAGGATGACCGCGACCACCATCGGCAGGAAGACGATGGTGTTGTAGAACAGGTGCAGCTCCACCCGCGGGAACACCGTCTGCAGGACGCTCGTGGGCACCGCCTTGCCGAACAGGAAGTGCCCGGTCTGCGCCTGCAGGAACAGCAGCAGGTGCTCGATGTGGTGCCAGAACTGGATCGCGAGGGCGATCGTCCACCAGGCCCGGGCCCGGCCGGTGAACGCCGCCCGCAGCGCGAACAGCGCCACCAGCATCACCAGCGCGTAGCCGTAGTGCAGCCATTCGCTCTTCACCAGCCACGGGTAGGCCAGCCCCAGCACGCCGCGCGACTCCTTCAGCGGCCAGTGCAGCACCCAGATCTGGTACGCCTGCGCCAGGTGCTCGGCCCAGTGCGCCAGGACCACCACCATGAACAGGTTCAACCCGATGCGGTGGAAACGGCCGTTCAGGCCGCCCTGCCGTCCCCCCGCCAGCTCGACTCTCGCCACTTCGACTCCTCTACTCTGCCGGTGGTGCTCACAAACGACGGCGCCGCGGTGCGGGCCGCCGCCATCCGGTTGCCGATCAGCCGCGACGCGGCGAAGGCGGACCACGCGACGGCGTCCACGAGCGCGGCGTCGGCGGGCTCGACCCGGCGGAACTCGGCGACCGTGCCCTCGTCGACCTGGTAGGACGACAGCGCCGTCAGCAGCGCCAGCCGGCCGGCGGGCCGCTCGTGCGGCGGCAGGTCGGCGATCAGGTCCTCGCACCACTGCGTGCTCAGGCCGGTGTCGTCGCCGCGCCACGCGTCCAGCTGGTCCAGGACCAGCCGGCGCACCGAAAGGGGCAGGGACCGGGCGCCGGCGAACTCGAACGCCTGGTAGGAGCGGGCGATCGCGGCGGCGATGTCCCGGTTGGCGCCGGCCCAGGCCGCGTCGACCGGCATCGGCGCGGGGGCGAGCAGCCCGACGGACCGGCCGGCCTCGCGCGGCGTGCGCAGAGTCGGGCGCAGCAGCCGGCTGATGCCCTGCTTCATCCGCCGCCGCGACCTGGGCCCGAGGCCCGGCGGCAGCAGGAAGTTGGAGAGGAACACGTTCACCATGCGGCTCACGTAGTGGAAGGCCACGACGACGCCGAGCAGCTCGGCGCGTTCGGTGGCGCTCAGCCCCGCCGGCTCCGGCGCGGCGCCGTCGAGCTGGTGCCCGGTGCGGGCCCACGCGGTCACCGCGCGCAGCTCGGGGTCGCGCATCGCCTCGACCCGGTCGCCGGCGACCGCCTCCGCGTCGTGCTCGCCGGTCAGGTCGTACATGCCGACGCTGTGCATCTCCACGCAGTAGGGGCAGATGTTGGCGACCGCGACGGCGGCGGCGACCGCCTCCTTCGCGTCGCGGCCGACCGTTGGCCCGGCGAGCGGCTCGCGGGTGAGCATCCAGTAGGCGGCGAGCAGGTCCGGCGACGGCGAGTGCAGCTGCGCCGGCGGGACCACGAGCCGCATCTCGTCGGCGACCTGTGCGTAGACCTGCGCCACCACACCGGAGGCCGCCGGTAACGACACCGGCGTCACGTACCTGACCTGTCGCTGGATCACCGAGGAAGCCACCCGACTGATGACCACAGCCGCCTCCCGTCATCTTCGGGCTGCACTGCCCGCAGCACCCGCTGCTGGGCCACACTAGCGACGCGACAATGCCGCTGGACATAGCCGAACATCGACATGACACAAACAGCGCATGATTGAAGAACAGTCAATTCCGCAGCACGGCCGGAGATGCATTTCCGTGATGTGGGCGGGCAGGATGCCGCTAACTCTTCTCGCCTTATGTCAGGAGTTGCCGTGCAATCCGACACCACTGTCGCAAGTGTGTCCGATGTGGACATCGAGCCGCTCCAGGCGATGACCATCGAGGCGTACGCGGACACCATCATCCCCGGGGAGCAGCGGCACCCCGGCGACCGGGTGTGCGCGGGTGCGGCGCCCGGCGGCGGCGCGGTCGCCGCCGGCGCGCTGGAGCTGCTGACGTGGTCCGCCGGCGGGCTCGCCGAGCAGCTCGGCACGTTCGCCTTCCTGCTCGACATGCACGCCACCGAGTACGCCGCCGAACACGACCTGACCCTCGACGACGACGTCCCGCCGTTCGTGGCGCTGGACTTCGAGCACCGCACCGCGCTCGTGCGGCGGCTCACCGACCCCGGCCACCCAGAGAAGCAGATCTGGGTCGGGCTGGCGCTGTTCAGCAACATGGCCTACGACAGCGCCGCGCACCTCAACACCACCGACGCGCTGGCGGCCGGCCACCCCGGCCTGCTCGCGATCGGCTACGCGGCGCCGGACGCCGACGGACTGTGGCGGTTCCCGCGGTTCTCCTACGGCCGCCAGCTGGCCCCCATCCACCCGAACACGACCCCGACCGGGAGCCCGGCATGACGTACGTGGAATCGACCGACGTCCTGGTGATCGGCAGCGGCTTCGGCGGCGCGATCACCGCCTACCACCTCGCCGCCGGCGGCGCGAAGGTGGTCGTGCTGGAGCGCGGCCCGTGGCTGGAGGCCGGCGAGTTCGACCACGACTTCAAGCTCGGCTCGTCCTACACGCGGGCGTTCGACTTCGTCGTCGGCGACGGGATGAGCATCCTCGGCGGCAACTGCGTCGGCGGTGGCAGCGTCGTCTACTTCGCCACGATGCCCCGCGCGCCGCGGTTCGTCTTCGAGCGCCACGGCAGCATCGGCCGCCGGATGTGGCCCGCCTCGATCACCCGCGACACCCTCGACCCGTGGTACGACGTGGTCAGCGAGGCCCTGCCGATCACCCCGCAGCGGTGGGAGCAGATCCCCTACGCCGGCGGCCTGTTCGCCGCCGCGTGCGCGCACGCCGGGCGCACCGCCAACCCGTCGCCGTCCGCCGTCGACGTCGGCAAGTGCACCAACTGCAACTGGATGATGGCCGGCTGCCGCTTCGACGCGAAACGCTCCCTGCTGCTCAACTACCTGCCGGCCGCGCTCGCGCACGGTGCGGAGATCCGCCCGCTGCACGAGGTGCAGCGGCTGACCCGGCACGACGACGGCTCCTACCGGGTGCACTACCGCGTCGTCGACGACGAGGACTACCGGATCCTGCACGAGGAGGGCGCGATCGACGCGAAGATCGTCATCGTCGCCGCCGGCTCCGGCGCCACCCCGGTCATCCTGCAGCGCTCCGAGGCCGACCTGGGCACCATGCCGCACGCGGTCGGGCGCTACTTCTCCGGCAACGGCGAACGGCTCAACACCGCGGTCTTCAACGAGGACCGGGTCCGTGACGTGCTCGGCCTGGACCGCGGCGACGGGGTGCCCTACGAGGCGTACCAGATCGGCCGCGGCCCCACCGTCGCCAGCTGGGACAAGCTCGACGGCTCGCTGCCGGAGTACGAGCGCTACTCGCTGGAGCAGCTGTACTTCCCGCCCGGCCTCGGCACGATCCTGGCGCAGGTCAAGGACCCGTCCGCGGCCAGCTGGTTCGGCGTGGAGAAGAAGGAGATGCTGCGGACCTGGAAGTCGTGGCTGACCATCTTCACGATGTCGGAGGACGACAACGAGGGCGTGTTCGGCCCGCCGCCGGAGACCGGCAACGCCCACCGGATGTCGCAGCAGATGCTCGGCCACGGCCCGCTGTCGTACAAGCCGACGAAGAACACCTGGCGCGGCTGGGACCTGTCCGACGCCGACGTCAAGGACATCCTGGAGCGCGACGGGCTGGCGCAGGTGACGCCGTGGACCAACGACCTCATCGGCGCCTACACCGTCCACCCGCTCGCGTCGTGCCGCATCGGCGACGACCCGGCGACCTCCGCCCTCGACGACACCCACGAGCTGCGCGGCCACCCCGGCATCTTCGTGACCGACGGCTCCGCGGTCCCCGGCGCCCTCACCGTCAACCCGGCGCTGACCATCTCGGCCCTCGCCGAGCGCGCGGTGCCCGGCATCGTCAAGGCGCTGCAGGCCCGCGGCGTCGCCGTCACCTACGGAGCACCGTCGCCGACCGGCCAGTCCGCCGCCCGGCGCCCCGCGCTCAACCGGTCCTGAGCTCTTGCCGTCGGAGCCCGCCGGACCCTCCGGCGGGCTCCTTTTCATCTCTGTGAGGCTTCCGTGTCCCTGTTCACCCGTGCGGCCGGGCGCATCGCGCTGACCCACGTCGGTCGCGTGACACCCGTCGAGCCGTCGTCCGCGACCGGTCTCGTCGATCAGGTGTACCGCCAGGTCGAGCGCGACTTCGGCATGCTCGCCCCGCCGGTCGCGCTGCACTCGCCGGCGCCCGCGGTGCTCGCCGGCGCCTGGACGATGCTGCGCGAGACGCTGCTGGTCACCGGCGTGGTGCCCCGCGCGACGAAGGAGGCGGTCGCCGCGGCCGTCTCGACGGCGAATGCGTGCCCCTACTGCGTCGAGATCCACGGCGCCGCCCTCACCGGCCTCGGCGGCGGACCCGACGCCCAGGCGATCGCCGCCGGCCGGCTCGACGACGTCGCCGACCCGGGGCTGCGCGCGATCGCCGGCTGGGCCCGCGACCCGGTCCTGCGCGGCGCGGTGCCGTTCCCCGCCACGCAGCTGCCGGAGCTCGGCGGCGTCGCGCTCGTCTTCCACTACATCAACCGGATGGTCAGCGTCTTCCTGCGCCCCTCGCCGCTGCCGCCGCTGCCCGCCTTCACGCGCCGCGGCACGCTGTGGGTGGCCGGGCGGATGATGGGCACCTTTGCCCGCCGCGAGGCCGCCCCCGGCGCGTCGCTGGACCTGCTGCCGGCCGCCCCCGTGCCGCCGGACCTGGCGTGGGCCGGGCAGACCCGCATCGCCGACGCGTTCGCCCGGGCCGGCGCGGCCGTCGAGGAGGCAGCCGTCCCTGTGGTGCCGGAGCGCATCCGGTACCTGCTGCTGACCCGGCTGTCCGAATGGGACGGCAGCCCGCCGGGCGTGTCGGCGTCCTGGGCGGACGCGGCCCTCGCGGGCGTGCCCGACGACGAGGTGGCCGTGGGCCGGCTCGTCCTGCTGACGGCGCAGTCGGCCTACCAGGTCGGCGACCGCGTCGTCGGCGCGTTCCGCGAAGGCGACCCGCGCGACGCGTCGCTGGTGGCGGCGGTCTCGTGGGCGGCACTCACCGCGGCCCGCTGCATCGGCGCCCGGCTCCCCGACGGCGCACCGGCCGTCTGACACGAAAGACCGGCGGCGCTGTGCATCACGCGCCGCCGGTGCTGGTCGTGCCGCGATTCAGGCCTTGGGCACGTCGAACAGGTTGGGGACCCGGGCGGTGAGGCCGATGTCGCCCTTGGCCTTCATCTTGCCGAGCATGAACAGCGCGATCGGGTTCGCGTTGCCCGTCACCATCTTCAGGAAGTCGACGGCGCCGATGCTGAGCTCCAGCGTCGGCGTGCGGTCCGGGCCGGGCGACAGCGTGCAGGTGCGGTCGGCGATGACGAGCTCGTAGGTGTCGGCGCCGCCGTCCGGCCGGTCCCCGACCTTCCAGTGCAGCACCGCGTTGGTCGAGCCGGCCCGGTCGGCGCGGAACACGCCGGGCATCCGCACGAACACCTCGTCGAGCACCGCCCGGCGCTGCTCGCCGGTCATGAGCCGGCGCAGGTCCCCGGTGGAGCTGCGCTTCACCACCTGGGCGAACTCCGCCTGCGGGAGCGTCGCCGGATTGACGTCGGGCACGGTCATGGCTTTCCCCTTCCACCACCCGCCGCATCAAGCCGATGCAAGGCGGCTCTGCCCAGCACCCTAGACATCGACGCCCGCCACCACGTCTCCATCCGTGCGGGCTTCACCGCAGCGTCTGTGCGGGCGTCACCGCAGCGGGAAGCGCCCCTTGCGCCACTGGAAGTGGCCGCCGGCGTTGAAGTGCTCGACGACGGCACGCTGCAGCGCGGTGGTCCGCGGCAGCTGGTCGAGCGGGGTGGTCAGGGTCCGGAACACGAACCGCCGCACCTCGACGTCGGGGTCGATCCCTTCCGCCGCCTCGTACGGCTCCAGCTCGAACCTGCGCTGGAACTTCACGATGTTGGAGTCCCCGGGCAGGTACTCCAGCAGCTGCGGGTCGAGCAGCCACGACCCGCAGGCGAACTCCGTGTAGGCCTCGTCCGGGAAGTGCCGGGGGAAGAACGCGCGCGCCTCGTCGAGGGACGCGTCGACCGCCGCCGGCGTCAGCGGGCCGGAGTCGGGCACGTGCAGGTCGATCGCGCCCGCGCCGCGCTGGTGCTGCAGGCGCCCCAGCTCGTAGACGCCGCCCCGCCAGTGCAGGCTCAGCCAGGCCTGCATGACCGGCCAGCCCTCGCCCCGCATCCGCCGGTCGACCGCCAGGTTGCGCCCGAGGTCCGCGAGCGTCGCCCACGACACCTCCTCGGCGACGCCGTGCTCCCGGTGGTACCCCATGACGGCGTCCACCAGCGCCAGGTAGACGTACACGTAGAGGTGCCGCCACGCGGGCCCCCGGTCGCGCGGCAGCTCCGGCCCGGGCACGAGCCAGCCGTACCCGCCGAGGTCCGCGCGCACGAGCGCGACCGAACGGTCGAGCAGCCACCGCAGCTCGTCTGTCCACAGTGGAGCGCCGGGGTCCGGCCAGCCCGCCATGATCTCGGCGGCGTCGTCCGGCCCCACCCCGAGCCGCTCCAGCATCGCGGGCGCGGCGCCCTTGGCGGGCAACGGCGCCGGCGAAGGGTCCCCGGCAAGGCGGTGCACCCGCGCGATCTCCTCAGCGTCCACCCCGAGCCGGGCGGCGATGTCGTCCAGGTCCACGCGGACGACCCTACCTCGCGACTACGTTCCGGACGGGGACAGCGTCGCCGGGAACGCGACCCGGGTGAGACGCTCGGAGACCTCCCAGACGCGGCGGGCGTCGGCCTCGCCGCGGAGGCGGGTGTAGACCGGCTGCTCGGCGGGGGCGCCGGAGAGGTGCTGAAACCCGCTCGGGCCGTAGAGGCGGCCGCCGCCCGCGTCCGGGGAGGTCGCCGCGTACAGGGCCGGCAGCAGCGCGGTCTCGACGGTGCCGACGAGGATCCCGCGGCGGCCGAGCGCACGGACGATGCGCCCGCCCAGCGTGGCGCGGGCCCGGCCGACCTCTGGCCGCGCCTGCAGCAGGCTGGTGGCGGCGACGCCCGGGTGGGCGAGGTTGCTGGTGATGCCCCAGCCGCCGGCCCGGCTGCGCCGGTCCAGCTCGAGGCCGAACAGGCCGAACGCGATCTTCGACTGGCTGTATGCCCGCATGCCGTCGTAGGAGCGTTCCCAGTTCAGGTCCTCCCAGTTGATGGCGTTCTGGTTCGCGGCGATGCTGATCTGCGAGGTCACGCGGGCGCGGCCGGCGCGCAGCAGGGGCAGCAGGTGGCCGACGAGCGCGACGTGACCGAGGTGGTTGGTGCCGAACTGCAGCTCGAAGCCGTCGGCGGTGGTCTGCCGCTCCGGCGGCGTCATCACCCCCGCGTTGTTGACGAGGATGTGGATCGGGCGGCCTTCGTCGCGCAGCGCGGCACCCAGCGCGGCGACCGAGGCGAGCGACGACAGGTCGAGCTCCCGCAGCGACAGGACGGCGTGCGGGTGCCGCTGCCTGATCGTCGCGACCGCGGCCTCGCCCTTGCGGCGGTTGCGCACGGGCATGACGACCTCGGCGCCGGCGGCGGCGAGCCGGGCGGCCAGGCCGAGCCCGACGCCGTCGCTCGCACCCGTGACGAGGGCCAGCTGTCCGTTGAGCGCGGGGACGGTGATGTCCGGTTTGCGTGTCATGCCCCCACTGTGCGCGTGATCCGCGGCCGTATCCACGGCCTCTCAATCCCAGGCTCCGCGCCGGCGACGGTGGTAGAACCGAAGACATGATCGACCGTGCCGGGCTCGCCGGCTTCCTGCGGCGGCGCCGCGAGTCGCTGCAGCCCGAGGACGTCGGCCTGCCGCGGGGGCAGCGCCGCCGGACCGCCGGCCTGCGCCGCGAGGAGGTCGCGACGCTCTGCCACATCTCCGCCGACTACTACAGCCGGCTGGAGCGGGAGCGCGGGCCGCACCCGTCCGAGCAGATGATCGCGTCGATCGCGCAGGGCCTGCACCTGTCGCTCGACGAGCGCGACCACCTGTTCCGGCTCGCCGGCCACCGGCCGCCGGTGCGGGGCACCACCAGCGCCCACATCAGCCCCGGCCTGCTGCGCATCCTCGACCGGCTCGCCGACACGCCGGCCGAGGTCGTCACCGAGCTCGGCGAGACGCTGCGGCAGACCCCGCTCGGCGTCGCGCTCACCGGCGACCTGACCGGCTACACCGGCCCGGCCCGCAGCATCGGCTACCGGTGGTTCACCGACCCCGCCTGCCGGGCCAGGTACCACCCCGACGACCACGCGCTGCACTCCCGCGTCTTCGCCTCCGGGCTGCGCGCCACGGTGACGCTGCGCGGGCAGGACTCGTGGGCCGCCCATCTGCAGCGCCTCCTGCTCGAGCGCAGCGAGGAGTTCCGGGCCGTCTGGGCCGAGCACGAGATCGGCGTGCGCTACAGCCACGTCAAGCGCTTCATCCACCCCGAGGTCGGCCTCCTCGAGCTGACGTGCCAGGCGCTGCTCGACTCCGACCAGGGGCACTCCCTGCTGGTCTACACTGCGGTCCCCGGCAGCGAGAGCCACGAGAAGCTCCAGCTGCTCTCCGTCATCGGCACCCACCAGGTCGTCGGCACCGAGGCGTGACGAGGACGCGGCCGTGTCCCGGGTCAACCCGCCACCGTACCCGGGCGGCCGATTGACCGCTGTAAGTTTCGGCGGCCGGCCCAGGCCCGTGGCGGCGCGGCGCCCGCGGCGTTGCCCTCCCGGCTCGCGCGACCGTAGCGTCCCCGCGATCAAGGTCGTGCATCGACGTCGGTGAGGAGCACATCACATGGGCAGACATCAGGAAGGCCGGCTGCGGGCCCGATTGCGGCGCTCGATCGCCGTGGCGGCGACCATCGCGGGCGTCGCGCTCGGTATCACGGCGTTCGCCGCCCCCGCAGCGGCCGCCGCCCCGACCGTTTCGAGCGTCGCCGCGGGCTACGCGCACACCTGCACGATCCGCACCGACGCGACGCTGTGGTGCTGGGGCAGCAACTGGAGCGGCGAGCTCGGTGACGGCACCAACGACACCAGGACCACGCCCACCCGGATCGGCACCGCCACCACGTGGGCCGGCATCGACGCCGGCAGCAGCCAGACGTGCGGGGTGCGGACCGACCACACGCTGTGGTGCTGGGGCAGGAACAACCGGGGCCAGCTCGGCGACGGCACCACCACGAACCGCAACGCCCCCGTCCAGGTCGGCACCGCCACCACCTGGGCGAGCGTCAGCACCGGCGACGCCCACAGCTGCGGCGTCCGCACCGACGGCTCGCTGTGGTGCTGGGGTTTCAACCGCCTCGGCCAGCTGGGCACCGGCACCGCTGACTACTACCTGACCTCGCCGGTCCGGATCGGCACGGCGTCCACCTGGGCGAGCGTCACGGCCGGCTACGCGCACACCTGCGGCACCCGCACCGACGGCACCCTGTGGTGCTGGGGCGACAGCTCCAGCGGGCAGATCGGCACGGGCACCCTGGCCTACTCGACCACCCCGGCGCAGGTCGGCACCGCCACCACGTGGAACGGCGTCACGGCCGGCTACGCGCACTCCTGCGGCACCCGCACCGACGGCACGCTGTGGTGCTGGGGCAACAACGGCTACGGCCAGCTCGGCGCCGCCGGCCCGCTGCAGTCCGCTCCTGTGCAGGTCGGCACCGCCACCACCTGGAACAAGGCCAACGCGGGTGACAACACGACCTGCGGCTCCCGCACCGACGGCAGCTTCTGGTGCTGGGGCAACAACATGGCCGGCGGCCTGGGCGACGGCACCACGACCAACCGCTCCACCCCCACCCAGGTCGGCACCGCGACCACCTGGACGCCCGGCTTCGTCGTCAACTACCACACCTGCGGGATCCGCGCCGACGGCAGCCTGTGGTGCTGGGGCAACAACGGCAACTCGCAGCTGGGCGACGGCACCACCACCCAGCGCAACACCCCGGGTCAGGTGACCATCCCGACCATCTGACGCTCGCGCCCCATCAAGTGGGCGGGTGCCACCGGCTGCCCCGTGATCAGCCGCGGCACCCGCCCACCGAGGTGCCCCACGATCATCGGGGGCGCGTCTTTCCGCGATCTTGCAATGCGAAACCCGCACCCCGGCCGTACTAGGCTGGGTGCCGGTGGAGACGAGGGCTGATCAGGACGGCGAGTTCGGCGGGCTGCTGCGCCGGCACCGCCGGGCGGCCGGCCTCAGCCAGCGGGAGGTGGCCGAGCGGGTCGGCGTCAGCGTTGCGGCGGTCCGCGACCTCGAGCAGGGCCGCACCCGCCGGCCGCACCGCCGCTCGGTCGACGCGTTCATCACCGCGCTCGGGCTGACCGGCGAGGACGGGGCCGCGTTCCGCCGTCTTGCGCTCGCCGGGGGGAGCCCGCCGGCCCGCCCCGCCGCCCCCGACGCGCCGGTGCGGCTCGGCATCCTCGGACCGCTGACTGTGCACCGTGGCCCCGAACCGGTGCCGGTCGGCCGCAGCGCCCGGCGCGCCGTGCTCGGCCGGCTCGCGCTGTCGGCGAACACCGTGGTGCCGCTGGCGGACCTGGTCGACCTGCTGCGGGACGGAGGGAATCCGGAGAACGCCGCCAGCGCGCTGTACACGCACCTGTCGCGGCTGCGCGCGGCGCTGCAGCCGGCCGGCCGCCGCCGGTCCGCGACCATCCACCGGACCGGTAGCGGGTATCAGCTCGACCTCGCCGACGACCAGCTCGACCTCAGCGAGTTCCGCCACGCCGTACGCCTGGCCGCCGCGGCGCCGCCGGAGCGGGCGTTGGATCTGCTGGACCTGGCCGCCGGGCACTGGCGGGCCGGACCGCTCGACGACATCCCCCAGCTGCGCGACCATCCGCTCGTCACCACCATCGTGGAGGAGCGGATCGCGATGGCGCTGCGGTACGCCGAGCTGGCGCTCGCCGCCGGGCAGGCCCGCCGCTGCCTGCCCACGCTGCGCGACCTCGCCGCCGCGAACCCGCTGCACGAGCTGCTCCACGCCCACCTGATCGCGGCCCTGGCGGCCGAGGGCCGGCAGGCCGACGCGCTGAGCGCCTACGCGGGCATCCGCCGCCGGCTCGTCGGCGACCTCGGCGTCGAGCCCGGCGCCGACCTGGCCGCCACGCACCGGCGGGTCCTGCGCCAGGAGCCGGCGGTCACGACCGCGGCCGGCCCGTCCCGGCCGGCGCCGGCGCAGCTGCCCGCCGACCTGCGGGCGTTCGCCGGGCGGGCCGGCGCCGTCGCGGCGCTCGACCGGGTCGCCGCGTCCGCCGTCATCGTCGTCTCCGGCACCGCCGGCGTCGGCAAGACCACCCTCGCCGTGCACTGGGCGCACCGGGTCCGGGCCCGGTTCCCGGACGGGCAGCTGTACGTCAACCTGCGCGGCTTCCACCCGACCGGTGCCGCGGTGGGCGGCGCCGAGGCGCTGCACGGGTTCCTCACCGCGCTCGGGCTGCCGCCCGGCCGCATCCCGGCGGAGCTCGAGGCGCGGTCCGCGCTGTTCCGCACCCTGCTCACCGGCCGGCGGATGTTCGTGCTGCTCGACAACGCCCGCGACGCCGAGCAGGTCCGCCCGCTATTGCCGGCCGCACCGGGCTGCCTGGCGCTGGTCACCAGCCGGCACAGCCTCACCGGGCTCGTCGCCGCCGAGGGCGCCGAGCCGGTCCAGCTCGGCCTGCTCACCCACGACGAGGCCCGCGCGCTGCTGACCCGCCGGCTCGGCGCGGACCGCACCGCCGCCGAGGCCGAGGCGATCGACACCATCGTCGAGCGGTGCGCCCGGCTGCCGCTCGCGCTCGCCGTCGCCGCCGCCCGGGCGGCGGTCAGCCCGGGCGTGCCGCTCGCCCGGTTCGCCGCCGACCTCGCCGACCGCCTCGGCGCGTTGAGCAGCGGCGAACCCGGGACCGACGTGCGGGCCGTGCTCGATTGCTCGTACCGGCAGCTGACCCCGGCCGCCGCCCGGCTGTTCCGACTCCTCGGCCTCCATCCCGGGCCCGACCTCGGCGCGGCCGCCGCCGCCCGGCTCGCCGGCCTGGACCCGCCGCGGGTGGCGCCGCTGCTCGCCGAGCTCACCGGCGCTCACCTGCTCTCCGAACCCGCCGCCGGCCGCTTCGCGACGCACGACCTGCTGCAGGCGTACGCCGCCGAACGCGTCCTGGCGGAGGACTCCGAGCCCGCCCGGACCGCGGCCCTCGACCGCCTCGTCGAGCACTACGCGCACACGGCCGCGGCCGCCGTCGGTGCGGCCCTGCCCGGCGAGCCGGCCCCGCACGGCACCTTCGACGACCCGGCCGCCGCGCGGGAATGGCTCGACCGCGAACGCGCCAACGTCGTCGCGCTCGCCGTTCACGGGCGGCCCGCCGACACGGTCGCCCTGGCCGCCGCCATCCACCGGTACCTCGACCTGGGCTACTACGGCGAGGCGCTGGTCCTGCACACCCGGGCCCACGAGGTCGCCCGGCGGCTGGGTGACCGCGCCGCCGAGGCCGGCGCGCTGAACCGGCTCGGCATCACCTACCGGCGGTCCGGCCGCTTCGGCGACGCCGCCGAGCTGCACCGCCGGGCACTGGAGCTGTGCCGCGCCGCCGGTGACATCCCGGGCGAGGCGCACTGCCTGGAGCTGCTCGGGACCGCGGTGTGGCGCCTCGGCGACTACGAGCGCGCCCGCGAGTACGTGCACACCGCCCTCGACAGGTACCGTGCCGCCGGCGACCGCCTCGGCGAGGCGACCCAGCTCAACAACATCAGCGTCGGCAACCGGCAGTTCGGCGACCTCCGCGCCGCGGCCGACGGCCACCGCCGGGCCCTCGTCATCCTGCGCGACCTCGGTCACCGGCTCGGCGAGTCGTACGCGCTGGACAACCTGGGCCTGGTCCACCAGCAGGCCGGCGACCACGAACAGGCGGCCGACTGCCACGAGCAGGCCCTCGCGATCTGCACCGACATCGGCTTCCAGGCCGGCCAGGCCGCCGCGCGCAACAGCCTCGGCCGCGCGCTCGTCGCCCTCGGCCGGCCCGGCACCGCGATCGCCCACCACCATCAGGCGCTGGCGCTGTTCCGCGAGATCGGCGAGCGCGCCAACGAGACCGAGGCCGTCAACGGCCTCGCCGCCGCGCTGCTCGCCGCCGGCGACCCGGAGGCGGCCCGCGACCGGTTCGCCGAGGCGCTGACCCTCACCGACCACACCGGCGACCTCCTGCAGCGGGCCGTCGCGCACGACGGCCTGGCCAGGACCCACGTCACCCTCGGCGACCCGGCTGCCGCCCGCCGCCAGTGGCGGCACGCCCTGACGATCTACACCGACCTCGGCCTGCCCGACGCCGCGCGCGTCACCGCGGACCTGCGCCGCCTGGCCCACGACACCGGTCCGGACCCTGAGCCGTCTGGCGGCGCTTGACCACGACGCCGGCACGGCCACCCCACAGGCGCCGGTCGTGCCCGCCGCCGGCCGGGCGCCTACCCGGCGGCGCGCACCAGGGTGGCCTCGATGTGCCGGAGCATGTCGCCGGCCGCCGGTGCCCACGCCGTGTCACCGTGGCAGGCGATCGTCATCAGCGCGGCGCCCGGGCGGTGCTGGACCGACAGGATGTACCGTGACCCGCCGGGCCGGTCGGGCTGCTCGGTGACGCGGTCCTGCACAGCCGGGTCGGTGAAGGGGATGGCCTCGGCGCCGAGCGAACGGCTGTTCGCCGCGCTGCCCACGATGGACGCGTCGATGTAGTTGAACCGGGCCACGGCCGCGCCCGTCCCGGCGAGCTCACCGAGGACCTCGGCGCTGACCGCCGCGGCCCGGGCGGGGTCGAGGTTGGCGAACCGGTGGCCGTGCAGCTGGTTGCTGGCCGTGGCCGCCAGCCGCGCGGCCAGGTCGCCGGTCCCCGGCACGAGGACGGGCACGGGCATGACCGCCTTGCGGACCGAAGCCTGCGTCCCCGCCGACAGCCGGTTCGCCGCGAGGGTCCGGACGCCGGCGCACGGCGAACCCTCGACCAGGCCGATCGCCGAGCCGAACGCGGTCAGGTAGACCGCCGACACCGGCACGCCGGTGCGGGCGGCGACGGCCTGTGCGGCCCGGGCGGCGTGCGCCGAGGCGAGCCACCGCGACCGCAGCACCGGGTCCGCCGGCGCCGGCCCGCCGCTCGGGTGCCAGCCGGACAGCCCGTCGCGCAGCGCGCCCAGCTGGCGCCGCCAGTGCGCCTCGGCACGATCGGCATGGGCCCGGCCCGGTGCGGACATCTCCCACTCGGCCGTTTCCAGGGGCTGCTCCGGTGCGGGCCGGCCGTCGAACGCCGGGCGGCCGCTCATCCGGCTCCGCAAGGCTTGCAAGAAGTCACCGCGGAGCACCCGCATGCCCCATCCGTCGACCGCGGAGTGGTCGGCGACGATCCCGATCCGCCGCACGGCGCCGGCGGCGACCGCCAGCACGAAGAGCACCGGCTGCTGCTCGCCGAGCCGGAACGCCGTGGCCGCGGCCGCCGCGATCGCCTCGTCCGCCTCGGCGCCGGCCGGCGCGACCCGCACCACCTCGCCCAGCCGCTCCGCCGCCGGGAGAACGTGCTGCTCGCGACGGCCGGGGCCGGTCACGGGCAGGAGGGTCCGCAGACCTTCGTGCCGATCGAGCAGGTCGCCGATCGCCGCCAGCGCGACGCCCACCGGCGCGCCGGCACCGTCGACCACGCTGGTGAAGTTCGCGGCGGACGACCACGGCGAGTCCGCGTCGATGCCGACGTCAAGGAACCACTCACGTTGCGCGCAGGTCAGCGGCCCCCGTCGTGTCGGTTTCATTCTCGTTCCTGTTCAGTTTCTAAAGTCGACTGCGATGGATATTGCAGGACTTCACTGCGTCATGCAACCCTGTTGCCGTGGTTTTGCACGCCGCCCCGACAACGGTGCCCCGCCTCCTCGCCGGCCGATCGACATCGGAGCCGGACCGCGAGGCGCTGGTCGTCGACGGCGTCGGCGCGCTGACCTTCGGCTCCTGGCAGCGCCGTGCCGCCGACCTCGCCGAGCGGCTGCGGCAGTGCCGCGTCGCGCCGGGCGACCGTGTCGGCCTGCGGTTCGGTGCCGCCGAATGGCTCGACTTCGCGGTCGCGTACGTGGCGGTGCAGCGCCTGGGCGCGGTCGCCGTGCCGGTCTCCGACGACGCGGCGCCCGCCGAGCTGGCGCACGTGCTCGCCGACTGCGCCGCCGCCGGGCTCGTGCACGGGGGCGGCGCCGTCGACTGGACCGGCGGGTGGGCGTACGCCGCCGGTGACGACGCCGGCGCGCGGTGCGGCGAGGACCGGTCCACATCGGACGGTCTGGCCCAGATCCTGTACACGTCCGGCACGACGGCGCGGCCCAAGGGCGTCGCGGCCACCCACGCCAACGTCACCTACGGGTCGGGCGCGCGGCACCGGCCGTTCCGGCACTCGCGCCACCTGCTGCACGCGTTCGCGATCGGCACGAACGCGGCCCAGGTCATGCTGATGACCGCGCTGCTCGCCCACCCCGCCGTGGTGACGCTGCCGCAGTTCACGCCGTTGCGCTTCGCGCGCGCCATCGCACGCTGGTCCGCCGGCACGGTGTTCGTCGTCCCGGCCATGGCCATGGAGCTGCTGGCTGTGGCCGAGGGCCACGACCTGAGCAGCGTGCGGCTGCTCGGGTCGGCCGCCGCGCCGCTGCCGGGGCCGGTCGCCGCCCGCCTCGTGGCCGCGTTCCCGAACGCGACGATCGTCAACTACTACACCTCGACCGAGGCCGCCCCGGCGCAGACCGCCATGACGTACGACCCGGAGCGCCCGGACAGCGTCGGCAGGCCGATCGCCGGCGGTGGCCTGCGCGTCACCGACGACGACGGGCGGCCCTGCGCGCCGGGCGAGATCGGCGCCGTCTGGATGCGCTCCCCCGCCCCACCCCGCACGTACTTCGGCGGCACCACGAAGACCGGCACCACGACAAGCGAGACCACGACGAGCGGCACCACGACGAGCGGCGCTGTGTTCCAGGACGGCTGGGTCCGGATGGGCGACGTCGGCTACGTCGACGCCGACGGCTTCCTGTTCCTCGTCGAGCGGGACGGCGACGTGGTCAAGACCGGCGCCCACCGGGTGTCGACGCTGCAGATCGAGGCGGCCATCCACGAGCACCCGGCGGTGGCCGACGCCGCCGTGGTCGGGCTGCCCCACGAGGTGCTCGGCGTCGAGCTGGCCGCCGTGATCGTGGTCAGCGGCGACGCGGAGCTGACCCCGCCGGCGCTGCGGGCGTTCCTCGCCGACCGCCTCGCGCCGCACGAGATCCCATCCCTCGTCCACGTCATGGACAGGCTTCCGCGCAACCGCGGCGGCAAGGTCGACAAACGATCCCTGCGAAGGAGCCTGACATGATCCAGGCGTCCGCGGTCCAGCACGGCATGTGGATCGCCGTGTCCGGCACCGTCCCCACCGCCTACCACATGCCGCTGGTCGTCACGTTCGCCCACGATCCGGATGCCGGGCTGCTGGCCAAGTCCTGCGCGGCCGTGGCCGAGCGGCACGCGCTGCTGGCCGTCGCGGTCGCCGAGCGCGACGGCGTCACGTACCTCACCCGGGCCACCGCTCCCGTCCTGCGCGTGGCGGGGCCGGACGAGCCGGTCGAGGAGGAGGCCACGCGCCCGTTCGACCTGGGTGCAGGGCCGCTCGTCCGGTTCGCGCTGTTCGGCCGGGTGCTGGTGGTCACCGCGCACCATCTGGTCTTCGACGGGCTCTCCAAGGAGGTGCTGCTGCGGGATCTGGCCACCTTCTACGCCGGTGAGATCCCGGCCCCGCTGCCGCGCTCCGCCGCGGAAGAGCTCGCCGCCGAGGCGGCACGGCTGGCCGGCGGCCGGGCCGCGGCGGAGGAGTTCTGGTCCGGCCGGTGGGCCGAGCCGCTGCCCGTGGTCGTCGGCGACCACGTCCTCACCGGGCGCGACCACGGGGCCGGTCAGGTGCACGCGTTCGAGCCGCCCGTGCCTGACCTGCCGGGGCTGACCCGGTTCGAGACGCTGCTGGCCGCGGTCCACGCCCTGCTCGGCGGGCACGGCAACCCGCGCGTCACGACCGGCGTCGACGTGTCCACCCGGGAGCCCGGCGCGTCGGGTGTCGGCCCGTTCGCGACCGAGCTCCCCGTCGACTCGCGGCCCGACCCGGACTCCCCGTTCGCGGAGTTCGCCGCCGGACTGCGCGCGACCCTCCGCGCGATGTACCCGCACCGGGCGGTGCCCCTCGCCCGTGCGGTGCGCCGGCTGCGGCCGCACGCCGCGATCGCGCCCGTCTCGGTCAGCTACCGCCGGGTCGGCGCCGCGCCACGGTTCGACGGCGCCCCGGCGGCCGTCGACTGGCTGGCGTTCGCCGGCAGCGTGCGTGGCGACCTGCAGCTGCAGGCGGTCGACGACGGCACGACGGTCACCGCCCGGCTGCGCCACTCGGCCGCCGCGGCGCCGGTCGCCGCACGGTTCGCCGACGACCTCTGCGCGGTGCTCACCCGGGTCGCCGCCGCTCCGGACACCCGGCTGCGCGACCTGGTCGCCCCGGGCACCTCGAACACCACCGCACCGCCCGTCACGGTCGAGGCTCAGGCCGCCGCGCCGGCGCCGGCACGCGGCGGCGAGCTCGTCGAGCCGGTCCTGGCCATCTGGCGCGACGTGTTCGGCGACCACGCCATCGGCCCCGACGACGACCTGTTCGACCTGGGCGGCGACTCGCTGACCGCGACGCAGATCATCGCGCGGATGCGCAAGACGCTCGGCATCGACGTCGACATCGACACGTTCTTCGACCACCCGACGGTCAACGGAGTCGTGGATGCCGTCAGCGCGCACTGAGGCGTCCGACCGGGCGGCGATGCTGCTCATCCGGCACTTCGAGACGGCGCTGCTCGACCTCTTCGCGCGCGGCGAACTGTCCGGCACCACGCACACCTGCCTCGGCCAGGAGTACGTGCCCGTGGCCGTGAGCGGCCTGCTCGAACCGGACGACCACGTGCTGAGCAACCACCGCGGGCACGGCCACTACCTCGCGCGGTTCGACGACCCGGAAGGGCTCCTCGCGGAGATCATGGGCCGGGCCGGTGCCGTGTGCCACGGCGCCGGCGGAAGCCAGCACCTCCACCGGCGCGGCTACCTCTCCACCGGGGTGCAGGGCGAGAGCCTGCCGGTCGCGGCCGGGCTCGCGCTGCACCTGCGCCGCCACCGGCCGGGCGCGCTCGCCTGCGCGTACATCGGCGACGGCACCTGGGGCGAGGGCGCGGTCTACGAGGCACTCAACATCGCCGCGCTGTGGCACCTGCCGCTGCTGGTCGTGGTCGAGCACAACGGCATCGCCCAGTCGACGCCCACCGAGCACGCCATGGCCGGCACCGTCGCCGGGCGCGCCGCCGCGTTCGGCCTGGCCCACACGCTGGTCACCGCGACCGGCCCGGCCCGCATCCGGGCGGAGCTCGCGCCGTTGATCGCCCATGTACGAACCGGCGCACCGCTGATCGCCGAGTTCCGCGCCCCGCGGCTCGGCCCGCACAGCAAGGGCGACGACACCCGCCCCGCCGGCCAGGTCGCGGCGCTGGCCGACTGGTACCCGGCCGTGGCCGCCGCCGCGCCCGACCTGGACCGCGCCCAGCGCGACCGCGTCGCCCGCGTCGTCGCCGACGTGTCCGCCCGCCCGGCCGCCGAGTGGACCGGCCGGACGCCCGTCGCCGAGGTACCCGCCCAGGGCGGGTGGACCGGCCGGACGCCCGTCGCCGAGACACCTACCCAGGCCGGGCTGAGCGGCCGGACGCGGCCGGACCGCGTCGCCGAGATGCCTGCCCGGGCCGGGTGGGCCGGCCGATGAGGGTCGCCGAGAACATCAACGCCGCGCTGCACGCGGTCCTGGCGGGCGACGAGCGGGCCTATCTCATCGGCGAGGACCTCCTCGACCCGTACGGCGGCGCGTTCAAGGTCGCGCGCGGGCTCTCCACCCGGTTCCCGGACCGGGTGCTGTCCACCCCGATCAGCGAGTCGGCCATCACCGGCATCGCGGCCGGCCTGGCCCTGGCCGGCGACACCGCGATCGTCGAGTACATGTTCGCCGACTTCCTCACGCTCGGCCTCGACCCGCTGGTCAACTTCGCCGCCAAGTCCGTCACCATGTACGGCGAGCGGCTGCCGATGCGCATGGTCGTGCGCTGCCCCAGCGGCGGCGGCCGCGGCTACGGCCCGACGCACAGCCAGACCCTGACGAAGCACCTGATCGGCGTGCCCGGCCTCGCCGTGTTCGAGATGTCGCCGTTCCGCGACGCGGCCGAGGTGTTCGCCGACATGCTGGCGCTCGGGCAGCCGTGCGTGTTCGTCGAGGACAAGATCCTCTACACCCGCCGGATGTACACCGTGCCCGCCCCGTTCACGGTCGAGGTGCGCGACGGCGTGGCGTACGCCGGGACCGGGGAACGCCCGGAGCTGGTCCTGATCGCGCCGGGCGGCATGGCCGAGCGTGCCCTCACCGCGCTGCGCATGCTGCTGATCGAGCAGGAGATCGCCGGGCTGCTGGTGGTCCCTTCGCGGCTGTACCCGGTGCGCCTCGACCTGCCGCCCGTCCCGCACGTCGTGGTGGCTGAGGACGGCACCGCCGGCGGCACCTGGGGCGCCGAGGTCGCGCATCACGTCCATGCGCGCCACTTCGCGGATCTGGCCGCGCCCGTGACGCTCGTCCACGGCGCCGACGCCGTCATCCCCGCCGCGCCGCACCTGGAGCGTCAGGTGCTCGTGAGCGCCGGCACCATCTACGACGCGCTGGTGAGGACCGTCCGTGCCTGAGATCGCGGTACCGAAGCTCAACACCAACGACGACAGCTACGTGCTGCTCGCCTGGCTCGCCCCGGACGGCGAGGCGGTGCCGGCCGGCGCCCCGGTCGCCGAGGTGGAGACGTCGAAGGCGGTCGAGGAGCTGACCGCCGCGACGGGCGGCGTCCTGCGCCACCGCGTGGTGACCGGCGCCGAGATCGCCCCCGGTCAGGTCATCGCCCTCCTCGACGACCCTGCCGCCCGCGGCGGGGCACCGGCCCCGCGACCGGCCGGCGGCGAAGGCCCGACGATCACCGCGCCGGCCCGCGCCCGCATGGCCGAACTCGGCGTCACCGCCGAGCAGGTCGCCGCGCTCGGCCGCCCGATCGTCCGCCGCGCGGACATCGACGCCCTAACCACCGCGCCGCCCGCGGCGGCCGAAAGCCCAGCGCCGCCCGCGGCGGCCGAAAGCCCAGCACCGCCCGCGGCGACGGCAAGCCTGTCCCGCAACCAGCGTGCGGTCGCGCGGACGGTGGCCCGGTCGCACGCCACCGTCCCGGCCGCGTACACCGCGATGACGATCGATGTCGACGCCGCCCTGGAGCGGATGCCCCGGCTGACCCGCGCGGTGCGGCGGCCCGTCGGCCTCGCCGAGCTGTTCGTCGCCGCGATCGGGGCGGTGCACGCCGAGCACCCGGGGTGCTTCGCGAGGCTCGACGACGACGGCCACACCCTGCACCCGGCCGGCGCCGCGCACGTCGGCGTCACCGTCGATCTCGGCGAAGGCCTGTACGTGCCGGTGGTCCGGGACGCCGGCACCGCGACGGTCGCCGAGATCGCCCGGGCCCTCGCCAGGTTCCGGGTCACGGCGGCCGGCGGCGCGTTCCGTCCGTCCGAACTGGACGGTGCGACCATCACGCTGACCCTCCATCAGGACGCCCACGTGAGCCTGGCCATCCCGATCGTGTTCCCGGGCCAGACGTGCGCGGTCGCGGTCACCGCCCCGCGGCCCGAGCTGTACCTCGGCGACGACGGCCGGCCGGCGACCCGCACCGTCGCGCAGGTCGGTCTCGCCTACGACCACCGCGTCGTCAACGGCCGCGAGGCGGCGCGGTTCCTGGCCGCGCTGGCCCGGACGCTGCAGGAGGAGCCGCGATGAGACCGCTGCTGCCGGCCCAGGAGCGGCTGTGGTTCCTGCACCAGCTGGATCCGGCCGACGCGTCGTACCACCTGCCGCTCGTCCTGCACGTGCGCGGCCGCCTGGACCGGACGGCGCTGGAGCGCGCGCTGGACGCGGTGACCGGCCGGCACGAGACGCTGCGGAGCCGGGTCGAGCCGGCCGACGACGCGCCCGTGCTGGCGCCGGCGGCCGGCGAGGTCCGGCTGGAGACCGCCGTCGCGCCCGGCCTGGACGACGCCCGCGACCTGGTCGCCGCGTTCGTCACGCGCCCGTTCGACCTCGCCGCCGGCCCGATGCTCCGCTGCCTGCTGATCGGCGTCGGCCCGGACGAGCACGTGCTCGCGCTCGCCGCCCACCACATCGCGGCCGACGGCTGGTCGCTGCAGGTGCTGCGCCGCGATCTCGACGCGCTGTACCGGGCGTACACCACCGGCACCCCGGCGGAGCTGCCGGCGCTGCCACCGGTGCCCGCTGGCAGCGCCGCCCGGGCGCCGGACCTCGGGTACTGGACGCAACGGCTGGCCGGCGCGCCGGTGCTGGACCTGGCGACCGACCGGCCCCGCCCCCCGGTGCGCCGCGGCCGCGGCAGCTCCGTCGTCTTCGACCTCCCCGTCGACCTGCTGCGCCGCCTGGAGGCCGTGGCCCGGGCCGAGCGCACCACCGTGTACACCGCGCTGGTCGCGGCGTTCTCGCTGCTGCTCGGCCGGATGAGCGGGCAGGACGACGTCTGCCTCGGCACGCCGGTCCTCGGCCGCGACGACCCGGACCTCGACGACCGCGTCGGCTGCTTCTCCGAGACCCTGGTGCTGCGGACGGACCTGTCGGGCGACCCGACGTTCCGCGCGCTGCTGCGGGCCGTCCGCCGGACGGTGCTCGGCGCGCTGAGCCACGCCGCCCCGTTCGAACGCGTGGTGTCGGCGGTCGGCGCGCCCCGCGACCGCAGCCGCACCCCGCTGTTCCAGGCCATGATCATGTACCTGCGGCAGGAGCAGGACCGGCCGCGCCTCGGCGACCTCGACGTCGAACTGCTGGACCACCCGTTCGACGTCGCCCGCACCGACGTGTCCCTCGACGTCATCCAGGGCCCCGCGGCCGCGGTCGGCGTGCTCACGGTCGACCGTGACCTGTTCAGCCCCGGCACCGCGCAGCGGTGGATCCGCCGCCTGCTCGTCCTGCTCGACGACACGGCCCGGCGGCCCGACGCCCCGATCGGTGACCTGCGCCTGCTCGACGACGACGAGCGGCGCGAGGCGCTGACCCGGTGGAACGACACCGGCGCCGGGCAGACCACTCCGCTGGTCGCGGAGCTGTTCCGGGCGCAGGCCCGGGCCACGCCGGACGCGGTCGCGGTCACCGGCGACGGCGCCGACCTCACCTACCGCGACCTCGACGCCGAGGTCGACCGGCTCGCCGCCCGCCTCCGCGGACGCGGGCCGCTGATCGGGGTCGGGCTGTCCCGGCGCCCGGCGATGGTGGTCGCGCTCCTCGCGGTCTGGCGGGCCGGCGCCGCCTACCTGCCGCTCGACCCGGCGTACCCGGCCGACCGGCTCGCGTTCGTCATCGCCGACGCCGGCGTCGGCACGGTGCTCACCGAGCCGTCGTTCGCCGACCGGTTCGGCGCGGCGACGCTGCTGATCGACGCCGCCGGCGAGGAACCGTGCGGCGCGGTCGCCCCGGCCGCCGCCGGGCCGGACGACCCGGCCTACGTGCTGTACACGTCGGGGTCCACCGGACGGCCCAAGGGCGTGGTCGTGCCGCACGGCGCGCTCGCCGCGTTCGTCGCCGCGATGGCCGACGTCACCGGACCGCAGGCCGGCCGCGCGTGGCTCGCGCTCACCTCGCTGTCGTTCGACATCTCCGGTCTCGAGCTGTTCCTGCCGCTCAGCCGCGGCGGCCGGGTCGTCGTCGCCGGCGACGCGCAGACCGGCGACGGGACGGCGCTGCGGGCGCTGATCGCCGCGACCGGCGTCACCGACGTGCAGGCCACCCCGTCCGGCTGGCGGATGCTCCTCGCCGCCGGCTTCGACCACGACGTGCCGGCCGCGCTGGTCGGTGGTGAGGCGTTGCCGGCGCCGCTCGCCGCGGAGCTGCGCGGCAAGGTCGGCCGGCTGACCAACGTGTACGGCCCGACCGAGACGACGATCTGGTCGACGTACTGGCCGGTGCCCGGCGGCCCGGCGGCCGTCACGATCGGCGGCCCGATCCCGGGCACCCGGGTGTACGTCGTCGACGGGCGGATGCGGCCCGTGCCCGCCGGCGTGCCCGGTGAGCTCGTCATCGCCGGCGCCGGCGTCGCGCTCGGCTACCTGCGGCGGCCGCGGCTGACCGCCGACCGCTTCGTGCCCGACCCGTGGGGTCCGCCCGGAGCACGGATGTACCGCACCGGCGACCGCGCCCGCCGGCTCGCGGACGGGACCCTGGAATTCCTCGGCCGGCTCGACACCCAGGTCAAGGTGCGCGGCCACCGGGTCGAGCTGGGCGAGGTCGAGACGGTGCTCGCCGGTTGCCCGGGCGTCGCCGCCGCGGTCGCCGCGGTCCGCGACGACGCGCTCGCCGCGTACGTCACGGCCCGCCCCGGCGCCGGCGTCGACCCCGGCGCGATCCGGGACGCGGCCCGCGCCACGCTGCCGGCCTACGCCGTGCCGGCCACGGTCACGGTGCTCGACGCGCTGCCGCTCACCCCGAACGGCAAGGTGGACCGGGCCGCCCTGCCCGACCCGCGACCGTCCGCCGCCGCCGCGTACGTGCCACCGCGGACCGCGGCCGAGACGCGCGTCGCCGCGGTGTTCGCCGAGGTGTTCGGCGTCGCGGTGGGGGCGCACGACGACTTCTTCGCGCTGGGCGGGCACTCGCTGCTGGCCGTCAAGGTCGCGGCGCGGCTGCCCGGCCTGACCGTCCGCGACCTGTTCGACCATCCGGCGGTCGAGGCCCTCGCCCGGCGGCTCCCGGCCTCCCTCGACGCCGGTGCCGGCGCGCCCGGCAGTGCGCCGCCGCTGTCGGACGCCCAGCGCCGCCTCTGGTTCCTGCAGCGGCTGGACCCGCACGACGCCTCGTACAACATGTTCCTGGTGCTGCGCCTGCGTGGCCGGCTGGACCGCGGCGCGCTGCGGCGGGCCCTGGACGCCCTCGCCGACCGGCACGTCGCGCTCCGGTGCGCCTACCCGGAGGTCGGGGGCGAGCCGGCCGTCGAGGTCGGGCCCGCCACCGTGCCGTTCGAGGAGCTCGCGCTGGAGTCCTCACCCGAGCCCGAGGCGGCGGCCCGGGCCGCCGTCGCGGACCGGACGAACGCGCCGTTCGACCTGCGCGGCGGCGCACCGGTGCGGGCCTCGCTGCTCCGGCTCGCCCCCGACGACCACGTCCTCTGCCTGGTCGTGCACCACATCGCGGGCGACGGCTGGTCGCTCAACGTGCTGCGGGAGGACCTCGCCGCGCTCTACGCCGGCCGTCCGTTGGCGCCGCTGCCACCCGTACCGGCGAACAACGGCGACCAGGAGGCCGGCCTCGCGTACTGGCGGGACCGCCTCGCCGGACCGGCCGTGCTCGACCTGCCGACCGACCGGCCCCGCCCGGCCGAGCCCACCCACCGCGGCGCGTTCCTCGGCGCCCACCTGCCCGCCGGCGTCACCGCCCGCCTCGAGGACCTGGCCGGCCAGGCCCGCACCAGCCTCTTCGCCGTGCTGCTCGCGGCCTATCAGGTGCTGCTCGCCCGGCACACCGGCCAGTCCGACGTCCTGGTCGGCTCGACCCTGGCGGCCCGGGACCGGGTCGAGATCGAGCGGGCCGTCGGCTACTTCGCCCGGACCGTCGTGCTGCGCGACCAGGTCGACCCGGCCGAGCCGTTCACCGGCCTGCTCGGCCGGGCCCGCGAGTGCGTGCTGGACGCGCTGACCCACGCCGAGGCGCCGTTCGAGCGCCTCGCCGCCGGGGCGGTCCCGCTGTTCCAGACCATGTTCGTCCTGCACACCCAGGACGAGGGCACCCCGGTCGACCGGTTCGCCGACCTGCACGCGTCGTTCTTCGACTCCGGCTACCGGCAGGCCAAGTTCGACCTGATGCTGGAGGCGTGGCGGGCCGCCGACGGCCTGACGCTCGTCTTCGGCTACGACACCGACCTGCTCGACGCGACGACCGTCGACCGCTGGGCCCGCCGGTTCGAGATCCTGTGCGCCGGCATCGCCGCCGACCCGGGCGTCGCGGTCGGCGCGCTGCCGCTGCTGACCGCCGACGACGAGGCCCTCGTCGGCTCCCTCGCCGCCCCGGCACCTTCCCCGCCGCAGCCGCTGACTCCCGGGCTGCCCCGCCTCGCGGCGCCGGACTCGGTCGCGGTCCGCTGCGGTGCGCAGTCGCTGACGTACGCCGAACTCAACCGCCGGGCCGACGCACTGGCCGGCGCACTGGCAGACGCACTGGCAGACGCACTGTCCGGGCCGATACGGGCGGCGGCCGTCGCTGGTCCGCCGGTCGTCGCCGTCGCCGCGCACCGGGACATCGGCACGATCGTCGCGCTGCTGGCGATCTGGCGGGCCGGTGGCGCGTACCTGCCGATCGACCCGGGGCAGCCGGCCGGGCGGATCGCGGCGCTCGTCGCCGGCAGCGGAGCCCGGCTGGCCGTCGGGGACGCGCCCTGGCCCGACGGTCTCCGGGTGCTCGCGCCGCCTTCCGGGACGCTGCCGGCGGTCGACCGCGCGACCCCGGACGGTGCCGCGTACGTGCTGTACACCTCCGGCTCCACCGGCACCCCGAAGGCCGTCGTCGTCGACCATGAGGCGCTCGCCGCCAGGGTCGGCTGGATGCGCCGCGACTACCGGCTCGGCCCCGGCGACACGGTCGTCCAGTTCGCGCCGCTCGCGTTCGACGCGCACGCGGAGGAGATCTGGCCCGCGCTCGGCGCCGGGGCCACGGTGCGGCTGCTGCCGGACGGCCCGCTCAGCCTGCCCGACGTGCTCGCCGGCCCGGGCGGAGCCGACGTCACCGTGCTCGACCTGCCCACCGCGTACTGGCACGACCTGGTCGCCCAGATCGACGCGATCGCCTGGCCGCCCCGGCTGCGGCTGGTGATCCTCGGCGGCGAGGCGGTGCACGCGGCGGCCGTGGCCCGCTGGCGCACCCGGTTCGGCGACACCGTGCGGCTGGTGAACACGTACGGCCCCACCGAGGCCACGATCATCGCGACCGCGACCGACCTCGGCCCGGACGACACGACCGGCCCGCCGGCGATCGGCGTGCCGCTGCCCGGCGTGCGCGCCGCGGTCGTCGACGCCGGCCTGCGCCCGGTGCCCCCAGGCGCGTACGGCGAGCTGCTGCTCGGCGGCGCCGGCCTCGCCCACGGCTACCTCGGCCGGGACGACCTCACCCGGGAGCGGTTCGTCACATGGCCTCCATCAGGGCGCGGCGCGCGCTACTACCGGACCGGCGACCGCGTGCGGCTGCGGGCCGACGGCCGGCTCGACTTCGCCGGCCGGCTCGACGACCAGCTGAAGGTCCGCGGGTTCCGGATCGAACCGGCCGAGGTGGAGCACCACCTCCTGGAAAGCCCGGGCGTGACCGGTGCGGTGGTCGTCGCGCACGACGGCGCCCTGGTCGCGTACGTGGCCGGTGGCGCACCGGCCGGCGCACTGCGGGCCCGGCTCGCGGCCCGGCTCCCCGGCCACCTGGTGCCGGACCGCTGGGTCGCGGTCGACGCGCTCCCCCGAACCGCCACGGGGAAGATCGACCGGCGGGCCCTGCCACCACCCCCGGAGGGTGCCGACGGCCCGCCGGCACCGTCCGAGCCGCCGCGCACCGACGCCGAGCAGCTGATCGCCGACGTCTGGACCGAGGTCCTCGGCCTCGACCGCGCCGGCGTGGACGACGACTTCTTCACCCTTGGCGGGCACTCGCTGCTCGCCGTCCGCGTGGCCGCCCGGCTGCGCGCCATGACCGGCCTCGACCTGCCCATCCGCCTGCTCTTCACGCACCGCCGGCTGGCCGACCTGGCCGCCGCGGTCGAGCAGCGGCTGCTCGCCGAACTGGCCGAGCTCAGCGACGACGAGGTGGCCGGCCTGCTGGAAGCGGAGACCCGATGACCGTCGACGAAGCCCGCCAGGCGCTGCTGGCCCAACGCCTGCGCCGGCGCACCGCGAACCGGACCGTCCCCACCCGGCCGCCCGGCACGGTGCCGCCGCTGTCGTACGCGCAGGAACGGCTCTGGTTCATGGAGCAGTACGCGCCCGGCAACCCCGCCTACCTCGTGCCGGTGGCACGACGGGTCCGGCGCCCGATCGACGCCGACCGGCTGGCCGCGGCGCTGCGTCGCGTCGTCGCCCGCCACGAGGCGCTGCGGACCCGGTTCCCGGCCCGGGACGACGGGGTGCCGACGCTGGTCGTCGACCCGGACCCGGCCGTCGACCTGGCCGTCGTCGACGCCGCCGACGAGGCCGCCGCCCGGGCCGCGGTCGAGGCGGTGCACGCCCGCGGGTTCGACCTCGCCGCCGAGCAGCCGCTGCGGGCCGCGCTGATCCGGCTCGCACCGGACGACGCGATCCTGGCCATGGCCGTGCACCACATCGCGATCGACGGCTGGTCCGTGCCGCTGCTGCTGCGCGAGCTGATGACCGCGTACGACGGTGGCGACCTGCCTGATCTGCCCGTCCAGTACGGCGACTACGCGGCCTGGCAGCGCGATCGGCCGGCGCCCGACGTCGCCCGCTGGGCGCGGCGCCTGGACGGCGTCGAGCCGCTCGCGCTGCCCACCGACCGGCCGCGCCCGGCCGAGCTGACCTACGCCGGCGGCAGCGTCGAGTTCGAGCTCGACGCCGGTCTCGCGGCCGGCGTCCGGGCCCTCGCGGACCGTCACGGCGCCTCGCTGTACATGACGATGCTGGCCGCGTACGCCTGCCTGCTCGGCCGGCACGCGCACCAGACCCACCTCACGATCGGCTCCCCGGTCGCCGGCCGCAGCGCCCCGGAGCTGGAGCACCTCATCGGCTGCTTCGTCAACACGCTGGCCATGCCCGTCGACCTGAGCGGCGACCCGACGTTCAGCGAGCTGCTGCTGCGGGTGCGGGAGACCGCGCTCACCGGGTTCGCCGACGCCGAGACGCCCTTCGAGCGTGTCGTCGCCGACCTCAACCTGCCCCGCGACGTGTCCCGGTCCCCGCTGTTCCAGGCGCTGCTCGCGGTGCAGAACTACGGCGCGGGCGGCGGCGACGGCCTCGACGGGTACGAGATCAGGTCGTGGGCGACCCGGTTCGACCTCGAGCTGTACATCAGCGACACCGCCGACGGTGGCCTGTGGGGCCAGTTCATCCACAACACGGCGCTGTTCGACGCGGCGACCGTGCGGCGCCTCGTCAGCCACCTGACCGCGCTCCTGCGTGGCGCCGTCGCCGACCCGCTGACGCCGGTCGCCGCGCTCGACCTCCGCGACGACGACGAACGCGCGGCGCAGGCCGCCTGGAACGCGACCGCCGCCCCGTTCGACGCCGGCGCCACCCTGCCCGCCCTGTTCGCCGCGCGGGTCGCCGCCGCACCGGCCGCGCCGGCCGTGACGTTCGAGGGCACCACGTGGAGCTACGCCGAGCTGGACCGGTACGCCGGCCGGGTGGCCGCCGCGCTCGGGCCGGTCGCCGCCGGACCGGGCACGCGGATCGGCGTGTGCGCGCCGCGCTCGCTCCAGCTGCCCGGCGCGCTGCTCGGCGTGCTGCGCACCGGGGCCGCGTACGTGCCGCTCGACCCCGACTATCCGGCGGAGCGGCTGGCCTTCATGGCGTCCGACGCGGACCTGCGTGCCGTGCTCGTCCTCGACCCGCCGGACGGGCTCGACGCCTCGTTCGCCGGCTGCCCGGTGATCCGGCTCGACCGCCTCGGCGCGACGGCTCCCCAGCCGGTCACCGCGGATCTCCGGGTCCACTCCATGCCCGCCACCGCGGATCTCCCGGCCCACTCCGCCACCTCGGACATGTCGGCTCGCTCCGCCACCGCAGGGCTCTCGGGCGGCTCCGCCACCGCCGACCTCTCGGATCACTCCGCCACCCCGGATATGTCGGGTCGCTCCGCTCACCGACATATCCGAAATTTCAACATTTCATCGCCAGCGACCGCCGGCGACGCCGCCTACGTCATCTACACCTCCGGCTCGACCGGCCGCCCCAAGGGCGTGCCGAACGCCCATCGCGGCGTGGTCAACCGGCTCACCTGGATGCAGGAACGCTTCCACCTGACGGCCGGCGACGTGGTCCTGCAGAAGACCCCGGCCGGCTTCGACGTGTCCGTCTGGGAGTTCTTCTGGCCGCTCGTCATCGGCGCCCGCCTGGTCCTCGCCACGCCGGGCGGGCACCGCGACGCGGCATACCTGCGGGCCCTCATCGACCGCGAAGGCGTCACCGTCCTGCACTTCGTGCCGTCGATGCTCGCCGCCTTCCTCGCTGAGGAGACGATCCCCGCAGGCGCGACGCTGCGCGCCGTCGTCTGCTCCGGCGAGGAGCTGCCGGCCGACCTCGCCCGCCGCTGCCTGGCCGCCCTGCCCGGCGCCGAGCTGCACAACCTGTACGGCCCGACCGAGGCCGCCATCGACGTCAGCGCCTGGGCCGTCACCGCCGCCGCGCTCGGGGACGCCCACCGGGTGCCGATCGGGGCCCCGGTCGCCAACACCACGCTGCACGTCCTCGACGACCGGCTCCGGCCGCAGCCCGTCGGTGTGCCCGGCGAGCTGCACATCGGCGGTGTACAGGTCGCGCTCGGCTATCTGCGGCGGCCGCGGCTGACCGCCGACCGCTTCGTGCCCGACCCCTTCGGTGCGCCCGGCGCCCGGCTGTACCGCACCGGCGACCTGGCCCGCTGGCGGCCGGACGGCACCCTTGAGTTCCTCGGCCGCATCGACGGTCAGGTCAAGCTGCGCGGCCAGCGCATCGAGCTCGGCGAGATCGAGGCGGTGCTGCGCGAGCAGGCGGGCGTCCGGGACGCCGCCGTCGTCGTCCGCGAGGACCGGCCCGGCGACCAGCGGCTCGTCGCGTACGTCGTCGGTGCCGCGCCCGACCGCGCCGCGCTGAAGCGGCTGCTGCCCGACGCCATGGTCCCGGCCGCGTTCGTCGAGCTCGACGTGCTGCCGCTGTCGGCGAACGGCAAGCTCGACCGGCGCGCCCTCCCGGCCCCGGTCCGCGCGGCGAGCGGCGGGGGCGCGCTGGTCACCCCGACCGAGAAGGTCGTCGCCGACGTCTGGACGGCCGTGCTCAACGTACCGGCGGTCGGCGCCGACGACGACTTCTTCGACCTCGGCGGCCACTCGCTGCTGGCGACGCAGGTGGTGGCCCGGCTCCGCAGGACCGGGGCCGCGGTCGGTGTCATCGACCTGTTCCAGAACCCGACCGTGCGGGAGCTCGCCGCCCTGATCGACCGGCCGGACGACGGCCCGCGGGCGGTGATCCGCCGGCTCACGCCGAACCGCCCGAGGGCCGACATCTCGCTGGTGTGCGTCCCGTTCGGCGGCGGCAGCGCCGTGGTGTACCAGCCGCTCGCGGACGCGCTGCCGGAGCGGTACGCGGTGTACTCGGTCGCCATCCCCGGTCACGACGTCGGCGTCATCGAGGACCGGCTCGACTTCGGCGCGCTCATCGACCGCTGCGTCGACGAGATCGTCGCGACGGTCGCCGGACCGGTCAGCCTGTACGGCCACTGCGCCGTCGGGTCCGCCCTCGCCATCGCCCTCGCGCGGCGGCTGGAGGCGGCCGGCCGCGACGTGCGCACCGTCTACATCGGCGCGATGTTCCCGTTCGCCGAGCCGCGCGGCCGCCTGGCCCGGACGCTGTCCAAGGTCGCGCGGATGGAGTCGCTGCGCGGCGACCGGATCTACCACAACTGGCTGACCTCGATCGGCGCCGACCTCGGCGGCCTCGACCCGGCGGAGGCCCGCCACATCGTGCGCAACCTGCGCCGCGACTCCGTCGACGCCGAGCGGTACTACACCGAGATGTACGCGACCGGTGCCGAGCGGTTGCGCGCATCGTTCGTCACCGTCGTCGGCACCCGCGACCCGGCCACCGAGTTCTACGAGGAACGGTTCCGCGAGTGGCACTTCCTGTCCGACGACAGCGCCGTCGTGGTGCTGCGGGAGGCCGGCCACTTCTTCCTGAAGTACCGGGCCGCCGAGATCGCCGAGATCATCGACACGCCCATGTTCGAACCGTCGGCGCCGGCCGACGAGCCCGGTCGCACCTGGTTCCGGCACGCGGTGTCACACGACAGCGGGTCGCGCGACCGCGCCGCGCCGGACGGGCAGGCCGCCGCCGGACCGCAGCCGAGCCTCGGCCGGTTCGCGGCCGTCTCCGCCGGCCAGCTGGCGTCGATGTTCGGGTCCGCGCTCACCGAGTTCGCGATCCCGGTCTGGATCTACCTGACCACCGGGTCGGTCGCGCAGTTCGCGTTGTTCGCGGTGCTCGGCCTCGTCCCGGGTCTGATCACGTTGCCGATCGCCGGGGCGCTCGTCGACCGGCACGACCGGCGCCGCATCGTGCTCGCCGGCGACCTCGCCGCCGGCGGGGTCCAGGCCGTGCTGGCCGCGCTGCTCTGGGCCGGGCAGCTCAGCGTCGCCGCCCTCTATCCGGCCACGGTCGCGTTGTCGGTCGCGCTGTCGTTCCAGCGCATCGCGTACACCTCCGCGATCCCGCAACTGGTGCCGAAGCGGCTGCTCGGTCACGCGGCCGGCATCGGCCAGCTCGGGGCCGGCCTGGCCCAGCTGCTCGCCCCGCTGCTGGGCGCCGGCCTGCTCGCCACGATCGGACTGCGCGGCATCCTCACGCTCGACGTCGCGACCTACCTCGTCGCGGTCGTCGTCGTCCTGGCGGTGCGGTTCCCCGCCACCATGCCGTGGCGCCGCCACGAGACGCTGCGCGCGGAGATCGCCGGCGGCTTCCGGTACGTCTGGGGCAACCGGAACTTCCGTCGCATGCTGCTCTGGTTCGCCGTCCTGAACGTGCCGCTGTCCGCGCTCTTCCTGATGCTCTCGCCGCTGGTCCTGTCGTTCGGCACGCTGCGCCAGGTCGGCCAGGTGTCCTTCGTCTCCGCGCTCGGCGTGTTCCTGGGTGGCCTGGTGATGGCCGCCTGGGGCGGCCCGCAGCACCGGCGGATGTTCGGCGTTCTCGTCGCGACGCTCGGCCTGGCCGTGTGCGCGCTCGTCACCGGCCTCCGCGAGAACCTCGTCCTGATCGGCGCCGGCGCCCTCGGCCTCGCGCTGGCCCTAACGCTGCTCAACGGCGTGTACACCACGATCATCCAGGTCAAGGTCCCGCAGCGGCTGCACGGGCGGGTGTTCTCCCTGAACACGCTGATCGCGTGGTCGACGATGCCGATCGGCTTCGGGATCGTCGCACCGTTCGGCGCCGAACTGTTCGGCCCGCTGCTGCGCGCCGGCGGCCCCCTCGCGAGCAGCCTCGGCCCCGTGTTCGGCACCGGGCCGCAGCGCGGCCTCGGCCTCATGTTCGCCGTGTTCGCGATCGCCGTCGCCGCCGTCGCCGCGGTCGGGCTGCGGGTGCTGCGCCGCTTCGACGACGAGGTGCCCGACGCCCTCGCCGACGACCTGGTCGGCCTGGCCGTGCTGGACACGCCGGCCACCGACATCCAACAGGCCCTGGACGCGGCGGCGCACGCCGCCACCCACCGCCCATCGTGAGGGGAACCGTTATGGACCACCGCGTCGTGATGAACGCCGACGAGCAGTACTCGGTCTGGCCCGTGGCCGACGACCTGCCGGCCGGCTGGGTCGCCGAGGGCCACCGCGGCAGCCGGGAGGAGTGCCTCGACCACGTCGAGCGGGTCTGGACCGACCAGACCCCGGCCCGCACCCGGATCCGTGCCTGGCTGGCCGGCGCCGTCTCGCGGGCCTGCGACGACCGGCTCACCCCGCACGACGTCGCCACGGCCGGCTGCTCGCTGGTCGCCATGGGCGTGTCGTCGCTGGCGATCATCCGCCTGGTCGACGCCATCGAGACGGAGTACGGCGTGGCCGCCGACTTCAACCAGCACGCCCTGGAGGACCTGGACGCCCTGACCGACTTCATCGCAACCGTTCGCCTCCGCCACCGCGAGGCCCGCTGAGCGTCACGCCATCGGCCTGCCGGTCCTCAGCCGGCGGCGACCATCGGGAACGACTCCGCGGCGGCGGACGCCTCGGGCTCGGCGAGCGGGATCTCCGCGGTCAGGGTCGTTCCCTGCGCTGGCGCGCTGACGACGCCGAACCGGCCGCCCAGCGCCTCAACGCGGTCGCGCAGGCCGACGAGCCCCGTGCCCTGGCCCGGGTCGGCGCCGCCGACACCGTCGTCGCGGACGGACAGCCAGATGTGCCGCTCGTCCGCGTCCACCGTGACATAGGCGACCGGCGCCCGTGCGTGCTTGGCGACGTTGGTCAGCGCCTCCGAGACCACGTAGTACACGGCCACCTCCACCCGCTCCGGAAGCCGGCCCGCCACCTGCAGCCGCAGCTCGACCGGCACGACGCTGCGGCGGGCCAGCGTGCGCAGCATCGGACAGATCCCGCCCTGGGTCAGCAGGGCCGGGTGGATGCCGCGGGCGAGGTCGGTCATGGTCTCGTGGATCTCGGTGAGGCTCGTGACGGTGTCGGACAGCAGGCGCCGCGCCGTCGGCAGGTCGTCCACGGTCGCGTCCTCCGCCATGCGCAGCCGCAGGGCGAGCGCGACGATGCGCTGCTGCGGCCCGTCGTGCAGGTCGCGTTCGATGCGGCGCCGCGCGTCGTCCGCCGCACCGACCAGCCTGCCGCGGGACGCGACGAGCCGGGCGCGGTTCTCGGTGTTCGCGATGGCGGTGGCGACGAGCTCGGTGAAGGCGAGCAGGCGGTTCTCCGCGTCGGCCGGCACCGGCTCCGGCTGGAAGGACAGGACGAGCGTGACCCCCCAGAGCTCACCGTCGACCATGATCGGCACGCCGAGGCCGCGGCGCACGCCGCGGGCTCGCAGCTCCTCGGCGATCGACCCGGCGGCGGTCTCGTAGTCGATCTGTGCGGTGCGGTGGCTGCGAAGGATCGTGCCCACGATGCTGTCGCCCTCGATGGGCAGGTTCGGACGGCCGGGCATCAGCAGCCGCCCGTCCTTTTCCCGCTCCGAGACCGCCGTGACGGTACGGTCCGGCTCGTACCGGAGCAATGCGGTGTGAAACCCCTGGAACAGGCGGTGCAGTTCGGCCGTCACGGCCGCGAACACCGTGCTGGGCGGCCCGCCCGCGGCGACCATCGTGGCCACCCGCCGCAGCGCCGCCTGCTCCTCCAGCAGTGCCTCGGTAGCCTGCTGGCTGGCCCGTAGGGTGTCGATGAGCGCCTGACGCTCCAGGGCGGTGGCGACGATCCCCCTCAGTGCGGAGCCGAGCCGGTCGCGGAGGCGCTCCAGCGTCACCGGTGGGGTGTCGTCCGGCACGACGAGCCGCACAGGACGGCGAGCGGCGCCACCCAGCCCGAGCACGGTCGCGCCGGCGACCTTCTCCAGGCGCGGTGCGTCGCCGAGCTCGATCGACGCGCTGGGGAGGCCGAGCCGGGCCGCGAGGCGCTGCGAACCGGCCTGCAGCGCCGACGGCAGCTCGTCCGTGCCGAGGACGCTGCGAGCGACCTCGGCGGCGATGTCCGCCTCCTCCTCCCGCTGCTGCGCCTCCACCGCGCGCGCCCGGGCGAGATCGGCCAGGCCGCCGCTGGCCAGCGCCACGAGCCCGAAGACCACGGCCCGCTGGAGATCCTGCGCCGCGGTCAGGTGCAGGCCGCCCGGAGGCACGTGGACGAAGTTGTACACCAGCGTGCTGGCCAACGCTGTCCCGACGCCGAGCCAGATGCCCCACACGGTGGTCAGCGCCAGCACGCCGAGGATGTAGATGACGGCGGTCGGCGGCTGCTGCGGGTGGGCGAAGTGCAGCAGCCCGATCACGGCCGTCTCGGCGGCGATGACCATCGCGGCGACGAGGATGCCGGCGAGGAGCGGCGGCGGCGTCGGCGGCAGCAACCACGCCGTGAGCCGGCGCCGAACACTGGTGGTCACCGTCATGCGGTCTCCCGGTCAGCGAGGTCGTGAGTCCGGGACTGGGCCGTGTCCGCACCGGTCCGACATGCACACGTCCGACCGTTCGCCTTCCCGACAACCATCAACACCACCCGCCGGGGGTGACATCTCACCCGCCGCACGCGGGGCGACCGCTCCCGCACGCGCGCCGCATGGTTCCGCCGGAATCCGGGCCTGGTCACGGCTCACCGAGAGGGAACGCGGCCTGCAGGCGGGTGCCCCGGCCGGCCGGGCTCTCGACGGTCAGCGTGCCGCCCAACGCCTCGACCCGATCGGTCAGCCCGATGAGACCGGTGCCGAGCTTCAGGTCCGCGCCGCCGAGACCGTCGTCGTTCACCGTCACGTGCAGGTAGCCACCCTGCACGCACACGGCGACGTGGACGACCGTCGCCTGGGCGTACTTGACGGCGTTCGTCAGCGCCTCCGCCACCACGTAGTACGCCCCGACCTCGATCGGCTCCGGCTGCCGGCCGTCCACCTGCAGGTCGAGCTCCACCGGGACGGCGCAGCGGCGGGCCAGCCCGCGGAGCGCGGGTCGCAGGCCGCCCTGCACGAGGATCGCCGGGTGGACGCCGCGGGAGAGCTCCCGCACGTCGTTGACGGCGTCGTTCAGCCCGTCCACGACGGTGGACAGGTCCTGACGCAGCCCCGCCAACTCCGGTGGGACCGTCGCCTCGACCCGGCGCACCTCCAGCCCCAGCGAGATGAGCCGCTGCTGAACACCGTCGTGCAGGTCGCGCTCGAGCCGCCGGCGGGTCTGGTCGGCGGCGAGCACGAGCCGCGTCCGCGACGCGACGAGGTTGGCGCTCTCCACGAGCACCACCCCCTGCCGGACGATCAGCACCACGATGACCATGGTTTCGGCGACGATCTCGACGCTGTCCATCACGACGCCCTTGACGAGCTGCACGATCAGCAGCACGCCCGTGGCGGCGACCGGCAGGTAGGGCAGCATCAGGTGGCCCAGGCGGGCGCGCGGGCGCCCCGGCCAGTGCGGTGACTCCTGGACGGGCGTCAGCGCGGCGACCGCGATGAGCGCGTGCCCGGCGACGAACCCGGAGTTGGCCAGGGGCGACATGCTGTCCGCGCCCCTGGCCACCGCATACGCGAAGGCGCTGTCCGAGAACGACAGCGCGAACAGCCCGGCGGCGAGGATGACCAGCTGCACCCGGTTCGGCGCGGCCACCGTCTTGGTGAGGAGCAGGATGATCATGATGGTCAGCAGCAGATCGGTGACCGGGTAGGCGATCGCGACCGAGTACGCGAGCGTGGTGGCCCCGCCCGCCCGCACCACCGCCCCGAGCGTGGTGGCCCAGGTGAGCACGAACAGCGCACCCACGACGATGAGCCCGTCGAGCGTCAGCACCAGGTTTCCCCGAGGGCGGCGCGCGGCGCCCTGCGCGGGCCTGTCGGCGGCCAGGGTGCTGACCGCCAGCAGCGCGAACACCGGCAGCATGAGGTACCCGGCGTCCGCGAGCGACGGGCTCGGCAGCACGATGTCGTTGAACAGCCGGTACCAGGACCAGAGGGACTGCCCGATCATCCAGCAGCACGTCGCGGCGCCCATCCACACCCGCCACCACCGCTGACTGCCGTGGTGCCGGCGCGCGGTGATCCAGCAGGCAAGGGTCGCTGCGAGCGCGGCGGAGAACTGCCCCGCGTCGTCGACGAACCGCGTCCACCGCGGCGGCAGCAGGCCCGAACTCCCCAGACCGACGACGGCGGCCACCGACACGGCGGCGACGACGAGCGGGGTCGACCAGGGTCTGCGCAGCAAAGGTTTGATCCTGACCAGAGGCGATCAGACCGACATTCGACTCACGCTACAGCCCGGCGTGGCCGTCCGCCCCGCCCCGGCCCGGCCGGCACGTCGCGGCCCGTCCCGTGCACCCTGCCGCCACCCCGGATTTCACCCGTGCCCCTCAGGCCCGCCACCACGATGGGCCCGGGCCATGGCTCGGGGTCCACGCAGGCGAGCGGGCGGCCAAGGTGCCGGCAGCTGGCCGGATTCAGCCGGCCGGATCGGGCAGGGTCGCGGCGGTTTCGAGGAACAGGGCGTGCACGAACGCCTGAGGCAGGTTGCCGCGCAGCTGCCGCTGCTGGACGTCGTACTCCTCCGCGTAGAGGCCCGGCGGGCCGCAGGCGGCGCGGTTGCGTTCGAGCCAGCGGACGGCGGCGACCGGGTTGCCGGCCTGGTGCTCGGCCAGGGCCATGCCGTAGCCGCACAACAGGAAGGCGCCCTCCATGCTGCCGAGCGGCTGCTTGTCAGCCCGGAACCGGTACACGTAGCCGTCCTCGGTGAGGTCGGCCTTCACGGCGGCGAGTGTGGCGGCGGTACGGGGGTCGCCGGGTGGCACGGCGCCGCGGATCCCGGGGAACAACAGGGCGGCGTCGACGCGGGGGTCGTCCGGTGCGCGCTGCCACCGGCCGGTCGGGTGCAGGCAGGTGGCCTCGGTGTCAGCCAGGATGGACCCGGCCAGGTCACGCCAGCGCGCGGCCGTGGATCCGGTTTCCGCGTCGGCCGCGCGCAGGAGCCCGGCGACGCAGGTGAGCCTCGAGTGGGTCCAGAGCCGTGGACGCAGCTCCCAGATGCCGGCGTCGGGTTCGCGCCATCGCCGGGCGATGGCGTCGACGGCCAGGTGCAGGGCCCGGCGGCCGTCGGCGCCGAGCCGGTCCCGGCCGGCCGCCACGGCCAGCAGCAGCAGCGCCTCGCCGAACGCGTCGAGCTGGAACTGCCCGTTGACCCAGTTGCCGGTGCGCACCGGCGCCCCGGGATAGCCGGGCAGGAAGCCGACGGCCTGCTCGTCCGGCACCGGCCGGCCCGACCCCGCCACGTAGGCGGGAGCCATCTGCGGCCCGTCGGCCAGCAGATGCTGCGAGACGAAGCACACGGCCGCGTCGAGCAGCCCGTCGACGCCCGCGACGGCGGCGGCGTGCCCGGCGAAGGACTGGTCGCGGATCCAGGCGTACCGGTAGTCGTAGCCGCGGCCGGCTTCGGCCCGCTCCGGCAGCGAGGTCGTGGCGGCGGCGACCATGCCGCCCTCCGCGGTGGTCAACCCGTGCAGGACCGCACGGGCGTGCCGGGCGTCACGGCCGGCGAAGCCGTCCCCGGTGGCGGGCACGGCCGCCTGCCACGCCGCCGCCGTGGCGGACCACACCACGTCCGGGTCGGGCGCCGGCCCGGTGAACGGCCGGGTCGACAGCTGCAGCATGAGGTCGTGGCGGCCGCCGGGCGGCAGGCGCAGCTCGCCGTGCAGGACGCCGGAGGCGTCGGGCTGCGCCCGCGGGGCGCCGTACCAGCGCACGTACAGGTCGCCGGCGCGCCCGGTCCACCCGCGCTCGTCGCGGATGAGGTCGCGCAACGGCTGCCGGCCGAACCCGGCGCACACGTCGAGCAGCAGCCGCACCACCGCGGTGCCGTGGATCGCCTCCACGCGCCGCAGCAGGGTCAGGGTGTGCGGCTCGCTGGGCAGGGCGAGGGCTTCGCGGCTGTGGATGATCGCGTCGGTGGTGATCCAGCGGCTGGTCCAGACCAGGGTGCCCGGCTCGTAGAACCCGCCCCACACGAACCGGTCGCCGGCCGGGGTGACCGTGTAGACGCCCGCGCCGCCGAGGAGGTCGGTGAAGACGGCCTCCGACTCCCAAGCCGGAGCGCACAGCCAGGCCACGTCGCCGCGCGGGCCGATGAGCGCGCCACGGCGGCCGTCGGCCAGCAGCGCGTACTGCCGCAGCACCTGCGGTGTGAGGCCGCCGGGCGGTGGATGCGGCCGGCTCACGCGGCCCGGAACCGTTCCGCGCGGCGCGACGTCACATCCTGACCCGGCGCGCCCGCGGCCACCGAGACCGGCGCCGTGCGCTCGCTCGTCACGGCGGCCACGTCACGCCTCCTTGCCCGACGGGTCCGGGCTGCCGTGTTCCCGGCCGGCGATCTCGCCGTGCCTGGCGTCGAACACCGGCCGGACGGAGCGGATGCGCGGCAGGCTCGTGAAGTTGTGCCGCGGCGGCGGGCAGGTGGTGGCCCACTCGAGTGAGTTCGTGAAGCCCCACGGGTCGTCGCCCTCGACGGTGCGGCCGTACCGGTAGGAGGACCACACGTTGTACACCAGCGGCAGCATCGCGAGCCCCAGGATGAGCGCGCCGATGCTGGAGATGGTGTTGTAGACGGTGAAGCCGTCGGTGGCCAGGTAGTCGGCGTAGCGGCGGGGCATGCCCTGCGTGCCGAGCCAGTGCTGCACCAGGAACGTGGTGTGGAACCCGACGAACGTCAGCCAGAAGTGCAACTTGCCGAGGCGCTCGCCGAGCATCCGGCCGGTGATCTTGGGAAACCAGAAGTAGACGCCGGCGAACGCGGCGAAGACGATCGTGCCGAACAGCACGTAGTGCATGTGGGCGACGACGAAGTAGGTGTCGGAGACGTGGAAGTCCATCGGCGGCGAGGCGAGCAGCACTCCGGACAGGCCACCGAAGAGGAACGTCACCAGGAAGCCCAGCGACCACAGCATCGGCGTCTGGAACGTCAGCTGGCCGTGCCACATGGTGCCGATCCAGTTGAAGAACTTCACGCCGGTGGGCACGGCGATGAGGTACGACACGAACGAGAAGAACGGCAGCAGCACCTGCCCGGTGACGAACATGTGGTGCGCCCACACGCTCATGGACAGCACGGCGATGGCGATGGTGGCGCCGACGAGACCCTTGTAGCCGAAGACCGGCCGGCGGGCGAAGACCGGCAGGATCTCGGTGACGATGCCGAAGAACGGCAGGGCGACGATGTACACCTCGGGATGGCCGAAGAACCAGAACAGGTGCTGCCACAGCAGCGCCCCGCCGCCCGCGGGGTCGTAGACGTGCGCACCGAACTTGCGGTCCGCCTCGAGCGCGAGCAGGGCCGCGGTGAGCACGGGGAACGCCATGAGCACCATCAGCGCGGTGATGAAGATGTTCCACGTCAGGATCGGCATCCGGAACATCGTCATGCCGGGCGCTCGCAGCGTGATCACGGTCGTGATCATGTTGACCGCGCCGACGACGGTGCCGACGCCGGCCACCACCAGGCCCATCGCCCACAGGTCGCCGCCCACGCCGGGTGAGTGCGTGTGGCTGTTGAGCGGCGCGTAGGCGAACCAGCCGAAGTCCGCGGCCCCGCCCGGGGTGGCGAACCCGGCGACGGTGACGATGCCGCCGGTCAGGTACAGCCAGTACGCGAGGGCGTTGAGCCGCGGGAACGCGACGTCGGCGGCGCCGATCTGCAACGGGACCAGGTAGTTGCCGAACCCGAACAGCAGCGGGGTGGCGAACAGCAGCAGCATGATCGTGCCGTGCATGGTGAACAGCTGGTTGTACTGCTCCGGGGACAGCAGCTGCAGGCCGGGCCGGGCGAGCTCGGCCCGCATCAGCAGCGCCAGCACACCGCCGAGCACGAAGAAGCCGAACGACGTCACGAGGTACATGACCCCGATCTGCTTCGCGTCCGTGGTCGCCAGGAACCGCACGACCCGCGAGCCGGGCACGGCGCGACGCACCGGCCCGGGCAGCCTCGGGGCGTGCACCGGGTCGATCGGCAGGACCGAACGGTCACTCATCGACGCTCTTCTCCAGCGCCCGCTGGGCCGCGCCGACGCGTTGCATGCGCTTCGGCACCACCCAGCCGGCGTACGGCAGCGGCAGCTGGTCAGCGTCGGCGAGCGGCTGCTCGATCTCGCGGTACTCGCCGGCAGGGGTACGGATGACCACACCGGTCTCCAGTCCGTGGGCGAGCCGCTCGCGGTCCTGCTGCTGGAATCCCAGGCAGAGCCGGCGGGTGACCGCGAAGGCGAGCGCCGGCAGCAGCAGCGCGCCGATGCGCCCGCCCCAGACCAGCGCGTTGAGACTGATCTGGAACTTGTAGGCGATGAGGTCATTGGCGGCCGACACGGTCAGCACCAGGTAGAAGGTGCCGGCCATGGCGGCGACCGCGGTGCGGGTCGGCGCGTCACGGGGGCGCTGCGCCAGGTTCCGGTACCCCTGGCCCCGGTGCCGCCAGGCGCTGCCGAGCGGGTAGCCGATGGCGAGCATGGTCAGCACCCCGGGCAGCACGACACCGGGCCAGAAGACCGGCGACAGGGTGTAGCCGAAGGCACGGAACTCCCACGGCGGCATGAGCCGCAGCGCGCCGTCGAGGAACATGACGTACCAGTCGGGCTGGCTCGCCGAGGACACCACGGCGGCCTCGTACGGGCCGAACAGCCACACCGGGTTGATCTGCGTCAGCCCGCCGAGCGCGGCGATCATGGCGAAGACCATGAGCGCCAGCCCGGTGGAGCGCCCGGCGAACCCGGGCACCATCCGCTCGCCGACGACGTTCGCGTTGGTGTGCCCCGTCCGCGGCCACTGGGTGTGCTTCTGCTTGACGATCAGACCCAGGTGCACGCTGATGAGCGCGACGAGCGCCCCGGGGACCAGCAGGACGTGGACGATGTACAGCCGGCCGATGATCACCTCGCCGGGGAACTCGCCGCCGAACAGCGAGGTGGACACCCAGGTGCCGACGACCGGAAGCGACGCCACGATGGAGGCCGCGATGCGCAGGCCCGTGCCCGACAGGCCGTCGTCGGGCAGCGAGTAGCCGGCGAAGCCCTCGACGAAGCCGAGCCAGAACATGATGATGCCGATGATCCAGTTCGCCTCGCGCGGCTTGCGGAAGGCGCCGGTGACGAAGATCCGGGTCATGTGCACGACGATCGCCGCCATGAACAGGTTCGCCGACCAGTGGTGCATCTGCCGCAGCAGCAGCCCGCCGCGGATGTCGAAGGTGATGCGCAGCGTCGATTCGTAGGCGGCCGACATGGGCATCCCGCGCAGCGGCACGTAGGAGCCGTCATAGCTGATCACCCGCATCGACGGGTCGAAGAACAGCGCCAGCATGATGCCGGTCAGCACCAGCATCACGAACGAGTACAGCGCCAGCTCGCCGAGCATGAACGACCAGTGGTCCGGGAAGACCTTGTTCACCACCCGGCGCAGGGGCGTGGCCGCCTGGAACCGCTCGTCCACCGCCCGGGCCCCGCGCACGGCGCGGGGCGGCCGGCGCTTCACCGCGACTCCGGGGCGCCGGCATAGAACTCGAACACCAGGCCGGTCGTGGCCAGCAGCGCGCCGATCGTGGCGGCGGCGGCCAGCCACCACTGGCTCAGCGCGAGACCGACCGCCGCGGTGGCCACCGCGACAGCGATGCCGAAGGGCCAGAACCCGGACGGGGCGAAGAAGCCGACCGCGCCGGCACCGTCGGCGATCTCGGCCTCGGGCCGGTCCTCCGGGCGCGGCGGAATGCGCCGGGCGACCAGCCAGAAGTAGCTGCCGCAGATCAGGCTCAGCACGCCGGACAGGCCCAGCGCGAGGCCGCCGGCCATCTCCGGGTGGTCGGCGGAGCCGCTGCCGGTCCACCACAGGTAGACGACCGCCGCGGTCAGCAGGAACCCGGCGATCACGCTGAACACCTTCGCCTCAGTGCGCATCCATGTCTCCTCCGCGCAGCGCCGCTGCCCAGGACCGCCCGTACCGGCGGGCGCGGCGCAGCTGCCGCCACACCGCGGCCACCTCCTCGGCGACGAACAGGGGGACGACCAGCGAGATGGCCGCCGAGACCAGGCACAGCGTGCAGAACGCGCCGATCACGAAGGCCTGCAACGCCACCAGGAACAGCGCGGCCACCGCCATGCCGCCAGCGACCAGCCCGAGCAGCACCACCAGCCACGGCCGCCGCCACCACCGGGTCGTGCCGCCCGACAGCTCGAGCACGAACTCGACCAGGTACGCCGCGGCGCCGAGCGCGGCGTCATGCACCGGCAGCGCCCGGGAGAAGCCGGACTCCAGCACGCGGACGCTGCCGTCGCCGAACCACGGCTCCCACACGGCCGGCACCAGGCCGTACTGGAAGAACGCCAGGCGCAGCGAGATCAGCAGCCCGGCGCAGGCCAGCACGGCCACGGCGACGCGTCGCGGCCACGCCGACGGCCCGGCGAGCGCGCGCCGCCACCACCACGGCGGCGTCCACGCACGGCGGGAGAGCAGGCCGGCGTTCGTGCCGGAAGTCATGCGCCACTCTTCTCTCACGGCCCGGCGGCCGTCGTCCCCGGTCCGTCCCGTCACCCGGGTCCGTCACCCGGGCATCCCACGACCGTCCCGTCAGGTGCTGCCAGGCCCCCCGCTACCCATGCGGACCCCGGATAACCAGCACCCGCCGGCTCAATCGGCTTTTCGTGCCGGCCGGCGGGCTCAGGTGCCCTCGATGCCGATGCGGGCGCGCAGTACATCGGCCCCCAGGTCTTCGGCGTAGGCCTCCGTGCCGGGCTGGTACTTGCGGCCACCCTCCGCGAGCGAGCCGGCGTCGACCGGTTCGAAGCCGATCTGCTCGACGAGGTCGAGGACACGCCACTTGGCGGCCGGATCGTCGCCGGCGACCGGAATGCCGTACCGGAAGTACGCCCCGGCCGACCGGCCGTAGTCGCGCAGGTGGTCCCAGCGCATCGCGTTGAACGCCTTGACCACGTGCGCGCCGGCGAGGTGCCGCTGCATCAGCTCGCTGCTGGTGACATCGCCGCGCTCCAGCTCTTCGTCGTGCCCGTCGCGTTCAGGGTCGTAGTTGGTCGCGTCGATCACCGTCCGGCCGGCCAGAGCGTCCGCGGGCAGCTCCTGGTAATGCCCGAACGGCACCGCGACGATCACGACGTCGCCGTAGCGGGCCGCTTCCTCGGCGGTGACGGCGTGTGCGTGATGGCCGAGCTGCAACTCGAGGTCACGCAGGGTCTCCGGACTCCGGGAGTTCGCGATGGCGACGTCGTCGCCGGCCGCGGTGCACAGGTGAGCCAGCGTGGAACCGACCTTGCCGGCGCCGATCACACCGATCTTCATACCTGCCGCCTACCCACTGGCGGCCCGTTCACGCGACAGACCGTCACCGAGCGTGGCCCCTCCCGCGGGCCCGGAGGCTCATCGAGTTGACGGGCGACGATGGGCTCGGCAGCATCTCTGTGGATCGCGGTAGGAACGTGGGCCGACCCGTGAAAGGACCACATGGCCGTCAAGCCGACCGAAGAGCAACTGGCCGCACGGGACCTGTTCGCGGGTGGCAACGAGTTGGCCCTGGTCGCGGGAGCCGGGACGGGCAAGACGTCCACGCTGGTACTGATGGCCAACGCCACCCGCAGGCGTGGCCTGTACGTGGCGTTCAACCGGTCGATCGCCGACGACGCCCGGGCACGCTTCGGCGCGAATGTCGACTGCCGGACGGCGCATTCACTGGCGCACAAAGCCGTCGGGCGGGCCTACCAGACGCGGCTGAACGCCTCCGCACGCATTCCCGCGAAGGAGACCGCGCGGCTGCTGGGCATCAACCGGGACCTGTGGGTCAGTTCCCGTCCTGTTACCCGCGGCCACCAGGCGCGTCTGGTGATGGGCATGATCCGCCGGTTCTGCTACAGCACCGACCGGCAGGTGATGGCACGGCACCTCGAACCCGTCAACGGCCTGGACCTGCGGGCGCAGGACCACGTTGCCGGCGCGCTGCTGCCGTTCGCACGGAAGGCGTGGGACGACATCTGCGCACGCGACGGCGTACTGCGGTTCGAGCACGACCACTACATGAAGATGTGGGCGTTGACCGAGCCCACCCTCGACGCGGACTTCGTCCTGCTCGACGAGGCGCAGGACACCAACCCGGTGCTGGAGGAGGTGTTCCTGGCCCAGGGCGCGCAGCGGGTGTGCGTCGGTGACCCGGCGCAGCAGATCTACGGCTGGCGCAGCGCCCGGGACGTGATGACCGGTTTCCCGGCACAGCACCTGCACCTGACGCAGTCGTTCCGGTTCGGGCCGCCCATCGCCCGGGTGGCGAACCGCTGGCTCAGGCACGCCGAGTCGGACCTGCAACTGACCGGATGTGCGGAGGGCGCGTCCCACGTCGGCCCGGCGCCGGACGTCGATGCCGTGCTGTGCCGGGGCAACGCCGATGCGATGCAGGAGGTCCTCGCGTTCCTGGACCAGGGCGTCCCGGTGGCGCTGACCGGTGGTGGTGACGCCCTGCGAAAGGTCGCGCGCGCGGCGCAGGACCTGAAGTCCGGCCGGCGCACCAGTCACCCGGAGTTGTTCCTGTTCACCTCGTGGGGTGATGTGCAGGAGTACGCCGAGCACGACACCGCCGGCCAGGATCTCAAAGCGATCGTGACACTGGTCGACACGTACGGCCCGGACCTCATCATCAACGCCGTGGACCGCCTCACGGACGAGCGGTCCGCGAAGGTGACCGTGTCCACGGTGCACAAGGCCAAGGGCCGGGAATGGCCACGGGTCCGCGTCGGCGACGGCTTCATGGCGCCACCCGTCGACGACCAGGGGATGCAGCGCCCGCTCCGCCCCAGCGAGGCCCGCCTGATCTACGTCGCGGTCACCCGCGCCCGGCACCACCTCGACCCGGCGGGGCTCACCTGGATCGACGACTACGAGCAGGGCATGGCGGACACGGCCAAGGAGGGCACCGCGGCGGGAAATTCGATGATCAACCTCAATCTGACCCTTCAGCTGCGGTACCCGCAGTCGCCGGTCTCGCGGTTCATGACGGAGCACCTGCCGAACAGCGCCGGCCCGGTGCGCGACTACCTTCAGCAGATCGCCGGCTTTCCCCACCCGGTCCAGCCCATCGACGTGAAACACCCCGACTGGTCGGCGCTCGGCCACGCCATCGACCTCCGGCTCAGGCTCGCCCTCGGCAGTCCGCTCGGCGAACCGGTCCGCAGCGGCATCGACGCCCTCGGCGGCCCCATCCCACTCAAGGGAGCGCCGCCGACGCCGATCCGGGCCGCCCTCCGGTCGGCCGGTCAGGATCTGCTGTCCGCAGTCGACGCCCATCTGGCCCGAGCCACCGAGCTCGACGAAGACACCCTGTGCCGGCTGTGCTTCGTCGCCGCCTACTACGAAGACATCTACCGCACCGGCGAGATCCGGCGGTACAGCATGCTCGCCAACGCCACTGCGGTCACCACCCTCGCCACGCTCACCGCCGCCGTACCCGAGTACGCGGTCGACGACATCAGCAGTCAGATGAAGCTCGCCGAAGCGCCGTTCGCGGCGTTCCGCGCGCTGCCGGTCGAGGACCGCATCTGCGGCCCGACGTTCCACGGCAGCCAGGACATCGGCGGCGCCGACGCCGACTTCATCCTCGGCGGCATCCTGCTGGACTGCAAGGCCGCCATCCAACCCCGCCGGCTGGGCCGTGACGAGATCTACCAGCTCGCCGGCTACCTGCTGCTGGACTACGCCGACCAGTACCGCATCGACCGCATCGGCCTGTACCTGTCCCGGCAGGGCGCACTCATCGTCTGGAGCGTGCCGGACTTCCTGCGCCTGCTCGGCACCACGAAGACCGTCGCGGAGCTGCGCGGAATGTTGCGGGAACACCTCACACGGCTCGCCGCACCACTGCCCGGCCACTCCGCGGCGGCGATCGCCCGCGAGCTGCTCGGCCACTGACCACGGACATTCCTGGGCAGCGCGTTCGAGGCCGGAAACACGTGGTGATCCTGGCCGGTCCGAGCAGGCCGAGGGACACTACAAGAAGTGGCCACCTCGTCCTCCTCCGAACGCGGGTAGCCGCCCCACGAGCCACTCCACCACCGCCGAGACGGATCGCACGTCGAACGCGAAGCTCAGGTTGTCCGTGGACGACTCACAGCGCCGTGGGTGAGGGGAGAACCGATGAACCGGCCTACGGCCAGCCGGGTGAGCGCCGGCACTGCCAGACCCGCGGTCGAGGACGACGAGCTGAAGCAGTACGTGCCCGATGCGGAGCACCTGGTCGCGGAGGCCGTCGCGCTGGCGGCAGCCCAGGGCGCCGACCCCGAGCTGGTCGCGCGCTACTGGCGCCTCGTGCCCGACGAGGAGCTCGCCGGTCGCCAGGTGGCCTGGATGGTCGAGGCCACGCGGTCGCACCTGGAGTTGGCCCAGCAGCGGGTGCCCGGCGAGCTGAAACTGCGTCTGGGCACGAGTGTCGCCGACGGCACGTCGCTGGAGATCGTCACCGACGACATGCCGTTCCTCGTCGACTCGGTCACCAGCGCGCTGTCGTCCCGCAACATCGACGTGAACCTGCTGGTGCACCCGCTCGTCGTCGTGCGGCGGGCGCCGCTGGGCGCGCTGGAGCAGGTCCGGGTCGGCCTCGAGCCCGGGGACGCCGCGCCTCGCGACATCGTCGAGAGCTGGATCCGCATCGAGATCGACCGCATCCGCGACGATCACGAGCTCGAGAAGCTGCGTAACGACCTGGCCCGGGTGCTCGATGACGTGCGTGAGGCGGTCGAGGACTGGCCGAAGATGCGCAGGCAGGCGCTCGCGCTGGCCGACGAGCTCGGCGACGCGCGGCTGCCGGTGCCGGACAAGGACGTCACCGACTCCGTCGAGCTGCTGCGCTGGCTGGTGGACGACCACTTCACGTTCCTCGGCTACCGGGAGTACCGGTTGGCCAGGGGCGACGACGGTGAGGAGCTGGTGCAGGCGGTGCTCGGCTCGGGCCTGGGCATCCTGCGCGCCGACCAGACGCACCCGCGGGTGCTGAGCTCGATGACCGCCGAGGCCTACGCCAAGGCGCTGGAGAAGCGCCTGCTGATCATCACCAAGGCCAGCTCGCGTGCCACCGTGCACCGCTCGGCCTACCTGGACTACATCGGGTTCAAGCTGTTCGACGCCGACGGCGAGGTGGTCGGGGAGAAGCGGTTCCTCGGACTGTTCTCGTCGGCGGCCTATCGGGCCAGCGTGCGGGACCTGCCGGTGGTCAAGCGCAAGGTCGCCGAGGTGGTGGAGCGCTCGGGCCTCTCGCCGCGCTCCCACTCCGGCAAGGACCTGATGGAGACGCTGGAGACCTACCCGCGCGACGAGCTCTTCCAGATCACCACCGACGAGCTCTTCCGGACCGTCATGGGCGTGCTGCGCCTCGCCGGCCGCCAGCAGCTGCGGCTGTTCCTGCGCCGCGACGCCTACGGCCGCTTCATCTCCTGCCTGGTCTACCTGCCCCGCGACCGGTTCACCACCGCCAACCGGCTGCGCATCCAGCAGATCCTGCTCGCCGAGCTCAACGGCATCGGCGTCGACTACACCACCCGGGTCGGCGAGTCGAAGTTCGCCCGGATCCACTTCATCGTGCGCACCGAGCCCGGCAACCCGCCCGGCGACATCAACGTCCACCGTCTCACCGAGCGGCTCTCCGACACCACCCGGCTGTGGGACGACAGCTTCCGGCTGGCGCTGGAGCACAAGCTCCAGGACGAGCACCAGGGCAAGCTGCTCTACCAGCGATATGGCGGCGCGCTGTCGGACACGTACAAGAACGAGCACACGCCGTACGAGGCGGTGCAGGACGTCGCCAAGCTGGAGCTGCTCGACGAGCCGGGACAGCTCGTCATGCACGTCTACCGGCGCCACCAGGCCGAGAGCGACATCCGGTTCAAGGTTCTCCGCTACGGCAAGCCCATGATCCTCTCCGCCGTGCTGCCGGTGCTGCACTCGCTCGGCGTGCGGGTCACCGACGAGCGGCCCTACGAGATCGTCCGCTCCGACGGCACCATCTACATCTACGACTTCGGGCTGCGGCTGCCGCCCGACGCGCGGGCGCTCACCGAGGTGCGCCCCCACCTGGAGAACGCGTTCTCCGCCGCCTGGCGCGGTGAGGCCGAGGTCGACGGCTTCAACGCCCTGGCGCTGAAGGCCGGTCTCACCTGGCGCGAGGTCGTCGTCCTGCGGGCCTACGCGAAGTACCTGCGCCAAGCCGGCACGGTGTTCTCGCAGGACTACATGGAGACCACGCTCCTGCAGTACCCGGCGATCGCCTCGAAGCTCGTCGACCTCTTCACGGCCCGCTTCGACCTGCGGCTGCAGTTGTCCGGGACGGCGCGGTCGGAGTGGTCGAAGGAGATGGTCGCGGCGGTCAACGAAGACCTCGACACGGTGACCAGCCTCGACCAGGACCGCATCCTGCGCTCCTTCCTGCACGTCATCCAGGCCACCATGCGCACCTCGTTCTTCCAGCGCGGCGAGCAGGGGCGCCCCAAGTCGTACACGGCGTTCAAGCTCGACCCGCAGTCGATCCCCGACCTGCCGGCGCCGCGGCCGAAGTTCGAGATCTTCGTCTACTCACCGCGGTTCGAGGGTGTGCACCTGCGCTTCGGTGCGGTGGCGCGGGGCGGGCTGCGCTGGTCCGAGCGGCGTGAGGACTTCCGCACCGAGATCCTCGGCCTGGTCAAGGCGCAGGTGGTCAAGAACGCGGTCATCGTGCCGACCGGCGCCAAGGGCGGGTTCGTCCTCAAGGAGAAGCCGGGCGACCGCGACGAGGCCGTCGAGTGCTACCAGCTGTTCATCTCCGCCCTGCTCGACGTCACCGACAACCTCGACGGCGGCAAGGTCGTCGCCCCGGCCGACGTGGTCCGCCACGACCCCGACGACCCGTATCTCGTGGTCGCCGCGGACAAGGGCACCGCCACGTTCTCCGACACCGCCAACGAGATCTCGCTGCGGTACGGGTTCTGGCTCGGCGACGCGTTCGCGTCCGGCGGCTCGGCCGGCTACGACCACAAGAAGATGGGCATCACCGCCCGGGGCGCCTGGGAGTCGGTCAAGCGGCACTTCCGCGAACTCGGCGTCGACATCCAGACCACCGAGTTCACGGTGGTCGGGGTCGGTGACATGTCCGGCGACGTGTTCGGCAACGGGATGCTGCTCTCGCGGCACATCCGGCTCGTGGCCGGGTTCGACCACCGGCACATCTTCGTCGACCCGGACCCCGACGCCGCGACGTCGTTCGAGGAGCGGGCCCGGCTCTTCGCGCTGCCCCGGTCCTCCTGGGACGACTACGACAGGTCGCTGATCTCCGCCGGCGGCGGCGTCTACCCGCGGACGGCGAAGTCGATCCCGATCTCCCCGGAGGCGAAGGATGCGCTCGGCATCCCGGCGGCGGTCACCGCGCTGACGCCCAACGAGCTGATGCACGCGATCCTGTCGGCCCCGGTCGACCTGTTCTGGAACGGCGGCATCGGCACCTACGTCAAGGCCACCGCCGAGTCGCACGCCGACGTCGGCGACAAGGCCAACGACTCCATCCGGGTCAACGGCCGGGAGCTGCGCGCCAAGGTCGTCGGCGAGGGCGGCAACCTGGGCCTCACCCAGCGCGGCCGGGTCGAGTTCGCGCTCGGCGGCGGCCGCGTCGCGACCGACTTCATCGACAACTCCGCCGGTGTCGACTGCTCCGACCACGAGGTCAACATCAAGATCCTGCTCGACCGCGCGGTCGTCGACGGCGCGCTCGACCCGAAGGACCGCAACGCGCTGCTCGCCGAGATGACCGGCGAGGTCTGCGAGCTGGTCCTGAAGGACAACTACGACCAGGCCACCGCGCTGGGTGACGCCCGCGCGCAGTCCCGGCCGCTGCTGCCGGTCCACAAGCGGCTCATCGCCGACCTGGAGCGCCGTGGCCACCTCGACCGCACCCTGGAGGAGCTGCCGACCGACGAGGAGCTCGACGCGCGGGCCGAGGCCGGGCTCGGGTTGACCTCGCCGGAGTTCGCCGTCCTGCTGTCGTACGTGAAGATCGTCCTCGAGCACGAGATCCTCGACTCCAACCTCCCCGACGAGGACTGGACCACCGAGGTGCTCGTCGACTACTTCCCGACCCCGCTGCGGAAGCGCTTCGTGGAGGCGATGGCCGAGCACCCGCTCCGCCGCGAGATCGTCACCACGCAGGTGGTCAATGAGGCCGTCAACCACGGCGGCCCGGCGTTCTTCCACCGTGCCGCCGAGGAGACCGGGGCAGGCGCCGCCGACATCCTCCGGGCGTCCGTGGTGATCCGGGATGTGTACGGGCTGGGCGAGCTCCGCAGTGCCGTCGAGTCCCTCGACAACCAGGTCCCGACGGAGGCGCAGACGGCGGTCAACCTGACGACCCGCCGGCTGCTCGACCGGGCGGTCCGCTGGCTGGTCTCCAACCGGCGCCTGCCGATCGACGTCCCCGGCGAGATCGCGCGCCTACGCCCCGGCATCTCGCGCCTGCTGCCACAGCTGGAGACGCTGCTCCGCGGCCAGGAGCGCGAGGCGCTGCACACCAACGCGGCCGCACTGCGCGGGCTGGGCCTGCCGGCGGAGATCGCCGACATGACCGCCCGGATCACGTACGGCTTCGGCCTCCTCGACATCGTCGAGGTCGCCTCGCAGACCAGCCAGGACGTCAACGAGGTCGCCACGGTCTACTACGTGCTGTCGGAACGGTTCCGGGTCGACGACCTGCTGTCGAAGATCTCCAACCTGCCGAGCGAGGACCGCTGGCAGACGCTCGCCCGCGTGGCGCTGCGCTACGACCTGTACGCCGCGCTGGCCGCCCTGACGGCGGAGGTCCTCAACGCGACGGCACCCGACGACGCCGAGGCCCGCGTCGACAAGTGGGAGCAGAGCAACGCCACATTGATCGCCCGCACCCGCAACGCCATCGGCGAGTTCGGCGGGTCCCCGGGCGACCTGGCCGCCATCTCGGTGCTGCTCCGCCAGATCAGGACGCTGGTCCGCACCTCCGCCGCCTGACGCTCAGGCCGGCCGCGTGGCCCCCCGGTCAGGTCCCTGAGTCACGGTGGTCGCGCGATCCGAACTCTCGCGCCTTCCGGAATCTGCTGGCTTCGCGGCGATGTTGACGAGGGAGCAAGGGGGCCAGGCCCGCCGGAGGCACGATGTCCTGGCGCCCGGCGAATAGTGTGTCTCGCGTGACGGACGCGCAGGAGAAGACGAAACCGGTGCGCCGGTGGCGCCGGCGGGTGGTGCTCGGCGCGGCCGCCGCGCTGCTGCTCACCAGCGCGCCGTGGCTGTGGACACAGATCGCCGCGGGCGGCCACGTGCACGACGAGGCGGATGCGCCGGCTGCGGACGTCGTCATCGTGCTCGGCGGCGAGGTGGCGGCGGACCGGCGTACGCCCGCGCCGCGCCTGGCCGGCCGGCTGGAGACCGCCGCCGCGCTGGTGGACAGTGGCCGCGCCCGGGTGATCCTGGTATCCGGCGACGGCGGCGGCGAGTCCGGCGACGAGCCCGCTGTGATGACCGCGTACCTGACCGGCCTCGGCATCGATCCGCGCCGCATTGTCGCCGACCCGCACGGCCTGGACACCTACGACACGTGCGTGCGGGCGCGGGACGTCTACGGCGTCGCCCGGGCCCTGGTGGTCACCCAGGCCTACCACCTGTCCCGGGCGGTGACACTGTGCCGGCAGGTGGGCATCGACACCGACGGCGTGACCGCTCGCTGCGGCGGCTGTGCCGCCGGCCTGCTGGCTCGCAAGGCGGTGCGGGACTACTTCGCCAGCGGCAAGGCAGCCTGGGACGCGGTGCGCGGACGACCGCCGGCGGTCACCTCGCCGCCGAGCCCGCAGGTCCGAGACGCCCTGCAAGCCGGTTGATCGATCAGCCTTCGTCCAGGCGGCAGCCCGGTCGCACTGGGGACTCGACACCCGGCATGCGGCACGCGCCCTGCAAGGAGTCTGCGATCTGGCCTGGCCGGACCGAACCGCGTCCACAGTGGATGATCGAATCACGCCCTCCAACCGGAACCCGGCCAACCAGGTCGCCGAATCCCGCACGACCACGGCCATGCCGGCGTCAGCCTCCGGTTCCGCTCCGCCTCCGCCCCGACCTGTCTCTCTCTGCCTGAAAGAGACCCTCCCCGCATAGGCCTCCACCCGGCACGAACCACAAACGGTGGCGTCGATCGACGACCAGCCGTTGCCGTCGTACAGCGGCTCGGCAAGGGTCAGCGCAAGCATAAGGGCCCTCACCGGGCCGGACGGCGTGTCCGCAGGTGATAACGCAGGTGGCGGGCCGAGGGACGCAACGGCATGACGTCGTGGTCACGCGACCGCCCACCGCAAGTCACCTCCGCTCTGCCGCCGTCCGGCGTTTGCCGGCAACCGCGTGGGTACAGGCGCTCAGCATCCCGCAGTCGAGGCCGGCGTTCGTTGCCTCGACCCAGCCGGCGTGGTCGGCGCGTGCCGGCGGGGCGAGAGGAAAGGAAGAGCGTTGGTCGACGCGGGAAAACGCAGCGTCATGGGGGTGTTGGTCGACGTCATCGACTACGACGCGGCGGTCGCGAAGGTGTTCGCGGCCGCCCAGCAGCAGCGCCCGTTCATCCTGACCGCGCTGGCCGTGCACGGCGTGATGATCGGGGTGTCCGATCGGCGGCACAACGCCCGGCTGAACGCCTTCGACGTGGTCGTCCCGGACGGCCAACCGGTGCGATGGGCGCTGAACCTGCTGCACCAGGCCGAGCTGCGCGAGTGGGTGAGCGGGCCGGAACTGACCCTCCGGGTGCTGTGGCGCGCGGCCACCGAGGAGCTGCCGGTCTACCTGTACGGGTCCACGCAGCGGACCGTCGCGAAGTTGGCCGGGGCGTTGACCCGGACAGTCCCGACGCTGCGGATCGCCGGCGCCGAACCGTCGCGGTTCCGTGACGCCGAGCCGGGCGAGTACGCGCGCATCGCCGAACGTATCAACGCATCGGGAGCCCGCCTGGTCCTGGTCGGTCTCGGCTGTCCGCGGCAGGAGTCGTTCGTCCACGCGATGCGGCCGCTGCTCGCCATGCCGCTGCTGGCGGTCGGGGCCGCCTTCGACTATCACGCCGGGCTGCTGAGCTACGCACCACGCTGGATGCAACGCAACGGCCTGGCCTGGATGTGGCGGCTGGTCCTCGAGCCGCGCCGGCTGTGGCGGCGTTACCTGGTCCTCGGCCCCCGGTACCTCGTGCGGCTGTCGGCGCAGAAGGTGGGGCTGTGGGAGCCGCCCGTGCCCGTGCCCTCGCACCGGCCGGCCGAACCCGCACCGGTCTGACCGCGCTCGCCTGTTCATCGATCGACCGAGGCGGAGGACTCATGTGCGGAATCACCGGAATCGTAGTGGCCGGCGGCGGGCCTGCCGTGGACGAGGATCGGCTGCGCGCCATGTGTGGCAGCCTCGCCCACCGGGGCCCGGACGAGGATGGCTTCTTCATCACCGCCACCGCCGGCCTGGCGGTGCGGCGGCTGGCGGTCATCGACGTGCTGCACGGCCGGCAGCCGGTGCGGTCCGAGGACGGCACAGTGCACGCGGTGCTCAACGGCGCGATCTACAACCATCAAAGGCTGCGGCAGTACCTCGCCGCGCGCGGCCACACCTTCCGCTCCGGCAACGACGCCGAGGTGATCCCGCACCTGTACGAGGAGTTCGGCACCGACTTCGCGCGGCACCTGGAAGGCATGTTCGCCATCGCCCTGTACGACAGCGCCCGCCACCGGCTGGTCCTGTGCCGCGACCGGGTCGGGGTGAAGCCGCTGCACTACGCCGAGCGCCCCGACGGCCTCGTGTTCGGCTCGGAGATCAAGGCGGTGCTGTGCGCGATCCCCGATCGGACACCGGACCTGCAGGCGTTCAGCGCGTACCTGTCGCTGATGTACGTGCCCGCACCGCGGACGATGTACCGGGAGATCCGCAAGCTCGAACCGGGCACGACGCTGATCTGGCAGGACAACCGCTGCACGCCGCAGCGCTACTGGGCGCTCGCCGACGTGCCGCAGCGGTCCCACCTCACCGCCGCCCGCGCGAGTGCGATCCTGCGTGACCTCACGGTCGAGTGCGTCCGCCAGCAACTGGCGGCCGACGTGCCGGTGGGCTTCTTCCTCAGCGGCGGCATGGACTCCGGCACGGTCGTCGCGGCCGCCCGGCGCGCACTGCCTGACGCCACGCTGAAGACCTACTCGGTGGGCTTCGCCGACCGGTCGTACGACGAACGCACCGGGGCCGCCCTCGTCGCGGACAGGTTCGGCACCGACCACACCGAGCTCGTGGTCGAACCGACGGCGGCGGACGTCATGGATGGCATCCTGCCGGCCTTCGACGAGCCGTTCGCCGACCCGTCGATGGTGCCCACCTACTACCTGTGCCGCCTCGCCCGCCGGGACGTGACGGTGGCGTTGAGCGGCGACGGCGGGGACGAGCTCTTCGCCGGTTACCTCACGTACCAGGCCGACAAGTACGCCCGCTACTACCGCCACCTGCCGCGCGCGGTGACGGCCGGGATCGTGCCGGGCCTGCTGCGCTTCCTTCCGCGCTCCAGCGCCAGGGCGAGCTTCGACTTCAAGGCCCGTCGCTTCGCCGACAACGCCCTCGAGGAGCCCGGCCGCAGTCACTACCTGTGGCGGGTCGTGTTCCGGGAGGCGCACAAGGCGCGGCTGCTGCAGCCGGACGTGCTCGCCGAGCTGTGCGACACGTACGACACGCACGAGGCGCACTACGAAGCCGGCGCCGGCTTCGACCGGCTGACCCGGTTCCAGTACACCGACACCCACGTCTACCTGCCCGACGACGTGCTGACGAAGGTCGACCGGGTGAGCATGGCGCACTCCCTGGAGGTACGGGTTCCGCTGCTGGCCACGTCGATGCTCGAGTTCGCCTTCTCGTTGCCGGGCTCGATGAAGTTCCCGGGCCGGCAACCGAAACGGCTGCTGCGGCAGGCGATGGCCGGCCTGCTGCCGCCACGGACGCTCGCCATGGGCAAGAAGGGCTTCAACGCCCCGCTGCCGCATTGGCTGCGCGGCGAGTTCCGGCCGCTGGTGCGCGAGTACCTGAGCCAGGACATCCTGCGGCGGCAGGGCTATCTGCGCTTCGACGCGGTGAACGAGATCGTCGAGCGCCACCTCAGTGGCGTGGCCGAACACGCCCGCGAGATCTGGATCCTGCTGCTGTTCACCATGTGGGCCGAGCGGGAGAAGGCATACCGATGACGACGGCGCCTGCCCGCCTGCTCTGGAGGTCCGACATCCCGTGAGAATCTGGTGGCTGCTCTTCCCGCTGCTGCTGGCCCTGCTGCCCGCCGTCGTCCTCACCTCCTCCGTCCCCCGGCGGGTCCGGGCCTGGGCCTGCCGGGTCGCCTTCATCGTCACCGCGGCGCTGATCGCCGCGCCGTGGATCTGGCTGCGCCTCGACCACGAGGTGCCGGCACGGGTCGCCATGATCCTGATCACCGGATCGCTCGCCGGCGGGATCGTGCTCAGCGGCGCCACCGCCGGGATCGTCGAGGACAACGCGCCGCCGTCGCCCGCCGTCCAGCAGGCGGTCCTGGGGTACCACAAGGGCTGCACCATGCGCCCGGTACCGCGGGGCAAGCGGGTCCTGGACGTGACCGGTGCTCTCGTCGGCCTGGCGTTCACGTTGCCGCTGTGGCCGATCATCGGACTGCTCATCTGGTTCGAGGAGCCCGGGCCGATCTTCTTCACCAAGAACTCCGTGGGCCGCGGCGGCCGCACGTTCCGCCAGTTCAAGTTCCGCAGCATGCGGTACGGCGCCGAGCGGCTCACGGGACCGGTCGTGTCGCCCGCCGGTGACCCGCGCACGCTCAAGGTCGGTCGCCGGCTCCGTCGCTGGCACCTCGACGAGCTCCCCGAGCTGATCAACGTGCTCAGCGGCTCGATGAGCCTGGTCGGGCCGCGGCCGCTGCGCACTGTGCTCGTCCGCAAGCACCTCGAGTCGGTGCCCGGCTACACCGAACGGCACACGGTGCGGCCCGGCATCGCCTGCATCGCCCAGATCGAGAGGTTCCACATGCCGCCGCAGGAGCGGCTGGCGAAGGACCTCGCCTACATCGAGCACCAGAGCGTGCGGCTCGACCTGCAACTGCTCGTCCGCGCCGTGCTGACCACGGTCCGCGGCGAGCGTCACTACGACGAGCCGGTGCTCGCTGCGCCCGCTCCCGCCGCGGTGCTGGCGAGCCGGGCCGACGGACAGCTGCCGGGCCGGACCGACGGACAGCTGCCGAGGCTGGTTGACCATGCCGGCCAGACCCAGGACGCCTGAGCGGACGCGCATCCCGCGCGCCCGAGGCCGGCTCGCCGGTGCCGGGCTGCTCGACCAGAGCGTCATCGCCGCCGCCAACTCGGCGAACACCCTCCTGGGTGGGATCCTGCTGCCCAAAGGGCAGTTCGGCGCGCTCGCCCTGGCGCTGGCGGTGGGCTACTTCGCGACGTGCCTCAATCGGGCGATCGTCGGTGACGTGCTGCTCGCGCTGGCATCGCGCCACGACGGCGAGCCCCGCGTGCGCCTGGCCCGCAACGGCCTGGCCACGGCGCTGTGCTCCGGCCTGATCACCACCGTCGTCTTCGTGGTCCTGTGGGCTCTCTACCCCGGCCACGGCGAGATCGACCTGCGCCAGCTCATCTGGCTCGCGCCGTTCATGGTCCCGATCATGCTGCACGACACCGCCCGCTTCGACTATCTGGCCGACCGCCGCCCGGACAAAGCCCTCGGCATCGACCTGGTCTGGGCCGGCACCCAGGCCGTCGTGGTCGTCATCATGATCCTCACCCACACCTCCAGCGCCGGCGGGCTGCTCACCGGCTGGGGCCTCGGTGCCACCGCCGGCATCACCGTCTACCTCATCCGCGAACACCGGCTGCCCTGGCAGGGCAGCCCGCTGGCCTGGCTGGCCGACACCAGGCAGCTGTCCGGCTGGTTCACCATCACCGCCATCGTGGCCCAGGTCCAGGTCCTGGCGATCAGCTTCATCGTCGCCGGCCGCCTGTCCAAGATCGACCTGGCCAACCTGCGCTTCGTGCAAACCGTCCAGCTCCAACCCGTGCAGAACCTGATCACCGCCATCCAGAACCTGCTGGTCCCCCACATCTCCCGCAGTGCCGCCAACGCCGCCGAACCCGGCCCCGAAGGCGCCCGAGCCGCCCTCGCCCTGCGCCGCCAGACCCGCCGACTGGCGATCGCCTTCGCCATCGTCGGCGCGCTCATGGTGCTCACCTGCTGGCCCGTCGTCTCCTACGTACTGGTCCACACCCGGAAGTTCGCCGAAGCCGCCCCACTGGTCCTGCCCATCGCCCTGCAATGCGCGCTCTACCTGTTCCAGGTCCCCTTCACCGCCGCCATGCGCGGCATGCACCGCGCCCGGATGCTCTTCGTGCAGTACGTCTTTTTCGTCGTCGTCTCCCTCAGCGGCCTCACCTTCGGCGCCGACCACGGCGGCCTGCCCGGCGCCGCCTGGGGCCTGCTCACCGGCTCAACCGCCAGCCTGATCTGCATGGTCACCCTGTACGCCTACGCCCTGAGACGGGTCCAGGAAGTGCCCGAGCGCCCGGCGGAGCGGGTCTCGATCACCCACCTGCCGGAGCTGGAACGGCAGCGGGCCGCCGCCGCCGAGCTCTGAGCCGTAGCCGGCCGTCGACCCTACAACGACCCCTGGTTGCCGTACTCAAGTCTTCTCGTCACCACCGCAGCGTGTTCTCATGCCGGGAGGCGGCGATCCCGCCTGCTTACCTCGGTCTGTGGAAGGTGAACGATGCGCAGAAGATCAACGGTACGGCTGGCGGTCATGACCGCTGCCGTGGCGAGTTTCATGGTGACGGGTGGCGGGTCCAGCGTGGCCGGCACGGCCGGTGCGGCCGGCACCGTGCATGCCTCTGCGGGAGCCGCGGCGTGCGACCCGGGTGCCAGCGGGGCGCGGATGAGCATGGGCGCCACCGCTCAGGAGCCGGAGCTGTACTCGAAGAACGAAGCGAACGCCTACGGTGTGATCAAGGATTCGCCGCGTCTGGCCAACGGCAGCGTCACCGTCCCCACGGTCTTTCACATGATCTCCGACCACCCGTTCAGCGCGGCCGAGAAGGACCGGTGGAACACGCTGATCGCGGCACAGATGGCGGTGCTCAACGACTCGTACGCGGGTCGCACGGCCGCGGACGCGTCCGACACGCCGTTCCGGTTCTCGCTCACCAGCACGACCTGGACGGTGAACAGCGACTGGTACACCGTCGTGCCGGGCAAGAACGAGCGGGACATGAAGCGGGCGCTGTACACCGGCGACGCCCGCACCCTCAACGTGTACGCGGGCAACATCGGCGGCGGGCTGCTCGGCTGGGCGTACTTCCCCAAGGGGTACAACAACGGCCGCGACTACATCGACGGCGTGGTCATGCTCGACGAGTCGATGCCCGGCGGGACGGCCGGCAAGTACGCCGAGGGCGACACCCTGACGCACGAGGTCGGGCACTGGCTGATGCTGGAGCACACCTTCGCGCACGGGTGCGCCGCGTCCGGCGACTACGTGGCCGACACCCCGCGCGAGGCCATCCCTCAGTTCAACTGCCCGGTCGGCGCGGACACGTGCAGCGCTCCCGGGCTGGACCCGATCCACAACTTCATGGACTACTCGCAGGACTCGTGCATGAACATGTTCACCGCCGGGCAGGCGGAGCGGATGAGTGACGCCTGGGTGGCATTCCGCGCCGGTGGCGGGAAGTAGCCAGGAATCGAAGCCGACGGCCCGCAGCGCACGACCCGGTGCGCTGCGGGCCGTGTCATGTCCGCAGCGCACCGGATCGCCGCCGACGTCAGGCGCTCCCGCCGGTCGCGGAAGCATGGAGCGCTGCGCCGGGGAACGGCGCTGAGCATCCCGGTTCCGCTGCCGCCGCCGCGACAGGCATGACCCGGGCGCCATTTGTAAAGCACCTTGCCCTTTGCTCGGGCCCATGCCATCCTGGCTGGACTGGGGATCGTCAAATGCAAATGCCTAGTAGGCCGGTGCGTTCTGCGAGAGGACCGTCATGGCCACCCCCTCCCTGCCACGACGACTCGGCGGGGCCCTCACCGGCCTCGGCGTTGTCGCCGCCCTCCTGTCCGCCACCACCGCTCCCGCCGCCGCCGCGACCGCTGTCGCGTTCAGCTCGGTCGTCCCGGTCCCGGTCACGGCCACCGCCACGCCCGGGGTCAGCCACGGCATCACCGCGTCCACCACCATCTACGCCGCGCCCGGTTCCGCACCGGCGGCGGCCATCGCCAACCAGCTCGCCGCCCGGCTGCGGGTCTCGACCGGGCTGCCGCTGCCGGTCGTCACCACCGTCGCCGGCCCGGCCGACGGGATCGCCCTGCTGCTCACCGGTGCGCCGCCCAGCGTCGGCGCCGAGGGCTACCAGCTCGACGTCACCGCGAGCGCGATCACCATCCGGGCGAACCAGCCCGCCGGGCTGTTCCGCGGCGTGCAGACGCTGCGGCAGCTGCTGCCCGTGACCGCGGACGCGGCGACACTCCAGTCCGGACCATGGCCGGTGCCGGGCGGGCAGATCATCGACCACCCGCGGTTCGCGCACCGCGGTGCGATGCTCGACGTGGCGCGGCACTTCTTCACCGTGGCCCAGGTCCAGCGGTACCTCGACCAGCTCGCGTTGTACAAGATCAACGTGCTGCACCTGCACCTGTCCGACGACCAGGGCTGGCGCATCGCCGTCAACTCCTGGCCGAATCTGGCGACCTACGGCGGCGGCACGCAGGTCGGCGGCGGGCCGGGCGGCTACTACACCCAGGCGGACTACACGGCGATCGTGAACTACGCGGCCGACCGGTACATCACGGTCATTCCCGAGATCGACATGCCCGGGCACACCAATGCCGCGCTCGCCTCGTACGCGCAGCTCAACTGCGACGGCGTGGCGCCGGCCCGGTACACGGGCACGCAGGTCGGGTTCAGTTCGCTGTGCGTGCCGCTGGAGCTGACGTACACGTTCATCGACCAGGTGATCGGGGAGATCGCCGCGCTGACCCCGGGACCGTACGTGCACATCGGCGGCGACGAGGCCAGCTCCACCACCGCGGCCGACTACTCGTCCTTCATCAACCGGGTACAGCAGATCGTCGCAGCGCACGGCAAGACCGTCGTCGGATGGCACGACGTGGCCAACGCGACCCTGCCGCCCTCGACGGTCGCCCAGTTCTGGGGCACCACCACCAGCAACGCGCCGCTGGCCGCGGCGGTGGCGAACGGTACCAAGGTGGTCATGTCCCCGGCCAACAAGACCTACCTGGACATGAAGTACCGCAACAACACGAGGCTCGGTCAGAAGTGGGCCGGTCTCATCGACGTGAACACGGCGTACGAATGGAACCCGGGCGCCTACCTCACCGGTGCCGGCGAGACCGCCGTGCTCGGCGTCGAGGCACCGCTGTGGTCGGAAACGCTCGTGACCACGGCCGACATCGAGTACATGGCCTTCCCGCGGCTGCCCGCGATCGCCGAGCTGGGCTGGTCGCCATGGAGCACGCACAACCTCACCGCGTTCAAGCAGCGCCTCGGTGCGCAGGGACCACGCTGGAACGTCATGGGCATCAACTACTACCACTCGACCCAGGTCACCTGGCCGAGCGGCTCGTAACCGCCGGCGGAGCCGCAGCGCCACCGGGCTTGCGGCTCCGCATACCGTCGGAGGTGCAAATTGTCACGAAATCGGATGATGTATCGGCGGGCGCTGGCCACGCTCCTGCTCACCGTGACCTCGGTCCTGACCATCGGTGCGCTCGGCCCCGGCGGCGCCTCGGCCGCCACCGTGGGCTCCACCGAGCTGACCTCGGGCTGGGCCCTGCGCTCCGCCACCGGCCTGGCCGACACCGGCGCCACGATCTCCCAGGTCGGCTACCCGGCCGCCGGCTGGAGCCCGGTCACCCTGCCCTCGACCGTGCTGGCCGGGCTGGTGGCGAACAACGTCTACACCGACATCTACGCCGGCACGAACCTGCAGTCCGTGCCGGACCTGACCGGCCAGGACTGGTGGTACCGCGGCCAGTTCACCGCCGCGGCCGCGAGCCCCGGGCAGGTCTACTGGCTGCGGCTGCAGGGCCTGAGCTACCGCGCCCAGGTCTGGCTCAACGGCACGCAGCTCGACGCGAACGCCGTCGGCACGTTCGTCTCGCACGAGTACAACGTCACCGGCGCCATCGTGCCCGGCGCGTTGAACGCCATCGCGATCCGGGTGACCCCGCCGCAGCACGCCTGCGCCGACCTGTCGGTGTGCACCGTCGACTGGAACCCTGAGGCGCCCGACATGAACGCCGGCATCTGGGGCCGCACGTCCGTCGACACGACGGGCCCGGTCGCCGTCCGTGACCCGTACGTCAGAACCGTCCTGCCACTGCCCGCCACCAATGCGGCCGACCTCACCGTCTACGCCGACGCGATCAACGCGACGGCGGCGCCGGTCACCACGACCGTCACCGCCACCATCAGCAAGCCGGGCCAGCCGACGATCACGGCCGGCCAGACCGTGACACTGGCGGCGGGGGAACGCCGCGAGCTCGTCTTCGATCCCGCCGGTTACCCGCAGCTGCACGTCGTCAACCCCGTGCTGTGGTGGCCGTACCAGTTCGGCAGCCCCGAGCTGTACCAGGTCACGACGGTGGCAAGCGTTTCCGGGGCGGCGTCCGACAGCAAGACGATCAGGTTCGGCGTCCGGCAGTTCACCGACTACCGCACGACGGTGCAGGGCACCTCCTTCGTCGGGTACAAGGTCAACGGCCAGCCGATCCTGTTCCGCGGCGGCGGGTACGTCTGGGACCTGCTGCAACGGTGGGACACCAGGACGAACAAGGCGCACGTCGACTACGTGAAGGGCATGGGCCTCAACACGATCCGCCTCGAAGGGACGCTCGGCAACCAGGAGCTCTACGACCTCGCCGACGCGGCCGGCATCATGATCATGCCGGGGTTCGTCTGCTGCAGCGCCTGGGAGAACGACAGCGGTTGGACGGCGGAGCAGACCACCGTCGCCCAGGCATCGCTCAACACCCAGATGCGGGCCCTGCGCGCGCACGCCAGCACGTTCATGTGGAACTACGGCAGCGACCAGCCGCCGACGGCGGCGCATCTGACCGCGTACAAGAACATCGCCGCCGGCCTGCACTGGCAGAACCCGACCGTGGACAACGTCGCGACCTGGTCCAACGCGAACGCGGGCATGAAGATGGACGGTCCCTACAAGTGGGAGCCGCCGGTGCTGTGGTGGGACCTCACCCGCCAGGGCTCGGCGTTCGGGACCACCGGTGAGGAGGGCACCGAGGCGCCGCCGCCGCTGGAGAGCCTCTCGCGGTTCCTCACCCCGGCACAGACCTGGCCGGTCGGCAACGCGGCCTGGAACTACCACGTGGGCCGGGGCGGCAGCGTCTTCGACAACACCGACGTCTACACCACCGCCCTCAACCGGCGGTACGGCACCACGACCAGCGCCGCGGACTACTCGAAGAAGTCCGAGGTGATGAACTACGAGAACACCCGCTCGTTCTTCGAGGCGTGGAGCGCCCGGCAGCACACCCAGTCGTTCGGCAGCATCTGGTGGATGCAGAACAACGCCTGGCCGGCGCTGCACTGGAACCTGTACGACTACTACTTCAAGCCGGGCGGATCGTTCTACGGCACCAGGAAGGCCACCGAGCCGGTCCACATCGCCTACGACTACTTCAGCCGCAACGCATACGTCGTGAACTCCACCCTCACCGGCCGGACCGGGCTGACCGCCACCGCCACGGTGTACAACGTCCCGGACCTGACCCAGAAGTACACCACCAGCATCGCGGTCAGCGCGCCCGCGAACGCCTCCGCGCCGATCTTGACGCTGCCGGCGATCACCGGACTGACGTCGACCTACTTCGTCCGCCTCCAGCTGAAGGACTCCAGCGGCACGACCGTCAGCAACAACCTCTACTGGTACTCCACCACGGCCGACGCGCTGGGCAACAAGAAGAACTGGTACTCCACCAGCGTCAAGACCTACGCCAACCTCACCGGGCTGAACAGCCTCGCCGCCAACACCGGCGTCACCACGGGCGTGTCCCGATCGGTCGCCGGCGGGCAGGAGACGGTCACGATCACGTTGACCAACACGAGCCCGGCCAACATCGCGTTCTTCGTACGCCCAGAGGTGACCGCCGGCAACGGCGGCAACGAGGTCGTGCCGGTCTCCTACACCGACAACTACGTCTCGCTCTTCCCCGGCGAGTCGACCCGGGTCACGGCGGTCTACGCCACCGCTGACCTGGGCGGGTCGCCCGCCTACCTGCGGGTACGCGGCTACAACGTCCCGACCGTCTCGGTGCCGGTGCCTTGATCCGGAGCGCGGGGGCGGTGGGTCAGCGGCCCGCCGCCCCGGCGTCGCCGGTGTCAGCGGGCGGGTGCCGTCCGTTCGAGGACCAGGTCGCGGGCCTCGGTCAGGCCGACGGCGAGCGCGCCGAGCAGGACGGCGTCCGTGCCGAGTGTGGAGACCTCGATGCGGGGCGGATGCAGCGCGACGAGGTTGCGGAGCCGCTCGGCGACCGGGGCGGTGAGCAGGTCGCCGGGCTGGCTGCCGACGCCGCCGCCGAGGACGACGAGCTCCGGATCGAGCACCGCCGTGATCCCGGCGAGCGCGTGGCTGACATGGTCCACCACTCTGGACACGACCAGCCGCGCGGTCTCGTCGCCGGCGCGGGCGGCGTCGAAGACGTCCTTCGCGTTCGCCGCGTCGTGCAGGCCCAGCCGCTGCGCCAGCGCGACCACACCGTCGGCGGAGGCCACCGACTCGAACATGCCGCGGCGTCGCGCGGCGGGCGCGTCCAGCAGGGGGTCGCCTTCACCGACCGGCAGGTAGCCGATCTCGCCGGCCGCGCCGCGGAACCCCCGGTACAGCTTGCCGTCGATCATGATGCCCATGCCGGTGCCGGTGCCGATGGAGACGTAGACGAAATGCCGGACGCCGCGGCCGAGACCGTAGCTCGCCTCACCGACGGCCGCCAGGTCGACGTCGTTCTCCACCACATACGTCGAGCCGGCGATGCCCGCCAGCCGCTCGACGCTCCCGCGCCGGTCCCAGCCGGGCAGGTTCGGTGCCAGGTGCAGGGCGCCGGTCGCCTTGTCGTGGATGCCCGGGGTGCCGAAGACGGCGAGCGTGATGTCGTTGCGCGTGATGCCGGCCGTGGCGACCATCTCCTCGGCGAGGCGGGTGAGCTGCGCGACGAGGTCGCGGGCCCGGGTCCCCCGCGACGACTCGTCCTTGCGCGCGACGATCGTGCCGACCAGATTGGCCAGGCCGACGCGGACGTAGGAGCGGCCGACGTCGACCGCGAACACCCAGCCCGCTTCGGGGCGCACCTCGTACAGCACCGCGGAGCGTCCGGCCACCCCCGCGCGCATCCCGACCTGGCGCAGCAGCCCGGCGCGTTCGAGGTTGGTGAGCGCCACGGCCACCGTGGGTTTCGACAGCCCGGTGTGCTGGGCCAGCTCGGGGCGCGACACCCTGCCCAGCCGGAAGGTCTCGGCGAAGACGGCGCGCTCGTTCATCACCCGCAGCACGCTGGTCGTGCTCGCGGTGCCGGTGGTCTGCACCTGACCAGCGTGCCACACCAATTAAGAAAGGTCATTTATCAAATTTGTAAAGGACCTTGTCAAGGTTCGCCGGGTGGCTCAGCATGCTTGCAGAACCCTTCTCAGGAAAGGTGTCCCTCCGTGAGAGCCAGATGGTTCGTCGCAGTCGTGGTCGTCGCGGCCACCGCTGTCAGCGGGTGTGGCGGCAACGCCAAAGACAAGCCGGCCGGCAACGACGCGCCGACGATCGCGTTGTTCCTGCCGGAGTCCAAGACGACCCGATACGAGGCGTTCGACCGGCCACTGTTCGAGGCCAAGGTGAAGGCGCTGTGCGCCGACTGCAAGCTGCTCTACGCCAACGCCGACCAGGACGCCGCCAAGCAACAGCAGCAGGTGGAGGCCGCCCTGGCCCAGGGCGCCGACGTGCTGGTGCTCGACGCCGTCGACGCCGGCGCGGTCGCGTCGCTGGTGAACCAGGCCAAGCAGAAGAAGGTGCCGGTCATCGCGTACGACCGGTTGATCTCCGAGATCAGCTACGAGTACTACGTCTCCTTCAACAACGTCCGGGTCGGCGAGATGCAGGGCCAGGCCCTGCTCGACGCGCTGACCAAGGCCGGGACGGCCGACAAGGGCAAGATCGTCATGCTCAACGGCGCCCCGACCGACCCCAGCTCGGCCGACTACAAGACCGGTGCGCACAAGGTCCTCGACGGCAAGGTCCAGATCGGCCGCGAGTTCGACACGCCCGACTGGAGCCCGGACAAGGCCCAGCAGGAGATGGAGCAGGCCATCACCGCGCTCGGCCGGGACACCATCGTCGGGGTCCTGTCCGCCAACGACGGCATGGCCGGCGGTGCGATCGCGGCGATGAAGCGCGCCGGCTACCCGACCCTGCCGCCGATCACCGGCCAGGACGCGGAACTCGCGGCGGTGCAACGGATCCTGACCGGAGAGCAGTACATGACCATCTACCTCGACATCCGTCAGGAGGCGGAGAAGTCCGCGGAACTGGCCGTCGCACTCGCCAAGGGCGAGAAGCCGGCCGCGCCGGCGAAGGTCGCCAACGGCACCGCGGACATCCCCGCGTTCCTGCTCGACCCGATCGCGGTCACCGCCGACCGGATCAAGGACACCATCGTCAAGGACGGCTTCTACAAGGCGTCCGACATCTGCACCGGACCGGTCGTCCCGGCGTGCGCCAAGGCGGGAATCCAGTAGTGCTCGCCGCCTCGAACATCAGCAAACGCTACGGTGCGGTCCAGGCTCTCGACGGGGTGAGCCTGGACCTGCCGGACGGCGAGGTGGTCGCCCTGGTGGGCGACAACGGCGCCGGCAAGTCGACCCTCGTCAAGGTCCTCTCCGGCGTCGTCACCGCGGACGACGGGGCGATCGAGCAGGACGGCCGCCCGGTCCGGATCGGGACCCCGCACGAGGCGCAGCAGCTCGGCGTGTCGACCGTCCACCAGGACCTCGCGCTCTGCGAGAACCTCGACGTCGTCGGCAACCTGTTCCTCGGCGCCGAACGCCGTCGCTGGACGGTGCTCGACCACATCCGGATGGAGCGCTCGGCACGGGACCTGCTGTCCTCGCTGGACGTCCGGATCCGTGACATCCGGGTGCCCGTCGCGATGCTCTCCGGCGGCCAGCGGCAGTCCGTCGCCATCGCCCGGGCGCTCATCGGCGAGCCGCGGGTCGTGATCCTCGACGAGCCGACCGCCGCGCTCGGCGTCGAACAGACCGCGCAGGTGCTCGACCTGATCCGCCGCCTGCGCGACCGGGGGCTGGCGGTGCTCGTCATCTCCCACAACCTGGCCGACGTCCGAGCCGTGAGCGACCGGATCGTGGTGCTCCGGCTGGGCCGCAACGCCGGCGAGTTCAGCACCGCGGCGTCCACCCCGGAGGCCGTCGTCGCCGCCATCACCGGAGGCGCCGCATGACCACGACACTCGTCAAGCCGCTGCGACCGTTGCGCGCGGCGACGCGTACCGACCTCGGCGCATGGCCGGTCGTCGGCGGCCTGATCCTGATCGCGGTCGTGTTCGGGTCCCTCAACGAGCACTTCCTGTCGGCGGAGAACCTCACCAACCTGGCCCTGCAGATGGCGGCCACCGGCACCATCTCACTCGGCATCATCATGGTGATCCTGCTCGGCGAGATCGACCTGTCGGCCGGCTCGGTCAGCGGCCTGTGCGCGGTCGTCATGACGATCCTGTCCGTGCGCCACGGCTGGAACCCGCTGGTCGCGGTCGCCGCGGCGCTCGGCTGCGCCGTGCTGGTCGGCCTGCTGCACGGCTGGATGTTCACCAAGCTGCGGATGCCCTCGTTCGTCGTCACGCTCGCCGGGCTGATCGGCTGGCAGGGCCTGATGCTGTACCTGCTGGGCCGCGGCGGGACGATCAACCTGCCGTTCGACGGGTTTCTCGCGCGGTTGAGCGACACCTGGCTGCCGCCGTGGGCCGGCTGGCTGGTGGCCGCGCTCGTCGTCGCCGGCTGGAGCGCCGGCGCACTGGTCAACCGGCGGCTGCGCCGCGAGGCGGACCTGCCGGTCACCTCCGGCCTGTGGCTGACCCTGCGGCTGGCCGGCCTGGCCGCCGTCCTCTCGGTGGTGGTGCTGGTGCTGACGGCCGACCGCGGGGTGCCGCTGCTGCTCGTCATCTTCGGCACCCTGGTCGTGTGCCTGGACCTGATGCTGCGGCACACCGTCTTCGGCCGTCACATGTACGCGGTCGGCGGCAACGCCGAGGCGGCGCGCCGGGCCGGAATCAACATCACCCGGATCCGTGTCCTCGCGTTCGTCGCCGGGTCCACCCTGGCCGCGTTCGGCGGGATTCTCGCGGCCAGCCGGCTCGCCGCGGTCAACCAGAGCTCCGGCGGCAGCGACACCCTGCTCATGGCGATCGCCGCGGCGGTCATCGGCGGCACGTCGCTGTTCGGCGGCCGGGGCCGGGCCTACGCCGCGCTGCTGGGGATCCTGGTGATCCAGTCGATCACCAACGGCATGCTGCTGCTCAGCGTCGACTCCTCGGTGCGGTTCATGGTCACCGCCGCGGTACTCGCCGTAGCCGTGGCCATCGACTCGCTCGCCCGGCGGGGGCAGCCCAGGTGACGCGGCAGGTACTGGCGATCGACTTCGGTGGCACCAAGGTCGCGCTGGGAACGGCGGCCGTCGACGCGCCCGACGGCCGCCCGTACACCGTGATGCGCCTGCCCACCCGGGGCGCCGCGGGGGCGCTGCAGGTCGTCGAGCGCACCCTGACCGCCGCGCGGGAACTGCTCAGCACCCCGGCAGCGGTGGGGGTCTCGACCTTCGGCGTGGTCCGCGACGACGTGATCCGCCTGGCCCCGAACGTGCCCGGATGGGACGGCATGGCACTGCCCCAGCTCCTGCGTACCGAGTTCGGCGACACCCCCGTCGCGATCGACAACGACGTCAACGCCGGTGCCGCCGCCGAGCTGCGCTGGGGAGCCCTCCGCGGCGTCGACGTCGGCCTCTACGTCAACCTGGGCACCGGTCTGGCCGCCGCGCTGGTGGCCGGCGGCCGGGTCCTGCCCGGTGCCCACGGCGCCGCGGGCGAGATCGGCTACCTGCGCGACTCCGCCTCCGCCCCGGCCTTCGCCGACGGCCACGCCCCGCTGGAGGAGGCGGTCTCCGGCAGCGCCCTGGCCCGCCGTGGCTCAGCCCTGCTCGGCCGGGAGGTGACCGCCGCCGACCTGTTCGACCTGCACGCCGAACCCGGCGTCGGCGAACTGCTGGACGAGGCACTGGACACCCTGTCCCGGACGATCGCCAACCTCTGCATCACCCTCGACCCGCAACGCGTCGTCATCGGCGGCGGCCTGATGGGTGCCGCCCCGCACATCCTCCCGCGGGTGGCGACTGCCCTCACCCGCTCGGTGCCCTTCCCGCCACAGCTCACGACCGCCACCTTCGTCGACGACGCCCCGCTCGTCGGTGCCCTGGCCCTGGCCCTGGCCCTGGCGTGATCCGATCGGGTTGGGTCCCAAGTGGTCCCGAGCCGCACCCGGTCCGGATCACGATGGCTGATCTTCACCAAGGCCGCGAGAAGGCCGTTGAACTGGGCTCGCACCCCTGGTCAACGGCCTTCGAACGCTGCCGGGACGGCGGTCAAGAGGTACGCGGGCAGGGGCGGGCACCACCGTGCGGCTACGATCGAGCGACCGTCGACGCTGGAAGGGACCGCCGGCCAATGCAGACTCCCCCGTGGCCGCCGGTGCGGACACGGTCGCTCGTCGTCGCGGCTGGGGCGCTCGTCGCGGTGCCGGTCGTCGTCGTCCTGCTGGCACTCACCGCGTTCTCCAGCTCACCGAGCGGTCGCGGGCTGCTGCTGACCGCGCCGCAGACCGGGGCCGTCCCGGCGAACGCGCTCGTCCACACGGGATTCGAGGACGGCACCCAGGGCTGGAAGGCGCAGGGCGGCGGGCAGGTCCGCCAGTCGACCACAGCGGCACACGGCGGGCGGCACAGCCTGCTCGTCACCGGCAAGGACGGCAAACGGCCCGGCGCGTCGCTGGACCTCGCCGGGAAGCTGCGCCCCGGCACCGTCTACGGGGTGTCGGTGTGGCTGCGGCTGCCCGCGCACGACCCGGGGGCCAGGCTGCGGCTCGGGATGTCGTGGGGCTGGGCGTCCGCGGTCCAGGACACCGTCCTCACGTCGGCCGACGTGACCGCGGGCGACTGGGTGCGGCTCGAGGCCCGGTACACCCCGGTGGCCGCGGTCGACGTCCTCACCGCGGACATCAGCCCGGTCAGCGGCGACGGCGAGTTCCACGTCGACGACTTCACGGTGGTGCCGCTGCCGGACCGCCCGCAGGTCACGGTGCCGTCGCTGAAGGAGGTGTTCGGTGAGAGTTTCGAGATCGGGGCGGCTGTCGGGCAGCAGCAGCTCGCCGGCATGGAGGCCGACCTGCTGAAGCGGCAGTTCGGGTCGGTGACCCCGACGAACGCGCTCAAGTGGACGGCGACGGAGCCGCAGCCGCAGGCGTACCGGTTCGCCGCGGCCGACGCGATCGTGGACTTCGCGACCGCCAACGGGATGAAGGTCCGCGGGCACACCCTCGTGTGGCACAACCAGACCCCGGACTGGGTGTTCCTCGACCCGGCGGGTAAGCCGATGACCCCCACGGCGGAGAACAAGGCCCTGCTGCTGCAGCGGATGGAGAGCCACATCGCGGCGGTCGTCGGGCAGTACCGCGGCAGGATCCAGACCTGGGACGTCGTCAACGAGGTGATCGCCGACGACGGCACGATGCGCGCGAGCCGCTGGTTTCAGCTCGCCGGCCTCGACTACATCAAGCGGGCGTTCCAGGCCGCGCGACTCGCCGACCCGGCCGCGAAGCTGTGCGTCAACGACTTCAACCTGAGCCAGCCGACCCGCCGCGACGCGATGTACCAGCTCGTCTCCACCCTGAAGGCCGAGGGCGTCCCGATCGACTGCATCGGCAACCAGACCCACGTCAACATCGCCGCCCCGGCGGCGGCGCAGGTGTCGGCGGCGATCGAGAAGTTCGCCAAGCTCGGCGTCGAACAGCAGGTCACCGAGCTCGACGTGAGCGTCTACACCGACAACACGTCCGTCTACACGACCGTCCAGCCGGCGCTGCTGGCCCGGCAGGCGGTGCAGTACCAGGCGCTGTTCGGGGTGTACCTCAAGCACCGCGACAAGATCGGCTCGGTGACGTTCTGGGGGCTCGCCGACAACGACTCGTGGCTGCACACGTACCCGATCCCGCGGACGGACGCGCCGCTGCTGTTCGACACCGGCCTGGCGCCGAAGCCCGCGTTCTGGGCGGTCGCCGGTAGTCGCCAGGCGAACTGACGCACCCGGTTGGTGTAGCCTCGCGGCCAGCCGCCTTCAGGGTCGCCATCACGGGGAGTAGCAGTGTCGCCCAGCACGGTTTACGTATCGCGGAGGAAACCGGCAAAACCGGGACTGATCATCACCGGCCTCTCCGACTCCGCCGAACCGGAGCACCGGTTCCGGCCGGACATCGAGGGCATGCGTGCCGTCGCCGTCGTCCTCGTCGTGCTCTACCACGCGGGCGTCGGGGTGTTCGGCGGCGGATACACCGGCGTCGACGTCTTCTTCGTGATCTCCGGCTTCCTCATCACCACGCAGCTGTTCGGTGAGCTGGAGCGGCACCAGACCATCTCCATCAGCCGCTTCTACGCCCGGCGCGCGGTCCGGCTGCTGCCCGCCTCCACCCTGGTCCTCGTCGCCACCCTCGCCGCCGCCTGGGTCTGGCTGCCGCCGACCCGCTTCCCGTCGATCGCGCTCGACGGGCTGACCAGCACCTTCTATGCGATCAACTGGCGGCTTGCCGCCGGGGGCGTCGACTACCTCAATGCGGGCGCACCGCCGTCGCCGCTGCAGCACTTCTGGTCCCTCGCCGTCGAGGAGCAGTTCTACCTGGTGTGGCCGGTGCTGCTGCTCGCCGCGTCGCTGGCGTGGCGGTGGCGGCGGCCGACGCTCAGCCGCGCCTCGGTCGTGGTGACCCTGCTGGTCCTGGGCGGCCTGTCGTTCGCCGCGGGCCTCGAACAGACCCGCACCGCCGCCCCGTGGGCGTACTTCGGCGCACACACCCGGGCGTGGGAGCTCGGCCTCGGCGCGCTCATCGCGGTCGGCACCCCGGTCCTCGCCCGGCTGCCGCGTGCCCTCGCCGCCGTGCTGACCTGGGCCGGGCTCGCCGCCGTCTGCGCCGCCGCGGTCCTGTTCACCGAGGCCACCCCGTTCCCGGGTCACGCCGCTCTGCTGCCGGTCCTCGGCACCGGGCTGATGATCGCCGGCGGGTGCGCCAGGCCGGCCGGCGGGATCGGCGCGGTGCTGCGGTTCGGCCCGTTCCAGCTGCTGGGCAAGCTGTCCTACAGCTGGTATTTGTGGCACTGGCCGGTGCTCATCATCGCCCCGGTCGCGCTCGGCATGACCGCCGCCCTGCCGCTCAACCTGGCCCTTGCCGCGGCGTCGCTGGCCCTGGCCGCGGGTTCCTACTGGCTGGTGGAGAACCAGGTCCGCAATCGGCAGGTGCTGCGGGCGAAGCCGGTCCGCGGCATCGCGCTCGGGCTGGCCCTGTCGTGCCTCGCCGCCGGGCTGGCCTTCGCCGGCGGCAGGTTCGCCCCGGGCGTCACGTCGAGCGGGTCCGCCACCGACACCGCCGCGACCGTCGCCGCCGCGAAGGACCCGGCCGCCGCCCTCGCCGGGCTCGTCACGGCCGGGGTGCCGGCGAAGACCATCCCGTCCAACCTCACCCCCGGCCTGTCCGCGGTCGGCAAGGACGTCCCTGAGATCTACGGCGACGGCTGCCACCTCAACTACACCGCGGTCAAGAACCCCGCGTGCGTGTTCGGTGACCCCTCGTCGAAGACCGTGGTGGCACTGTTCGGCGACTCGCACGCCGCCCAGTGGTTCCCGTCGATGCGGCGCCTTGCCGAGGAGCGCCACTGGCGGCTCGTCGTGCACACGAAGAGCGCCTGCCCTGCCGCGTCGGTGCTGGTGTACCAGCAGGCGCTGCAGCGTGGCTACACCGAGTGCACCGACTGGCGGGACAAGACCCTCGCCGCGATCAAGGCGCTGCGCCCGGCGCTGGTCGTCATGACGAACAACGGCACCGACACCGGCGGCCTGGTCGACTCACCGAAGGATCCGGCCGCCGTCGACCGGGCGTGGGCCGACGCGTGGGTCGCCTCGCTGCGGAAGGTCCAGCAGCCCGGCACGAAGATCGTGATGCTGAGCGACACCCCGTACCCGAAGTCGAACGTGCCGGACTGTGTCTCCTCGAACCCGAAGGACATCACAGCCTGTACGCGTCCGGCGGACACGGCGTTGGTCCTGCCGCAGCGACGCAAGCTTGTCGCGGAGGTCGCCGCCGCGAACGGGGCAACTGTGATCGACCCCACTGCGTGGTTCTGCACCGCGGCGACATGCCCCGTCATCGTCGGCAATGTACTGGTTTACCGCGACGACAGCCACATGACGACCCCGTATGCGGCGCTGCTCGCACCGGTGCTGGGGGCAGCATTGCCGAAGATGCCGTGATGGAATCTGCCGCGGAACACGATCGACGCACCGGTTCGCTAGGATCGCCACCTTCGGCGCCGATCAACCGGCAAGACCTGACCCCCGAGATCATTGTGAGTTCCGTGACCGACAACGATCAGACGTTCGTCATGCCGAGGCAGCGCTCCACGCCGGGCGGCACCGTGGACGACCGCGACTTCGACGACAGCACCGTCGTCGTGCCCGAGCGGGTCCTGATCGAAACGGCGAACCAGGCTCGGCAGAACCAGTGGGACGCCGACCGGCCTGCCGCCCGGGGCGTGTCGCCGCTGGAGGGTTCGCCGCATGGCCGGGAGAAGGCCCTCGGCACGCTCGCCTGGGTCGCGGCCGCGGTCGTCACCGGCGCCGTCGCACTGATCCGGCTCAACTGGGCCAGCATGCGGGCCGGCGAACTGTCCGCCTGGGGGTTCACCCGGGCGCCCAAGGCGGCCGTGTTCGACCTGCTCGACGAGGTCGGCGCCGCCGACGCACCCTACTTCGTGCTGCTGAAGGGCTGGGCGAGCGTCTTCGGCCGGACCGACTTCGCGCTGCGGATGCCCTCCGCGATCGCGATGGCCGCCGCGGCCGCGCTGGTCGCGATCCTCGGCAACCGGCTCGGCGGCCCCCGGGTCGGGGTGCTGTCCGGACTGCTCGTCGCGGTGCTGCCGGTCACCAGCCGCTACGCACAGGAGGCGGGCCCGCAGGCGTTGACCCTGTTCGGGGCGGCCCTCGCCACGCTCGCCCTGGTCATGTACCTCGACCGGCCGAAGGCATGGCAGCTGGCCGGCTATGCCCTCGCCGTCGCCCTGACCGGGGTCAGCCATGCGACCGGGCTGCTGCTGGTCCTGGTCCACGGGTTCGTCGTCGTGGCGATGAAGCGTGAGGTTCTCCTCGGCTGGCTGCTCGCGACGCTGGCCGGGGCCGCTCCGGCGGTCGTGCTGATGGTGCTGTTCGGCGCGCCGCTGCGCGACGGTGACCCCGGTGCGTGGCCGTCGGTCACCGGCCTCGCCCGCGACGCGTTCGGCTCGGTGCTCGCCGGCGGCGTCGTGCTCGGCCTCGGCCTGCTCGCGCTGTCGGGACGCAAGCCCGGCGTCCTGTACTCCGCCTGGGCCCTGATTCCGCTCGCGCTGCTGTTCCCGCTCGTGCGCCTCACCACCTACGGCGCCGACCAGATCACGATCGTCGCCGTCGCCGGCTGGGCCGGCCTTGCCGCCTTCACCCTCAGCCGCGGCCTGATCGTGCGCGGGCTGACGGCGGTCGTCGTCGTCGCGCTGGCCGGCCTGCCGGAGCAGATCGCGATCCGTCAGCAGGACGGCCACGGACAGGCCTCCCACGAGCTCGCCAACGTCCTGTTCACCCAGGGCAAGCCGGGCGATGCGATCGTCTACGGCCCGGTCGCCGGCGACGGGCAGGCCGGGCGTGACATCGTCGAGCGCTACTTGTCACAGGCCCACCGCCCGAAGGACGTCCTGATGAAGACGGTCGCTCGCGACAACGGGACGCTGCGGACCACCGAGTGCCCCGACGTCGACGCCTGCCTCGGCGCGGCGCCCCGGGTGTGGCTGGTGCGGGTCGGCACCCTCGACTCGCCGCTGACAGGTCTGGAGGCGGGCAAGGACGGTGCGCTGCGCGTGCGGTACACCCTCACCCAGAGCTGGAACCTGACCGGCGTGACGCTCGCCCTGTTCACCCTCAAGCCGGCCGCGTAACCATGCTCGCCTTCCTGCTGCAGATCAACGCGTTCGTCAAGAGCGGCGCGGTCTACCCGTTCGCCGTGTTCATGCTGTGGGTGTGGCTGCTGTGGCTGCTGCGGGTCACGCTCGCCGGGCAGTACCGCCCCGTGCAGGCCGCTTACACCGTGAGCACCTCGGTCGTCATCCCGGTCGTCGACGAGCCGGAGGACCTGTTCCGCGAGGTGCTCAGCCGGATCCGCGAGCAGCGGCCGACGGAGATCATCGTGGTGATCAACGGGCCGCGCAACGAGACCCTCGAGAAGGTCTGCAGCGACGTCGGGGTGCGCTGGGTGTGGACGGAGACGCCGGGCAAGCGCAACGCGGTCGCCGTCGGCGTCGGGATGTCCGGCGGCGACGTCGTCGTCCTCGTCGACTCCGACACCGTCTGGACCAACGACACCCTGCGTGAGCTGGTGAAGCCGTTCCGCGACCCGCGGGTCGGCGGGGTCACGACCCGGCAGCGGATCCTCGACCCCGGCCGCACCGTGCTGACCCGCTGGGCCGACTGGCTGGAGAACGTGCGCAACGAGTACTCGATGCCGGCGATGAGCGTCCTGGGCACCGTCGGGTGCCTGCCGGGGCGCACGATCGCGTTCCGCCGCTCGATCCTCGTCGACTGCATGGAGAAGTTCCTGACCGAGCGGTTCCTCGGGGTGTTCCTCGAGGTCAGCGACGACCGGACACTGACCAACTACACGCTGCAGGCCGGTTACCGCACCGTCTACCAGTCGACGTCGCTGGTCTTCACGGACGCGCCGACGAAGCTGGCGAAGCTGACCAAGCAGCAGTACCGGTGGGCGCGGGGGTCGCAGTACAACACCCTGCGCATGCTGCCGTGGATGCTGCGCAACGCGCCCGTGCTCGCGGTGCTCTACCTGTCGGACATCCTCGTGCCGTTCGTGCTGGTCGGGTGCTTCGTCAGCTGGGGCATCGCCATCGCGACCGGGTTGAAGTCGGAGTTGTACGGGGCGCTGATGCTGCCGGACGAGTCATGGCAGCGGGTCGCGATCATCCTCGGGCTGACGGTCGTGATGACGCTCGCCTCCCTGGCGCTGCGGTTCGGCCGGCACTTCGCCTACAGCCCCAGCGACGTCACCGCCCTGCCGGTGTTCATGCTCATCAACACGTTCATCCTGATGCCGGTACGCGTCCTCGGGTTCTTCCGGATGGCGCACAACGCGGGCTGGGGGACGCGGGCCGGAGGGTTCGCCGGGGAACGGCGGCGCAACCCGATGCTGGTGCTGCCCTACATCGCGGGAGCGATCATATTGTGCGGGTCGGTGCTGCTCGGTGCCTAGACACACGCGGAAGACGCCGCGGTCGTTCCGGATCTGGATGGCCGCCAACACGATCGTCGTGGTCGGGCTGGCCGGGTGGATCCTCAGCCCGGCGACGAAGGACCCGGACTCCACCCAGTCCCGCGGCAACGCGGCCGTCGCGGAGGAGAACCGGCGGCAGGCGCAGAAGCCGGCACCGACCCGCGAGCAGATCCTGGCGATCCCCGGGCTGCGGTTCGGCATCAGCGCACCGCAGGCGCCGTGGTCGTCGGCCGAGATCGACGCGGCAGCGAAGGCCGCCGGGGCCGACCCGACCGTCGTGCAGTTCTTCGTCAAGTGGACCCAGGAGTTCCGCGCCGACTCGATCCCGCAGACCTACAAGCAGGGTGCGCTGCCGGTCATCTCGTGGGAGCCGTGGGCGGGGGTGAAGCGGGGGCCGAACCAGACCGACTACGCCCTGTCGAAGATCATCTCCGGCAGGTTCGACGACTACATCAGGCGGTTCGCCACCGCCGTGCGCGACCAGAAGTGGCCTGTCGCGATCCGGTTCGCGCACGAGATGAACGGCAACTGGTATCCGTGGTCGGAGAAGCAGTCCGGCAACAAGCCGGGCGAGTACGCCGAGATGTGGCGGCACGTCCACGGCATCTTCGCCGAGGTCGGCGCCACCAACGTGATCTGGATCTGGAGCCCCAACATCATCCGGCCGGTGCCGAGCGTGAAGCTCGACCCGTTGTATCCGGGCGACGCGTACGTCGACTGGATCGGCATGGTTGGCTACGCGGTCGAGGAGAGCACGGCCGCGGCGGTGTTCGAGCCGACGATCACCGCGGTGCGCAAGTTCAGCCAGAAGCCGCTCATCATCACCGAGACAGCCGTCGAGAAGGGCCCTCACCAACTGAAGTGGATCGCGGACTTCTTCGCCTGGATGGGCAACCGGCAGGACATTGTCGGCTTCATCTGGTTCAACTTCAGCAAGGACGAGGGCGGCACGTCGGACTGGCGCTTCAGCGTCCACCCACCGATCGCCGAGGCCGTCCGCAAGGGCCTGGCCGGGGTCAAGCTGGCCGCTCCCCCGCCGCACTGACCACCCGCCTACCGCTTCGCGGTGATGTCCTCGACGAGCGCCTTGATGATCGGCTTGGCCTCCGCGTCGGTCGTCACCTGCCAGCTCAGGTCACCGACGGTGCTGCCGAGGCCGGCCTGCCCGCGCGACGGCAGCTGCGACAGGATCACCGCGCGGATCCAGTCGACGTCGGGGGTGCCGAGCCAGGTGCGCAGGTCGGTGAAGAACTTGACCCGCTCCTCCGCGGCGGCGTTGACCTCGGCGAGGATGACGTCCTTGGCGAACGTGGTGTGCAGCATCTGCAGCCGCGGCACGAACGCCTTCACCGGGTAGGCCTTCTTGTTCCCCATGCTGATCATCGTCGTGCCGACGTGGTCGACGTGGTCCGGGCCGGGCCAGTACTTCTGCACGTTGGCAAGCCACGCCTGGTCCTGCTCCGGGCCCTGGTACAGGTTGGGCGACGGGGCGAACACGAACTTCGCGTTGTCGGCGCCGGCGGAACGGAACACCTCGACGATGTGCTTCCACGCCGCGACATAGGCGGCCGGGTCGTGGCTCCACGGATACCAGTCGCCGTTCATCTCATGCGCATACCGGATGTACACCGTCAGTCCGGACTTCTTAACCGAGGTGGCAAAGGTCCGGATGTACGCGTCGAGCTGCCCGCCGGCGATCGCGGCGTTGCTGAACTTCGGCTGGACCGCCGCGGCCTCCTCGGGCCGGGCGGCGTCGACGCTCGCCCACGGCTCCCAGGTCACCGAGTAGGACTTCATCTTCTGGTCACGGGCTGCCTGGAAGTGCGTGTCGAGGCCCCGGTTGCGCTCCCAGGCCTCGAACTCCATCACCATCGTCGGCTTCGCCCCGACGGCCTTCGCCCAGTCGGCGGCCTTCCACGGGTCGGATGCGACGCCGAAATCCCGCGGCGGGCGCCCGTTGCCCGCCGTCGCGTCCTCCGACGAACAGCCCGCCACCGAGACGACGCCCGCGGCAAGACTGGTGAGCAGCAGCTGACGCCGAGTGAGCACGATCGGTTTCCTTCCCCGTGGGTACGCCACCGGCCGCCGGGCCGGGGCGGCGCCAGTCTAGCGAGCACCGGACCGCGAGGGCGACGTCCATATGATTGGATCGACCGGAGTTCCCGCGGCGGCGCATCGGTTCACAGCGGCAGGAGGTAGCGGCAGGTGACGACCGACTCCCAAGGGCCGGTCCGGGCTTCGGCCCGTGTCGGTGTCGGACCCGCGTCCGACCCGTCCCCGGCGACCCTTGCCCCGCGGCGGCGCCCCAGCCACCTCGGGCCGGTCCACGTGCTGCAGGTCGTCGCCGTCGAGGCGGCGATACTCGGCCTGCTCGCCGTGCTCGACCAGGGTGTCCTGGTCATCGTGCCGGTCACGCTCGCCGGGCTGCTCATCGCCGTCGTCGCCCTCGGCCGGCAGAAGAGCCGCTGGTGGCTGGAGCGCCGGGTCCTCGCGTGGCACTTCAACCGCCGCACGAAGCGGCGCCCCGCCGGGCCGGTCACCGACCCGCGGCTCGCCCCGCTGCGCACGCTCGCGCCGCGGCTGACCGTCCAGGACGTGCCGGTGTCCGACGACTCCGTGATCGGGGTGGCCCGCGACGACGCCGGCTGGTTCGCGGTGGCGGAGGTCACCCCGACGGCCGCGATGGCCGACGGGCCGTCCGGGCACCTGCCGCTGGAGTCGCTCGTCACCACGCTCACCGACACCGGCCAGCCCGGCGCCGCCCTGCAGGTGGTCACGCACACCCTCGGCTCCCCCAGCCACGACCTGCAGCAGGCGCTGCCGGCCGCGTACTCCTACCGGGAGCTGGTCCAGCGCTTCGGTGCCGCCCCGATCCCGGCCGACCGGGTCACCTGGGTCGCCGTCCGCCTCGACGCGCGGGCCCTCGCCGAAGCCGGCGCGGAGAGTGCCGAGAACGCCGTCGACGTCGTCGCGGCGATGCTCCGCAAGGTCGCGCGGACCCTGCGCGGGGCCGGGGTCAACGTGCGGATCCTCGACCGTGGCGGGGTCCTGACGGCCCTGGAGCGCTCCTGCGACCTGCAGCACACCGGCGACACGGCGCCGCCCCAGCCGCGGGAGACGTGGGACGCGTGGCACTCCGCGGGCCTTGCCCACCGGTCCTACTGGGTGCAGGACTGGCCCTCGATCAACCAGGACGGGGCCGTCGGCGCCCTCGGTGACCGGCTTGCCGCCGTGCCCGGCTCGTTCACCAGCGTGGCGTTCGTCATCGTCCCCGGCGCCGCCACCGACGCCCAGGTCGACGTGAGGTGTCTGGTACGTGTCGCGGCACCCGCCGAGACGATCGCCGCCGTCTGCCGGGTCCTCGAAGGCGCCACCCACGGCGCGCACCTGCTCCCGCTCGACGGCGAGCAGGGTCCTGCCACCTATGCGACCGCACCGACGGGCGGAGGGCCCCGATGACCCGCCCCATCGAACCGGTTCAGCAGCGCGGTGTCCTCGGCGCGCCCGCACCGGCCCCCGGACCTGTCCAAGGGCAGCCGGCAGGGCCGGCGGGCGGGCAGGCGCCCCACGTGCGGGTCGCCGGGCCGCAGGCGGCACCCGGCACACAGGCCCAGCCCGACACCGGGCGCGCCGCCGAAGCCCAGGCAGCCGCCGAGGCGGAGGCCGACGCGTCGGCGCAGACCCTGCGGGTCGCCGGGCTCGTCGCCGCCGCCCCGGTGCCACCGTCCGGCCCGCCCGGCGGCACCGTCTACGGCAACCGTGACGACGAACGCGACGCCGCTCCCGGCGGCCGGCAGCCGGGGCTGCGCATCGGCTGGCACACCGCGTCCCTGACCGCGCTCAACACGATGGGCGTCAGGTCGGCCGGCACCGGGCTCGTCCTCGGCGCAGACCACGACCAGCAGCCGGTCCCGATCCGGCTGTTCCGGCCCGAACCCACCCGCGTCACGCTCGTCGGCGGGGTGTGGGCGGCGCAGATGCTCGCGTTCCGGGCCCTGGCGCTCGGCTCGCAGATCGTCGTGATGACGGTCGACCCGGCCGCGTGGCACGGCTTCGGCGATCGGGCCGTCGGCCGCGCCGACCGGGTCGCGGTCCTGCACGGCGAACAGCCGGCCACCATCACCGCGACCCCCCGCCGGCCCGTCCTCGTCGTGCACGACCTCGGCACCACCGGCCCGTCGAGCCCACCGGCGGCCGGGCCGTGGCAGACGCAGCTGACCGTCCTGCGGCGCCTCGAGGAGCCCGGCGCGCCCGCGGTGCGGTCGTGCGATCTCGTGGTCCTGCAACGGTTGCACACCACCGAGGCCGCGGTCGCCGGGACGGCGTTGCAGCTGGACCCGCAGACCGTGCAGCGGCTGCAGCTGCTGGAGAACGAGATGCTCGCGCTCATCGGCGGCGGCGCCAACCGGTACCTGTGGCTGCACCCCACGTCGACGGAGCGTCAGACCATGGGCAACGCATGGCGATGAGGACGTTGCGCTTCCGGGCGTTCTGTTACGTTGTTCGCCGTCGTAGCCGTCTATGCAGCCATGACGCAGTGAGGAGATCGCCGTGACGCCCCGGATCGGCATCGGGCTGGCCCGAGTGACCGTCGCCACCCCGAAACGGCGCATCGACGTCGCACTGCCCGACAGCGCCATCGTCGCGGAGCTCCTGCCGCACCTGCTGCGCCACGCGGGTGAGGACTTGGGCGACACCGACCACAACTCCGGCTGGGTGCTGCGCCGGGCCACCGGCGCGCTCGTCGAGCCGGCCCGCAACCTGACCGTCCAGGGGGTCCGCGACGGCGAGATCCTGCACCTCGTGCCGGGGCGCGCCGACTGGCCGGAGCTCGCCTACGACGACGTCGTCGAGGTCATCGCCAACGGCGCGCGGCGCACCGGCAGGTCGTGGAGCGGCCCCGCCACCCGCCGCGGCGGGATCACGTTCGGCGTCGTCACGTTCACCCTCGGCGTCCTCGCGATCGCCCTGTCCGGCCCGCCGTGGACGATCCCGGCGGCCGTCGCGGGCGGGATCGCGCTCGTGCTGGCCATCGCCGGGCTTGTCGTCGCACGCGCCCTCGGCGACGCGCCCGCCGGCGGTGCCGTCGCCGGTGCCGCCCTGCCCTACGCGTTCGCCGCCGGCGCCCTCGCCGTCGTGCCCGACGGCATCGGCGTCACCGGGCTCGGCGCGACCAGCGTGCTGCTCGGGTCGGCGGCGCTGCTGGCGGTCAGCGTCCTCGGGTACGTCGGCACGGCCGCCGTGCGGTGGCTGTTCATGGCCGGGCTCGAGGTCGGCATCGTCGGGATCATCGCGGGGCTGCTCGTGCTGGCCGGGATGCCGGCGGCCGGGTCCGCCGCGTTCGCCCTGACCCTCGTCATCGGCCTGCTGCCCGGCTATCCGCTGATCGCGAGCTGGCTCGGCAAGCTGCCCGTGCCGACCCTGCCGGACAAGCCGGAGGACATCCTCGTCGACCAGCCGGTGCCGAAGCGGGCCGGGGTGTTCGCCGCTGTCGCCCGCGCCACCGAGCTGCTCACCGGCATGCTGCTGGCGTCCGCCGTCGTCGGTGCCGTGACCATCGTCATGCTCGGCGTCGACGGCCGCACCACGAGCATCCTGCTCGCCGCCAGCGCGTCCGCGGCACTGCTGCTGCGGGCCAGGCTCTTCCCGGCCGCCAGGCAGCGGGTCCCGCTGCTCGCCGGCGGTGCGTTCGGCGTCGCGGTGCTGCTGCTCGGCCTCGTCCTGCGCACCGACCCCGGTGGCGGGCGCCTGCTGGTCCTCCCGGCGCTGCTGCTCGTCGGGGGTGCGATCGTCGCCGCCGGGCTGATCTACAGCAGACGGACGCCGACGCCGTACATCGGCCGCATCGCCGACATCACCGACGTCGTCGCGATCGTCGCGCTGATCCCCCTCGCCTGCGGCGTGATCGGCGTCTACGGCTCGATCCAGGCGCTGTTCGCCTCGTTCGGCAGCTGACATGGCGACCCGCCGGGACCAGCTGCAGTCCTACCAGTTCATGACCCAGCGGGTCCTGTCCGCGTTCGTCATGTGCGAGACCGACCCGGCCCAGTCGCCGCTGCGGCGCGGCATCGGCGCCGTCTTCGCCGGCATCATGGTCGCCGTCCTCGTCGGTGCCGGCTTCGGCGTCTACGGCATCCTCACGAAGGTCGGCGGCACCGCCTGGAAGGCCGACGGATCGATCGTCATCGAGCGCGAGACCGGCGCGACATTCGTCTTCATAGACGGCCGGCTCCACCCGACGCTCAACTTCACCTCCGCACTGCTGGCCTCCGGGCGGGGCGCGTCGCAGCTGTTCCGCGTGTCGCAGAAGTCCCTGGGATCCGTGCCGCGCGGCATCACCATCGGCATCACCGGCGCACCCGACTCGCTCCCCCCGGCCGGCAGGGCCGTCGGGCTGCCGTGGACCGTCTGCTCCACGGCGGGCACGTCGAGCTCCGGCGGGCAGACGGCGACGGTCAGCCTCATGGCGGGTGAGGCGGCGGCCGGTGCACGTGCCAGCGGAGACGGCCAGGGCGTGCTCATCAGGGACGTCACGGCCGGCCTGACCTACCTCGTCGTCAACGGTCACCGGCACCAGCTGTGGGAGTCGCGGACGGTCATCCCGGCCCTGTTCGGTGCCGTCGTCACCCCCGCCCCGGTCGGCACCGCCTGGATCAACGCCCTTCCCGCGGGTGTGCCGATCAGCCCCATCACCATCAACAACCGCGGCACCGACAGCAAGAGCGTCACCGGCCGCAAGGTCGGCGACCTGCTGGTCGTGCAGACGGGCTCCGGCCCGCAGCACTACCTCGTCTTCGACGACGGCATCGCCCCGATCACCCAACTGCAGAAGAACATCATCGACGCCCAGTTCCCCGGCAAAGACCCGGCACAGGTCTCCGTCGGCGACATCAACAAGGCCAAGCGCAGCTCCCGCCTGACCACCCCCGAGGGCAACGACGCCGCGGCCCCGTCCGAGCCGCCGAAGCTGGACCTGCAGCCCGGCTCCCCCGGCGACCTCGTCTGCGCCACCACGACCGACCCGCGCAACGCCCCGCAGATCACCGTCGGCGGCACCATCCCCTCCATCGACGCCGGGGTCCCCACGATCGGCCGCTCGACCGCCGGCACCGCCCTCGCCGACCGCGTCTCCGTCCCGGCGGGGCGGGTCGCCATCGTCCGCGTGCTGCCGTCCGCGACTGCCACCTCGGGTGCCTACGCGATCATCACCGACATGGGCGTCCGCTTCTCCGTGCCGTCGGCGGAGGTCCTGCGGATGCTCGGCTACTCGCCGGACAAGGCGACCGACGTGCCGAGCTCGCTGGTGACCCGCATTCCGGCCGGTCCGGTCCTCGACCCGGCGGCAGTGCTCCAGCCGCAGGTGGCCGGCGCTCCGGCCGCACAGTCCTCACCGTCCCCGTCCCCGTCCGGCTCCCCGTCCCCGAAGCCGTCCGCCAGCTGACCCCTGCTCGTTCGCCGCTTGATCGGCGTCCCGGGAGACGGGTGGGCGCTGGACGACGGTGCCACCGGCAACGACAAGGTCGACGCGCCCGGTCGTCCGTCCGACGGGTGGTGGTGTCAGTCGCTCGACCCTGCCGTCACCAACCAGCGCGGCGACGTCGATGCCGACCCGGAAAAGCTGACCATGCGGCTCGAGCAGCTGCGGTTCTGCCGGCGCCCCGACCTGCTGATCGTCATCAGTCAGGAGACCGTCAGTCGAAGAGCATCGCCGGCGGCCCGGGCTCCTCCGGCTCGTCGCGGACCCGGGCCGGAGCCGGATGCTCCGCCCGCCAGCGCCGGCGGCGGCCCTGCGGCAACGCGACGGCAAGGGCGGCGATCACGACCGCGAGCCCGAGCGCGCCGGCCGTGCCGATCAGGGCCCAGCGGCGACTCCCGGCCCAGATGGAGGCGCGGGCAGGCGCCGGGCCGTCGACCGGGCCGATGACCGCCGGCGGCTGCTCGACGACCTGGTCGGTGAGGGCACCTGCCGGATTGACGATCCCGTGGCCGTAGAACTGGCTGCCGGGGCCGCCTGCGGCGGGGACGGCGGTGCCGGTGAGCCTGCGGGTCACCTCCGCGACGGTCGCCCGCGGGATGAAGGCGCGCACGAGAGCGACGACGGCGCTGACGAATCCCGATGCCACGCCCGTACCGTTGACGACCGTGAGACCGGAGGCCCGCTGCAGCGTGAGGATGTTGCCGCCGGGTGCGACGAGGTCGACATACTCGCCGAACTGCGAGCTGTCCACCCGGATGCCACGCTCGTCGACGGCGCCCACGCCGATGACACCGTCGTAGGCGGCCGGGTAGGGGGTCGGGTTCTGCTGGTTGGCGCCGCCGAGGTCACCGACGGCCGCGACGACCACGATCTGCTTGTCGAGGGCCTTCTGCACGGCGGCGCGGACGGCCGGGTCGTCGGTGTAGGTGGGCACGGCCACGTCGATGACGTCGGCGCCGGCGTCGACGGCCGCGTTGATGCCCTTGGCGAGCTGGGCCGCCTGGGCGCCGCCGGTCTGCCGGTCGGCGACGACGCGGACCGGCAGGATGCGGGCGAGCGGTGCGACACCGGTGAAGCCGATGCCGTTGGTCACCTTGCCGACGATGACCCCGGCGACCTGTGTGCCGGTGCCGACGCAGTCGGTGTTGGCGGGTCCGGTGCCGACCACCGCGTCGAGCCCGGCGTCGACCCGGCCGCTGAGCTGCGGGTGGGCGGCGTCGACCCCGGATTCGAGGACAGCGACGGTGACGCCGCCGCCGCGGGTGAGGGCCCAGACACCGCTCGCGCCGAGGTTCTGCTGCGCCCACGGCACGGTGGTGATGTCCTGCCCGGGATCGGTGCACTCGGCCGCCGCCGCGGGGGCCGCGAACGGTACGACCACGGCCACGACGCCGACCAGTGCGACGGCGAGGATCCGGTGCAGCCACATGAGGGACGCGCTCCACATCGTCGTCATTGCGGGGGCGGTGTCCACGGCATCTGGATGAGCCGGCCGCTCTCGCGCCGCGTGAACAGATAGCCCCGCCCGGGCGGCAGGAACTGCGGCCGCATGTTGCCGAAGAGCGGACCCTCCTCCCGGGAGCCGGACATCATGATGCCCGGTGAGGCGAGCTCGCGGATGCGGGTGATGATCGGGTCGAACATCGCGCGCCCGGCGCCACCGATCCGGCGGGTCAGGATGAGGTGCAGGCCGATGTCACGGGCCTGGGGCAGGAACTCGAGCAGCGGCGCCAGGGGGTTGGCCGCGGCGCCGGCGACGAGGTCGTAGTCGTCGACCAGCATGTACAGCTCGGGCCCCTTCCACCAGCTGCGGTTGCGGAGCTGGTCGGGGGTGACCTCCGGCCCGGGGAGCCGTTCGCGCATGACGGTGACGACCTGCTTGACGAGGTCGAGGGTGACCTGCTGGGAGGTGCCGTAGCCGAGGAGGTGCTCGGGGCTGACCGCACCGAGGAGGCTGCGGCGCAGGTCGACGAGCATGATGCGCGCCTCGGACGGCTGGTATGCCTGGGTGATGCTGCGGGCGAGGCCGCGCAGGAAGGCGCTCTTGCCGCACTCGAGGTCGCCGAAGAGCAGCAGGTGCGGGTCGGCGTCGAAGTCGAGGGAGACGGGCAGCAGGTCGTTCTCCGCGATGCCGATCGGGATGCGGCCGCGCACCGGGGCCGGCAGCGACTCGAACGGCAGCTGGTCGGGCAGCAGCCGCACCTTCGGGGCGGGTGCCGAGGTCCAGTAGGCCTGCATGTGCTTGACGAACGCGGAGACCGCGTCGGACAGGTCGTCGACCTGCTGCTGGCCGTCGATCCGGGGCAGGCCGGTGAGGAAGTGGAAGCCGTCGGCGGTGAGGCCGTGGCCGGGTGCCTGCTCGGGGACGTTGACGGCGGCGCGGCGGTTGATCGCCGAGTCGCTGGGGTCGCCGAGGCGCAGCTCGACCTTCGTCGTGAACATGTCGCGGGTCGCGGTGCGGATGTCCATCCAGCGGTTGGTCGAGGCGAGGATGTGGATGCCGTAGCCGAGGCCGCGGTTGGCGATCTCCGACACCATCGGCTCGAGGTCCTCGAACTCGCCGCGGAGGGTCGCCCAGCCGTCGACGACGAGGAACACGTCGCCGAACGGGTCCTCCGCCGCGGGGCCGCCGGTGCGCTGGCTGCGGCGATAGGCGGCGATGCCGTCCATGCCGAGCTTGGCGAACAGCCCGTCGCGGGCCTGCAGCAGCCCGTAGACCTCCGCGACGGTCCGGCGCACGGTGTTGACGTCGCGCCGGTTGGCGATCCCGCCGACGTGCGGCAGGCCGGCGAGGGCGCTGAGGCCGCCGCCGCCGAAGTCGAGGCCGTAGAACTGGACCTCGCGCGGGGTGTGCAGCAGGGCGAGGCTGCTCACGAGGGTCCGCAGGAACGTGGTCTTGCCGGTGACCGGGGCGCCGACGACCATGACGTTGCCGCCGGCGCCGGACAGGTCGAGCCACATCGGGTCGCGCAGCTGCTCGTAGGGCTTGTCGATGATGCCGACGACGCCGTGCAGGCGGCCGTGCAGCGACGCGTCGGCGACGGTCAGGCCGCGCTCGGGCGACTGGACGAGCTGCGGCAGCAGCTGGTCGAGGGTCGGCGGCTCGTCCAGCGGCGGCAGCCACACCTGGTGCGCGGCCGTGCCCTGGCCCTCCATCCGCCGCACGAGGACGTCGAGCAGGGTCTCCCCGACGTGGGTCTCCTCCGGCTCTGGTGCCTCGTCGGCCTGCTCGGTCTCACGCGGCGGCGCGACGTAGGCGGTGGTGAAGTCGCGGACGGCGTCGACGGCCCTCCCGCCGACCGTCGGCAGGGCTCCGTCGCGCCGGTAGGCCCCCGACACGTACGCCGCCTTGAACCGGATCAGCCCCTCCGTGCCGGCCTTCAGGTAGCCGTGGCCGGGTGAGCGCGGCAGCTCGTAGGCGTCGGGGACACCGAGGACGGTGCGGCTCTCCATCGAGGAGAACGTCCGCAGGCCGAGCCGGTAGGACAGGTGCGTCTCCAGGCCGCGCAGGCGGCCCTCCTCGAGGCGCTGCGAGGCGAGGAGCAGGTGCACGCCGAGGGACCGGCCGACCCGCCCGATCTGCACGAACATGTCGATGAAGTCGGGCCTGGCGGTCAGCAGCTCGCTGAACTCGTCGACGATGATGAGCAGGCTCGGCAGCGGCCCGAGCGGGACCCCGGCGGCACGTGCCCGCTCGTAGTCGCGCTGCGACGCGTAGTTGCCGGCCTTGCGCAGCAGCTCCTGGCGGCGTACGAGCTCGCCCTGGATCGCGCCGAGCATGCGGTCGACGAGTGACAGCTCGTCGGCGAGGTTGGTGATGACGGCGCTGGTGTGCGGCAGGCGGTCCAGCGCGGTGAACGTCGCGCCGCCCTTGAAGTCGACGAGGACGAAGTTGAGGATCTCCGGGTTGTGCTTGACGGCCAGGGCGAGCACGAGGGTGCGCAGCAGCTCGCTCTTGCCGGAGCCGGTGGCGCCGACGAGCAGGCCGTGCGGGCCCATGCCGTCCTGCGCGGACTCCTTGATGTCCAGCTCGACCGGGCGGTTGTCGGCGCCCATGCCGATCGGCACGCGCAGCCGGTCGCGGTTGGGCCGGCTGGCCCACGCCTGTGCGAGGTCGAACTCGGCCGGGTCGCCGAGCTCGAGCAGCTCGGCGAGGCCGAGGTCGACGGTGACGGAGGTCGACTCGGCGAAGGAGGCCGCCGACAGCCGCAGCGGTGCGAGCTCCCGCGCGAGCACCTCGGCCTCCGCGGGGTGCAGCCGGTCGGCCTTGCCGATCTGGATGGTGCCGTCCATGGTGGTGCCGGAAACGGCGCCGTCCGCCGCGATGTCCAGCACGACGGTCGTGTCGTCGAGCAGCCGCGGCGGCGGGTTGGACAGGTCGATGATGGTGACGCCGGCGACACCGCCCTCGGTCATGAGGTGGTCGGACCCGGCGGTGGAGCCGCCGTCGATGACGACGACGGTGTGCGGACCGGCGAAGTGCTGCGCGACGGCGGGGTCGAAGCGGGGCCGGTTGGCCAGGACGTCGTCGAGCATGGCCTCCAGGCCGGTGACGCCGGACGTGAAGAGCCGCACCGCACCGACCGCGTCGACCTTGGTGGGGTGGGCGGCGTGCGGCAGCCACTTCACCCACGACCACTGCGGTGCCTGCGCGTCGGCGACGGCGACACCGATCAGCAGGTCGTCGGGCGAGTGGAACGTCACCATCTGGGCCAGCAGCGCGCGGACGAGGTCACGGACGGTCTGCTCGTCGGTGCCGCGGATGTAGACGTGGGAGAAGTCCCGCAGCGCGATCGCGACCGGCAGGTCGGGCACGACGGTGTAGGTCGCGACGAACTTGCGCAGCGCCATCGCGCACAGCGGCTCGAGCTCGTCGACGGGGCGGGTCTGCGGCGGGATGAGCGGGGTGGCGACCTCCTGCGCGCCGAGGCCGATCCTGGCGACGCTGAAGTCGGCGTCGCCGCGGCGGCGTTCCCACAGCCGGGCGCCGGTGACCAGCGACCACAGCACCGACGGGTCGGGGTGGCGGTAGTAGATGGCCTCGCGCTGCTTCTTGATCGTGTCGCGCAGCTGGGCGCGCAGCTGGCTGAGGCGCCGCATGTACTGCCGGCGGGCCTCGATCATCTCCTTCTTGCCCGGCCCGTTGGTCTGCGTGGCCATCATGGCGATCATGCCGAGGATCGAGATGCCGTACATACCGCCGGCGACGTAGACGAGCGGGCCCGAGCGGCCGCTGGCGCCCATCATGAGACCCATCGCCACGGCGCCGGCCGCCATCGGCAGGATCATCAGCATCCGGGTCCACGACTTGCCGGCCGCGTTCGGCACCTCCGGCGGCGGGTCGAGCAGCACGTCCCCGGTCGGCAGCGGCGGCGCGGCACGCCGCGGCGGACGCTTGATGATGACGGACGTCACGTGCTTGCCTCCCCAGTCTGACCAGCGCGACCAATCCTATAGACCACCGTGCGCCCGCACCTCACCGCTCTCGTGCGTGGTGGTGGTCGCGCCCGCGGCGGGGTCCTCAGGCTCCCACAGCAGCAGTGCCTGCACGTCCTGCGCCGGCAGCTCGATCCCGAAGTCGGTGCGCGGGTTGACGGCGAGGGCGGTGCCCTCCGGCCACACACCGAGCAGCAGCACGAACGGCATCGTCACGCTGTGCTCCCGGCCGGTCGCGGAATCGGTGCGGGCCACCGGGAACGCCGCGAAGAACGCCTCCTCCGACGTGAAGACCTCCAGGACCGGCTCCTGCTCCGTCCCGGCGGGCCGCCACCAGTCCTGCAGGTCGAGCAGCTGCTCGGGGTCCTCGACGGCGTGCGCGGTCGGCACGACGACGGTCGAGTCGAGCAGGGTGTCGATGTACGTGCCGGGATCGTTGCGCTCGGCCGCGTCACGCAGGACCGTGTCGGTGTCGAAGACCTGGGTGGCCTGCTCGTCCTCGGCGAACCCGGCGACGATGACCTGGGCGGCGGTCGGCAGCTCGACGTCGCCCTTCGCCGCCGCCCCGACCGCCTCCACGGGCAGATACGCGTCGATCGGATATCCCGGGTTGACCGCCAGCCGCCACTCCGGCTGCGGCCACCGCTCGAGCAGCTCCTGGTAGGTGGTGACCGTGTAGGCGTCGGCGACCCCGGCGACCGAGGCGGTCAGTCCTTCCAGCGACGTGTACACCACCAGGACGGTCTGACCGAACAGCTCCGCGGTGATGAACGTCTGCTCCCCGGTCTCCTCCTGACCGACCTGCGGCAGGTAGAGCTCGGCGGAGGCGATGATGCCGAAGAACGCCTGCTGGTCACCGTCGGCGAGGGCCTTGGCGAGGGCGCGCTCGGTCTCGTTCGCCGGCTCCCACTGCGGAGGCTGCTGGTCAAGGGCGGGGTCGGTCATCGGGTCGCTCCTCCGCTCGCCGGTTGCGGGCCGGTGGGGCGTTTCGCGGCCGGCAGCGCCGCGCCCATCCGGTCCGGGTGCAGCTGTGTCACGTCGGCCGCCGCGGCCGCCGCCCGCAGCGGCTCCGGCGGCTCGCACAGCATCTGCCAGAAAACCTTGAAGTCGTCGGCGCAGTGGTGCAGCAGCCGCTCGCACACGTCTTCGGCGGTGTCGTCGTCCTTGGCCCGCGGGTCGTCGTCGTCGAACCACCACACGGAGCCGGTCGCCTCGCCACGCACCTTCACCGCGATCAGCCCGCCCTGGACGTAGCCGGCCGCGACGTAGTCGGCGGTGAACCGGTCACCGAACCAGGCGTTGGCGTAGAGCAGGTCCTGCAGCGCGTCAGGCCGGGCCACGCCGAACATCGGCTGGTCGGCGACGAACCCGAGACCGACGTGCACGACCGCGACGTGCGGGCCGCCGCCGTTGCTGTCGCGCAGATACTGGCGGTAGTCCGCCGGCAACGCACGGCCGAGGTGCTCCTCCACCTTCGTGAGCGCGTCGTCGGCGACGGTGGCCTCGACCCGGCTCGGCACCGGCCACCGGCCCGGCTCGCCGAGCTGGCGGCGGGTCCGGTCGGTGCGGGCGGTGCTCACGCCGCCGAGGTGCCGGTGCGCGCCGTGCAGCTCGATCGGCACCAGCGCGGCCCGCCGCGGCGCGCCGGGTGTGACGACCGGCAGGTGCGCCCACGTCCAGCCGGCCGGTCCGCCGCCGGCCGGGGCGTCCTCATAGAGCGGGTCGGTGCCGGCGGCCACGCGGTTGGCGGCGAGCACGTCCACGACACGGTTGGCATGGGCGCCGAGGTCGTCACGGACCGGTGGCAGCTGCACGACGGCCCGCGCATACGGCACCCAGTCGGGAAATCCGTGCGCGTCCACGACGATCCCCGCCCGGTAGCGCACCCGCAGCATGGGTGAGCCCGGGTGCAGCACCTGGAACGCATGCCGGCCACCGGCGATCATCGACCGCTCCTTCCCCGTCAGGAGGCATCGAGGCTAAGCTACCGCCGTCGGCCGTCGGCTACCACGGGGAGTTCACGCATGCTACGGGTCGCACCGCCGGTCGCCGCGCTGCTGGTGGCGGCGGGCGCACTGAGCGGCTGCAACACACCGGCGGAGAGCCCGCCGCCGGCGGCGAAGGTGACCCACACGGTGACCTACGAGCTGTTCCACTCCGGCGGTCCCGGATTGAAGATCGTCGGCGCCTACACCGACGAGCGGGGCGCGTCGGTGTCGTTCGACACCCCACAGTCGACCTGGACGAAGCAGGTCGACGTGGTGTATCCGGACGTCACGACCGTGGTCCTCGGCGGCAACGCCGCCCCGGACGGCGACACCCCGATCGGCGCGCAGATCCCGCAGCTGCAGTGCATCTTGTCGGTCGACGGCTCGATCGTCGCCCAGCAGCACTCGCTGAGCCCGCGGTGCGAGGCGAAGCTCACCGGCACCGTCACGACACCGAAGCCCGGCTCGCCCGCGCCGTCGGCATCCCGCTGACCCGTCAGCCTCGCCGCAGCCGCGCCAGGGCGGCCCTGGCCTGATCGGCCGTCGCCGTGGTGACCGGCGGGCACATGAACCCGTAGCGCAGGATGTGCCCGGCGAACGGCGGCTCGGGCAGCAGGTGCTCGCGCTCCAGCCGCTCGGCCAGGGCCGGTGCCCAGATCCACTGGCCGTCGGTGCGGTAGCCGCCGCCGACGGGCGCGCCGGCGCGCAGATACCGCAGATACCGCTGGCGGCGGCCCGGATCGTCCAGGCGCTCACCGCCGGCCTCCCCGGCGAGGACGAACTCCCCCACGGCGTCTCCGTTCGTCACCACGGCGGCGCCAGCGGCACGGCGTCGGCCACCGCCTCGCAGTCCCACGCCGCGGGCGCGCCGTGGGGAGCCTTCGGGATCCGGACGGTCCACCGGCTCACGTCGAGCACCGGCCTGCCGCCGACGACCTCGGTGGTCTGCCGGGACGCGAAGAACGTCAGCTGCGTCGCGTCATCCGTGTCCCGTACCTGCGGCGCCTCCACCTGCGGCAGGTCCGCCTCCGGCGGATGCTCGCCGCGCCACGCGGCCGGATCGGTCACGACCTGTTTGAACCAGCCGCCCGGCCACTGGCACGAGGCGAGCACCTCCGCATACGCCACCGGGTCGAGGTCGCCGGTGACGACGAGCGCACCGAGCGCCGCGACGGTGCCCGGGTCACGCAGGTGCAGGGCCTCGCCGTCGGTGCGCAGCAGGAAGACGTCCTGCGGCGCCGGGCCCTCGACCTCCTGGTCCTCGCGGATCGCCACGACGAGCGCTTCGACCCACGGTGCCGCGCCGACGCGCAGCAGATCGGGCACGACCCGGACGTTGAACAGCCGGTCGCTGGTCTCGACGGCGAGTGCGGGATGCGGCGCGTAGTCCTTGCTCCACACGACGGTCTCGTCGTCGAAGAACACGAACCGCCGCAGGAGATCCAGCAACACCGCACCACTGACCATCGTCCGCCTCGCGTCCGCCCGTCGACTGCCGTGGGCAAGCGTAGCGTGAGTAAGGTCGTCGGCATGGTCCTGCGACTGGCACGCACGAACGTCGAGGCACACCTGTTCATCGAGTTGCACCCGTGTGAGACGTGCGGCGAGACCCGCTTCACCCCGCCGAGCTCCGTCGTGGTCGTCGGTGACGACCTCGCCAGCCGATATGCGGGGCCGTGCCCGCGCTGCGGCACCGAGCGGGAGTTCACGTTCCGCCTGCCGGAGCAGGTGACGCTCCCCGACGAGGAGGAGCCGGCCTTCGGCGTCGACGGCGGCGCGTCGGAGATCATCGACGCGGGTGAGTGGCTGTGGGTGGCCGACCTCATCATCCGCAACACGCCCGCCGAGCCGGACGAGGGGATGACCGCCGAGCAGCGCCGGCAGGCGTTGATCGACCTGCGGATCGCGGCCGCCGCCGTCGGCGAGGCGATCAAGTTCGTCCCGCCGGGCGCCGACGCCGTCCCCGTCCACGCGCTGTGGACCGAGCGCGGGCGGTCGGTGTACGACGCCGAGCCGGGCAGGTTCCGCAAGATCCGGCTCGAAGCGGTCCAGCGGACATACCGGGAGCTCTCCGACGGCTTCGCCGCCCGCTGACCGCGCGATCGGGCTGTCAGGCCGTCAGGGCCAGCAGCGCCTGCCGGCACGCCTCGATGCGCTCCTGCAGGCGTTCGCGGGTGAAGGCGGCCGGATCCGCGGCGTACCTGGCCCGTCCCACCTCCGACGTGAACGCCGAAGCCGGCACCGCGGACGCGTCCGGCGGCACGAACTTCAGCACCTCCTCCACGGCGGCGAGCGCGTCGGAGGCGGCGCTGCGCGCGTCGTCGCGGCGGGGCCCGGACGCGTCCGCGGGGACGGCCGCGTGCCGGGCCGCCCGTTCGCTCATCGCAAGGAACTCGCCCGGGTCGATGATCCGGGACGGTTCCGGTCCCCCGTAGGCCGGCGGCGGCACCGCATCCGGCGCGATCACGAACTCGAACCGGCGGGACGCGCCGCACGACGGGCAGGGCCCTTCGTAGGCCGACCGCGGACCCGGCCCGCGGTCGTGCCGCGACCACGGGAAGTCCCACTCGCCGCACCCCTCACACGGGTGCAGGGCCATGTACAGATGGCACTCGGTCACCGACCGCGCGACCAGCAACGCAACCTCCCTCTGGACCGGCCTCTGGACCGGCCTCTAGACCGGCACGGACTCGGCGACGGTCCGCACCTGCCAGGTGGCCGGGGCGTCGGGCGGTACCGACACCGACCACACCGACACGTCCAGCGTGAACCGCCCGGACAGGTCCGGCACCTGCCGGGCCGCGGCGAACGTCAGCGTCATCGTGCCGCCGGCCAGTCGCACCGACAGCGGTTCGACGTCCGGCAGCGGCGCACCGGCCGGATATCCGCGGCGCCACGCGACCGGGTCGCCGACGACCTCCTTCGCCCAGCTGCCCGGCCACTGCCCGTACACGAGCAGCTCCGCGTACGCCGCCGGCGGCAGGTCACCGGAGAGCACCCGCTCCCCCAGCGCGGCGACCGCACCGGCGTCGGCGAGGCGGACCGCGGTGCCGTCGTGCCGCATGAGCAGGTACTCCCGCGGCGCCGCGCCGTCGAAGTCCTCGTCCTCGCGGGTGACGGCGACGACCGCCGCGACGAAGGACGCCCGCTCGGCCTGCAGCAGCCCGCGCACGACCCGCACCGACAGCCCCCGCTCCGCCGTCGACAGGTCCACGACCGGCGTGTCGGTGCCGTCGCCGACGGCCTTCATCCACTCGATCGTCTCGTCGTCGCGCAGCACGTACCGCCTGGCGAACTCGACGAGCCGGTCAGCACCGATCGTCACCGGTCGTCCTCCGTCCAGTCACGGATCGCGGCGTCCAGCAGGCGCCGCTGCACGAACTGCCCCAGCGGTTCGGTGTCGAACCGCACGGTGCCGACCTGCCGCCCCGGCCGCAGCCGCACCGCCAGCTCGTCGAGCAGGTCCGCGGTGACGGTCGCCACCACGTCCGGCAGCACCACCCAGGCCCGCTGCGGCGACCACCGCGGCACCGGGTCGTCCGGGCCCGGCCGCCACGGCCCGCGCAGGTCCCGCACGTGGTCCCGGACGCCGGCGGCGTGCTCGGCGAGGCCGACGGGGCGCGGGACGTCACCGTCGAAGCGGACGGACGACACCAGGTGCTCGGCCGGGCGCAGCCCTTCGGCGCGTTCCCGCCAGTCCGGGCCGGCACTGCGGTAGAGGCCGCCGAGCAGCTGCGCGGCCGCGTCCGCCGCGTCGAACCGGACGCTGAAGTCGGTGCCGCCGGCCAGCTCCCGCGGGCTCGGTGTGGCCGCCGCGGCGAGGCGCGCGGCCGCTTCGAGGCGGTCGGCGGCGGCCGGCATCGGCAGGCCGGTCGCGAGCGGCCGCGGCCCGCGCAGCGACGGGCGCGGCCGGGGCGGGTGCGGGGCGCCGGTGACCGCGGTGCGCAACGCGGCGGCGAACTGTGCCGCGACAGCGCTCAGCTCACCTCCGGCAGCACCGACCGTCACGGCCGGCCGGCCCGGGGCGAGGCGGCCGGTGAGCTCACGCAGCAGCCCTCCGGCGAGCGTGTGCCACAGCCCGGGCATCGCCACGACCGTGCCCGGGGCGGGTGGCGGCGCCGCGGTGATCCGCTGCTCCCACGCCCGGACCGCGTCCGCGATCCCGACCGGGCGGCCGTCCTCGTCCACTGCGGACGCCAGCTGCCATGCCGGGTCGGCGGTGCCCGGCAGCGTCGTGCGCGGCAGTGCGGTCAGCAGCATCTCAAGCTCCGACCAGCGCCTGCGGCGCTCCTGCGGCCAGTGCGCACGGCCAGCTGCCGGGGCGTGCTCGGTCAGCATCCGCGCCGCCGCGGAGTACACCCGTTCGTAGCGCTCCTGCACGTCAGATCACCCTGCCGGGCCGTCAGGGCTGCCGGGGCTGCCGGGACCGCCGGGCCGCAGCAGCGCCGCGAGTGCGCGGGCGTTGCGCGGGGACAGGGCGGCGTCGTCGAGGTCGGGCAGGAACCAGCCGGCGAACTCCGGGCCGTCGGTGGGGAAGAAGTGCGCGGCGGCGAGCGGCACGAGATCCCGGTGCAGCTCGGCGAGGTCGACCAGGTCGAGCCGGACCGCGTCGGTGACGACCCGGCGCAGCTCCACCTGGTCCGTGTGACCGCGGACGAGGTCCAGGACCGTGCGGTGCGCGACGGTGACCGGAAGCGTGCCATGGACGGTCACCTCGTCCGGGCGCAGCGTCTCGACCAGCACCCGGGTCGCGCGCGGCGCGGGCAGCGGCTCCGGTGCGATGAAGCTGACCCGGCCGAGGCTCGGCGCACCGAGCCGCCACGCCCGGGCCGCGGCCTCGTGCGACAGCACCGCGTCGGCGGTCACATCGCCGCCGGCGCCGGGGCGTTCCCAGGCGAAGACGGCCGGGCGCAGTGCCAGCCAGGCCGCGTAGGGATGCGCGTCGATCGGCGGGGTCGGGCTGCCGCGGACCTCGAACACGTCCCAGTCGACCCGGCTCAGCAGCATCCGGCGGGACAGCTCGGCGCGCGTGGCGGGGTCGACGCCGGCACGTTCCAGCTGCGCGGCCGTCACCAGCCCGCCCTGCCGGCCCGCCACCGCCGTGACCGTCTCGAACGCCCGCTCGACCGTCATGCCCCGCCCGTCTCCGTCCACGTCCATCATGCCGCCGGTCCCGGCCCGCGCTCGTCGCCACGCCGCCCGCCATCCGTGCCGCGGCCCGGATCCCCCGGATCCCCAGGGCGACCGGGGCCGCCGACCCCACCGGCTGCGCCGTCGTCACCGGCACCATGCCCGGGACCACCGGCCCTGGGACCACCGGCCCCCGGCTCACCGGCAGCGGTCCCGGCACCCGTCCCCGGCCCGGCCGACGCCGCCCCGGCCACGCCTCCCGATGCCGGCCCGGTCACCACACCGGGAACAGTGCCGGACGGGTGCGGCCGGACCGCGCCGCCCGGGCCCTGCACCGTGTCGCGCGAAGCGCCCGGTGTCGCCTCCACGATCGCCTGTGCCAGCCCGGTGGCCGCGTCCTGCCAGGTGTACCCGGCCAGGACGGTCTGCAGCCGGCCCGCCTCGACGCGCCGCTGGACGTAGTCGCGACGCAGCTCGGCGACCGCGTCGGCCCACACCGCGGCCCGCGCCGGCGGGTTGCCCGCGAGCCCGGCGTCCGGCACGACCGACGCCGGGCCGGCGGTACCCGGGATCCGGCCGGAGTCGGCCAGGAACTGCCCGAACCCGCTCTCGGCGGTGACGAGCACCGGCAGGCCGTGCGCTGCCGCTTCGGCGCCGGACAGCCCGTACCCCTCCACCTTCGACGGCATGACGGCCGCGTGTGCCCACCGCAGGTCCTGCAGCAGCTCACCGCGATCGGTGGTGTAGGGCAGCAGCTCCACGACGCCCGGGCGGCCGACGGCGGCGTCCGCCTCGGCCTGCAGGACCGCCAGCTCGTCGGGCTGGACACCGCGGACCCGCACCTGCACGGCGATCCCCCGGCGGTCGAGCTCGGCGACGGTGGCGATCATGTCGGTGTAGCCCTTGACCGGGTCCGATGCCCGGCCGGTGAAGAGCAGGTGCATCCGCTCGCCCGGCGGCGGCCCGCTCACGTCGCCGAGCAGCTCGATACCGGGGATGAGCTCGTGGAAGCTCGGCGGCCGGATCGCGCCCTCGGCGAGGTTGCGGGCCTCGGCGGTCAGCAGCGGGCCGACACCGACGACGAGGTCGCTGTTGCGCACGACGACGGCCTCGCGGCGGGCGTACTCGGCGCCGAGCTCGGCCCGGCCCTGGATCTGCGCGTACCGCTCGATCGGCATGTGCAGCACGTCGACGAGCGCGGCCGACGGGTACCACCGGTTGCGGATCTGCATGGCGGCGGTGCTCGAGAAGCGGGAGTGCCCGACGACCACGTCGTAGGCGTCGCTGTTCGCCGGTGGCAGGCCCTCGACGGCGTCGGGCTGTTCGCGGCGGCTCAGCTCGAACAGCTGCTCACGCGGGGTCATGCCCTCCTTCGGCGGGACGGAGCGGATCACCGCGGCGCCGTGCGGTTCGGTCTCGCCGACAGTGAGCAGGGTGACCTCGGCGCCGGGGTGCGCGGCGAGCGCCCTGGTGATCTCGCCGCTGGCGACCGGCAGACCGCCGAGCCCGGCACCGCGGCCGCTGGCGTGTGCGACGACGAGGACCCGCAGCCGGCCCGCGGCGGCCACCTCACCGGCGGGCACCGGGTCGGCACCGGCCCACACCTGCCGCGCCGGATCCCAGACGCCGGTCGCCTCGCGGGTGCGGTTGAGCAGCGGGTCGAGGAACGCCCGCGCGACCGGCAGGGCCTCGGCGACGGTCCGCAGCGGCAGGCCCGGCGTGCCGGACGCGTACTCCGCGTAGCCGGCGTGCCAGTCCGGGTTCGGGATGTAGAACTTGGCCGGCACCCGCAGCGGCTCGCCCTGCTCGATCCGCCACGTGAACTCCTCGAGCAGCATCCGCTGCACGGCGGCCGCGTCCCACGGGCGGTTCACGATCAGCATCATCGTGTCGACGAGGTCCTGCACCCGGTACGGCAGGTCACCCGTCTGGCACGACCACGTCCCCTGCGTGCGGGGCAGGCAGTCGCCGCACTTGGTCTGCTCGGTCTTGACGCCCTGGGTGAACATGCCGGACACCTTGTGGGCGAGCGTGTCGGTGAGCGAGATGAGCCGCAGCTGCGGGCTCTCCCCCGGCACGCCGGTGCGCATGATGTGCTCGGGGAAGTCGACGAGCTCCGGCTGAGCCCACATCGGCCGGCTGCGCGGCGGGGCCAGGTCGACGCTGACCTCGGCGACGAGCCGCCCGTTGAGGTAGGCGTCGTGCTTGAGCCGGGCACCCTTGCCGTGCTGCAGCGGCGCCTCGTACGTCTGCGTGAAGGTCAGGTGGTCGCCGAGGCCGCGCTGCAGGGCCTCGGTGTACTGGCGCACCATCTCGGTGCGGGACGCGCCGGTGTGACCGACGAGGTCGATGTCGCTGGTGACCCGGGCATCCGGCCAGCGGGCCAGCAGCGTCTGCCCGCCCTTGATCATCCAGTGCTCGGGGTGGGCGGTGAACACCCGGGCCATCACCCGCTGCAGGACGAACTGCCGCAGCTCCTGTGCGGCCGTCGTGCCGCGCCGTTCGGCGACCTCGGCGACCCGGTCGCTGAGCTCGTGCCAGAACAGGTCGGCCGGGGTGATGCGGTCCGGGCCGAACACGGCACTGATCAGCTCCGGGCCGTTGGGCTCGGGGTGCAGGTACCGCGCCGCGAGCCCGGCGTCGAGGTCGGAGCCGTCGGTCAGCCAGCGGGCCCGCGGCGCCAGCTCCGCATGCTCCGCGGAGGTGAGCCGCTCCAGGCCGAGCAGGAACTCGCGCTGCCGCTCGTGGGCGGGTCGCTCGCGGTCGATGGTGACCTTGGCGAGGGCGGCGTCACGGTCGGCGGCGGTGGCGTTGCCGGCGAGGCTCTCAAGGGCCGCCCGGCGCTGGGCCTCGCGGCTCGGCTGCATCGCGTGCTCGGTCTCGTGCACGACGCTCGCCGCCGCCTCCACGAACGGCGTGCCCGGCCGCAGGAACACCGCACCGGCCCGTTCGCTGTAGCCGGCGTAGCGGTGCACGCCCGGCGCGACCTGCTCCAGCATCGCGGCCGCGACCCGCCTGCCCCGTTCGCCGAGCACCGCGGCGGCGTGCTCGCCGTCCATCGGCACCGCCCGGGACAGCTCCTCGGCGTAGCGGGCGGCGAAGCGCGGGCCGAGGACCTTCTCCGCGAGCACGACCGCGACCGCCTGGTCGAGCACGTGGAACCGGTGCGTGGCCGGGTCGACGCCGAACACCCGCCGGGCGAGCCCGGCCGGGTCGAGCGGGTCGGCGAGCTCGTCGCCGAAGGCGCGGATCCGGTCGCTGAGGTCCCGCAGGGCTTCCTTGAGCGGCGTGAGGTCGCCGCTGTGCCGGGCGGCGGCGGCCAGGTCCTCGACGTTGCCGGCGGCGGCGCGGATGACCTGCAGGTCACCCAGGCGCGGGTCGCTGCGCGGCAGGCCGGCCGCGACGGCGTCGGCCGAGGTGCGCACGTCGCCGGGGATCTGCGCGGCGGTCGGCCGCGACGGATCGGCGGGGCGCGGCGCCCAGCCGCCGAGTTCCGAGTCGATCCCGCGCAGCTCGGCGGCGGGGTCGGTGAGCGCGGCCCGGATCGCGTCGCTGAACGTGCGGTGCCCGTCCGGGTGGCGGGACCACTGCTGGAACTCCTCCCGCAGGTCCAGGCCGTGCCGGTGGGCCTGCTCGACGAGCGCCGGGTCGACGCTCGCCCGGGCGGTCGCGAAGCCGGTGTCGGGGAAGTCGGTCTGCAGCGTGCCGTCGGGGGCGGCCCGGTAGCGGCGGACGGTCCCGTCGGCCTCGGTGACGTCCAGCAGCACGTCCGCGCGGCGGACCTGGGCCAGCTGCAGCGCCGCGGTGATCGGGTCGGCGGCGTCGGGGTGCCGCGACGCGGTCGTGGAGAGCTTGATGAGGGCCGTCTCGGTGCTGCCGCGCGGGTCGAACCGCCACTGCGGGCCCGTCCCGGCGCCGGCTTCCTGCCCGGCGCGGATGGCGTCCAGCTCGTGCTGGAAGAGGGTGAGCACCGCACGGCCGGAGGCGGCGTCCGGCATCTGCACGGACACCTCGATCGTCTCCCGCCCGCCGGGCTCGACGGTCTTGGCGACGAACGTCAGGTGGTAGTCGACGCGGGTGGTGACGGTCCGGGCGGAGCTCTCCTGGAAGTCGCTGGTCTCCAGGCGGGCACCGGACGGCGCGGACGTCTGCTCGGCGGCCGCGGCGCCGCCGGTGAAGCGTTCGCTCAGCCCGCCGAGGCTCGTCTGGTCCTCGGCGAGGGTCCGGCCGGTCAGGGCGAGCCGGGCCCGTTCGTCGCCGATGCCCACGGTGCGCTGCGACCGGTTGACCCGGCGGATCTCGGCGACCTCGATCTCGGAGGTGACCCGCAGCTGGGACTGCTCGGCCCGGACCCACACCTGGACCATCCGGTTCTCCCGGGCCGGGTCGCTGAGCGTGATCGACGGGTGCCCGCCGGGGCCGGCGACGCGTTCCAGGGCCGGGGTGCGCGCCAGCGCGGACAGCTGCCTGCGCAGGTCGGCGTCGCGGGCGGCGAGCCCGGCGCGGCCCAGCAGGTCCTTGCCGGCGAGCCGGTCGCTGATCACCTCGTGCAGGCGGCCGATGTCGGCGGTCTCGACGACGGAGCGGTCCGGCATCGGCAGCTGCCGCGGGTCGGCCGGGCCGTCCACGACCGCCGACGAGCGGGGCACCAGCTGGTCCTTGGTGGCCAGCTGCACCAGCGAGCCGCTGACGACGCCGTGGGAGCTGTTCGGCGCGCCGTGCCGGGTGACCAGGTCGGCCATCCGCCGCGGCAGCTGCTTCAGCGGGTGCGGCACCGACCGGGACACCTCGATGTGGATCTCGATCGGCCGGCGCATCCGCACGACCCCGTCGGCGATCATGAGGCCCTGCACGACGGTGCGCTGCCCGCCGACGGTGCCGGACCTGGTGTAGCCGCGGTTGGTGCCGCCACTGACCTCCGGTGTGTCCAGGGCGGTGCCGTGCCCGCTGCCGCCGGTGCCGTACCCGTACCCGCTCACCCGTGTCTGCTCGTGCTGGGCGTACGCGTAGTCCTGCAGGATCGGCAGCACGTCCGGCCTGGTGCCGATGGGCGTGCCGGCGCCGAGCGTGACGGTGATCCGGACGGTGACGTGCTCGACCCACAGCCGGCCGGACGGCACCGGGAACGAGGCCGTGAACCCCTCCGGGGACAGCATGCTGTCGAGCTGCCCCGTCCAGCGCTTGCCGGCGAGGCTGCCGGACAGCCCCTGCCACAGGCCGGGCAGCCGCTCGGCAGCGCCCGGCACGACCTGCTCGACCCGGGCCAGGACTTCCTGGAACAGCTCGACCGGGCGGCCGTCGCGGGCCGACAGGCGGATCGCGGGCTCCAGGACGCTGTGGCCGAGGGCCTGAGCGAGGTGGTCGGCGAGGCGCAGCGCACCCTCCGCCGGCGGCACCGCCGGCAGCCCCTGCTCCTGGCGGATGATCGCGCCGATGCGGGCCGCCGGGTCCGTGACCGTCCTCGGCACCGACGCGTCCGGGAACTGCTCGCCAAGCTTCCAGGCGATGCCGGTCGCCAGGTCCGGCGGCGTGCCGTACCGGTCGAGGAGCCCGGCGACGACCTTGCGGTCCAGCGTCAGGTGCCCCGTGCTGTAGCGGTGCAGTGCGTCGGCGATCATGTCGGCGGGGACGGGGTGCTCACCGGCCGCGTGGAGCTCCAGCGCGACGCGTTCCGGGATGGCGTAGACGACGTCGCGGGCCGGGAGGCTCTCGTGCGCGGTCCGGGTGCCGCCGAGGACCTTCGGGCGGTGCTCGACGCCGGTGATCTCCAGGTCGACGGGCATGCGGTAGATGTACTGCTTCTCGTTGCCGCTGGTGTGGATCCGCAGCCGCTCACGACCGTAGATGCGGGTCGAGGTGTGCGACTCGGCGTCGAACCAGCTGCGCGAGCCGCGCAGGCCGCCGGCGGCGTCGCCGACGGGAACGCCTGCCACGTCGGTGTCGGCGCCGAGGTCGAGCCCGCCGCGCAGCGAGCCGCCCGCGTCGCCGCCGACCTGCCGGCCGAACGTGACCGCGTCGGCGCCCATCGTGAAGTTGATGTCGCCGACGACGAGGTCGGTCTCGCCGACGAACTGTGACGCGCCGGCCCGGCCCCGGATGGTCAAGCCGGCCCGCAGCGGGGTCACGCCGCGCGGGTCGACGGCGAGGTCGGTGCGGTGGCCGGTGAGCAGCCACTCCGGATTCGCCACCAGGCTGCGCACGTTGGCGAACGACGTCAGGTGGGCGTGTGCGGCCGACTCCGGCCGGGCGCCGTCGGGCAGCACCCGGGTGACGGCGTCCCACACCCCGGCGGCGTCGAGGTGCAACACGGTCGCCCAGCTCAGCGCCGCCGGCGATGTCGGGGGTCCGGTCCGTGGCGCGGGCGGCAGGACCGGCGCACCGGCGCGGGGCAGCAGGTCGGCGGGGAACAGCACCCGCGCCGAGCCGTTCCGCGACGCGACGAAGCTCTCCCCGCCGTGGGCGTCGACCCGCACGACCTCGAGGACGTGCGGCACGGTGAAGATCGCGGTCCGGCCGCCCTCGACGAGGGTCACCTGGTTGACGGTGTCGCCGGTGCGCCAGCCGGCGCTGCCGGTCACGGTGCGGGCCCCGCCGAGTCCGGCCCCGCCCGGGACGACGACACCGTCGCCGGGGGTGAGGTCGGCGACGCCGTCCCCGCGCACTGCGAGGGTCGAGGTCCGCCCGCCGGTGCGCGCGAACGTCGACGAGCCGATGTCGAGGTTGACGACCGTCTCCGCGGTGGTGTGCCCGACCAGCTCGGCGTGGTCCCAGTCCTGTTTGATCCGCAGCCGCAGCGTGACGTGGTCCGGTGCGAGACCGGGCCGCTGCCGGACCAGGTTGACCAGGATGCCGTCCTGCGCCGCCTGGTCGTAGGCGGCCTCCAGCCGGGCGGCGGAGATCTCGGTCAGGGCCCGCAGGTTCGCCTGCTCCGCGGCCCGGCGCAGCGGCTCGCCGGACAGCCGCGGGTTGCCCTCGGCGTCAGGTCCCGGCAGCAGGTTGTCCTGTGCGAGCTTCGCGGCGACATCGAGGCGCAGCGCGTCGGCCCCGGTCAGGCGCTGCACGAGGGCGGGCCCGGCGCCGTCGATGCCGCGTGCGCCGATCCAGTCCGGGAGACGCTCCGCCCTGTTCGGCGGCGCGCCGGTCACCGGGTCGTCGCGCAGGACGACGCTGCCGTCGGGCCGGTGCTCGACAGCGGCCTTGTCGACGGGCAGGCCGTAGCGGTACGCCTCCGGCTCCGGCATCCGGAACAGCCCGGTGCTCTCCACCGAGCGGGTCAGCAGGTCGGGCCGCGACGGTTTCCAACCGGACGGCTCGACCGTGACGTCGTGCACGACGCTCAGCCGGTAGCCCTGGGTGTGCCCGGAGTAGCGCTGCACGCTCGGGTGGATGGCGGTGCCGCCGGCGCTGATCCCGTCGCGCGCGCTCGACCCGGGCGACACGGTGCCCTGCAGCCCGGCGGTGCCGAACGGCAGCTCGCCGGCGTCGGTGCGCGGCCCGGCGGTGATGTCCGCCTGCCGGGAGCCGCCGATGGTCACCGACCCCGAGGCGCCGGAGAACGCGATGCGCAGCCGCTCCTGGTGGTACCTGTCGCTCGCGGTGCCGACGAGCTCGGCCGAGCCGGGCACGACCCGGGTGTGCACGGTGACGGTGGCGACGACCCGGCCGCCGTCGGTGATCGGCCGCTGCACCCCGGCCGGGTCGTTGATCGCGTCGGCGAGCAGTCCCGGCAGCTCCTCGACGACGAAGGTGCGGACCTGCTGGCGGATCGCCCCGCCGACGTGGCGGTACTGCTCCGGCAGCATGCCGACGACGGTGTCGTTGAGCCGTTCCAGGCCGGTGAGCCCGGTGACGACGTGCTCCGGGAACCGTTCCGCCCGCGGCCGCCCGGCCGGCAGCGTGTCCGTCGCCGGCTGTGGCAGCGCCGGTTCGGTGTAGGGGTGCGGCACCCACAGCCGCAGCCCAGTGACCGGCCCGGTGACCGGCCCGGTGGCGCGGTCACCGACGGGGACCGGGTCGGTCCAGACCGCGCCGGGGCGGCCGGGCCGGACCTGGACGGTCCAGTGGCCGTCGACGTCGAACAGCGCCGACTCGCCACGGTTGTCCGCGACGGCGCCGGTGAGGCTGAAGTCGTTGCCGGACCCCTGCACGGAGAACTGCCGGCGCAGCTCGCCGCCGAAGTTCAGGGTGGCGTGCCGGGCGATCTCCTTGACCACGCCGAGCGCGCCGGGGGTGCCGTCGGCGATGGCCGCGTCGAGGGCCACGGCGACCGGGAACGCCACCGCAGGGCCGGCGTTGCGGTTGAGGACCGCGCCGAGGGTCCGCCCGGCGGTCGCCTGCGGCATGTGCCCGGTGATCACCTCCGACGAGCGGGTCGGCGGGCGGGGCACCTCGACCGCGTCGCCCGGGTGGAACCGGACGCGGACCTCGGCGGCGCCCATGCCGACCGGGAACACGGCCCCGTCCTCGCCGACGGCCTGCCGCCACACCGACTGCAGGATCCGGTCGGCCTCGTCGGGTCGCAGGGCGACGTCGACGCCGGCGGCGTCGAGCAGCGCGTTGACGGTGTCGGTCACCGCGTCCAGGTGCGGCATCCGGCCGCCGGGCACGCCCGCCGTCAGGACCTCGTGCGGCGGCTGGGTCGCCGCCACCGCCTGCCGGTAGGTCTCGAACGCGGCCGTGGCGTCGTCGGCGTACTCGCGCAGCCGCGCCGGATCGCTGCCGCCGAGCTCCAGCCGGACGAGCTCGAACGCGTCGCGGGCGGCGGTCGCGGCGTCGCGGGCCGCCCAGAACCGTTCGGCCGCGGAGTAGTGCCGGGCGGCCTCGTCGGCTGCCTGCCGGGCCTCGACGCCGGCCCGTTCGGCGCGGGCGTCGGAGCTGCGGTCGGTCCGGTCCTGCTCCGCGTCGCGGTCGGCCGCCTTCGCCGTGGCGGTCTCCTCGGCCTTCAGCGCGGCCTCGATCCGGGCGGTGACCCGCTCGTCGAGGGCCTTCGCGGCCCGGTCCAGTGTGCCGGTGAGCTCCGTGACGGCTTTTGCGGTGGGTGTACTTGCGGCGACCCGCACCTGCTCGGCGACCTGCCCTGTGCGCAGCGGCGCGTACGGGTCGGCTCCGTCACCGGTCCGGTCGGCGGCACGGGCCGCCCGCACCGCGTCGCGGGCGTGACCGGCCAGCTCCTGCGCGGCGGGCGGCAGCACGTCGCGGCGCCACGCGTCGGCGGGGTTGTCCGCGACGACCCGCTCCGCGACGGCACGAACCTGCTCGGCGACGGTGTCCGGCAGGCGGCTCAGGGCTGTCAGGGCGCCTTCGGCGCGGGTGCGCCCGCCCCGGCCGTAGACGTCGGTCTCCGCGCCCAGGATCGCCGCGGCCTCGGCCCGCAGCAGCGCGGCGCCGGCGCCGTCGGTGAGCCTGGAGCGCAGCCAGTCGCGCAGTGCCGCGACGTCCTCGGCCGGCAGCTGCCGGACCTGACCGTCGTGACCTGTCAGGTGCAGCGATCCGGCGGCCGGGCCCGGCGCGACGACGGCGGCGAGCGCGGCCGGGTCGGGGCCGACGAGCAGCGGCCACGTCTCGGCGAGGATCGCCTCGGCGAGCAGGCCGTGCAGCGGCCCGGCGACGCCGTCGGGCAGCGGCTCGCCGCGCAGCGCGTCGAGCCGCGTGGCGTCCAATGTGGACAGCCGGTCGAGCAGGGCGGTGCGCCACACCTCCCGCAGCCCGGCCGGGGCCGCGTCGTGGCCGCGGGTGAGGACCCGGGCGGCGGCGAGGTCGGCGTCACCGGCCCAGAGCACGCCGAGCCGGTCGCCGAGGACACTGACGACGTGCGCGGCAAGGTCCGCCGCGGCACGCACGCGCAGCGGTTCACCGGCCGCCCCGGCGGCCCGGTCGGTGAGTGCCGCGAAAGGCTCGTGCACCGGCAGCGTCACCGTCTCGCCACCGGCGGTGCGGACCTCGATCACGGCGTCGCCGCCGGGGTGCGGACGGGCGTGGTCGACGAGACCCGCCGCCGTCAGCTCGGGCAGCGCCCCGTTGACGGCGGCCCGCACCTCCTCGTGCCGCTGGTGCGCCGCCTCGGCGCGCCACGGCGCACCCGGGTCGGCCACCTCGCGGGCCGCCGCGGCCAGGTCCGCGGGGAGCCGGTCGACGACACGGGCGGCGGACTCGGGGCCGAGGCGGTCCAGCAACTGCCCGATCCGTGTGCCGGCAGAGGCGTCGGCGGCGCGGCCGCGCAGCTCCGCGGTGAGCTCGGCGAGGACGGCCCGTTCCGGACCGGTCAGCGGGGTCCGGCCGAGGAGCCGGTCCTTCAGCGTCGGCCCCGGCTCCGGCGGCGGCGGCGCTCCACGTTCCACAGTGGATGGTGGGGGTTGCAGGGCGGCGACGTGCTCCCAGCCGGGTTCGCGCAGGTTCAGGTACAGCTGCTGCTGCGCCGGGGTGAGCCTCCCGGCGGGCACCTCGGCGTCGATCATCCGCCACAGCGCCGGGGCGTTCGGCCCGTCGAGCCCGAGGTGCCGCAGGTGCGCCCGCAGGTCGGCGATCAGCGCCGCCCGCTCCGCCGGGCTCTGCTCCGCGACGATCCGCCCGACGCGCTCCTGCACGTCGCCGACGCCGCCGCGGTCGTGGTCGGAGAGCCGGTCGCCGGCGGGTGCGCCCGGGCGGTCGGTCAGCACGTCGGGTCGCGGGTCCGGGCCGGCCGGTCCCCACCATCCGCGGCGGTTCAGCCGGGCGTCGACCTCCCACGTCTCGTGGGTGAACGTGCCGAGCAGGTCGGGGCTGTCGGCGTGCCGGTCCGACAGCACGACGGTCGCGTCCGGCGCACGCACAGGGGTGACCCGGGCGCCCTCGGCGACCTCCGTGCGGGCCCGCAGGTCGCCGACGTCACCGGCGGTGACCCGCATCCGCAGCGGCTCGCCCGTCCAGCGGTGCACCTCGACGTCGGCGGCGACGACGGTGCCGTCCGGGCCGGTGTGCACCTGGACCGGGCGGACCTCCCGGATGACGGCGTCGCTCAGCCGGTGCGGCTCGGTCGGCTGGACGCGTTCCCAGAACGACCCGGCGACCCGCGCGGGGTCCGGCTCGGGAAGGCGGCCGGCCTCCGAGCGCGTGCCGTGCACGACGGTCGCGGTCACCGGCCGCTGCGGCGGGCGGTCGCCGGGGTTGTCGGCCCAGTCGATCCGGTCGTGGCCGAGCAGCGGTGTGGCCAGCGCCGCCGGGTCGTGCTGCCCGACGACCCGGGCGCGGACGGTGAACACGTCGACGCCGGTCTGCTCGATGCCGAGGATCCGCAGCCGGGTCCCGGCGGCCAGCAGCACGCCGGCGTCGGCCGGCCCGTCGGTCAGCTCACCGATCCCGGTCAGCCGGGTCTGTGCCGGTGCCTCGATCGCCAGCCGGATCCGCTCGAACCGCTGCGGTGTGTGCGCCGACGCGGGCAGGAACCCCTTGTGCGTGACGGTCGCACCGACCATCCCGGCGAGCCCGGTGACGCCGGGCAGGCCGAGGGCGGCCGGCGACACGGCCGCGTGCAGCAGCAGGTCCGCGCCGGCCGGGCGCATCGCCGCCTGGATCCGCAGTGCGTCGGCCCGCTCGTCGCGGCCGCCGAGGCGGCCGTCGTGACCGACGTAGGTGTCGACGTTGTGCCCGGTCGCGGTGGGGTACCGCGCCAGCGCCGCCCGGATCGGCTCGGGCAGGCCGGCGGCGGGCCGCGGTGCCTGCTCCAGCGGGCCGAACCTGGCGCTGTCGGCCGGTTCGCGCCACGGCACCCGCGTCGTCACGTCCAGCGCGGTGCGGGCCTCGTGGTGAGCGCGCCCCTGCGGGGTCTCCAGCCACGCGTCGACCTGCGAGCTGTAGTGCCCGCGGCCGGGTGCGCCCGCCGTGGCGTCGAGGCCGTCGACGACCCGGGCGGCCTCGGGGACGGTCAGCCCGGACACCCCCGACGGGGACGACCTGCCGATCCGGGTGCTCTCCTCGCGCAGCATGTCGTAGAGCTGCTCCGGCGACCGGGCAGCGGCCAGCAGCGCCGGGCCCTCCGCCCGCAGCCGCGCCACGACCCGCGGGTCGGCGGCGGCCGGGTACCGCGCGAGGACCTCGGCCCGCATCGCCTTCAGCGGGGTGCCGTCGGCGCCGGCGGCGGCTGCGGCGCGGTCGATCTGGCCCTCGCCGACGGCCCGCACGGCGGTGACGGCAGCCGTGGCCCGCTCCGGCGGCATCCGGCCGTCGAGCAGCTCACCGACCAGCTGCCGAAGCTCCGGCAGAAGCGGCTCGGCCCGGGCCGGCGCCGCCGATCCGCCGGTGTCGCGGGTGGGCAGCGGCGGCCCGGCCGTCTCGGCCATCCCGAGCTCGATCCGGTCGCGCAGCAGGTCCGCGCCGAGCCAGGCGAGCTGGTCGTCGCCGGTGAACACCTGCCGGTCGGAGGCGAACGACAGCGCGTCCTCACCGGCCGGGCGTTTCGACGACAGCAGGTTGTGCACGTTGGACACGTCGACGTCGAACGTGACGCCGCGGGTCGTCGTCACCCGCAGCACCGCACCGGGAACGCCGAGCGCGTCCTGCCGGGCGGCGGGGCTCGTGGTGACACGGTCGACCCGCGCGACGCCGGGGATCTCACCGGGCCTGGCGATCTCGCCGACGGCCGCCGTGAACGCCTGCTCACCGCGCAGCCGGCTGTAGCGGCTGCTGTCGCTGGCACCGGACTCGACGTCGAACATGCTGACGTCGGCACCGCCCTCGCGGGCCTTCTCCGCCAGCATCCAGGCGTGGTCGACGGTCGGGACGTAGTGCCCGCTGCGGCCGCTCACCGACACCTGGCGGCCGTTGACGGCGACGAACTCACCGGCCGACAGGGTGTCGCCACCGGCGAGGAACGACGCGTGCTTCGCGTTGAACCGGCCCATCTGCGACTCGTGCAGCGCGTAGGTCCGCAGCGTGCCGGGCTCGACGACGAAGTGGTACAGCCCGTCCAGCGGGACCCCTTCGGCGTCGTACCACAGCCCGTCACGCAGGTGGATCTCCATCGACGCGCGGGTCTCCGCGTCGAAGTACTGCACGCGGTCGCGGGCGTCCTGGAGGCGGATCTCCTCCTCCAGCCGCATCGTCGGCAGCGAGTCGTGCGTGCGCGGGCCGGTGACCTCGACCCGCGGCACCGGCACCGGGTTACCGGCCGCGTCGGTGAACACCGCGGTGTCGACAGGCTCGCGGACGTGCTCGAGCCGCCGGGCCAGTTGCAGCTCGATGCCGTCGGGCGCGCGCAGCTCGATCCGCGGCGGCCGGCCGTCGGTCCAGTAGGCGGGGTCGGCGGCGGCCCGCAGCAGCCCCCGGACGTGGCCGGTGAGCGCGTCGACGGCGTGCGAGTCGAACCGGCCGGCGCGCGCCACGACCTCCGGCGGCGGGGTGCTGACCCAGGTCCGGCCGCCGTCGGCCGCCTCGAGGAGAGCCCCGGTCAGCTCCGGGGAGCTGACCGGGGAGCTGACCGGGGAGCTCGGAAGGTCGGGCAGGCTCGCCAGCTCCGGGCCGGGCCGCGGGCCGGGCACGAACGCGGGCGGCTCCAGATGCTGGGTGCCGTAGGTGCGCCGGACCCCTTCGACGGTCTCGAGGATGCCGGGCAGGGCGTCCTCGGCGAGGTTGTACTGCACGTGTGCGCCGGACTGCCCGGGCCGCTTGAACATCTGCCGGTCCAGCTCGAGGATCTCCCGGGCGATGACGCCGCGCTGCCCCGGCGGGGCCTGCTCGAGGGCCTCGGACAGCACCTTCAGCTGGGCGAGCAGCTGCCTGTCGTCACCGTTGAGCTTGAACGCCCGGCCCTCCGGCCGCAGCGCGCCGGCCTGCTCGCTGCCCTGGCCCAGGAGCCGGTTGACGAACCCGCTGACCTTGCTGCGGGTGCCGGCGACGTCGACGGCGTGCGCCTCGAGGGCGCGTGCGGTGAACCTGTCGAGCCGGGCCGCGTCGTGCAGCACCGACTCCGGCACGACGACCTCGACGGAAGGCTTCCCCGCCACGGTCGCGGCCGTGCGCACCGGCGTCGACGGCTCGGCCGCCGGCAGCTCACCGGCGCGCGGCACGGGTCCGGCGGCGGTCCGGAAGACGATCGGCCGGCCCTTCTCCGGCTGGACCACGACGTGGTCGGCACCGGCCGACACGCTCCACCGGGCGTCCGCGGGCAGGCCCCGCCGCACCGAGTCGGCGATCGCCGGGACCTGCTCCGGGCCGCGGTCGCCGCCGGCGAGCCGGTCGACCGGCGCGGCACGGTCGAGCCCGTCCGCCACGGACGTGTCGAGCCACTCGGTGAGCGCCGTGCGCAGCTGCTCCGGGTGCAGCCGGCCGGCGAGCGACTGGGCGACCCCGGACAGGTCGGCGACGACCGGTGCCCGGCCGGGGACCGTGACCCGCACCTGGCCGTCCGGCAGGGCCTCGACCCGCGAGCCGGGGACCGCCGCGTCGACGCGGGCGGCGTAGAGGTCCACCACGTCCTCGACGGCCTGCCGGGCCGCGCCGTCGAGCCGCACCGGCTCCACCCGCGGCTGCGCCACCTTGAACGACAGGTCGATCCCGGCCCGGCCCAGCACGTCGGTGACCTGGTGCAGGTACTCGGGGGCGATCCGCTCGCCGGCGAGGAACTGGACCACGCCGTCGACGACGGCGATCCTGCCGTAGCCGGCGAGCGGCATCCCCAGGCTGCCGGGGGAACGGTCCGGCCCGACCACCAGGAACGTGCCGTCGGTGCCCATGCCCCACAACGCGACGCCGTCCGGGGCGAGCGCACGGGTGTCGAGGCGGCGCCCGTCACCGTCGAACAGCGCCGACCGGCCCGGCACCACAGGGTCCGGCCCCGCCGTCACCCTGGCGCGGGCCTGTTCGGCGGCGCTGAGTGGTACATCACGATATCCCGATGCGACGTCCGGCCAGGCGTGCAACGGCCGGGACCCGCCGTCAGTCGCACGCCTGGTCGGGCCGCGTTCGAGCTCCGCGCCGTCACCGAACGCGTCGCGGGCCAGCTGCTTGCCGTTGGGCAGGGCACGGACGTACTCGTTGATGATGTGCTGCTGGACCCGGCTGTCGGACTCCAGCAGCCACTGGTAGTCGCGCGGCACCGCGGCGTCGTGCCCGTCGCGGGCCAGCTGCGCCGCCGTCCGGCTGCCGGCCATCCCCTCCAGGAACTGGCGCTGCTGCTGGAACGCCGCGTATTCGCGCTCGAACAGCCGCTGGGCGATCGCGACGTCCTGCGCGTACGGGTCCGGGTTCTCCTCGCGGAAGCGCCGCACCTCCTGCGCCCAGCTGGGCTGCCGCGCGTGCGTCGTCTCGTGCACCGCCGTCGACGCGACCTCCATCAGGGACCTGTCCGGCCGGATGAGCAGCCGCTCGAGCCTGCCGTCGTAGAGGCCCTTGACGTTGCCCTGGACGTGGTGCTCGATGTTGCGGTACTCCCGCGCGGACAGCAGCTCCCTCGCGTGCACCTCGTGCAGCGGCACCGCCCGGTCGAGCTGCCCGATGACGGCGTCGGCGACGTCGCGGGGCATGACCCGCTCGACGGCCGCGCCGATGATCGCCCGGTCCATCGGGTGGAACCGGTGGGTGACCGGGTCGATCGCCGTCTGCCGGTTGACCATCTCCACCGCGTCGAGCGGGTCGACGCCGTGCAGGTCGCGCCACGCCTCGTCGACCTCGGGACGGCGCTGGTGCTGGTCGTGCTCGACGATCGTGTGCCGGTCGCCGTACTCGCGGACCTGCCGGCTCAGCTCCCGCACCCCGTCACGGACCGGGGCCAGGTCGCCGGTCGCCCGCGCCTCCCGCAGCAGCGCGTCGAGCCGGTCCGCCTGGGCCCGGACCGAGTCCAGCGCCTCGAGCCGCTCGGTGAGCCGCGGCGACGGCTCGAACGTCCGCTCCAGCCGCCCCTTGGCCTGGTCGACGAGCTCCCGGACGTTGTCGGTGAGCTGCTCGCCGGTGCGGTACCGCGTTCCGAAGTGCTCGCTGACCCGCGGCGGCCGGTCGGCGCGCTCGAGCTCGACGGCGGCCTCCGCCTCCTCCCGCAGCCGCTGCAGGGCGGCGTCGATCTCCGCCTTCGACTTCGGGGTGCCGCCGTCGGTCAGGTGGTCCTGGATCTGCCGGGCCAGCTCCGGCGGGGTCGACCTGTCGGTGAGCCGGGCACCCACCCACTCCGGGGTGATCTCCCGCGGCGGCGGCGACCCGGCCGGGGTGGTGTCCCGGACCCGCACCTGCTCGGCACCGACGACGGGCAGCGGCTCGGACGGCTTCACCGGCACCGGGTCGACGGTCCGCGCCGGCGTCTCCACCGGGTGGTCCGGCACCCTGACGGGGCCGTCCGGCGTGGCCTTCGACGGCGGTATCAGGTCGTGCACCGAGTCGTGCAGCGCCCGCCACGCCGCCGGCAGCTGGTGCAGCCCGGACGCGGGCACCGCGACCACCGCCGGTCCGGTCTGCACCCAGCGTTCGCCCGCCCAGACCATCTCGGGCCGCACGATCGCCGGGTGCCCGCCCGCCAGGATCGAGTTGACCTGCGGGGTGAACCACACCGAGTGCCCGTCCGGGAAGTGCGCCACCAGCCCGTGCTTCTCGAGCGTGATGCGCACCGGCGAGTCCGGCTGTGCGTTGCCGAGGATGTCGTCGATGTACCGGTTGAACGCGTCGCGCGTCCCCTCGGGCGTCGAGAGCCCGTCGCGCGGCGGCGCCCCTTCGACCTCGACCGGCATGATCCGCGGCGGGACCCGCGTGCCCGGCGCCGGCGGGCGGCCCGTGATCGGGTCCGGCCCCTGATCGGGCAGGCCGTCCGGCAGTCCGGGTGCACCCCGGCCCGGCGGCACGGAGGTGTCCGTGGCGTCGCGCAGCTGCTCCGGCAGTGCACCACCGGTGCGGGGCTGCGGGACGCGGACCGTCTCCACGGGCACGGCCGTGCCGTCCGGCGGGCTCTTCAGCCACGAGTCGACGACGTTGAGCGCCTGCCGCAGGCCGATCGCGACCTCCGCCGGGCGGGTCGCCGGATTGCCGGCCCCGACCCGTTCGTCGACGACGACCCGCACCGAACCGGCGGGGCGGCCCGGTCCCCCGCCGTCGAACCGCAGCTCGGGGAACTCCACCCGGAACCGTGCGCCGCCGGGGTTGCGGCCGATCTCGATGCGTACCTCGGCGAGGCCACCGTCGCGGAACCACACACCGTGCAGCCCTTCGCCGAGCGCCGCCACCCGGACGGCCTGCCACGGCGTGGCGAGGTTCGGCCCGCGGCCGGCGGCACCGGCCGGCGCGGGCACCCGTTCGACGGCCCGGTCGATGGCACCGCGCAGCCCGGCGGCGTCACCTGCCGCGTCGGCGCCGAACGACCGGCCGAGCGTCAGGTTGCGCGGCTCGGCCCGGGTGACCTGCCCTGCCGCGGCCGGTTCGGGATAGCCGTCGCGCAGCCGCTGGAACTCCACCGGGATCTCGGCGGGGCCACGACCGGCGGCGGGCGGTCCGGTGCTGACCGGGTCGGCCGCCGGATCCCGCGCGGGGTCGACGGCCGTGTTGTGTGCCGGGTCGGTCCTGGGTCCGGTGGTGCGGTCCGTGCCGGCGGGGCCACGGTCGACCGGTCCCGCGTCACCGGGGCGGTCGAGCAGCGGCGGCAGGTCACCGCCGTCGGCGGGGCGGCCGTCCCTGCCCGCCGGGGTGCCGTCCTCGGGCCTGGTGACTTCACCGGCCCTTCCGTTCTCCCCCGGCCTTGTTGTCTCGCCGGGCCTCGTGGTTTCGCCTGGCCGTGCGGACTCACCGGGTTTGATCGTCTCGGCAGGAATGCCGTTGTCGCCCGGCCTGATGGATTCACCCGGTCTGATGCTCTCGCCGGGGTGGATCGTTTCGCCGGGCCTGACGCCTTCGCCGGGCCTGACGCCTTCGCCGGGTCTGACGATCTCGCCCGGTCTGACGGTCTCGCCGGATCTGACGGTCTCGCCGGGACGCAGGGTCTCGCCGGGGCGGGCCGTGCCGCCGTCCACCGGGGTTTCCGGGCCGCGGACGAGTGTGCCGCCGTCGGCGGTCCGCAACGCCTCCGGGCCGCGCACCACCCCGCCGCGGCCGGCCGGGACCTCGGGGCCACGCGGCGGGCCGCCGTCGACGAGGGCCTCCGGGCCGCGGACGACCCCGCCGCCGTCGAGCACGGTCTGCGGGCCGCGCACCACCGGGCCACCGTCGACCGGTGCCTCCGGGCCGCGCAGGACACCCCCGTCGACCTGCGGGCCGCGGATGGCCGGCCCGGCAGGCTGGCGCGGGCCGCCGGGAGGGCCACCACCGTCCGGGCCGCCCGGGGGTGGCGGTGACCCGGCACCGAACGACGACCCGGGCGCGATCTGCGGCTGGTCCGGCACGACGACCGGGTCGAGGATGTGCCGGTGGACCTGGACCTTGCCCTGGGGGTCGACGAAGCCGTACTCGCGCAGCTGCCCGCCCTCGGGGATGGTGCCGCCCTCGGTGCGGAAGAACGCGGCACCGCGGCCCGGCGCGTGCCACTGCTCGACGCCGTTGAGGTTGGCGATCCTCGCGGGGACGTTGACGCCCTGCGGGGTGTCGAACCTGGTGATGAAGCCGGGCCCGCGCTCCGCCGGCATGATGTGCACCGACTGACCGATCTTGATCGGCATGTGGGCCGGATTCGCGGTGAAGTGGCTGGCGGCGCCGAAGAGACCACCGACGAACGCGCCGTGCAGGACGCCTTCCTTGATGCTCTCACCGGTCGCGGCGTTGAAGAGGCCGCCTGCCACACCACCGCCGATGGCGTGGCCGAGCGGGCTGCCCCACATGCCCGCGCCGAACAGGGCACCCTGCGCCGCGTACACCTTGACCTGATCCAGGTCGAGCAGACCCGGGTCGAGGTTGCGCTTGTCGATGATGTGCAGCTGACCGATGAGGTTGCCGCCGCCCATGAACAGCCCGCCCATGGCGATGCGGGTGCCGAGATACTTCGCCAGCTCGGTGCGGAACGACACCTTGACCGTCTGGGCCGCCGCCTGCTGCATGAGGACGCTGCGGGCGGCCTGCTGACCTGCCGCGTCGACGCCGAGCCGGCCGAGCGCCCCTTCCATCGCGCGGCCGCCGACCCTCGCGCCGAACTGCCGGGCCAGCTGCTGTTCCAGGGCCCTGGCGTAGGCGGCGCGGGTGGCCCGGCCGGCGGCCATCGTCGCGGCGCGGGAGCCGACCGACCGGCCGATCCCGCCGGCGACGCTGCGGCCGATGGTGTTGCGGATGAGCCCGTTGGTGAGTGTCGAGCGCAGCCACTGGTTGGCCATGCGGTCCGCGACGTGCCGGGCGATGACGTTCTTGGGCAGCAGCCCCCGCATGATGCCGGCGCCGAGGTTGCGGGCGAAGTTGGGCAGTGTGGTGCGCGCGAACGTCGTCCCCGCGGTGCGCAGCGCCGGCAGCGTCGAGCGGGCGAGGACCGGCAGGGCGCCGCGGCCCAGCGCCGGCAGGGCGGCGCGGGTCAGCGCGGGGGTGGTCGTGCGCACCAGCGTCGGCGCGACACGTGCCAGGAACGGGGTCAGGCTCCTCAGCGCCACCCGGAGCGTCATCTGGCCGATCGCCGTGATGGTCTTCGTGGTGGCGACAGCGATGAGCCTGCCGGTGGTGAGGAACGCCGGGACCACGCCGCTGAGCGAGGCGCCGCCGGAGAAGAACGCGGCGATGATGAGCTGCACGAGCAGGGCGCCGAGCATGATGAGGTTCAGCGCGACCATGAACTCCTGCAGCTCGATCTGGAAGCCGAAGCCGTCCAGACTCTGCGACAGGGAGCTGAGCCCCTCCATGGTGGCGCCGACGGCCCGCAGGTAGTTGATCCACTGTTCGGTCCACTCGACCGCGCCCTGGCTGGCCCAGTTCTCCATCAGCGCGTCGGCGACGTGGGAGACCTCTTCGTAGAGGTCGGCGAGCTCGTTGGCGGCGTCGGCGTAGTGCTTCGCCAGCGTGTAGATGTTTTCCTTGTCGGCTTCGGGGACCCTGCCGATGATGAGGTCGCGGGCCATGTTGCCGGAGCCCGGGATGTGCTCCTCGAGCTCGACGAACCATCCGATGATGGTGTCGATGACGTTGTCCACCGTCACCCCCGCCGGGTCGCCGGCAGGCGCGCCGGGCACACGTGTGTCGTCAAGCCGGTGCCCAGGTCACTCAGGTGCGGGCGGCGTTGCCGATGTCGGTGGCGCTGTCGTCGTCGGTCGCCGTGTAGGCCCACATGGCGTCCAGCGCGTGCTGGCCGAGATTGGTCATGCCCTCGCCGAGCTTGCGGGCGTTGGTCTTCACGGCCTGGTTGGCCGTCGTCTGCTCGTCACCGACGCCGGACGGGACCAACTGGTGATAACCGCCTCCGCCGCCCTCGCCGTGCAGGAAGCTGTCGGCGAAGTCGTCGCCGCCGAAGGTCGCCGTCTGGTCCAGCGGGTCGATCCGGGCGATCGCGTTCGACATGGTGCTGGTGAGCCGGCCGCCCAGATCCTTGATCTTCTGTGCCGCGTTGAGCAGGTCGGCGGCGGTGCTGCCGAGAATGACGTAGTCACCCATCGTCGTCCCCCTGTCGCCGGATGTCGGCATCGTGGCTCTGGATCAGCTTGTTGATGTCCATGCCGCCGGCCCGGGCCGCGCGCATGTCCGACGGCAGTGCCTCGTCGTAGATCTCCTGTGCCTTGCGCCCCGACTCCTCGATGGCCTTGCGGACGGTGGCCACGATCGTCGCGGCCAGCTCCTTGGAGTTCGGCTTGCGGTAGACCCGGGGGTCGATCTCGAGCTCGATGAGGTGCCCGCGCGGGCCGACCACGGCCTTGACCGTGCGGTCGTCCGACCACGCGGTGCCGGTGACCTCGAGGGCCTTGCGCTGGATGTCGGGCAGCTCCTTGGTGACCCGTTTGAGGTCGGCGAGCATCCCTTCGATCGCGCCCCAGTTGGGACGATCCACGGCACCTCCCCGTCAAGCCGCGATCACTGTGCCTCGGGTGTCCAAGTGTGCACCCGCCGAGGCTCCGGCGCAGCCCCGCCCCGGAACCCCGGCGGTCTTCGTCACATCGTCCGTGACCGGTCCGGCGGACCGTTCAGATGCCCGCGGCGATCTGCTTGTCGACCGCCTGCATCCGCTCGGCCGACGCGCCCAGCTTCACACCGACCTGCGACAGGGCGGCCTTGACGTCGCTGATGCCCGAGTTCCACTCGGTGCGGGCGGCGTCGACCGCCTGGCCGGCGGCACCGTGCCAGTCGTTGGCGAAGAGCTGGGTGAACTGCGTGTAGAGGTCCTCGAGGGACCCCTCCACCGCACCCGTGTAGGTGCCGATGGCGGTCGCCACGTCCGCGATCTGGCCGAAGTTGTAGGTGATGGCGCCGTCAGCGCCGTATCCCGCTCCCATGGATGTTCCTGCCTCTCGAAGGTCTCGTCGCGGAAGGGTCAGCCACGCAGGGCGGCGATGACCGTGGAGTCGCCGGTGGCGGCGGCCGCGGCCCGGATGTCGTTCGCCGCGTCGTCGTCGTTGACGCCGAACGTCGAGGAGGCGTTGCTGATCTTCCCGGCGAGGTCGTCGAGGGCGTTCAGCATCTTCGTCAGGCCCTGGTTGAGCTGGGCCGAGGAGCCCTGCAGCGCGTTGTTCGCGGCACCGGACATGCCGGCCCCGCTGAGGCCGTTGATCCGGTCCAGCAGCTGCGCCATGCCGGTCGCGATGCTCTCGCGGGTCTCCATGCACTTGTTGGCCATCGTGTTGAGCTGGTCCTGGGTCGCGTGGACCGTGCCCACACCTGGTGTGTCCGTCAAGTTCGTCTCACCCCGTTTTCTGCTGTGGCTCCCCGGGAGGGAAGCTCGCTGAGCGATGGATCGATACAACCCACCATAATGCGGCGTACCAGACGGTAGCGCCCCAGTTCAAGGTCGGTCCAGTCGGGCAGGGTTATCGATTGTGGCGCTGTCCGGTTACGCTCGATCTGGACGAGGATGCCGGCAGCGCCTCGGGCGATGGACCAGAGGCACGGATCGACGGGGGAGAGATCTTGGCTGAGCCGCGCGACGACGCGCCCTACAACCCGTACCAGTCTCAGACCACCGCCAACACGAATCCGGCGTGGCTCGAGGCCGGACACAAGAACATCGACGCCGACATCGACGGCATGGCGGACTTCGCCAGCAACATGAAGATCATCATGGAGAACCTCCGCGGCAAGGTCCCGGAGCTCAACCTGCTCGGCACCATGCCGATCAACGCGTGGGCGCCCGGCTCGCTGCCCGAGGGCGCCTACACCGCGCATCTGATGCTGGCCAACTACAACGAGCTGCAGCAGTACCTGTCGTTCCTGGCGCAGGGGCTGATGAACACCGGCTCGGCCGCGCAGACCATCGCCAACGCCTATGCCGGCACCGACGGCTGGTCCGCCGCCGACCTCAACGCGGTCAAGTTCGCCTACGGCGACAGCGAGGCCAAGCGGCCGGCCGGCTATCCGGAGGAATGGCTCAAGCAGGTCAAGACCTGGCAGGACGCCTACAGCGAGAACATGAGCTCCGGCAACGGTGCCGCGTCGGGCGTGGTGGTCCGCTGGACCGACCAGGGCACCTTCACCGACGCGCAGGGGCAGCACAAGGTCGCCGTCAGCACCGACGGCGTGCGCCGCGAGATCATCACCCGGGTCGACCCGTACACCGGCGACACGGTGACCACGACGATCGTGACCTATCCGCCGAACCCGAACGGGAAGACGGCCGAGGAGCGCGCGGGCTACAAGCTCACGAGCCGGGCGGAGTCCACGACATCTGCCACGTCGGGCAACACGGTGCAGAAGCAGACCACCTACTACGGCAACGACGGCCAGGTGACCGGTTCGCAGACCCAGACGACGACCTACACCGACGGCGAGGTCTCGAGCACGTCCACGCAGAACAAGGACAAGGACGGCAACAACACGACCGGCAACAGCGTGGTCACCAACGCCGACGACAGCCAGACCATCACCACGACGCAGACCGGCAAGGACCCCAAGGTCCTGCAGATCGGCGAGCAGACCGACGGTGTGGTCGGCGCCGGCGAGCAGCCTGCCCAGGACAAGATCAACCAGCTCAGGCCGCAGTGATGTCCCGTGGCTGAAGACTGGCGGTACATGCGCGCGGAGATGCCGCACGCCGGCCCCTCCGGATCCGGCATGTGGTACAACGTGCCCGATCGATTCGACGTCGAGTTCACCGACCCGCCCAACAACGGCGAGAACGGCCCGTGGATCGAGGACATCCGCCGGCAGATCATGAACCAGCACCCGGAGGACATCTCCGCGCTGGCCGACCAGTGGTACCGGGCGTGGCAGCTGCTCTTCGGTATCCAGCAGCAGGTCCTGCAGACCAGCAACGACCTGTACGAGAAGGACTGGAAGGACGGCGACGCCCGCGACAAGTTCATGACCGAGGGGCCGGGCAAGATGCTGGCCTACCTGCAGTCATGGATGGACTCGGTGCTCGACAACGTCGCCGCGCTGCGCGCACAGGTCACCATCGTCCGTGCCGCCCGCACGGAGATGGAGGGGATGTGGAGCCGGTACAAGACGGCCATCGACAAGGCGTCGGAGACCGATGGCACGTTCGGCAACTGGTTCTGGCACTACAACCTGATCCCCGGCGGCGACCAGACCGACTACGACAACGCCAACAAGCGTGACGCGATCGAGCAGATCAACGAGAAGAAGAAGGAGTTCGCCCGCGAGGCGCAGGGGCTCGCGCACCGCACCGCGCAGCAGATCTTCCAGACCTACTCGACGATCGGCAACGGCCACGGCGCGCCGTTCTACCCGATGAACGCGCTGCTGACCCCGATCGGCCAGCCGAACCCGATCAACCCCGGCGGGCCGCCCGGCGGCATGCCCGGCGGTCCGCCGCCGGGGCTCAACCAGAACCTGCTCAACCTGCAGCAGAACCCGCCGGTCATCCCGAATCCGGTCTCGACCAACCCGCTGCAGCCGGTGCCCAACGTCACCAACCCGCCGAACGTGCTGCCGCCGGGCAAGCTGCCCAACCCGACGGCCGTGCCGCCGGTGCTCCCGCCCGGTGTCCGCCCACCCGGGCAGCCCCTGGCGAAGCCGACGACCCTCAACCCGAACGTCACGTCGCCGTTCGCCAAGCTCGCCCCGAAGGGCCTCAACCCCGGCCTCATCCAGGCGAAGGGCATGGCCGCCCCGACCGGCGACATGACGCCCGGCGCGCTGCGCTCCCCGGGTTCGACCCCGCCGGCACCGCCGATGTCCAACCGTGCCCAGCGGCAGAACCCGCGCGCCAACCCGGCCGGCACGGGCAAGCAGCAGGAGAAGCTCGGTGGCGTCCCGCGGCAGGGCGGGGTCGAGGAACCGTTCGCGCGGCAGCAGTCCGGCACCGTCCCGCCGGTCCTCAACAACAAGCAGCGCGGTGCGAGCGGCAAGCCCGGCAGCCAGTCGGAGCTGCACCCGCAGTCCCGGCAGGCGGCAGGCACCACGCCGCCGCTGCGCCCTGCCGGGGCCGCCCCGCCGGTGCTCAAGGCCCCGTCGCAGAGCCCGACGCTGCCGCCGGGGCAGCCCGGGTCGCGTACCACCCGCAAAACCGCGACAGGCAACAGCCAACCCGGTCAGCCGGTCCCGAACTCCGACTGGGTCGGGGTGGAGGCCGCCCGCTCCGACGTGGCCGCGCCGATTCTCGACGCTCCGGAGCTGCCGCCGACGGGTGCCGCGGTGTCGAAGCTCGAGGAGGTCAAGCTCCGCGGGCGGGCCGCTGCGACCGGCGCGCGCTCGGGCGGGCAGTCGCGGATCAAGGCCGGCCCGACGGTGTCGCCGGAGCTGACGGCGCGCAAGGCCCGCCGCGACGGGTCCGGCACGGGGTCCGAGGCCGACGAGTCCGCCGACCGGATCGTGACCGACGACATCGCGTTCAGCGTCGAGACGCCCGGTGGCGGCGTGGTCGCGAAACAGCAGGACACGAGGGCCTACCGCCCGGAGGCGCCGACCGTCCTGGGTGGCGGCGCCTGATCCGTTGCCTGCTCCGCGTGGAGGGTTTCGTCTGCTGGTCGCCTCATCGCGCGGCGGCCAGCAGGTCCTCCAGGACGAGCATCCGGAGGTCCTCGCGACTCGGGACCCGGCCGAGGCCGCGCAGCCGCCCGGACTGCGCCTTGCGCATCCCTTCGAGCAGCTTGCGGGCCTCACGCGCGTTGCCGAAGTTCTGCCCGCGGTCCATCTGGTCGAACCACTCGTACAACGCGTCCTCGAGCCCGGGGGCGAAGACGTAGTCGTCGTTGCGGGCGATCCGCCCCGCGATCAGCACGAGCTCCTGCGGCGAGTAGTTCTCGAACTCGAGCGTCTTGGCGAACCGCGACGCCAGACCCGAGTTGGCGTCCAGGAAGTCGGCCATCTCGGCGGTGTAGCCGGCGACGATGACGGCGACCTGGTCGCGCTGGTCCTCCATCAGCTTCACCAGCGTGTCGATCGCTTCCTGCCCGAAGTCGGCGCTGGCGCCACCGGAGCGGGCCAGCGTGTAGGCCTCGTCGATGAACAGGACCCCGCCGAGCGCCTCCTCGAAGACGGTCGTGGCCTTTTCCGCGGTGTGGCCGATGTACTGCCCGACGAGGTCACGCCGTGAAACTTCCTTGAACTTGCCGATGGGCAGGACCCCGAGGGCCTTCAGCAGCTGCCCGTAGAGCCGGGCGACGGTCGTCTTGCCGGTGCCGGGCGCCCCGGTGAAGATGAGGTGGTGGCTGACCGCGCCGACGGCGAGGCCGGCACTGCGGCGCCACTCGTTGACCTGAATCTCGTCGATCAGCGACCGGACCTCGCCCTTGACCCCGGCCAGGCCGATCATCGAGTCGAGCTCGGCGAGGAGCTTGTCGACCTTGTCAGTGTCCTGCTTCGTCGCACCCTCGATCGCCTGCACGCCGACCCGCGGCCGGTGCCGCTCGTCGGCCTCGCGGATCGTCGGGCTGGCGCCCTCGTCGACGTGGATGCCCGGCGTGGCCGTCGACTCGACGCGGCAGCTCTCCACGAGCCCGCCGCAGCCACGGCCGAACATGATGCCGACACCGTGCGTGTCGTGGATCCACGTCTCCGTGATCGTCGGTGCGCTCTGGTGCGCGACGGAGACGCCGGCGTCGCCGGTGGCCGAGATGTCGCAGCGCTCGATCGTCGGCTTCGCGGCGTGGTACACGTAGATGCCGCGGAATCCACAGCCCTCGATCGTGCTGTTGCGGATGACGGGGCTCGCCCCGAGGCGCACGATCACCCCGTCGTCGGCGATGTTGCGCACCTCGCACTTGTCGACGATGCCGTCGGAGTCTTCGATGACCATCCCGTACTGCCCCTGCGTCACCTTCACGTCGGTCGCCTCGACGTGCGCGCCGTCGGTGACGCTGAGCCCTGCCGCGAACACGGCACCGACCTCGCACGCCTCGATCGCGAGCCGGCCACCGGTGACACTGACCGCCGGGTAGTCGTCGGCGGTGAGGACCAGGCCGCGCAGCGTGACCTCGGCCGACTCGCACGCCACGGCTGAGCTGCCGAGCCCTGTCGCGTCGAGCGTGACCGAGCCGGCCTTCCCCGCCGCGACGATGCTCACCTTGCGCCGCCGCAGCCGGACCACCTCGGCATAGGTGCCCGCCTCGACCGAGATCACCGCACCGTCGGTCGCGATCTCCAGAGCGTCCTGAATCGTCGGATATGCCCCGGCCCGCTCCCGGGACACGATCAAAGTCTGCGCCATAACCCCACCGTCGACGGCAAACGATTGACGCGAGCGTACCTCGCGGCACATGGTGCCGCGGACGATGCCATTGACGAGGTCGCCTCACCATCTAGAACTTCCTAGGCTGCTAGGTTATAGGGCCGTAGACGAGTCAGGGGATCGACCGTGGCCGGTGGCGAGTTCGATGCGATCGGGCCTACCGGCGCGGTCCGCTTCCTGAACATGAAAGACAGTCACGGGCGCGACGGAGTCGCCATCCAGGTGCTCGACGGCGGCGCCGCCGCGTCCGGCCGGGGCCTGGAAAATCGGTGTACCGCAACAACTTCAGCGGCGATCATTGATCCGTGCGTACTCCACGGCAGTTCCCGCTGCAGCTCGGCGCCCCCGGCACCGCGCCGGAGGCGTTGCTGCCCATCGTCGTCACGGTCGACGACGCCGACTCCCCGCGCGACGTCATCGACGCTCTCGCGCTGACCTCGTTCGTCACCGGCACCCAGCCGCATGCGGCCACCAAGGACCTCAACAACGTCCGCGACGATGCGACCCTCCTCCCGCCGGGGGTGCTGGTGCTGCGCACGACCATCAACGAGACCGAGCGCGCCAGCCTGGCCGCCGGCGACGGCTGGACCCTGCGCGCGGTGCACTGGCCGCGCAACAAGACCGCCACGGTGTCGGTCACCGCGACCAGCGCGGAGCTCGGCGACGAGATCATTGCGGCGGCGATCGACGGGATGACCGAAGAGCCGCCACCACTGGAGAAGGCCGTCTCGATGGGCTTCTGGTACGCCTCGGCGAACGGCCCGCAACGCAACCCGCGGCCCATCACCGCCGGTCCGTGGTCCGACATCAGAAGCAACTATGCCCGCAGCGCCGCGACACAGTTCGACCGGCTGGTCGGGGTCGACCGCACCTCGGTGCGCGGCCGGCTCCTGCTGCTGCACGGGCCGCCGGGCACGGGCAAGACCACAGTGCTGCGCGCGCTGGCCCACGAGTGGCAGGACTGGTGCCAGTTCGACTGCGTGCTCGACCCGGAGTCGCTGTTCAGCAGCCCGGCCTACCTGATGGAGGTCGCGCTCAACCGGGCCGGCGACTGTTCGTGCCCGGACAAGAAGCACGAGAAGTGGCGGCTGCTCCTGCTCGAAGACTGCGACGAGCTGATCCGCGGCGAGGCCAAGCAGCACACCGGGCAGGCGCTGTCCCGGCTGCTCAACCTGACCGACGGTCTGCTCGGCCAGGGTCGTAAGGTCTTGGTGGCGATCACCACCAACGAGGATCTCGCCCGGCTGCACCCAGCTGTCGTCCGGCCGGGCCGCTGCCTGGCCCGGATCGAGGTGCCTGCGTTGCCGTTCGGCGAAGCCGCGGGCTGGCTGGGCACGTCGGCCGGCATCTCAGCCGACGGCGCGACCCTCGCCGAGTTGTACGCACTGCGTGACGGCTTCGACACGACGGTCGAGCACGAGCCGGTCCTCAGCGGCCAGTACCTGTAACGCGTGGTCGTCCGACGCCGTGCTCGCCGGCGCTGGTGTCAAGGTTTTCTGCTCAGCGGCATCCAAACACCCCGCATGAACTCGAGCCTTTCAGGGACCAGCCGGTCTGTCGGGGATGCTGGTGCCTCTTGGGGTGCCGCACATAACCGGAGGACGAAGAGCCGACGGGAGATGGTCACCTCCTCTCCCGTCGCCTGGAAGCCTTCGTCAGGGCGATCAGGGTTCGATCGGGCGGACCTGATCGCGGTAGCGCTCGTACAGGGCGCGGTTGTGCGCGTCGCCCTGAGCGAGATTCGCGGACACGTGGACCGGCAGCTCGACGCCGCGGTCCAGCAGCTTGCGGCAGACCAGTTCGGTGAGCAACTGCGCGATGAGGACTCCGGTGAGGGACGAGACCGCCCCGATCCGTACTCCAGGGATGATCTCCAGTGCCGCGTCGCCGGCCGGTGCGTGGTTGTCGATCACCACATCTGCCAGGTCGGCGAGGTGCGGTCCCTGGGTCGACCGTGCACCGGCCGAGCGGGTGTGGGCGAGCGAGGTGACCGCGACGATCGGATGCGCGCGCTCGCGGGCCAGCACCGCCATCTCGGTGATGGCGGCGTTGAGGCCGGAGTTCGAGACGATCAGGAAGGCGTCGTGCTCGGACGGTGCGGCGAGGTGGTAGATCCGGGCTGCGAGGCCGGACTCGCGCTCATAGGTCGGGTCGAGGATCGGCCCCGGGTCGGCGCCACCGAACATCACGAGATCCTTGACCGCCAGCATGCTGACGGCGGCGAGCCCACCGGCGCGCCCCGCGAGTTCGAGGGTGACGATCCGCGAGTGGCCGGTCCCGAACGCCTGCAGGACGCCACCGGCAGCGATGGCGTCGGCGACCAACCCGGCCGCGGCCTCGATGGCGTCGAGCTCCTCGGCCAGGACCTGTTCGAATGCGTTCCGGGCGATGGTGGCGTAGGCAGGCTCAGGCATTGGTCCTCCTGGAATGTTCACGGTCGCGGGCGGCTTCGACGGCAGCTTCAACGGCAGCCGCTACGACGATCTCGCCGCTGCCCGAGGTCACCGGACTGACATGGGTTTCGTAGCAGGGTTGCGTGTCGCGGGCGGGCAGGTAGCCGAGGTAGCCGTTCGCATAGCCGAGGACCACGATGTCCCCCGCCCGGTCGGGCGCTGCCGAACGGATCGCTTCGCCCAGCTCCAGGAACAGCTCGCCGGGAACGGCCACGACCATGACCCCGTCGAGGTCCACCGCCTCCACCTCGATGACGTACGGTTCGGTGCGCCGGCGGGCGGCCTGTTCCTCCGCGATCCGCCGCCCCTGTTGCAGAACCCAGCGGATGCGTTCGTCCTCGACCCCCGGCGGCGTCTGTCGCAGGGCGACGTCCAGTTCCGCAGGCTGCTTGGGGGCGAGTGTGACGGTTCGCGAGGTCGGTGGCCGTACCGGCGTCGGGGTGTCCCCGCCGACGTGCGGCAGCACCGGCTCGACCCGGCCGGCCAGCCAGGCGCCGAGCCGATTCACCTCATCAAGGCCCCGCCCCTGGCGGGTGTGCCGGGTACTGATGTCGCCGGCGGCGCCGGTGGCGACGACCACCCACCTGCCCGGTGCAGACAGCGCCCGGCGGATGCCGCCGTTCAGGTCCGCGCTCACATGGGTGTTGTCGGCGGGAAGGATGGTCGGGTGGACCGGAGAGATCACGACCAGCCCCACCACGTCGGTACCCGCGGTGACCGCGATGGTGTCGACGGGGATGTCCAGTGGGCCCGAGTCGGCGACGTTCCGGCGACCCGCCAGCTTGGGAACCAGGGTGCGGGCGGAGCCGAGACGGGCGGCGCGTTCGGACGCCAGGGCGGACCGCGCGGCCGCGAGCGATGCGGCTTCAAGCCGGTCGGCGACGTGCCGTGGGGTGGTCTCGCCGCCAGGGCTGCAGCCCGCCTCGGGGCTCGCGTGGGTGTGGGTGGCGGCGACCCAGCAGGACTGCACGCCGATGTCCCGCACGGCGGTCCGGATCCGCTCGACGACGTCGACATTGACGCAGATCAGATCCGCGACCACCAGCGCGAACCGGTGGCCGTCGTCGGCGAACGTGACGACATGGACCTCCAGCGGGTCGAGCACATTCTGGACACCGTCGGATCGGTCGGCATAGCCTCCCATGGGTTCCCCGGACACGACCTCGAGCCGCGCCGCCCCGTGTCCGACCCTCATGCGTCGCCACCGGTTCCCTGGCTCGCGAGCAGGCGTGCGTAGGGGTCGGCACCGCTCAGCAGCGCCGGACCACCATCGAGCGGCTCCGCTCTGGGGCTGACCAGGGGCAGCCCCCTGGCCTCGAGTTCAGCCGCCAGCGCCTGGTGGAGAGCGTTTCCCGGGGTCAGCAGCCGTCCGCTGAAGGACACCTGCTGGGCCGCCCCGCTGAGATCGAGCCGGACGGCTGCCGCCTGCGCCGCGTCGGCGAGATCGGTCGCCGCGTGGGCGCAGATCAGGCCGGCCACCGAGTCGGCCTGGGCGGCCGCGTCGAGCACGTCGCGGGCGAAGGCCGCGGTGCGGGGGATCATGGCGGGGTCCCGGTAGTAGCGCTGGAGTGACGCCAGGTCGATGCCGCCGAGTGCCGTGACGAGGCGGTCGGCCAGTACGGTTGCCGGTCCGACCTGGTCATGCGACGCGGTCGCGGCGCGCATTCCGGCCAGCCCGATGGCGTACGCGCTGCCGCGGTCACCGAGGAGCGGACCCCATCCGTCGAGTCGTACGTGGTCGCCGTCGGAGTCCACCGCGAGCACGGTCGTCCCGGTACCGACGCACAGCAGCACGCCGGGACCGCCGAGAGCGCCGGCGTGCGCGAGGACACTGTCCTCCACGACGACGGCCGGGCCGCCGAACTGCCGCTCGAGGGCGAGGGCGAGACGCCGGCGCTCGGCGCGCTCCCCCGGTACCCCGGTCAGGCCGGCGACCACGCCGGCCACCTGTGTGGGTAGGGAGATCGTCGCCGCGGCGCCACGAACGGCGGCCAGTATCCGGTCGACGCCGTCCTCGTCCGGACGGTAGGAGAAGCCCGGGCCGATGCCGATCGCGCGGCCCGCCGGGGTACGCAGCAGCAGCCGAAGTTCCGACTTGCCGCCGTCGATGGTGATCGTCGTTGTCATCGCGACATCCCTGCGGTCAGCCCTGCGACAATCTGCTTGGTCGCGAGCGCGAACACCACGGCCAGCGGTACCAGGGCGATCACGAGTCCGGCGAACAGGGTGCCACGGTCGGTGGCGAACTCGCCGAAGAACCGGGTCAGCCCGACCGGCACGGTGTACTTGTCCACAGTGCGCAGCAGCACCAACGGGTAGAAGAAGTCGTTCCAGGTCGGCGCGAACTGGAAGACCGTGGCGACCGCGAGCGCCGGCCGCATCAGGGGCAGGACGATCGACACGAACAGCCGGCCCTCGTGCGCGCCGTCGATCCGCGCGGCCTCCTCCAGTTCACCGGGGAATCCCCGCATGAAGCCCATGATCACGAAGACCGAGAACGGGACTCCGCTCGCCGCGTAGAGCAGCACCAACCCGATCCGGCTGTCGATCAGACCCATCGACTGGAACATGTAGAACACCGGCAGCAGGCCGAGTTTCGCCGGAATCATCAACCCGGACAGGAAGAACGCCGCCAGCAGGGCCCGGCCCCGGAACTTCCACCTGGACAGGGCGTAGGCCGCCATCGCCGACACGGTGACGCACAGCGCCACCGAGGCGCAGGTGACGGTCAGGGAGTTGACGAAGTACGTCGAGATCGACGCGGTCTGCCAGGCGCGGGCGTAGTTGGTCAGGTCGAACGAGCTGGGCAGGCCGATCGGTGCCCGGAGGATCTCCGCGTTGGGTCGCAGCGATCCGATCAGCACCAGCAGCAGCGGGCCGAAGGCGATCGCGGCGTAGGACCACAGGAGCACCTGGCTGCCGGCGGTGTGCAGCGACGAGCGCCGGCGGGTGCCGCGCGCGGGTGGGTGGTCGTCCCTGGCCTGCCGTGCCGCGCGGGGGGCGGTGCGAAGGACGCTCATCTAGTGGACCTCCCGGCGGCGCAGCGCCCGCTCCAGTGCGAGGGAGACGCCGAAGATGAGCACGAAGATCAGCATGGCCAACGCCGAGGACTCTCCAATCGCGTTACTGCCGCCCCGGAACGCGGTCCGGTAGTAGAGCAGGCCCAGGACGTCCATGGCGCCGCCGGGTCCGCCGTCGGAACCGCCGAGCGCGTAGACGAGGTCGAAGATGTTGAAGCATCCGATGAAGGTCAGCACGGTGATCACGCCGACCGCCGGCATCAGGAGCGGGAAGCGGATGCTCCAGAACGTCCGGGCCGATGACGCGCCGTCCATCGCGGCCGCCTCCTCCAGCTCCTGGGGGATGCCGGCCAGGGCGGCGCCGAAGATGAGCATCGGTCCGCCGATCCACTGCCAGGCGTTGACCAGGATCAGTACGGGCAGGGCGAGGTCCGGCTCGCCGAGCCAGGGGCGCGCCCAGGCGTCCAGGCCGATCGACCTCAGCGCGAAGTTGACCGGGCCGAAGGTGGGGCTCAGCAGCAACGACCAGATGTACCCGACGATCAGCGGGCTGATCAGGTACGGAAGCGAGAAGAGCGTCTGGAACAGCCGCTTGCCCCAGGGGTTGCGGTGCAGGAGCACCGCCAGGCCGAGCCCGACGGTGTTCTGGATCGCCATGGTTCCGACGAAGAAGAGCACGTTGTGCCCGAGCGCGGCGGGAATCTCGTCACTCAGCGGGTAGCGAGTGAGGATCTCCCGGTAGTTGCCGACTCCGACGAACGCCCCCTGCCGGGTGCCGTCCCACCGGAACAGCCCGTAGTAGAAGGCGGTGACGATCGGTACGACGAGAAAGAGGCCGTAGAGCGCGAACGCCGGCAGGCAGAAGGTCGTGATCCACCCGGCCGAGACCCGCCCTGCCCGGCGGCGTGGCCGCCGGGCAGGAGGGACCGTCAGTTCTTGGGTCGGAACCACTGATCGACCCCTCGTTGGATGTGCGCGGCCGCGTCGGCGGCGCTGCTTCGGCCGAGGACGTAGTTGGAGAACGCTTCGGAGGCGAGGTCCCAGGCGGTGGGTGTGCCGCCGGAGAAGTACGCGTAGGTGACGTACGGGCTCGGGTTCGCCTGGTACGCCTTGAGGGCCTGGGCCAGGAGTTCGTCCTGCGGCTCGACGCCGGGCACCGGGGAGATCTGACCGAGCTCGGTGGACAGTGCCTTGCCGAATTCGGGGGTCGCCATCCACCGCACGAGGTCCAGCGCCGCGTCCCGGTGGGGCGACTTCGCCGAGACGCCGAACGAGCCGTCGACGTAGCCGGGCACGAGGGTCTTGTCGACCGCCGCGCCGGGCGCCGGCGGCACGTTGAAGATGCCCAGTTGGAGCTTGGGGTCGGCCTTCGCGAATCCGGCGAGCTCCCACACGCCACCGGGGAACGCGGCGGCCCGCCCGGAGGTGAAGAGCGCCTGCGCGTCGGTGTAGCTCACCCCGGACGCCTGCGCCGGCCAGTACTTCTGGGTGCTCTTCCAGGTCTCGAGGGAGTTCACCCAGGGCGCGTCGGTGAACTTGGCCGAGCCGCTGAGCATCCTGGTGAGGTAGTCGGGGCCGCCGTACGTGGCGGCGCCGAAGATCTCCTGCTCGATCGGCAGCATCCACTTGTCGGTGACGGTGTTCGCCAGCGGGGTCACGCCGGCCTTACTGAGTTTGTCGAAGCCCGCGATCATGTCCGCCCAGGTGGTGGGGGCGGCGATGCCGTTGTCGGCGAAGATCTTCTTGTTGTAGATGACGTGCAGCGTCTGGATCGCGAACGGAACGCCGTAGACGCGCCCGTCCTTCTCGCCCCTCGCGCCGTCGAGGACCGGCTTCGGAAATCCGCCGAGCTTGTCGACCTGGTCGTCGAGCGGCACCAGGCTGCCTGCGCCGACCAGCGGCTGGAGCAGTCCGTAGGAGCGCAGCTGCGCCACGTCGGGGCCGTTGGAGTCGGTGAGGCCGGTCTTGAGGATCGTGTCGTACTCGGTGTTCTTGTAGGGCAGGTACTCCACGGTCACGCCCGGATGGGCCTTCTCGTAGATCTGGAAGATCTTCTTGTACGCCGCGACATCCTCCTGCCGCCAGCCCCAGACCTTCAGGTTGACGGCCTCGCCGCCACCCTCGCCGCCTGGCGCGCACGCAGCAAGGGCGAAGGCGAGCAGTGCTGCCGCCCCTAACACACCGCGTCTTCCGGGCATCACATCTCCGATCGTCATGGCCCACCTGCTGGACGTGGCAGACCAACCGAGACTAATACTGGTATAGACCAACGGTCAACGGTTGCGTCGGCCTCCCCCGCCGACCGGGCGGTTGCCCGTACGATGGCTTCACTCACTGAGGAAGGGGAGCTGGTCCGTGCCAAGACCGCGACACGAGCCGAGCGACGGGGCCCTTGAGCCGCTGCCGGCGGAGCACCACGCCGGCAAGGGCGAGCACATCAGGGACGTCCTCACCGCCATGGTCCTGAACTCGCGGGACGGCGCGCTGCTCCCCTCCGAGCGGGTCCTCGCCGAACGGTTCGGCGTCGCCCGGATGACCGTCCGGGGCTCCATCGACGCGCTGGAGTCGAGGGGAATGGTCCGGCGGGTCCCCGGGCGTGGGACCTTCGTGCAGCACCCCACGCTGACCCACTCGGAGATCTTCCGCTCGTTCAGCGAGGACATGCGGATGCGCGGCATGACGCCGGGCGCCAAGTCGTACCGCGTCCGCACCCGCCCGGCCACCCGCCTGGTCGCCGCGAACCTCGACATCGCCCCCGGCGACCCGGCCCACTACATCGAGCGGATCCGCACGGCGGACGGCATCCCGATGGCGCTGGAGCGCACGAACCTCGCCGCGGCACGCTTCCCCAGCCTGCTGAAGGTGATGGAGCGCGACGACTCGCTGTACGAGGTCCTGAGCCGCGTCTTCGGGGTGCGACTCGAATCGGCGCGGCAGACCGTCACCATCGCCCGGCTCACCGACACCGAGGCGCAGCGGCTCGAAGTCGGCGAGGGCAGCCCGGCGTTCCTGATCGAGCGCATCTCCGTCGACAACATGGGGAAGGTCGTGGAATACGGCCGATCGCTCTACCGCGGCGACCGCTACGCCATCCAGATGCACGTCAGCCCCCCGACGCAGGGCGGCTGACGCGCATCCGGAGGACGGGTCAGCGAAGACCGGTGAGGTAGTGCGCCTCGACTTCGGCCGCGGTCAGGGCACGGTCGTAGATCGCCGCCTCGTCGAGGTCACCGTGCAGCCGCTGGCCCGCGTCGTCGCCGCGGCCGCCGAGCTTGACGCTCGCCGTGCCGCTGCCGGGTGACACCGACGTCGCGGCGCTGTTGTCCGCCACGCCGTCGAGGTACACGGTCAGCCGTGACCCGTCGAAGACGGCGGCGACGTGGTGCCACGTGTTCGCCGTCAGCTTGGTACGACCCGTCACCAGGCCGTATCCCTTTCCGGCGGCACCCAGCGACCACGCCTGCAGGACGCCGTCGGTCACCCGCAGCGCGTACCCGTTGATCGCCGGCCCGGTGTAACTCTCGATGACCGCCTGCCCCGGCGACGGGGCGAGCGTGTCGAGCTTCACCCACGCCTCCAGGGTGAAAGCGCCCTGGAGATTGGTCCGCGGGCTCCGCGGCGCCTCGATGTAGCCGGCGGAAAGGTCCGCCGCCCCGTCACCGGCGATCGCGCCCACGGCGCCCGGCTTGGCGCCGGCCAGGTAGGACCCGTTCCGCCCGCCGGCGGAGCTGTCCGCCGCGGTGCTGGAACCGGCCGCGTCGCCGAGCCGCCAGTAGCCGGCCGGGTCGGCCCCGGCCACGAGGTTCGGGTAGTTCTGCTCCCCGACCAGGATCGGCAGCGACACGGTCACCGGTGGCTGGCCGTCCTCGGCGAAGGACACCGTGACCTGATGGCGGCCCGTCCCGGCACCGGTCGGGACGGTCACGTCGACCGGCACGCTCGCGACGATCGTGCGGCCATCCGGCTTGGCACGGAACACCTGTGTCGCCGGGCCGACGGTCCAGCCGGCCGGGGCGGCCGCGGTCACCCGGCCACTGATCTGGTGATCCGCGAACACCTCGAAGGTGACCTGGAACCGCTTCGTCTTCCCCGGCGCGATGAGCGCCCCGGGCGGATCGACCGAGACGGTACCGCTGAACACGTCGGAGTAGTGCGGGACGATCTCGTAGACGTGCGGGGGCGCGCTGCCCGGCGCCCACCGGATCCGCACCGCGCTGGCCGGCAGGTTCGCCGCCGGCACCTTGGTGAAGCCGCCGGCGAGCGGCCCGAGATCCACCCAGCCGCCGCCGACCAGGGCCTGGATCACACCGCTGGCGGGAGCGGTGGCCTCCTGCACCACGGTCACCGCCGACAGCCGGCGCGGCTTGGTGATCGGAACCGTGATCGCATCGCCGTCCTGCGGCTTGGCGGCCGCGACATAGGCCGTGTCGTCCCGCCGGTCGGTCAGGTTGCCCAGCGAGGACCCCTGGGCGGCAGCCGGTAGGCCCGTGGGCGCCCCGACGTCGCCGTACCAGCGGTCACCGATGTAGCCGTCACTCTGGGCGGCCGCGAAACTGAGGAGATCGTCGACCGGACCGGGGCTGATCTGGTGCCACGTCCGGTCGAGGATGCCGCGGGCGCGCGCCTGCTCCCGCCGGGCCCGCCAGGCGGCTTCGCCGTCCCCCCGGTCCTGCGCCCGGAGGAGTTCCACGGCCGCCCGACCCGCCTGACCGGTCACGCCGACGCGGTCCAGCCAGGGCTCGATCTGCTTGAGCAGCGCGGGGTTGTCCAGCCGCGCCCGGAGTGCGGCGGGAAGTTCCGCCAGGCGGCGCATCTCGGCGTCGAGCTGCTGGAGCTGGGCGTTCACCGGCCGGCCGGCGGAGTAGTCGGCGATGAGCCGGCTGATGAGCGCGGCGAGCTCCGGCCGCGCGGTGTTGTCCAGGATGCTGGCCCGGTTGTTCTCCGCGAACAGCCGTAGCTGCTGGTACGCGTCGCCGCCGACGATCTGGAGCGTGCGCGTCCATGACCGCTCCGCGTCGTAGCCCGCGGGGTTCCAGGCGTAGTCGGCCTGCGTGCCGAGGGGGATGTGCGAAGCCTCCTGGTGCTGGACGAGTTCGTTGAACGAGATGCCGACGACGTCGCCGGCCATGCCGGCGTCGCGGTGCACCAGCGGGCCCAGCAGCAACCGGTTGGAGCTGTAGTCGTTGACCGGGTAGTTGTCCCAGAGCATGATCCGGTGCCGCGGCCAGGCGTCCTTCGCCGCCCGCAGGTCGTCCCTGGTGATGCTCGCCGAGACCACCTCCGGCCCGGTCCAGTAGAGGTCGACGTCGGTGCTCAGCAACTCGTCGAACCGGTTCTTGTACGGGGTACGGGTCATGCCCCAGTACTCGGTCGGCACGGCGACCAGGCGGCTGACGCCGGGACGCTTCTCGATGAACTCGCGCTGGACCAGGTTGGTGACTTCGGCCTGCGCGATGGCGAGCGGCGACGGATCGCCCTGGTAAGCGTCCCGGTCCTCCTGGCACGCGAAGTTGCCGGACACGTCGTCCCAGGCGATGACGTAGCTGCGGACGCCGATCTCCCACAACTGTGCCAGGCGTGCCAGCAGCTTGGCCCGGTCGGCTTCGCGCACGTGGCAGATCCCCCGGTTGGGCGCCATGGGCGCCTCCGGCGAGATCCGGTACACGAAGTCGACATGGCGCGCCTTCGCCAGGTCCACGATCTCCCGCAGCCGGCCCAGTTCCGCCTCGTCGTACAGGGAGTCCCAGTTCGAGCCGGTACGCAGGTCGTCAGCCGGTCCGTAGAAGAACTGGTTCATCTTGTGCCGGGCCAGGAACTCGATCTGCGAGCGCCGGTCCTCCTGCGACCACACCGGTCCGTAGAACGACTCCATGCCGCCGCGAACCCGGTATCCTGGCCAGTCCCGCACGGCCACACCGTCGAGGGCCACCCGGGGGCCTTTCGCCACGAGCAACTGACGCAGCGACTGAACGGCGTAGAAGGTGCCGGCTCCGTCCACGCCGGCGAGGACGATCCGCGGCCGCCCGTGCCGATCGCGCCCGGCCGCCAGCACGTACCCTTCCCCGGGCAGCCCCGTCGGCCCCTCGACTCCGAGTGCACCCAGTACCGTAGTGCTCGCCGACGTCTCGCCCGGTCCACCGAGGACGATCAACAGGCGCGACGTAGCAGTGTCCACGGTTCGCACGACCTTGGCCGTGACACCGTGCGCCCCAAGCAGCTTCACGAGCGATTCCTCGGCCGCCGAATCCACGGCCGCGCCCGCGACGACATCGACGTCGCCGGGCAGTACGACGGTTCCCGGACGAGGCTCCACATGCTGCGGCACCGGAAGAATGCGCGCCACACCCAACGGATCATTGGCCTGGGCCTCGCCCCGAGCAGGAGGAGGGTTCACCAGACCAACGGCAAGCGCGATCAATCCGGCGAATAATCCGGCGCGGCGACAGCCACGAGACGTACGCGACAACAGCATCGAACCTCCACTCTTTCAATTTGCGTCAGCGCATGTACCGATATGCACGCCGGCGTGGCGGACACCGTGCGGGAGGCCGCAAACGCTGGCCCACCCGAGGTCCGACTGTCGGGATCGGTGTTCACGCCGCCGTGAGCAGTCTTCCGGCGACTGGCCGAGCCGGGCCGGCGCAGCCGGACTCGTCGCGTGGTCGCAGGCATCACCCAGGTAGACCCACAGTCGACGTGACAGTCGCGACGCCGAACGACACCTGAGCTCTGCGCCGCCTCCTCGGATCCTCCAACCGAGATCAGTTGAGCCGAACTGGTCTATGCCGGTAATTAGAATCCACGCCACGCCTGGCCACGTCAACCCCGCCGCCCAGAACCGCGGCTGCAGGCGGCCGGCCATCAACCGTCGTGCAGGTCCGGGTGGAGGCGCTGCGGGCCGGCGTGAACCGGCCGCCGCGCCTGCTGGTGCGTCTTCTCGACGCCGAGCTTGAGGCCGGAAGGACCGGATCGTCCTCCGCTCGGCCCAAGGTCTTGTGGGGACGTCGACGCGCTCCGGGTACGCGGCGGCTGAGGCATCGCAGCCGGCTGTGGACTCGGCCGAGCACCGTGCTGCGATCCGGTGGTGAACGCCGTGGTGGAACGCGACAGGATCCTTCTCGTGTTGCCGCGCCTGGCTCATGTGACTGTCATGAACGCATTCGCCGCACTGCGGCATCAGAGCACCGTCCTGCGGCGTGTCCTATGTGGAGCGCTGGTCTCCTGATGCTCTGTGGAAGATCGCAGCCCCGTCGATCCTGCCCGCGCCGCAACGGCCGCAGGGTGGCGGGCGGCGGCGGGTGGACGACCGGGCGGTGCTGGCCGCGATCTGCTACATGGCCCACCGATGGTCCACCGGCAACCGCAAGACCGGCATCGAGCCGGGCGACCGCGTCTTCTTCCTCCGCCAAGGCGTCGAACCACGCGGCATCGTCGGCAGCGGCACCGCCGCCAGCCGGATCTTCCCGGACGAGCAATGGGACGACGATCGCGCCGGCGACGACGGAGGGCGGCGGTTGGGCACCGCAGGCCAATGGATGGGCCGTGCCGCCGGGCACCGCGACGAAGCTTGAAACACTGTGGGCCCAGCACCTCGGCCAGCCGGCACCGCTCCCCCACCGCGGTGCGTCACGGCAGCGCCGGCAGATGGACCCAGCCCGCCGCCGCAAGGTCGAGGACGCCGCCCAGGACCGGCTGATGGCGCACTACCGCGACCTCGGCTGGGACGTCAACGACGTCCGGCACGGCAACCCCTACGGCGCCACAGCCACCAAAGACGGCCGGTCGTCGGAGGCCCCAGCGACGTGCTCAAGCACGTTCTCCCAGGTCACCACAAGCACAGGTACTCCCGCTCTACCACAACCAGACTGCATCACGACGTCATACACGGGTGGACACCCTCACCGAAGCTGAGACCCGGAGATCAGTCCGGCCGGGCGGACAGCAGGGTCCGCAGCGTTCTACGGCCGCGCGAGAGGCGGCTGCGGACGGTGGCCTCGGGAATCCCGCACAGGGCGGCAATCTCGTTGTACGGCCAGCCCAGGCCGTCCGAGAGGATCACCACGGTGCGGTAGTGCTCGGGAACCTGCCGGAGCGCCGCCCGCAGCTCCTCTCGGTCGATCACCTCCGACTCCGGTGACGGCGACGGCATCTCGCACGCCGGATCCGCCACCGGCACTGGGCGCCGCAGGCTGCGGCGGTGGTTGTCGATCGAGGTGTTCACCACGATGCGGTAGAGCCACGTGCGCACCGATGACCGTCCGTCGAAACTCGCGCAGTGCCGCCACGCCTTGATGAGGACCTCCTGCAGCAGGTCCTGCGCATCGTGCGGGTCCCGGCTGAACCTGCGGCAGTAGGACCGCAGCTCCAGGTTGTAGCGTCTGGTCAGCGTCCGGAACGCCTGCTCGTCGCCCTCGGCGCACCGGCGCAGCAGTTCCGGATCGGTCTCGTCGTCGACCGTTGTCGCCATCATGTCTGTTCCGCCTGACCTTGAAGGTGGCATCAGAGTCAGGCAGCGCCGACGGCGGGACATCGTCAGACGACGACGTCCGGGGCAGATTTGACGTCCGGGGCGGATTTTCGGGGCGCGGCGCGCGACCGGAGCGCCTCCGCCAGGCGGGCCAGGGTGGCGTGGTCGAGGTTCGCGACGTCGCCGAGGAAGTCGAGGAGCCACGCGTCCGCGGGCCGGACCACGCGCTGGGCGGGAGGTGGTTGCCGCATGTCGAGTCTGACGTGCGGTCCCGGCGGCGCGTGCCCGACCGGCACAACAGGTGTGACCCGGCGGCCCGGTCAACTCGTCCGTTGCGCCGGTGCTGAGGGCTGCCCGCGTGGCTACAGTCACGGGAACCTCGATCTGGACGGTGGATCCGTGACGCAGCCACAGCTCTCCTGGGCGCAGGGAACCTTCCTCGCGGCGCTGCAACGCGCTGACCGCGACGAGTTGCTGACCCTCGGATCGCCGCGGACGTTCACCGTCGGCTCCGCCTTCGTGCGCGAGGGTGAGCGCGGCACCGACCTGTACGTGCTCCTGCAGGGCTGCGTGAAGGTTCTTGGCAACACCGTTGACGGGCACACCACGCTGCTGGCGATCCGGGTGCCCGGAGACCTCGTCGGGGAGCTGGCGGGCGTGCGCAACGACGTCCGTTCTGCGACTGTCCTGGCGGCCACCCGTTGCGTCGTGCGCTGCGTCGACCGGCCGACGTTCGACGCGTTCCTGCAGCGCCGTCCGGCCGCCGCCCGGGAGTTCATGGCCAGCATCACCGGCAAGCTGCAACAGGCCACCCGGCTGCGCATCGACCTCACGGGCGGCTCCGCCGCGGTCCGCCTGGCGCGCATCCTGCTGCCGCTCTACGAGGCGCACGCCCTGCCCGGCCGCGAGGGCGCGATCGGCATGCCGCTGAGCCAGCGCGAGCTGGCGGCGCTGGCTGGGGTGGCTCCCGCCAGCATCTACCGGTCCCTGGCCGGGCTGCGCGCCACTGGCGTCGTCGACACCGGCTATCGCCAGATCATCGTCCGCGACCCGGTCAGGCTGGCCCGGCTGGCCCGCGGCGAAAACCCGGAGGGGCGCTGACGGGCCGGGCACAAATCACCGGGGCGGGTGCGTCCAACTCGGCGCTGGCAATAGACGTACCGATGCTGAGGAGCTGGGAACCATGGACATCGCCATCAAGGGTGGAATCGTCGGTCTCGCCGTCGCGGTGGTCTTCTTCGTGGTGCAGAAGCTGCGGGGGAAGTGACGCCTGTCCGCTGCTATCATCCCGCCAGCAGGCCACTGCTGGCGGGACGACGGGAGACACCAGCGATGCCGATGCCGCTGCCCGAGAATCGACTGTGTTTCGTCGTCGACATCGTGTCCTACAGCACCCGGCCGTCGGCGCGGCAGGTCGAGGCGCAGCGCCGCGTCGCGGCCGCGATCGTCGCCTCCCTGGCCCGGGCACGGATCGCGCCCGGGCACTGCGAGCGCCAGGACCGCGGTGACGGCCAGTTGCTGCTGCTGCCGGCCGGCGCCGATCCGGTGCGGACCGTTCCGGCGCTGATCCAAGGGTTGCTGGCCGGTCTCGCGGAAGCGAACCGGGTGGCGGCGCTCACTGACCGACTCAGGCTGCGGGCGGCGCTGTCCCACGGCGTGGTGCAGATCGCGGCGACCGGCTACGTCGGCGTCTGCGTCGTCGAGGCCTGCCGGATCGTTGACGCGAGGCCGCTGAAGCAGGCCCTGGCGGAGCGCCCCGACCGGGACCTCGTCGTCGCGCTCTCGGCCGAGCTGTACCGCGACGCGGTGCTGTCACCCTACGGCGACCTCGCGCCGGAGCTGTTCCGCGAGGTAGACGTCGCGGAGAAGGAGCTGTCGACGTCGGCGTGGATCTGCCTGCCCGACCGGCGTGGCCCAGGCAGCGTCCCGGCCGGCGATCTCGCCATGGGCCTGCCCGGACCGGGTGTCGACGGGTGGCTCCACGGCGCCGCACGACCCTGGCTCGCGGGCGCCGCCGGATGGGCCATCGGCGAGGAGTGGGGCGACGACCGGGACAGCGTCGCCGGCGACCGCGCGCCCGCACCGCACTGGCAGGACCACCACCCGCACCACGACGCCTGGGGTGCGTAACCGTCAGTCGGCGACGGCCACGTGCTCGCCGGTCTTCGCGTCGATCGCCATGAGGTGCCCGTCCCGTCCGGCGAAGAACAGGCGGCCGTCGGCGTACGCCGGCCGGGAGTGGTGCGTGCCGTAGCGCAGGTCGATGCTCCACTTCTCCCGGCCGTTGTTCGCGTCGATCGCGCACAGCTTCCCGGGGGACGCCAACGACGACCCGACATCGATCAGCGTGCTCAGGAAGCCCAGGAACCCGCCCGGCGCTTCGGTGTTGTCGCCGACGCCCATCCACGTGCCGGTGCTCACGAACACGAGGCCGTCGGCGACCAGCGGGGTGGCGTTGACCTGGTCGCCGGTGCCGCACGACCAGCGCACCCGCCCGCTGCCGGGCTCCAGCGCAATGACGCTGCCGTCGCGGCTGCCCACGTAGACGAGCCCGTTGGCGCACACCGGAGCCGCCACCAGCGGCGCGCCGATCTGCGCCCGCCAGATCTCGCGGCCCTTCATCCCGAACATGCCCTGGTGCGCCACGACGCCGCGCACGATCCCGTCGGCACCGCCGACGTAGACGACGCCGGCGCGGGCCGTGGGCGCGGAGAGCTCGCCCCCGCCGCCCTCCCAGCGCCACCGGATGTTCCCGCTGGCCGCCTCGATGGCCTCCAGCATCCCGCCGTTGGTGCTGCTCGTCGCGTAGGCGAGCCCGTCGCAGACGCAGACGGCGGCGGTGGACAGCTCGGTGTGCCACAGGCCGCGCCCCTGCCCGATGCTGATCGCGCTGACGCCGGTGCTGAACGGCACGAACGCGCTCGCCCCCGCGATCTCGATCGTGGCCGTCGGATTCGCGTGCTCACCGGCTTCCTCGGCGAGGCGGTGCTGCCACACCTGGGCGCCGGTGGTCGCGTCCAGCGCCACGACCCGGCCGTCGAGGCGCAGGAGAACCCGCCCGGACGCTATCGCGGCCGGCCGCTCGGAGTAGACCTGGCTGGTCCAGCGCACCGCACCGTCGGCAAGGCCGATCGCGGCCGTGCCCGGCCCGTGCGAGACGATGGCGACACCGTCGCCGATCACCGGCGTCACGTCGGCGAGGCCGGCCTTGATATCCAGCGGGACCGTCCAGAGGCGCTTGGGTGCCTGGCGCTGCCGGTCGTCCTGGGCGACGGCGACGGGTCGCGGCTGTGGTTGCGGCGGGGCGGCCACCGGTGCGATCCGGATGAGCGCGCCGATCGCCACGACCGCCTTCGGGTCGCCCTGCACGGTGGGCAGCCGGCCGCCGAGCGCGGCCGCCACCTGCTCGGACACGCACGGCATCCGGCTGGCGCCGCCGGTGAGGTAGACGGCGGTGAGATCGGCGAGGCGGGTGCCGGCGCGGGCGACGGTCTGCTGCAACTCCCGCACCGTGCGCTGCAGCAGCGGTGCGATAGCCTGCTCCAGCTCCCGCCGGGTGAGGTGGACCTCGTCGGGAAGCCCCGGGACGTAGACGTACGCGGTGGGCTTCTCCGACAGGGTGTGCTTCGCGGAGACGACGTCGCCCCGCAGGGCGGAACGATCCCGCTGCGCGCTCGGCCCCGCGGCGGTGGTGATGCTCAGCCATGCGGGCCCGTCGACGGCCTCGGCGTGTGCGCCGACCACCTCCATGAGGGCCTCGTCGACGTCCTCGCCGCCCAGGTTCGCGTCGCCTCCCGGCGGGCCGACGAGCTCGAAACCGGTGGGCGTGCGGCGCAGCACCGCCGTGTCGAACGTTCCGCCGCCCAGGTCGTACACGCCGATCAGGGCGCCCGGCGTCACCTTGCCGTCGGCGTAGTAGGTCGCGGCCGCGACCGGCTCGGCGACGAACTCCGGCTTCGCCAGGCCCGCGATCCGGGCCGCCTCCGCCAGGCGGCCCTGCGCCACCGGCCCCCACGCGGCCGGGTGGGTCAGGACGACCCGTGCCGGGGGCTGGTCCTGGAATCGCCGGCGCGCCTCCGCGACCATCTTGGCCAGGACGACGGCGACCACCTCGGCGGTGCCGACCGTGCGGCCGCCGATGCGGATGTGCGTCGAGGAGGCCAGGGCCCGCTTCGGCAGCCGCTCTGCCCGCTCGGGGAACTGCGCGGCGCGTGCGCTGGCGCGCTGCCCGGCCAGCATCGTTCCGTCGTGTTCGAGGTACACCACCGACGGCACATACCGCGAGTTGTCGACCTCGACGACCTCGATCCGGCCGTCGGGCGTGCGCACCGCGGCCGTGGTGTTGCTCGTGCCGAAGTCGATGGCGAGTTCCCAGTTGGTCATTGCACTCCAGACGTCAGGGCATGCGGGGCGGCCGGGTACGACAGCAGCCGCAAGCACCGCTCGAGCAGCGGCCGCACGAGCGCCAGCCGCTGCTCCGCCTCGGTTCGGGCCTGGGCGAGCTCGGCCGCGGAGATGTTGCGCGCCGCGGCGCTCTCGGCCAGGGTCTGCTCCAGTTCACCTCGGCGCGCGGCCAGCTTCGCGCTCAACGCCCCGTCGAACAGCGTGATGCGCTCCTCCAGCGCCTGGCTGACCGCCACCGGCACCTCGGTGCCGAGCTCACGGAAGACGCTCTGGACGAACCGCTGTGCCTCGACACGAGCCTGTGCGGCGTGTTCCCGGGCCGCACGTTGCTTGTGGATGCTGTGCCCGATGAACCCGCCGAGGCCGAGCAGCAGCAGCGGGTTCACCGAGCTCAGCACGATGTGGCCGAGGGCGAACGCGATGCTCATCCCCGGCCCGTACCGCTCCACCATGTGTATCGGGGTGAGGGGCGCACCGGTGTTGTCGCCGATCACCAGCGGCGGGAGGTCGCGCAGCCGCTCGGGGTAGGCGATGGTGCGCGACAGCGCGTCCACGCCCTGCTCGTCGAAGGCCCACGCCAGCTGGCCGGCCAGCTCGGCGAGGTTCTGCTCGATCGTGCTCTCCAGCTGCATCCAGATGCCGCGCATGCCGGCGTCGAGGTCGTCGGCGAGCGTGGCCAGCTCGTACGGGTCGGCGTGCAGGACCCGGTAGTCGGCGGCGTCGCGCAGATCGGCCGCGAGCCGCTGGTAGGTCAGGCGCAGCTGCCCGTCGAGCTTCTTGAAGTGATCGGCCAGCTGCCGGCGCCAGGCAGCGTCGGCGGCCTGCAGCTCCAGCAGGCCGGCCCGCTGGCGCTCGGTCGATCGCACCAGCTCCTCGTCACCTGCCAGGGCGCGCAGCCGCACTTCGTACTGGTCGACCAGGCGGCGGGCCACGATGTAGGCCGACTGCAGCAGGTTGTCCGAGCGCAGCTCGTCGGCCCGGCCGGCGACCCGCGCCTGCAACGCGTCGGCGAGCTCCGGCACGCCGCTGTCGGCCAGGTGGCGCCCCCCGGCGCCGGCCTTGCGCGCGCTCGCCGCGAACCAGGGCGCGTCCGCGTAGCGAGGTGCGTGCCGCGCCAGCAGCTCGCGGTTGGCGGCGAGCGTGTCGCGCCAGCTCGGGTACTTGTCGGTCTGGGTCAGCACGAAGATCACCGTCGCGATGCGTTCGGTGGCCCGCTGCAGGAAGCGGCACTCGGACGCGGTCAGCTCGCCGCTGCCGTTGACGACGAACATGAGCGCGTCGGCGGCGTGCAGGGTCGCCATGGTGATCGCGGCGTGGCCGGCGACCAGGCCGCCGACGCCCGGCGTGTCGATCAGCATCAGCCCCGACGCGAGCAGGTCGCTCGGCACGCCCACCTCGACACTGCGCACGCCGCCGCGGCGCACCCGGCCGGTGACGGGGTCCAGCGAGGCATATGCGGGCAGGTCGTCGAGGCCGATCGGAATGCCGTCCGGGTGTTCCTCGGTGAAGGCGATCGCGTTCGGCTCGGCCGCGTGGCGCACCACGAGGTGGACGGTGGTGGCGACGTCGGCCTCCACCGGCAGCAGGCCGGCCCGGCCGACGAGGGCGTTGATCAGCGAGCTCTTGCCGCGCTTCTTCTCGCCGACGACGACCACCGTCGCCCCGGTCCGGACCCGGACCAGCTCGTCGCGCAACGAGGCCGCGTCGCCGGCGCTGCCGAGCCGCTCGGCGACCGTGGCGATGCCGTCGGCGAGGTCGACGATCTCGTGCTCACGCGTCATCGCCGGCCCCCTCGGTCCGGTAGACCATGACCTCCGGCGACCGCAGCACCCGGCCGCGGTCGACGTACCCGGCGCGCTCGGTGCTGGCCACCGTCTTCTGCAGGTCCGCGTCGGCGGTCGGCTCCCGGCCGACCGCGTCGTGCAGGCGCTCGTCGTACGGCTGGCCGTCGACGATGACGCATTCGACGCCCACCTCGCCGAGGTGACGGTTGAGCCGCTTCCAGAGCGCGGGATCGCGGTCGCGGAGGCGGTCGCCGATGTCGATCATCGCGGCGACGAGGAGGTCGCGCTCGGGATTCGAGGGCGTCTCCCCGCGCCCCCGGCGCATCCGGCGCAGCCACGCCGGGGCGTTGGCGGTCATCCCTGCTCCCCTTCGAGCTCGAAGTACAGCGACTCGTACGCCTCGCGCACCGTGCGGGCGTGGCGGGCCAGGCTCCGCGACGGGCTGCCCTCCAGCGCCCGCCACCGCTCGATCTGCCGGTCGGCGGCGGCGCGCAGCTGTGCCGGGTCAGTGTCGGGCGGCTGTCCCAGCCGCGCGGCCGGGTCCTCGCCGGTCACCAGGGCGAGCAGTTCCTCGCCCGCTTCGGCGAGGGCGCCCTCACCGGCGGCGGTCAGCACCGTGGCGAGGGCCGCCCGCCGCAGTCGCGGGTCGCGACGCACCTGCGCCAGCTCCTCGCGCAGGCCGGCGAGGACGTCCCGCTCGTCGGCGTCGCGGCCGGTCCACGTCAACGGCTCGAGGTTGGACAGCACGCGGTCGACCCGCAACCAGTCGGCGCTGCCGGCGAAGTGCCGGTCGATTGCCGCCGTGAGCGCGTCGATGCCCGACAGCCGGCGCAGTTCGGCGAGGAGGCGGACGGTTCCGGTGACGCCGCCGTCGAGCGCCGCCAACGCCTGCCGGATGCCGTAGACCCCGAGGAGCCCGAGCAGTCGTTCGCGGGCCGCGGGCGGCAGGTCGGTCACGTCGCCGGCCCGGAAGTCGTCCGGTGAGAACAGCAGCTCGTCACGGTCCGCTTCGCTCAGCGGGACGAGCCGGCGCAGCAGCTGGGTGTCGTCCTCGGTGAACGTCTCGCCCAGCGCCGTCTGGGCCAGCAGCCCGACGATCGGGATCACCTCGGCGACCTGGGTGGTGAGGCGCTGGTGGTACCGCGCGGCGATGCGCCGGGCCACCGGCCACGGGTCGCCTTCGCCGTCGCCCAGCTGGTCGATGCGGCTGAGCACGCCGATGGCGTTGACCGCGCACATGCCCGCGCCGCCGGCGCCGCCACGGAACGCGGCGAGGGCCTCGGCGTCGCGCTCCCCGGGATGCGGCATCACGTACAGCAGGGCATCGGCGTCGGCCAGGGCGAGCATGGAGTACTCGTCCAGCCCCGACAGCGCGTCGAGGCCGGGGGTGTCCACGACGGTGTACTGCTCCCGCAGCCGCCGGTTGGACGTCGCGACGGTGAGGCGCGCGACGTCCTCCGGCGCCGTGCCGAGCTGAGCCGGCACGCCACCGCCCGGCGCCGTCGCGATGGCGTACGGCTCGCCCTGTTTCGGGGTGACCGTCACCCGGTTCTGGTCGCCGTAGACGAACCACGTCACGATCCGCGTGCACTCGGTGGCGTCGGTCATCGCCAGGCCCTGGCCGAGCAGCGAGTTCACGAGCGTGGACTTGCCGGCGTTGAGCCGGCCGCCGACCGCGACGCGCAGCCCGCCTTCGCTGAGCCGCACCTTGGCCGCGGCCAGGGCCTCACGGGCGGGGCCGGGCCGCAGCGCCGCCTCGGCGACCGCGCATACGTCGTGCAGCCGCTCCCGCAGCTGCGTCATCGGGACGTCTCGATCATGTGGACCCGGCCGTCGCCGGTCAGCGCACCATCCTGCTCCAGGTACACGACGGACGGCAGGTAGCGGGAGTTGCTGATCTCGACGACCTCCGGCGCGCCGGTCGCCGTCCGCATCGCCACGGTGGTGTTCGACGTGCCGAAGTCGATCGCCATTTCCCACGCAGCCACTGCCGCCTCCCGGCCGTCCCGCCCTGTCACGGTTGCACGTGATAAGACGCGCGCCGCGGGCGATCTGTGTCTGTGAAAGGCTAAATTTGAAGATTGCTATGCGACATCAGCGCATGATCGGCAGCCGTTGACCCTTCGGGCAGATTCGGACGGCTATTCGGTGCCGTCCAATGCCCGATTGACGTTGATTTTCAGTTCGTGCAATTCGTTGCCCCAGCGCAGGTCCGACTCGTTGCGACTGACGGAGGCGCGGATCCCGTCGGCGAGCTCCTGGCCCTGTATCCGCGCGTCGAGGTACTTGAGCTGCTCGGGGCTGGCCGGGTGGGCCGTTTCCGGATGGTCGACGACGTGCTGGGCGTCGGCGAGCACATTGTTGATCGCCCCAGTGAACGCGTTCATCTGCGGACCGGCCCCGGCGAGGTGGTCGAACCGACCGGGATCGGTGAAGCCACCATGCCAACCGGCACCTGACGCAGGCCAGCTCGACCCGGTCCCGGGATGCCCGTGCACATGCGGATCGGTCACGTGGGCGCTGTGCCCGGGGTGGACGATGTCGTCCACGAGATCACCCAGCCAGTCGAAGATGTTCACGGCGTCCCTCACGAGTGTCAACTTTGGATGGTCGCCCGCGGCCGCACCGGGCACAAGGGTCTCATCGAATTGGACGCGATCAGCTGCGGCCGTGTGCCGGACCTGGTCCCTACGATCCGGCAACGCCGCGTCCTGGGCGGCGTCATCAACGAGTATCACCGAGCTGCCTGATCCACCCGAAGTCCCCAGTTCACAGCCATCGGCCGGGTGCGACTGCGGTTGACGCGGTCATCACCCGGCCGGGCCGAACGTGGTGCTGTCTACCTGGTGTAGACGGGCACGTTTCCGCCGAACGCGACCATGCAGTTCCCCGGCGCTGCCGGCACGGGGTTGGCTTTGGAGCCGTAGTACCCGATCTGCCAGGCACTGACACGCTGTTTGGAAGTGCCGTGGTGGTCGGGAGCGTTCACATTGAGGTCGCCGATGACCGAGAGAGCATTGATGGCTTCTTCGACGTCGCCAGGCTCGAGCAGACCTTCCTTGTAGACGGTCCGTGCCCACACACCGCTGAAGCAGTCGGCCTCCAGTTCCGCGTTGGGGGGAGTGGTGGGGATTCGGAACGCCCCCTGCATCTGGAGCGCGTTGGCGATGTGGTGGCCGAACTCGTGCGCGACGATCGTCGCGGCAGCGAAGTCGCCCGGCCTCTTCGACTGCTTGTCGAAGATGTTGCCGTCCCACATCTTCAGGAACGTGTTCAGTGGCAGGACGATCGTGCCGTTGTACGTCCTCCCGTTCTTGCTGACCACGTCCGCAGGGCAGAAGAACGCGTTCGGGGAGTCGGTGTTGACGACCGTCGAACGTCCGTAAGCGTCGGCGCACTTGCTGATGTACGTGGAGCCCGGCCGGACGATGCGGTAGAAGATCATCGGCTCCTGCAGGCCAACCTGCTTGAACCATGCGGTCCACATGTTGTCCGCACTGTCCATGACCGCGGCGAGGTACTGAGCGGCGGTGTCGAGCTGGCTCATGCCTGGTTCCGGCGAAGTCAGCTCGGCGTAGCTCTCGATCCCATCGCCGTAGCTCTGGATACCCCCCTGAGTCTGGGTCCGAGTCGGTTCAGGCCTGGGGCTCGGCGACTCAGTAGGTTCCGGCGAATATACCGGCTCGGGGGACGTGGTCGGCGGCGGGCTGTAGGTGCTGCCGCTGGTCGGCTCACCGCTAGCTGCGGCATGGGTGCTGCTGGGCGAGCTTTCGCTCGAGCTGCCACCACACGCGGTGAGCAGCAACGAGGCGCCGAGGATGATAGCGGCAACAAAGCTGCGCCAAGGGGATCTGGTGCGCACGTTCGTCTCCATTGTCTCGCTTGTCAATACGGGACTAGCTCGAACGCCGTTCAGTCAGGCGGTTGGGTTGGTCGTCAAGGGTCGACGGTGATGATGTCGATGCCGGTGGTGGCTTTGTAGCCGTGTCGGTCGATGTTGGGGCCGCGGGCATGGCACTTGCTGTTGGAGCGTTTGATCCGGCGCGAACACACCCGACGCGACCACACACTCCCGCGTGATGACGCACCGATCCGACAACGAGGCTCCTCACGGTCCGGAGATCCTTGGTCGGACCCAGACCATCAACGAGCCCCGTTGCCCAACCGCACCAGCACACCCTTGACAAACCCGGCAAGCCGCTATTTGAACGGCGTTGGGGCCCGGTGGGACGAGCAGTGTCGGACTACTTGCCTCGCACCTTTGCGATGATCCATCCCACCACTCCGCAGGCTCCGCCAATCAACGCGGCCTTCCAGACGATGTCCATTGCCAGTCCCTTCAGCTCCTAGCATGTCGGCACTTTCAACCGACTTCGACGTTGCCCGGCCGCGCTGTGTGCCAGCCCGCGAATGTCCGGTAGGCGTCCTGTCGACGACGTTTCCGGTTCGCCGGCGCCGCGGCCGATGGCTTGTCGTCGGTGCTGGCTGCTGACAACGTCGGGCGCAGCGATGGACCGGCGGGCGTCCAACAGGGCAGGACACGTAGAAGGGCGTGCTACATGTGAGGTCGTCGACGAACGATCGCTGGTTCGCGCGTCCGGCCAGTGCCTCATGTATCCGACTGGAGATGTCCTTCTCGATCACAACGCCGCTCCCGGGGTCGTCGGTTGACCTCCTACTGACGGACAGCTCTTGACGGAGGTCGGCCAGTTGGCCCCGGAGACGTGTGCATGGCCGCAGAGGGTCCGTTACGTTGAGCCGACCTTGCGCCCGCCAGCCATTTCGCGCCCGCCACTCCCCCAGCGAACGAGATTGCCGCATCGGAAGTGGCTGCGGGTCGCGGCGCAAACCGCATCGAGCTGGCCACCTATCCGGAGAGGGTCACGCTGACCGGGCTGCTCGCGTCCGAACACTGTTGCTGAAGGGTGTACCCGTTGCCCACACCGATCGGCGTTTATGGGCTCTCAAAGAGCGGTGGTGCGGGGACCCGAACCCCGGAAAGCGTAGACCCTTGCACGCTTCGAAAATCTGCCTGGCATTGTCCGGCGATGTTCGGGCGTGGCGCCCCCGCCCGTGGATCGCGGGCGGGGGCGCTGTCGGCCCGGTGCGGAGGTCGCCCTGCGCCGTTACTCACAATCTCATCCGGGAAGGTGGCTCCAGCGCTGCGTGCTGTTGCCGTCGCAGAACCGCAACCCCACCGGCAGGCCGTCCTGCGATCCCGGTGTCGCGACGCAGTGGCTCGAGGAGCCGGAGATTCCCGATCCCAGCAAGTCGTTGCTGATGCCGTAGCCCCACCTCACGTTGGTGATGTTGGTGCAGAGCCACTGGTCGACAGTTGCTCCGTTGAAGGCCCCCTCCCTGACTTCCATGCAGAGGCCGCTGGCTCTGTTGCGCAGGCGGAAGCTCGTGGAGTTGACCGATTCCTGCGTCCACTGTTGAGCGACGACGCCGGTGCAGGGCATCTGAATGATCAGGTCCAGTGCGGCGTTGCCGGCGGGCTGGAGGCACTTGCCGTTCGCCTTGCTCACGAGCTTGACGATGGGGCTTTCGGCGTGGGCCGCGGGCGTGACCGCCAGACTTGCGATGATCGCTGCTGCCGCAGCGAGCAACAGCGTGGCGAGTCGATGTTGACGCATGTGCAGTTCCTCTCGTAGTAGGTGCGGTCAGCCTGACGTGGGCCGCTGAAACACCACTGAAATGTCCCGGCCGACTCGACCATGCGGCTGGCTGGGAACCCGGCGGCGACGCCATCCCCCAGCCGCGCTGACACGCCTGCGGCAACCGATGCGGGTCCACAATGGATGGTCATTGCGCTTCATGTGCAAAGTGTCACGTGTCGCACAGCGTCAGGTTGGGTAGGGCTTGAAGCGATTGGGACTGCGAAGCCGGCGAAACCCTGGGGTATCTGTATGCGTTTGCCTAGCCGTAGTGTGCTGTCCGCCGTTTCGTCTCTGCTGCTGTGTGGACTGCTCGCCGGCATGGTGGTGGCCGCTGCGACGTTCCCGGCGCTGGCCGTGTCAGGCCTGGCCGCCAAGGCCGGCGCCGACCACTTCGAGAGTCTGCCGGCCACGTTCGACGTGCTGCCGGCGCCGCAGATCTCGTATGTCTACGCCAGCGACGGCAAGACGCTGCTGGCGATGATGTACGACGAGAACCGGCGGGACGTGCCGATCACCGATGTGGCGCCGGTCATGGCGCAGGCCATCGTGGCCGCCGAGGACACGCGGTTCTACCAGCACCACGGGGTGGACGCCAAGGGTGTGGCCCGCGCGTTCGTGAACAACCAGAACGGCGGCGACCAGCAGGGCGCCTCGACGCTGACGATGCAGTACGTGCGGCAGGTCTCCGCCTACACTGCGCGCGTGCCGCAGGAGATCGTGGAGGCCACCGACAAGACGCCGGCCCGCAAAGTGCGCGAGATGAAGCTCGCGGTCGCGCTGGAGAAGAAACTCTCCAAAGAGCAGATCCTGGAACGGTACCTGAACATCTCGTCCTACGGCCACGGCGCGTACGGCATCTTCGCCGCGTCGCACGTCTACTTCGACAAGGACCCGAAGGACCTCACGCTGCCGGAGGCCGCGCTGATCGCCGGCCTGGTGAAGGCCCCGACGACCAACGACCCGGCCACGGCCGAGGGCCTGCCACGCGCGCTGGACCGGCAGAAGTACGTGCTGGGCCAGATGGTGATGATGGGCTACATCACCAGGCAGCAGGCAGACGAGGCGGCGGCCACCGAGCTCACGATCGTCGGCAAACGGACCCCCGAGGGCTGCGAGGCCGTCCGGCGCCCCGACCTCGGCGCCGGCTTCATGTGCGACTACCTGCGCCGGTGGTGGCTCGAGCAGCCGGCGTTCGGCGCCGACGCGTACGAGCGGCAGAACAAACTGCGCTCCGGCGGTTACACGATCGTCAGCTCGATGAGCGTGCAGGCCCAGGCTGCCGCGTTCAAGTACGCCCAGGAGCAGCCGGGCGCCGGCGACTCCGTCAAGATCGGCGACTCCGAGGCGGTCATGATCGCCGCGGTCGAGCCGGGTACCGGGCGGGTGCAGGCCCTCGCGACGAACCGCAGCTTCAGCAACGACCAGACCCACAACGGGCCCAGCACCAACCCAGCGAAGAAGGGACAGAAAGGCAACTATCCCAACACAACGGTCCCGCTCATCACCGGCGGCCCGGAGATCCCCGGCTACCAGGCCGGATCGTCGTTCAAGATCTTCTCCGCGGTCGCCGCACTGGAGGCGGGCCTGCCGCTGTCACACACCGAGAACGTTCAGAAACAGTTCGTGTCCGACTATCCGGTCGACCCCGCCAGCCCGACCGCCTGCAACGGTGCGCACTACTGCCCGAAGAACTCGGGTGACCAGGCCGGCGACTTCAACATGTGGCAGAGCTTCGGCATGTCGCTGAACACGTACTTCGTGCCGCTGCAGCAAAAGGTCGGCGCCGAGAAGGTGGTCGACGTGGCGCAGCGGCTAGGCATCCAGTTCCGGTCCCCGAACGACGCCAAGCTGGCCGCCGACGCCCACCAGTGGGGCGCCTTCACCCTGGGCGTGTCGGACACGAGCCCACTGGACCTCGCCAACGCCTATGCCACCCTGGCCGCTGACGGCAAGTACTGCACCCCGACCCCGATCGTCGAGATCCGGGACTTCAACGGCAACCAGATCGACGCCGGGAGCCCGCAGTGCAAGCAGGCCGTCGACCCGGACGTGGCCCGCGCCGCCGTGGACATGGCCCGCTGCCCGGTCGGCGACCAGTCCGCGTTCAACGCCTGCCCCGCCGGTGGTACGGCCGCCGGCGTCCACGGCCAGGTCGGCCGGCCCGTCGCCGGCAAGACCGGCACCACCGACAGCGAGAAGAGCGCGACGTTCGTCGTGATGGCCAAACAGCTCGCGGTCGCCGGCATCGTCACCGATCCCGACAACCCCCAGACCAACAAGACGATGTCGCACCCGGTCATCAACAACGCGGTCGCATACACGCTCAAGGGCGCCCTCGCCGGCGTGCCCGCGGTGAACTTCACCGCGCCGAGCCATGCCAAGGCGTTCGGCGGCTAACCACGTCTCGCTGAGGAGCAGCGCGGGAGCACAACGGCTCCCCGAACGGCGCCGAACCGAGCCGGCCACCGCGGCGACGGCGACGATCCGGCGACGGTGCCGAACCCGGCCGCGGGTCACGTCGACGACGGCGACGGCGACGGCGTCCGCGACGGGCGGTTGCCGAGCCGCGTCGCGTAGGCCTCCACGTCCCAGGAGGTGACGGTGGCCTCCGCGTCGAAGATCACGGTGTAGGGGCCGCCTTCGTGGGGGTTGTCGTCGTGGCGGGAGGGCGGGAAGAAGGTGCTGTCGAGCAGCCACTTGCCGGTGCATTGCGGCACTTTGCCCCACTGGTGGAAGGCCTTCCCGCGCACGCTGTACGACAGTGTGCCGGTGCCGGAGCACCGCGCTCGGAAGCGGAAGTCCCATTCACCGGGGGGCATCGGCTGCTCCAGCATGCTGCCCTCCAGGTGCAGGGAGTCGGTCATCGTCGAGTGCCACTCGCCGACCAGTTTCTCGTACGACGCGGGTGTCTGATCCGTTGTCGGCACCGGCACGGGCGGCGGCTGCACGGGCTTGCCGCATGCCGTCAGCGCGACGAGCGAGACGAACGCGACCGACGCAAGAGTTCGCATGTTCCTCCGAACGTGCACAGCAGGAGATCCTAGGTGGACGGGTGGAGCGTCAGCTACCGCTGGAGATGTTGGCGATCTCGCGGTCGTTGAGGATGCCTTGGTACAGGTGGACGTCGTCGATCGCGCCGCCGAACATCGATGGGTTGGTGGCGGAGCGGAAGCCGATCATGAGGCTCGTCGACGGGGTGATGCCGGTGGCGCCGTGGCCGGTGGACGCCTGCCGCACACCGTTGACATAGAGCTGCACGTCGCCGGTGGCGAGGTTGAACACGCCCGCGAGGTGGACCCATTCGCCGGGGACGGCGACGACGTCGGAGACCGACTCGATGCTGATCCAGCCGCCGGAGCCGTCGGATTTGCGGACGTTGAGGCTCCACTTGTGGTCGGTGCCGCGGTTGTACAGGTGGAAGTTGTTCTGGCTGACGACCTGCTGGTCGGTGCTCTTGAACGCGTCGAGCTTGACCCAGGCCGTGACGGTGCTGGACTGGTCGGTGCGCAGAACCGGTCGTTCGATGTCGTCGGCGGTGCTCAGGGTGCCCTTGTCGTCGCGGGTGGAGACGTAGCCGGAGACGCCGTCGAGCTGGACACCGCCGTTGCCGTCGTGGGAGTCGTTGGTCAGCCAGGCCGGGGTGGTGGCCGGGTCACCGCTCCAGGACGGGTCGAGGGTCCAGTTCGGCACCAGGGTCGCCTTGCGGCCGAACACCGAGCCGTCCGGGGTGTCGCCGCAGTAGCACTCCCCGTCGGGGAACAGCCACGTGCCGACCTCGAGGGGCCTGGTCAGGCCGTGTCTGGCCGGGACGCCCGTGGCGGGGTTGGCGTTGGTACCGGTGACGTCGTCGGCAACCAGTGACCGGTTCCAGATCCGGGCGTCCGCGATCTGCCCGCTGAACCGCCCGGCGTCGCCGCCGGTAGAGGAGCGGTAGCGGCCGAGGACGACGGGACCGGTGCCGCCGGCTGCCGCGTCGTGCAGCGTCACCCACCCGCTCGACGGGGTGGTGGTGTCGACCAACGCGCCGTCCACCCAGGTTTTGACCTTGTTCTGCGCCTTGTCGTACGAGACGACGACCAGCGTCCATCGACCCGGCACCGCTGTGCCGTCGGCCGTCGACACGCTGGTGAACGTCGGCGAGCTCGCGGCCGGGTCGGCCACGATGTCGAACTCCCACCGCAGCTTGACGCAGTCGAAGGTGAGCTTGAAGGTGCTGGGTCTGCCCGAGGGGCCGTCCATCGACATGACGCCGTACTCGGTGCCGGTCGCGCACAGCGACGGCGTCGCCCGGGACCACACGGCGATGCTGAACGACCCGGCGGTGCTCACGCCGGGCACCGTCTGGCTGGCCTGGCCCGTACCGTTGAACGTCGCCGCGTTGGCGCCGATGTATCGCGCGTCGGGTGTCCAGGTGACGCCGGTCGTGGTCAGGGATGCGCCGGTGACGGTGTCGGTGAGGCCGTGGTTGTCGATGCTGTCCAGCGGCCAGTGCGCGACGGGTGCGGAGGGGGCGGCGACGAGGATGTTGTGGACGGTGGTGGGGCTGGACAGGCCGCCCGCGTCGACGCTGTGGACGGTGAGTTTGTTGATGCCGTACCGGGGTGGGGTGAGCATGATGGTCGGGGTGGCGGCGCCGGCGGTGACGGTGACGGTGGTGGACGGCGTGTCCCAGCCGTAGACGTACTTGACGACGTCGAGGCCGTCGGGGCCGGGCGGTTCGCTGAAGGTGAACCCGCCGCTGATGCCGGGTCCGCCCTTGGGGGTGCAGGCGTTGATGTTGCCGGGGTCGCAGCCGGTGTACACCGGTGCGGTGCCGGACGCTGTCGGGGTGACGACGGGTGCGGGCGGTGCGGTGGTGTTGACGGTGAACGTGCACCACGGTGACCAGGGCGAGTAGTCGGTGCCGTCGTTGGTCCGGGCCCGGAACTGGTACTGCTTGCCCTCGGCGCCGCTGCCGAGGGTGACGGGCAGGCCGGCGTTGTTGTTGGCGGGTTTGGTCGGCCCGTAGGCGCTGTTCACGGTCCCGGACGGCAGTTGCTGCCATTCGAAGGCGGAGGTGAGGGTGTCGCCGGTGTCGGCGTCGACGAGCTGCGCCTGCAGGGTGGGGCTGGTGGTGCCGACGACACCACCGCAGGCGACCTGCCCCAGATGCGGGGACAGGTTCGCGGGCGCACCCGGCACCGTGTTGTAGGTGACGCTCATCGTCGTGCGGTGGTCGACGTAGAACTTCTTCCACCGGCTGCCGGCGGACTCGTTCGCGCCGTTGCTGTCACAGGCGCACAACCCCATCGTGTAGGTCTCCCAGTTGGCGTTGGCGGCGTTCTGCACGTCGACGCGCATGGCCTCGCCGGCGAAGGTCATGAGCATGTCGGGCTGGTTGGCGCCGCAGCCGCCGGCCTTGTTCGCGTGGCCGGTCGCCGAGGCCAGGTGGACCGCGCTCGCGCCGAGCGGCCGCGTGGCCCAGTTCATGCGGCCCGCGTTGCCGACGGTGATGCCGCCGCTGCGGAACAGGTTCGTCACGGTGTCGTTGCACGAGTACGAGTGCCACAGTTCGATGGAGAACGACACCCCGGTGACATGCTTGCCCTTGTACGTCTGGCCGTTGTACGTGGTCGGGAACTCGAAGTAGCCGCGGTACAGCTTGCCGTCACCGTCGTACTCCGGCGGGTTGTAGCCGACCCTTGCCTTGTCGTACGGGCCGTAGTTGGAGTCCTGAGACCGCGAGTACGCCCACCGCGTGGTCACCGGCCCGATCTGCGGGTCGATGAACAGCGGGAACACCGCGGTCGGGCTGCGCAGCAGGGCGGTGTCGGGGCGCAGCAGCATCCCGCGCCCGTCCGCGGCCGCGGCGACAGCGATCGGCGCGGTACGGGCCGTCACACCGGGCCCGTGCTCGGTGGACAGCAGCGCCGGCGTCGGCGCCTGCCGCAGCGCCGACAGGCTCGCGGGGTCGACCTTGATCTCGCCGCCCGCGCCCGGGTTCACCGTGGAGTCCCACATGGACGCCTCGGACGCGACGGCGACGGTGCGGCCCGCCGGGTTCCGGAACCCGACGCGCCCGTCGGCACCGGTCCGGGCCAGGGTGTCGCCGGTGACGTCGTACCGGATGTTCGCCAGGTCCGGGTTCGCCGCCGCGGTCGCCGTCTTCACGACGAGGACGTGGGTGAACCCGGCGGCGGTGGCCGTGGCCCGCAGGTCGACGTCGGGCAGCACGTCGCGGTAGACGGCCGACGACCCGTCGACTACCGGCTTCGGCAGCACGACCGGCAGCGCCAGCGACAGCGTCGACCCGCCGGTGCGGTACGTCACGAACGGTCCCTTGCCACCCGCGGAGAACACCACGTCGGTGACCGACGCACGCGGCACGAGCGAACCGTCCGCGCGCACCAGCAGGTTGGTGTCCACCGGCGTCCAGGTCTTGTCCGCGCGACGCACCCGCGCCGGGACCGCGCTGGACGTGAACGTCGTCGTGCCGTCCGGGTTCGCGAACACCTGCGTGTACTCGCTGCGCCCCGCCGCCACCTCCACCCTGCCGCCGCACGCCTTCGCCGCCACGCCGGCGGACCACTCGTCCGGCCGCTCGGCCACGCACGGCACCGGCGCCGCCGATACCGGAGCAGCCGCACCGCCCGCCACCAGCACGCCGGCGAATACCGACAACGCGACGGAACCCGTTGCCCAGGCGCTGCGCCCGGACCTGGACACGACCACGGTGAATCCCCGTTTCGCTCGTTTGCTCAGCATTGACGCCCGACCGTAATTCCGCCGCTTTCGGTTCGCTCTCAATCGGCTATCAGGCCGAAAAGCGCCGGGAAACTGCGTTTTCGGGCCGCCCCGGGCAATGCCGGAGCGACCCGAAACCATCGACTTCGAACGTCACTGCAGTGGGACGTCCGTTACGCCGCCCGGAAGGCACGCAAAGCACCTTACGGGCGGCGTACTTCCCTAGTGTTTCCCGAGTTCGTCGTCGTTGAGGATGGCGTTCGGAACGTTCTTGCCGGTCCAGCCGAGGGCGGGTGCTTTCTCGCCGGGGGCAACCGTCACGTCGTTACCGACGAAGCGGACCTTCATCCGGACCGCCGTCCCGACCACGATCCTCTCGCCCTTCGGCCCCTTCCTGGTGAGTTCGACCTTCTGCCAGGTCACCTCGACCCGCGGGGCCATGTACAGCTGGTGCCCCTTCGGGACCGCCACGTCGGCGCCGATCGCCAGGCTGTTCGACTCCGTCTGGCTCAACGTGTACGTGTACGACAAGCCACCACCGCCGACCGTGCCGGCCAGTGAGACTTCGGCGGAGCCCGACATCTCCTTGCTCCACTCCGTCGTCCTCGAGATGTCGACCCTTGCCGCCGGCACGTCCTGGCTGCTGTAGCTCTGCGGTGTCGTCAGCGCGATGCCCTCCAGGATCATGACCGGCAGCACGTTCTCGTCCACGACCTCCTCCGTGTACCGCTTCGGGATCTTGTCGGGGTCGCACTTGTAGTTGCCGCAGCTCGCCGCCTTCTTGGGACCTGCCAGCTTCAACGTGTCCTGGTACAGCTTGTTGCGGGCCAGGGCGCACTGCTTGTTACAGGGCTTCCTGATGTCGTAGACGGTGTCCCAGAACTCGCGGAGCTTCGGTCGCTCCTCGGCGTTGGCCTGGGCCCAGTTCTTGAGGCAGGAGCCGGTGCACTCGTTGTCCGGTCGCATGCCGCTGGGGTCGGCCGAGCTCACCGGCGTGTTGTTTGCATACCCGTATCCGTTCATGCTCGCCGGATCCGTCGCCACGAAGGCGGGGTCGACGGAGATGAACCGTCCGGCGGCCGGGTCGTACTCCCGGGCACCGATGTGGGTCAGGCCTGTCGTGTCGCGCTCACCGCCGATGAAACCCTTGCCGTTCGGCCAGGCGGGCGACCCGCCGCGCGGCGCACCGTAGGGGTTCTGCCGGCGGACGGTCACCGCCTGGGTGTTTGCGGTGACGGCGACCTGTTGCGTGTTCTGGTTGTCGCCGATGAACCACGTCACGGCGCCGCCGGTGGTGGACATGGCAAACGTCTGCCCGGCCCAGTCGTAGTAGCGGTTTGCCGTCGTCGTGCCGTTGGACTTGACCCGCCGGATCTCCATGCTGGGCAGGTACAGCGTGGTGTTGACCGGGTCCTCGGCGGCGAGCCGCATGCCGTTGGCGGCATAGGTGTAGGTGTTGAGGCCGGAGCTGCCGTTCACCGTCGCCAGACGACCTTCGGCATCCCAGCCCAGGCTCTGGCTGCTGGTGCCGATCGGGCAGGAGTTGGCTCCGGTGCCGGCCGGGCGGCAGGTCGTGTTGCCGAGGTTGTCGTACTCGTAGTTGAGCTGTGTCGACCCGGTCGTGATGGAGCTGACCGTGTGCGGCTTGGCGCCGCCGGCCGCCGGGTAGTTGTAGGTGGTGGTCGTGTTCCCGGCCGTCGTGTGCACGGTCTCGGTCTTGCGGCTGCCGGCAGCGTCGAACGTCCACGACTGCCAATAGGGTTCCGGGCCGCCGAGCGTGGACGCGGACCGGGTTGCCGGGTTGCAGTCGCCGTTGGACGGGGTCCACGCATCGCTCAGACGAGCCGCGTAGTCGTAGGCGAAGCACTGCTTGTCGGCGCCGGACGCCTTGCCGATGACGCTGCCGTCCTTGTCGTACGTGTAGTGCGTGTCGTCGACGGCCTGGGGCGCGAGCTGCCGGATGGTGACGGCGTCCTTCAGTCGGCGATCGATGTCGTCGTAGGCGAACGAGCGCTGCACGAAGTTGCCGGAGGCCTGCTTGTACTCCACGAACGTCGTCTCGCCGTACTCGGTGTAGTCGGTGTTGTTGACGTACGTGCCCTGGCCGTTGTTGGTCTGCAGCTGCTCCGGCAGGCCGGTCGCGTTGTCGTAGGTGTAGGTGATGGTCTCGGCGCCGAGACCACCGCCCGGCGGGTAGGTGACGGTCGCGGGCGATCCGTCGACCCGGTAGGTACGGCTCACGGTGTGGGTGGTGACCGTCCCGCCCGCCAGCGACGCCGGGACGATGTAGTCCTCGCCGGTGGACTGGTACATCGCCGTGTAGGCCCGGACCTTGACCTTGTACTCCTCGCCGCTGGGGAGCCAGCGGCTGGTGGAGCCGAGCTGACCCTTGAACCCGACCGGGTCCCAGGCCCACGTGGCGAGCTTGTTCGCCGGCGCCACCGAGCCGTTGTACAGGCCGATCTTGCGGCCGAGGGTGTCGTACTCGTACGCCGTGGTCACGTTACGGTCGTCCTTGACCGTGCTGAGCTCGCCGTAGGTGTTGTAGGTGCTGAAGACGTCGCCCTTGTCCGGGTCGTGGACCTTGGTCTGGTGCCCGAGCAGGTCGAACGTATAGGTCCAGGCGTTGCCGGCGTTGTCCGTGACCGAGTCCTGGTTGCCCTTGCGGTCGAAGTGGTACTGGGTCAGGTCATAGGTGCTGCGGATGTTGGAGCCGACATTGGCGGCGTTGTGGTACTTCCGCAGCTCCACGGTCCGGCCGCGACCGTCGATCACGGTCGTCGAGGCGCGCCCGGTCGGCTCGACGACGTTGACCCGGTCGCCGCCGTAGACGTTCGTGGTGCGGTACAACTCCGAGCCGACGGACTTGGCCACCGTCGCGATGACCCGGCCGGCCCGGTCGTAGACGCTGACCGTCTGCGTCTTCGGCTGCCAGTCGGCGATGGTGGACAGCGTCGTGCCGGGCTGCACGAGGTTGTCGTAGTGCTTGGACTCGCTCGCCACGCGGCCCTTGTCGTCGTACTTCGTCTCGGTGAACACGGTGCCGACGTTGCCGGTGGCCTGCGACTGCACCTGCGTCTGCCGGGACCGCATCAGCCCGTCGTACAGCTGGTACGAGGTCGTGTACTGCGGGTTGGTGGCGGTTGCCGCGTTCAACGTGGTGGTGGTGACCGCGTTGACGCCGCCGGAGTTGCGGACGGTGTAGTCGTAGGTGATGTTCGGCGAGGTCGGGTAGGCGGACTTGAGCCGGTTGGCCGACCACACCTGACGGGTCCGGCCCAGGGCGTCGAGCGTGCCCTCGGTGCGCTTGCCGTTGTGGTCCACGACCGCGGTCTTGGTGCCCCAGGACGGCTCGACGGTCGTGGTGGTGGTGCCCAGCGCCGTCGTGGTCTCGACCTTGGTCACCGGCCCGCCGGTGCTGGGCGTGTACACGGTCGTCTCGTGGTTGCCGCGGACATCGGTGATGTCCGTGCCGCGGCCGTAGACGTCGAACACCGCGGTCGAGGTCTGCTTCCACACCGAGCCGCCGGGCGCGACCCAGTCGACGGCGATCTCTGCCGCCGTGGCGTCGCCCTTGGTCGGCATGGCACCGTAGGCAAGCAGGTCGAAGCTGCTCCGGCTGTCGGAGATGACGTCGTCTTTGCTGGTCGGGTTGACCGAGCAACGCAGCGCGTAGGTCTCGACCCGGCCGACCGGGTTCAGCAGGTTGATGCCGGTGTTGCGGTTGTACGTGGTGCGCGCGCACGACTCGTCGCCGGTGACCGCCACGTCGCCCTGGTCATCGACCTCAATCTGCATGCCGTAGGCGTCGACGGTGTCGTCGCGGCGGGTGACCCGCCAGCCGCCGGCGGCCAGCTTCGTGCCGGTCCAGGTCGTCTTGTTCGCCTGGTGCCGCGCGTACACGATGGTTTGGCCCATGTTGCGGGTCGAGGTGGCCGCCGACTGCCACGGCTCGTTGACGGTCCGCGACAGCGGGGCCGTCTCGACGCCGTCGAACGTCATCGTCTGGCGCACCTGGCCCGAGTAGACGTCCTCGTCGTTGACCGCCGGCGAGTCCGCCGTGTCGGTGGTGTCGCCGTCGGCGTTGCCGTCGACGGCCGGGATGGTGACCGTGCGGGTGCCGCCGGAGCCGTTGAGGTCGCCGTGCATGCCGCGGAAGTACGTCGACTCGCTGAGGGTCTCCGAGCCGCTGCCCGGGTCGCCGACGCGGGTGTTGACCTGCGAGTAGCCGCGGAAGTCCGACCAGGTGCGCAGGTTGTCCTTGGTGAGGCCGTCGTCGTCGGTGTGCCGCCACGCCGGGTCGCCGACGTACTCGTAGGAGGTCACGACGTCGGGGCCGTTGCCGGTCCGATCGGCGGTGGTGACCTTGGTGACCAGGTACTTGTGGAAGTACTCGGTCTTGATCGACTTGTCGGGCTGCTCCTCCAGGACCGGGTAGCAGCGCAGGTTGTTCGTCTGCGGCGAGGCGGGCATGCGGCTGCCGCGCACGCAGTCCGGCGCGGTGTAGCGGACGTCGACCTTGCCGCCGGAGTCGGTCCAGATCGTCGACATCCGCATCCAGTTCATCGGGAACTTGCCGTCGGTGACGGTGTCGACGCGGTTGGGCATCTGCACCCAGTCGAAGTTCACCTCCGGCATCGCGATCGCGCCGCCGATGACGGCCGGGCCGGTCGCCTTGCCGTTGTGCACGATGGACTCCAGCCACAGCCCCGCGCGGGTGCCGTCGCCGGGGTCGGGGAAGTTGTGGGTCAGCACCCACTGGTCGACGTCCTTGTAGGCGCTGCCGCTCCACACCTGCGTCGTCACCGAGGCCAGGCGCTTCGTCGTCCAGAACGTCGGCGAGGTCTTGTCGGTGCACGGCGAGGCCGCGCAGCTCTGGTCCCAAGGCGTGTCCGGCCAGTGCGCGGCGTCGTGGGTGGCGCAGGACGACAGGCACCGGTCCTGCGGGTCGAACACGACCCGCATCGGCGCGGCCGTCGAGGTGTTCTCGGTGTCGGTGCCGGACCGGTTGTCGGTGCCGTAGTCGATGTGCTCGAGGTAGCCGCCGCGCACGTAGGACTGCACGTCGGTGGCGCTGTTGTTGCGGCCGTAGAGGTTGGTCTCCGCGCCGTAGAACAGCGACATCGTGTTGCCGTGCAGGTCCACGACGTAGTCCAGGTTCCAGCGCCACGCCTGGCTGCAGAACGACCCGGTGTAGGACGCCGCGTGGCAGGGCTCGCCCGAGTTGTTGCCGGCCACCGGCACGGTCCACGCCGAGCTGGTGGTCTTGTTCGCCGGTGCGGTGCCCGTGTACCCCGGCAGCCGGTTGCGGCCGAAGTAGTACTTGGTGCCGTTGGCGGTGGTCACGACCCAGTACTCGTTGTCGTTGTCGCCGTTGACGGTGTCAGTGCGCCGCTCGATCGTGGTGTTGTCGTCGTTCTTCAGCCGCCACACGCCGGTGGTGTCGTCCTTGACGAGCTCACCCGACGAGCTGTTGAGCGAGAGGGTGGCGTTGTCGGTGCCCCAGCACTGGTCACCGGTGTCGGTGGTGTTGTTGGCGCCGGTGCCGCCCTTGTCGTCCGAGCAGGACTTGTAGCGCCGCTCGATGTACCCGGGCCACCACTCGAAGCCCTCACCCACCCACGACGGCTGGTTGTTGGTCGTCTCGCTGCGCCCGTCGACCGACGCCGACGAGTACGCCAGCGCCACGGACGGCGACGGTCCGCCCAGCGACGGCGGCGTCGTCATCGGGTAGCTCCAGTTGAACCCGCCCGAGTTGCCGCCCGCGGTCCACGTCGAAGACGCCTGCAGCGGGGTGGCCTTGAAGTCGCCCGCGCTGCCCGAGGCGCCGGCCGTCAGGGCCATCAGCGTGCTCGTGCCGCGGACCGTCACGTCGGCGGTGACCTGCTGCTGTGTGGCGTCGTTGCGCGACTCGACCGGGACCGCGCGGCAGGCGGCCTCGCCGGGCGTGGTCAGCGCGCACGCCGGCAGCTCGACCAGGCGCAGGCGCGACGCCCAGTCGCCGCCGTACGCCTTGGCGAACCCGGTGTAGTCCACGGTGACCGCGACAGCTCCATCCGCGGACTGGCCGTCGGCCCGGACCACGTCGAAGACCAGGCCGTCACCGAGCCCCTTGGGGACCACGGCGCGGTCGCGCATGTTGACCCGCACCTTCGAGGCGCGGGCAGCCTTGGTACCGGTGGCCGGACCGACCCACACCGGCAGCGCGCCGGCGCGGGACTTGAAGGCCGTCTTCGACGTCTGCGTCTCGAGGCTGCGCAGCGTCGGCACCGCCGCCTCGCCGGAACCGGCGGGCCACGTCACCTGCACGGCCTGCGGCGCGCCGGCGCCCTGCGAGAGGTCCTTGGGCCGGGTCTGCGGCACCACCCGCTGGCCGTGGATCGGCTCCACGTGCTGACCCGACAGCGTCTGCGGCTTGACCGGGGCCGCCGCAGCGGCGTCCGCGACCTGCAGGCCGGCTATCACGAACAGGGCCGAACTCAGGGCTACCGCCCTGGTTCGGTCACGCAGAACTGGCATCCGAATTCCCCCCGAGAGAAATGGCCGGTCATCGGCCTGGGCTGCGATTCGCAGGGGGGATCGCTCGATTCCGTTTGAACCCCCGTCCACGAATCGATGAGCCGCTATAGCGTATGGCCGTTTGGGGTCCAGCACAATAGCCGTGATCTTCGATATCGCTTGACCCGATTTCGCCGAAAAAATCGGTACAGAGGGCTTTGGACACGAATGTGCGAGGGGAATTGCCGACCGGCGTCACTGCCTCTGAGCCTCGATCCACCGATGAGGTTTCGATGGTCGGCTGGCCAGATCTCGTAATTTTTTGGGTGTTGGTCGGGTGTGGTTGAGGGCCGGCCGGGCTGCCGGTGCGCTCGATGGCTCGGGGGTCTGGCGTTGCGGCCAGGGTCGCGACTGCGGCGCTGGTCAGTGCGGCGATGATGCCGTGGGTGCGGGCTGCGGTCAGGTCGCGGGTTGCGCCGGGCAGGGCCGGTGACAGCCAGACCAGGTGGTCGTGCGGGTCGGCGATGACCTGCACGTTCACGCCGTGCCGCTGGTGCTTGCCCGAGTAGTGGAGTCGGTCCTTGTGCCCGCGGATGCGGTCGATCGCGATCAGGGTGCCGTCGAGGATGACGTAGGAGAGCCGGCGGATGCGGCGCATCGCCTCGGCGAGGGTCGGTGCGGTGGCGGCGAGCAGGTCGACGGCTTCGCGGCTGTACCGCCAGGCGGTGGCGACACCGATGCCGAACCCGGCGGCGAGCTGGGCGTAGGTGTCACCGTTGCGGAGGTGGGCCAGAGCGAGCAGGGCCTGCTGGCCCGGGTTGAGGCGCCGCCACCGCGACCGCAGCGACCGTCGATGGCTGCGGATCAGGCCGGTGAGGTGGTTGAGGCTGCGGCTGTACAACGAGATCGCCGACGGGTAGGACAGCATCGAGAGGCCCCACGGAAGGGCAACGTCCTTGGTCGATTGCTGTCTTACCGGGAGCCTCTCCCCGTCTCGACACCAGTCCATGCCGTAGCGATGGCACCCCACCTGACCAGCATGATCAGGTTGGAAGAGGCTCCATGTCGAGGTCGGTCAACAACAGATTCCCCACCTCGGACAGGCGGGCGCCGCTGTTGTAGTACAGCCGGATCAGCGCCTCATCGCGCAAGTTCACGAACGACTTGCCCTTACACACCTCGAGCAGCTTCTTCGCGTCGTCGTCACGCATCACCGGGATGAGCTTCTTCGGCGTCTTCGGCTGCTTCACCCGGTCCATCGGCGAGCGGTCCATCTCGTCCTCGTCGACGAGGTACTTGAAGAACTGCTGCAGCCCTTTGTGCTTGTTCAAGGCGGTCGCGGCCGAGCGGGTCTCAATCACCCACGCTTGGAAATGTTCGATGTGCTTTCGTCACATCGGTCGGGTCCTCGGCCGCGTCCTCCGCGTCGGGGTCCGGGGAATGCTCGCCGACATACCGGCCGAGCTGCGCCGCGGCGAGCAGGTAGTTGTAGCGGGTGGTCTCCGGATGGTTGGCGGCGCGCAGGGTCCGGTCCCAGTCGCGGAGGTGTCCGGGCCAGTCACCGGCGAGGCCTTCGGTGAGCTTTTCGATCTTGAGCAGGGGCATCTCGTCACCTGTCGAGCCAAGGGGTCCAACAGCGGCGTGCTCGACCTGGACACCTTGCTCAATCACGAAAAAAAGGGCTCCCGCAGGCTTGTGACCTGCGAAAACCCTTGTGCTGTCGGGACGGCGGGATTCGAACCCACGACCCCTTGACCCCCAGGCCATTGGAGTAGGCAAATATGCACGTCAAGCACGGCATGCCCGCGATCAAGTTGTGCAGCCGAGCGCGCGATGTCCGTGAACGCGCACCACGCGTGGTCCCCAACTGGTCCCCGTGGCGGCACACGGCTTAGGAACGGAGAAGCGGCTCGATCGCGGCATGCGGCTGGCCTGCAAGAGCGTCGAAGGCGGTTTCCGCCATTGCAAGGCCATGACACGCATTTGCCAGACTTTGGCGGTGTGGCCCACCCGCAGCCTTCGGTGGCTCCGCGTGTCGCGGGCGCCGTCGTACGCCGATGCTGGTGTCGCCGTGGCTGTCGACTCAATGCCTCCGCCGGCTGCTTCCAGGCAGTCCACTTGGGATCTCCCGGGGATTACTGTCCGACCCAACGGGATACTCGTGTTCATTATCCCTTCGGGGAACGTCGCGCCACGACCCTTTTGGCGTCGTTCGGACTGCGGTCGGAGGTTGGAGACGCTGTCGCTCTTCTTCCTTCGCGTACCGCAGGAGTCTCGGCACGGCCTCCTCATCGCTCGTGGCTCCTGTCAGCGCCCGCGCGGCCTTGATGACGGCGGTATGCAATGCGACGAGTCGATCGGCCTGGTGCGGAAGTTCCAGGCTTTCCTTTTGCGCCTCCGGCGAGCGGTCAAACGACAGGAAGACCTTGCCGGCTTCATCGACCCGCACAAAAACACTCAAGTGCGGCCACAACGGATTCTTTGCCTCGGTCATGCACCGGACCCTAGACCAGACCCCTCGCTGCCGGTAGATGCCGGCGCCGAATCGGCGGATTGAGGCCGAGGTTGGCCTGAAAGGCTGCTGCACGTCGGGGAACACGGTTTAGGAACTGTCGCTGGGTGGTCGTAACGACGCCCGCTGACCTGCTCTGACCTCGGCCTCGATGCTCTGGTCGGCATTCCTCGGTGTCCCCGTTTGACCGTCGTTGACCGGCCTATCGGGGCACGCAGCGGGCATGGCAGACCCTGAACCTACGGATAACCCGCAGCGCCGGCCGGCGGTGCATCGTCCGAGGTCAGGACGTATGGTCGGAGCGCTCGTGCGGGCATTCTGGTGGGTCGGCTGCTGTACTTTGCTGCTGTACTTACTGGCCGTTCGCGAGTGCGTCAGCTGCCGGGATCCGTCGTCCGCAGTGGATGTACCAAGTGGTGTCCAAGACCCGAGGTTCGCCATCGCCCGGGTAAACGACGAGCCTCATCTGGTCGTCGACCTGGTAGACGTCGCCGGCCTTGAGGAAAGCAGGATTCTTCAAGCTGACGACGTAGGCGGTCCTGGCGGCATAGTCAGTGACGTCGAACTCGGTCACCAGCGTCAGCCGCTCAGCTGTGAATGCCTCGGTCTTCATGCCGCCACCATCCCACGACGACCCGCTTCGGGCCACCGCCTATCGGTGGGACCCCGTCGCCCCGGCTTTGCCTCTGGTGTCAACCTCTTGTTGACACCAGGCCTCCCCGCGTCCCCGTCTGCCGTCGACCTGCCCACCGGGGAGCACAACCTGGCATGCACACATGTAGGCATCTAACGCATGCGCGGGCCGAAGATTCAGAAGGTTCAAAACACGATCCGCCGTGCTGAAACCGAGGAAGCCGAGCTGGGCAAGTAATCGCTCTGATTCCTTGACCACCGGTCAAGGTGCGCTACACGAGTTGCACTTGACCGATCTGGTCCCCAGAACGCCAAAATGGGCCGACCCAAGAAGTGGATCAGCCCTCTGACCTGCGTCGGGACGGCGGGATTCGAACCCACGACCCCTTGACCCCCAGTCGTCGGAGGCCCCAGCGACGTGCTCAAGCACGTTCTCCCAGGTCACCGACAGCGTAAACCAGCCGAGTAAAGGGGTCCTATGGCACAGAAGCCGATCGTCGTGGTCTGCGGTCGCCCAGGACCGCACTCCTGCCACGCGGATTCCTGACTCACAGCGGCGGAGGAACTCGGCTGCCTGTGGCCTCCAATTCCTCGATCGCCCAGTCTCGGATTGGTTCCGGCCATTCATCTGTCCAGGAGATGAGTGTCAGCAGCACTCGCGAGTCACGACCGGCAGTCGCCAGGGCGTGCAAGCAACGCCGCGCATTGGGCAAATCTCCGCACGCGTACACGAAACGCCCGAGGAGGCTGCGAAACAGCTCGGCGGCTTCGTCACACTCGATCTGCGCCAGCACATCCACGATGCGGCCGGGACGCGGAGCTCCCGCATCAGACTCCAGCACCTCACACAACACCGGACCGACATCCACGAGCCCAGCCGCACCGGCCACCGTAATGACTGTGTCGAAATCCTCCCAGCGCGCCTCCGCGGCAAGCCTCCGCACCAAACCGGCTACCGCATCCCCGAACTCCGGCACTCGGGCGAGCAGAAGGCTCGCACTATCGGCACTTACCTGCCCCTTTTGCGCTATGTCAAGGAAACGCCGGGCCAAACGGTCCATTCGTTCAGGGTTCGGCACGGACCTGCCAAAAGACCGAGGACCGCCGATTTCGCAGGGCGGCATCCCCCAGTCGTCCACGTTCCACGCGGCTCGCCATGGCGACTCGATCTTCCCGGCCGCGATCAGGGCACGTGACACCCGATCGTTGCGGTACGCCAGCGGGATCACCGTCAGCGCAAGCGGCGCCCCCGTCGACCTGGAACGAGCGGCGACCGGCCGCACGTTTCGGGGGCCCGGGCCGGAAACCATCCATTCGGTCAATGAGCACTCGAGGTCGCCGAACGGGTGACTGATCACGAGCAGCACGTCGTCGGAGTCTCGCCCACCCTCGATCACGTTTACCCAGCCTACTCCGAGCCCTTGGGCCGGGCTCCTCTGCGGACCGACATTTGGCGGTCAGTCTGGTCACCGCGACGCACCGGTCCCGGCAGAGCCGGGACCGGTGCGTCGTGACAGCGTAGCCGTCAGCTAGCGCCTCCTGTACGGATTCTCCGTCCAACCGACCAGGAAACTGCCTAGATCGTGCCCATCGAACAGCTCTTCCGTCTCCTGCCCGGCCAGCTCGTTCTTCGGTGTAACCAACCTGTTCGACGGAACTCGGAAGTGACCGATGTCCGGAGCATTCTGAGTGATGTCTCTAAGTCCTGAATCTGTCGTTTGCGCGGCCCTCGCCGGGTCACGGGCGACCGAGACAAAAGGACTGAAAGTCTTGTCATTGTGCAATGAGTGATCATTAGCGATCTTGTCACGGAATTCCGGGTTGTCCGCAAAGACTTTCCTCGTTAAATCTGCGCGCTCCTCGGAGATCTGCGGCTGTAGGTCCGCCGGCCGATTGCGGTCCGTGAACCGGTATACATCAACAAGGTCTTCATCGCCGCCGACACCGCAGCCGGCGTTGTTGTTGTGGACCAAAACCGGTTTGCTCGCGGTGAGGACGTAGTACGTGTGGGTGTCGGCGATGGTGAGGTCGCGCATGTCCTGGGCGCCGGTGAAGTTGTGAACGTCGGTGACCTCGACCGTAGCGCCGTCGTCGGTTTTGAGTTCGTGGCCCGGGGTCAGGTCGGCCGCGTTGACCCAGGTGCTGGTGGTGCGGTCCCAGAACGGGTGGTGCTGTGTGGTGTGCAGGACGGTCGTGGTCGCCACTGCGATCGTCGCGGCCGCTACCAGGAGCGCTCCGGTCTTGGCGGCTTGCGGCGCCTTGCCGCTGTCGTCTGATTTTGCCGACGCCGTGGACCGGGATGTTTCCGATGACTGCACAGGTTCCGCGGATTTCACCGTGACTGTGACGTCGGTCAGGTCCGTGTCGTGGTTCAGCCACAAGGTTGTGACCGGTTTCGGTTGGGTCGCGCCTGTCGCAGGGTCGGTGGCGGCGACCTCGTCGCCGACTTTGACGTCTTCGATCTTCTTCGTCGAGCCGTCGGCCATGAGCACGGCCGTGTTCGGGTCGAAGCTGTGCCGTCCGCACGGCGCCCTGCGGCCGGCCTTGCCGCCGGTAATGGCACCCGTGATGCCGCCGACCACGGCGCTGCTGGCTACAGAGCCCCAGTCGACCTTGCCGTTGGTGCCGATCTGGCTGACGACGTCCTCGATGGCGCTGCTCACCGCGCCCGACAGCGCGCCGGAGATCGCACCGGCCACGACCTTGCCCACCGTGTTCACCGCGACACTGGCCAGCTTCGTCGCGGCGAAACACGCGACCTTCCCGCCGACCACGCCACCCAACGGACCGGCGAGACCCTGCATCGCACCGGAACCGGCCGAGGTCAGCGCGTCCTTCCAACTGTGGATGTTGCCCTGCGCCGCATCCTTCGCCAGGTTCACCAGCGCCGCGGCACCGACCATGCACGCCACCGCGCCCGCACCGACCGTCGCCGCGGTACACGCCATGCCTGCCAGGACACCACCGACGATGGCGAGACCCTCGATGATCTGGTTCTTGTGGTCCTTGACGAACTGGACGGTGGCCGTCTTGGCATCGGCGATCCGTTTGGCCGCCGCCGCCTTCGCGGTCTTGGCCACCGCGAGTAGGCCACCCTGTTTGTACGCCGCGGTCGCCTGCTGCTTCATCCGCGATATGGACTGGCTGGCGTTCGCCACCAGCTTGCGGCCGGCATTGACGACCGTGGTCGCGACCTTGACCAGCGGCGCCACGAACGGCGCCACGTAATTCCACGCCTCGCGGGCCAGGCTCGCCCCGTACGACACGACGCTGCTCACCGCGTTGTACACGACCGGAGGCACCACCGCCTTGGCGATGCTCTTGGCCTTGTCCCACAGGCTGCTCGGCTTCGGGATGCCCCAGTGCCCTGACGGGTCCGTCGTCAGCAGCGGGTTGGCGTCGCCGTAGGCGTACCGGTTCGCCGCCGCCGAGTTCGGCACCGGGCTGTTCGAGGCGGTGTCACGGGTGTCGAACTGGCCGGTGTCGGTGTTGTACCAGCGGGCCATCATGTTGACCCGGCTCGTCGACGTGTCCGTCCACTCCGACTGGTAGCCGAGGCTGCCCTGCATCCCCGTGGCAGCCAGGACCTTGCCGAGCGGGTCGTAGACCGTCGTGCCGCCCAGCGTCGTACCGGTGGCGGTGAACAGGCCGGTGATGTCGTCGTGCTGGTCGGTGAACGCGTACTGCGCCGAGGCGCCCTTCACCCCGACCACGTCGCCGACCGGGTCGCGGGTGTACGTGGCCGTGGTGTCGGCGGCGAGGTCGTTGTCCAGGCCGGTGTAGGACAGGCCGGTCTTCGTCTGCCGGCCGAGGCCGTCGTAGGTGTACGTGGTGGTGCCCTGCTGCAGCACCTGCCCGTACGCGTCGGTCTTCGTCTGCACCGCACCGGCCGCGGACAGCGTGCCCCGCGGCGTGTAGGTGTACGTGATGCCGCCGGACTGGGTCAGCAGCCGGTTGCGCTGGTCGTACGTGAAGGTCTTCGACCCGTTGGTGAGGCGGTTGCTGGCCTTGTCGTAGGTGTACGACGTCAACGTGGTGCCGTTGTTCCACGACGTGAGGCGGTTGGCGAGGTCGTAGCCGTACGAGTTGGTGACCGTGCCGCCGAAGCCCGCCGTCGACTTCGACGTCTCGTTGCCGTTGGCGTCGTACCCGTAGGTGATCTTCGCGACCGACGTGCCGCCCGACGTCTTGAGCTCGTCGGTGCTTAGCCGGTGCAGCGTGTCGTAGCCGAGACTGCGGACGTTGCCGGTGCCGCCGTAGGTGATCGTGTTGGGCTGGTTGAGGGTGTTGTACGTCCACTTCGCCTGCACCGACGTCGTGGTGTTGGTGATGGTGTCGAGCCGGCCGGCGGTGTCGTAGCTGTAGTTCGTGGTGCCGGCCGCGTCGGCGCGGCTGCCCATCTGACCGTCGGACGTGTAGCCGAACGTCGCCGCGCCCGACACGCCGCTGGTGGTGCGCAGCAGGTCGCGGTCGTCGTAGGTGAACGTGTTCGCGTTGCCCGACACGGTCGCCGACGTGAGCCGGCCGGCGAGGTCGTAGCCGAAACTGCGGGCGGCGGTGCTCACCTCCGCTCCGGCGCCGGTCTGGCCGGTGAGCTTGCCGACCTCGTTGTACGTGTTGGTGATCGTCACGCCGCCGGGCAAGGTCTGCGTCGCCGCGCGGGCCAGGGCGTCATAGGCCACCGTGAACGTGCGGTCGGTCGCGTTCGGGTGCGCCGTGGTGGCCGGCTCGATCTGCTCCTCGGGCAGGTTCCAGACGTTGTACTTCGTGATGAACGCGTTGCCGCGCCCGTCGGTGTACCGGGTCTGGTTCCCGGCCACGTCATAGCCGAACGAGGTGACGATGTTGTTGGCCGCCACGGCGTCGACGGGCTGGGTCTCCTGCTTGACCCGCCCCATCACGTCGTAGGCGAACGTGATGGTCGTGTTGCGCGGATCGGTCTTCGTCAGGACGTTGCCGGCCAGGTCGTAGGTCTGCGACGTCGTGGTCAGCGCCGTGCCGCCGCCGGGCGGGAACTGCTGGCTCATGACCGGCCGGCCCGCCAGGTCGTACGTGACGGTCGAATAGGACGTGTCGGCCAGGGTGGTCTTCGTCGGCCGGCCCGCCGCGTCGTACGCCGTCGTGGTGATATTGCCGGCGCCGTCCTTTGACGTGACCACGTCGCCGGCCGCGTTGTAGGTCAGCTCCTGCGTAACGCCTGACGGGGACGTCGTCTTCTTGAGCTTGCCGTCGATGCCGTACTCGAACAGCGTGTCGTAGTGGGTGCTGTCCTGCCGCACGACCGACGACGTGGTCAGCTTGCGGGCCAGGAAGTCGTACGTGTTCGTGGTGACGGCACCGGTCGGGTCGGTGACCGTGAGCTGGTCGCCGTTGAGGTCGTAGCCGAACGTGGTCACACCGCTGTCCGCGGCGACGGTCTTCGACACCCGGCCGAGCTGGTCGTAGGTGTACAGGGTGTCGCGGTTCAGTGCGTCGGTCAGCTTGATGAGCTGGCCGGTGTCGTCGTAGGCACGGGTCGTCGTCGGGGTCAGCGCCGTCGAGGAGCCCGGTGGCGTGTAGGCGGGCGCGACGCTGGTCAGCACCCGGCCGGCCGAGTCGTACGTGGTGCGGGTTATCCCGCCGCGCGGGTCCTTGACGTGTGTGCGCAGGCCGAACGTGTCGTAGCCCAGGTAGGTGACCGGGCGGGTGGGCACGGGTGTCCCGCCGTCGGTTTCGGCCATGACGGCCGGGCCGGTGATGACCGCGAGGCGGCCCGCCTCGTCGTACGTGTTGTCGGTGACGTTGCCCAGCGGGTCGGTCTCGGCGAGGACCTGGCCGGCGCGGCTGAGCTTCTGGGTGGTGCGGCTGACCGTGGCGCCGGCGGCCGGAGCGGTCCCGCCGTACACCTGACCGATCTCGGCGACGGTCAACGGCCGGGAGTAGGCCTGGACGTCACTGATCGAGCCGTTCCAGTAGTTGCCGTAGGTGGTGTTGCGGTTGCGGCCGATCGTGAACGGGCCGCGCGGTTTCCACGGCTGCCGGACCGTCGCGGTGGTGGGGGTGCCGTTGTTGACGTACAACGCCATCGTCTGGGTGTCCGCGTTGTACACGCCGACCAGGTGCGTCCACGTGTTCAGGGCGGCGGTGGACGCTGACTGCACCAGTGTGTTGACGTTCGTGCTGCCGTCGGCGCTGCGTAGCACGAGGCTCCACCGGCCGCCGTTGGTCGGGTCGTAGCGCAGCGTGAACGCCGTCTGGTCGAGGCCTTCCTGCGCCGCGATGGCCTGGTAATTGGCGCCGCCGGACGTCTTCACCCAAGCGGAGATGGTGAACCCGTTCGTGGTGTCCAGCACCGGGCCCGAGGTCGACACATAGGAGGAGACCCCGTTGAACACGGCCGAGCCTCCGCTGGTCGAGGTCGCCGGGTGGTCGGTCGTCCAGGCCAGGTACTGCCCGGTCGCGGAGGAGTTGCCGACCGAGTCCGTGGCTGTGACGCCGGTGGTCTCGTCGAGCTTCCAACGGGCAACGGGGGTCAGTCCGGCCGTGTTGTACGTCGTCTGCGACGTCTGCCGGCCGAGCTCGTCGTAGGTGTTCTCGGCACGGGTCATGACGTTGCCGGAGCCGTCGGTGACGACGCTGCCGATCACGCGGTCGTCACGCGACATCGTCAGCGTCGTGATCCGCTTGATCCCGGCCGGGTCGAACGTCTCGGTCTGGATCCGCGCGCCCCTGTCGAGGGTGTACGTCTTGGTCGCGGTGCCGTTGTCGCTGACCGTCTTGACGACGTTGCCGGCGGCGTCGAAGGAGTTGTCGACCTGGACGAAGTCCGGCTTGCTCGGGTCCGGGTTCTTGCGGATGATCTGCGCTTCGAGGCCGTTGTCGGTGTACTTGTGCACCGTCTGGAACCCCATCGCGTCGATCTCGACGACCAGGCGTCCGTTGCTGTCGTACTGCTTCTCGGCCAGGGTCAGCGTCGTCGGCGCCGAGGGCGCGTTCGGGTCGCCGGTGTAGTTGAGGACCTTGACGAACCGCAGCCGGTGCTCGGCGTCGTACTCGTTCTGGGTGATGCCACCGTCGGCGCCGATCTCCTTCACCATGTCACCGGAGACGTCGTACTCGTACGTCGTCGTCTTGCCGCCCTGCGTCTCGGTGACCGTCTGCCCGTAGGTGTTGTACGTGCTCGACGTGGTCCGCGAGGCGTCGCCACCGGTCGGGTCGGAGACGACCTGGGACAGCACGTGGCCGTCGACGTCGTACGTCGTCGTGGTGACGGTGGTGTGCGACGCGCTGGTGACCCGGTTCGTGACCGCCGTGCCGGTCTGGGTCAGCACCCGGCTCTGACCGTCGTAGGTGAGGGTGTGGCCGGCCCCGGCCGGCGTCGCCTCCGAGAACTCCAGCTGGGTCGTGATCCGGCCGAGGTTGTCGTAGGTGAACGTGACGATCTTGCCGGCCGGGTCGGTGACCCTGGCGACGTCGCCGTTGGCGTAGTAGTCGACGGTCTGCACCGCGCCCGACGGCATCGTGATGGCCCGCTGCAGTCCGTTGGGCGCGAACGTTCCCACCGGGCTGCCGAACGCTTGGGTGCTGGACGTGAGATCGGTCTTGGTGATCCGCCCGAGCGGATCCTTCGCGGACGTGCGGTTGCCGAGGCTGTCGTACTCGTACTCGGTCACGAAGTTGTCGTCGGTCGCGCTGGTCGAACGGCCGTCGCGCTGCTTACGCAGCATGTCGACCTTCCGGCCGTCGGCCTCCCCGTAGTACTCGAAGTACACGTTGCTGCAGACGTTGGCCTTCTGCACCTGGCACGTCGTCGTCGACACCACGTTGCCGCGCACGTCGTGCTCGTTCGTGGTGATGTTGCCCAGCGGGTCGGTCGTGGTGCGCAGGAAGCCGTTCTCGCTGTAGCCGTAGCGGGTCTCGTTGCCCAGCGCGTCGGTCTCGGCGACCTTGCGGCCGGTGCCGAGGTCGAAGGTGTACGTGAGGTCCTTGTTCTGCGGGTTCTTGACCGTCACGATCTTGACCGGCGCGCCGGTGTTCTTGCTCTTCTGCCAGGCCGCGTACTGGCTGGCGACCGTGCCTGCCGAGATCTGCTTGCGGTAGTAGGCGACGTCGGAGATGAAGCCGTTGAAGTAGGCGGCCTGTGCCGAGCTCGCGCCGTTCCAGCCGAACCAGGCGCCCGCGCCGATGGTGGCGTGCGTGGAGAGGTCGTCGGCGAGGGTGTTGGTGCCGGAGCCGATCTCGGCGCCGTCGAGGTAGAGCTTCTGGCTGGTCTTCGAAGCGGTGATGGCGGCGTGGTGCCAGTTGCCGTCGGTGACCGTGCCCGCCGATGTCAGCACCAGGCCATTGGCGGTTGTCCAGTACCCGCCGCGCAGTTTGCCGTCGGTGCCGATGTACAACCGCGGGGTGTGCCAGTTCGCCGTGGTGATGGTGTTGTCCCAGGTGCCGAACAGCACGCCGCCGGCGGTCTGGGTCTTGAACCACAGGCTGATCGAGTATGTGCCGTTCGTCGGGATGTCACTGCCCGGCCCGGTGTCCGGCAGGTTCACGATGGACGTGGAGCCGTCGAACTGGGCCGCCGTGGAGTCGTCGAACAGGCCGCTGGGCAGTCCGAGCGTCACGTTGCTGTACGTGGCCGGGTTGCCGTTGACCTCGTTCGTGGCGTATACGGCGCCGTCGCCGTCGCCGAACCGGTAGTAGTCGGCGGGCGTGCCGGCGAGCGCGGCGCTGGCGTACACCTTGCTCGAGCCCTGGGTCACCGGCGGGCTGAGCTGCCACACGCCGCCGTTGGAGTCGGTCACCGTCTTGACCGTCGAGTCCTTGGCCTCGTACGTGATCGCCGCGGTCGTGTTGCCCGACGGGCGCTTCACCGCGGTCAGCGGGCGCGCGGTCGCCTTGCCGGCCTTGTAGATCGACGCGATGTTCGCCGGCGTCAGTGGCCGGTCGAAGCTGGACACCTCAGCGATCGAGCCCTTGAACCAGCCCGTCTGCTCGGTGACGTTGGCCGCCGGCTGGTCGGGCCACGCGTGGCCCCAATAGCCGGAGCCGATCGCGACGTTCTTGAGCAGGTCCGCGAACGCCATGTTGAGGACGCCGGAACGGCTGCCCTGCCACTCGCCGTCGAGGTACAGCGACTGCGTGGCGCCGGCGCCGGTGAGCACCACGTGGTGCCAGGCGCCGTTGTCGACCGTGACGGTGCTGGCGATCGGGTTGACCGTGCCGTTCCACAGTTCGCCGTAGAGCTTGCCGCTGGTGCCGACGTACAGGGCAGGCGTGTACGTGCCGGAGGTGCCCCCCGGTCCCGGCCTGGTCCTTGGAGAAGCCGAGCAGGATGCCCCGGTCGTCCGGCGCCACCTTGAACCACATGCTGACCGACTGGTAGCCGCTACCGAACGGAAGGTCTTTGCTCGGCACCGTGACCATCGACGAGGTGCCGTTGAATGTCGGCGCAATCACCGCTGAGGCCGGCAGCGGGCCGGCGCTCGTGGTCGCCACACCGGCGTACGTGCCGTTGTCGGTGCCCTGGTTCTCGATGACCTCGCTGACCGCGGACGTCTCGCCGGCGGTCTCGCCGAGGCGCCAGTAGGCGCGCGGCCCGAGGTTCTGCACCGCCGACTGGTACAGCGACGCACTGCCGTAGGTGTAGGTGTGGCAGGCGGTCGTCGACGTCGGCGGGCAGACCTTCTGCAGCTGCCCGTTGGTGTCGTAGGCGTACGTCCAGGTGAGCGCGGTCCCTTGATCGCCCGCAACCACCGGGTCGGTGGCGACAGAGGCGACCTTCGCGGTGACGCCCGGCGGCGGCGTGGACATCGGCGTATACGTGATCTGCGTGTTGCTGGCCAGCACCGGCTGGTGGAACGAGTGCTGGACGGCTGCGGTGCCGGTTGCGTTCTCGATGCCGACAACCGCGGCCGCGCCCTTGTCCTGGTCATTGGCGGGATCGATGCCGTCGTAGCTGAAGGTGACGGTGCCGTTCTCGCTCAGCGCCGCCTTCACCGTGACCCGGGTCGCGCGACCGTACAGGTACGCGTTGTACCACTCGACGCTGTACACCCGGTTCGGTGCCGTGCCGCTGGTCTTGGCTGTGACCTTCGACTGGCTGTCGATCTGGAAGTCGTCCCAGAAGGGGTACAGGGCGCCGTTCGGCTGCGCCGCGCTCGGGATCGCGGAGTTGTCACCGTCTGCGGCGAATCCGGCGAACGCGATGACGCCGTTGGAGGACACCGTGGCGGTCGTGTAGCCCTGGCCGTACAGCGGGAACGAGAACGGCAGCGTAACGCCGGTCGACACGTCGTCGCCGGTCAGCGGCAGCAGCGTCACGTCCGGGTCGTCGGTCTGGTCGGCGAACGTCGCCGGGCTCGTGGACTCCGCGTAACCGGGTGTGCCGCCGGGCGCGGCCCAGGTCACGTGCAGCGACCGGCCGGACGCCGCGGTGACCTGGCTGATGAGGTTGTTGGTGTAGGAGAACGTCTCCTTGCGATCGGAGGAGTCGGTGATCGACGTGATGCCCCAGGTGTACGGCGTGGTGGCGCTGCCGGTCACGAGGGCCTGCCGGAACAGGTAGGCCGTGCCGTCCTTGTCCACGAACCTGTACCCGAGGCCGTCGCTCTCCTTGGTGAACGTGGCGAAGCGACCGGGCGGGGACGCGAAGGAGCCGTCGGTGTTACGGCCGAACGCGATCTCCTGACCGGTCGGGTACCGCACAGTCACGGTGTTCACGACCGGTGTCGCGTCACCGGACATGACCTCGGTGACCGACAGGTCGAACACGCTCGACCAGCCCTGACCGAACGCCGAATTGGTGCGCGGGTCGAGACTGTTGTAGGCGCGCTCCACGGTCAGCGCCGGACCGACGGTGGCGACGGTCGCGTCCGTGGCCGTGGTCGTGTAGTTGCGCACGCTCGGCTCGTAGCCGAGCTCACCGTTCTGCGACAGCGTCGAGGTGATGTCGGGCTGCGGCACTGACGTCGAGAACGTCTGCCAGTCCTGATAGAGCTGCGCGGAGTAGCCGTCGCTGGCGTAGGCGATCCAGTAGTACGTCTCGCCCCACTTGAGGCTGCCGGCCGGCACCCGCGCCGTCGGCGACGCCTGCGCGCCGGAAGTCCACTTGGTGACGCCGTCCTTGTCCTGGACCACGAAGGTGTACGACAGGTTCGCGTTCGGCGCGTGGTCCGGGTCGTAGGCCAGGACCTGCAGCTCCGGCGTCAGCGTCGGCGCCGCGTAGCCGTAGGGCGGCAGGTTACCGGTGACGACCGGCGTTTCGTACTGATACGTGATCTGCAGGAACGGCGCGTAGTTCGGGTTGTAGTTGGCGGTGGTGAACTTCTTCCAGTGGAACTTGTCGGTCTGCGACGTCGTCAGGGCCAGGCCGTTGTTGCCGATGTTGCGGGCCCAGTTGTTGAACGTGCCGACGCTCAGCGGGACCGTGACCCAGTTGCCCAACGCCGGGTTGCCGCCGGTGTTTCCGCAGGCGGTAGGGACGTTGGGCGTGACGGTGCCGATCGCGCTACCGAACGCGGGGCCGGGGTAGGTCAATGCGCCGGTGTTCCAGCCCACGGTGATGGGGTTGACCTCGAACGACTTCGGCGTGCACGACCACGCCCACCGGTTGAAGACGTTCAGCTTCGCCGCGGTCACGTTCACGTTCGCGAACGTGCTGTAGAAGCTGTTGAACTTGATGAACGAGTACGCCTTGACGCTGCCGTAGTCGGGACTGTTGTAGCCGATCGACATCTCGTCGGAGCCGGACTGGTCGCTGGTGCGGTCGTTGCGGACCGTCGTGTCCTGCGTCGCGTCCAGCGCGGTGGTCACCGATGGGTCTACCACGACCGGCCAGACCCGGGCCGGGTCGTCGAGCCACGCCTGGTCGACGGACACCTGCAGTGCTTGACGGCCATTGAGGTCGACGATGCGGTACTTCGCTTCGGTGGCCTGCTCGAACCCGCCGGATTGCGGGCTGAAGTTGGAGTCGTGCACGAGGCCGCTGGGAATCACGGCAGCGACGTTGCCGTCCTTGCCGACCAGTTCGATCGCGCCGTCAGTGCCGTTGCGCGCGGTCAGCTTCTCCAGATTGAGCGGGAAGACCCACGCGTTGCCGGCCTCGGCGCCGGCGACGACGAGGTCCTCCTTGACGCCGTCGCCGGTCGCGCGCAGCTGGAGGTCGACGCCGAGCTGGACACCCTTGTAGGTGACGGTGTCGCCCTTGACCTCGCCCGGCACCTTCGCGGCACCCTGCAGTGAGTACCCGAACGTGCCGCCGCCGACATTTCGCAGGGTCACCAACTGCGGATCGTCGGCGCTCTTGGCGATCGACACGTCCGCGGCGGAGACCTTGGGGTGCAGGCGCTTGCCGTCGTCCACCAGGTCGGTGTCGATGCGTTTCCAGGTGCCGTCCGCGGCCTTGACGTTGACCTGACCGGAGTACTCGCGGCGGGTGAACGAGCCGTCCGCGTTCTGGTACAGCTCCGAGTCCGCGGTGCCCTTGGCCGGGACCAGCGTGCTCGTCTTCTCGTCGAAGCTCTGCGGCCCGGACCGCACCGGCGCCTTGCCGATCTCGACACGGTGCTTCGGCGCCTCGTACGGCCCCACCGCCCCGATGCCCTTGCCGGCGGGATTGCCGGCACCACGCCCGACCCGGCCGAGCGCGTCGAGCTGCTCCCGGGTCAGTGTCCCCGGCTTGCCGGCCGACTGCTGCTGCGGCAGGCCGTTGAACGCCTCACGGCCCCAGTTGTAGTCCGGCTGCAGCCACGACGGCAGGTGCAGCGGGAAGCCGGAACCAGGACCGTCATGCACGACGCCCGGAGGAACCGCGGCGAACAGCGCCATCGCCAGCAGCGCTCCGACGGCCACCGGCCGCCGTACGCGCCGGGGAGCCCGTCTGAACAGGTTCCCGCTACGCGACGTAATTTCACACTCCGCACATGCGCAAACCAGCGACGAGCGTCATGCCGTGCCTCCCCGTGAGCAACATGTGGCGCACAGAGATTCGGTCAGGAAGCTCCCAGAAACAATGACCGATCAGTGGATACCCGGAAGGAATATGTCCGACTTCTGCCTCGAACAGCAAGATCGACCGAAGTGAGGCGACGAACACAGAAAGAGGCACCGACCAGTGAGAATATCATCAATGCGTGCGCGCGCGTGACGTGGATCACAACGCGGCACCGCTACTGTGGTGCCGCTGCCACGGCCTCGGCGATCAGCCGGACGACCCCGTCGTGCGACGCGGCGGCATCCACTGTGGACACATTCGGCGCAGCCACCGATGCACCGACAGTGACAAACCGCTCGGCCGGAAACGTCGACGCACCCTTCACGACCGCCTGCACCGGAAGGTCACCGGAGGCGAAGATTAGGTCGCAGTCACCTTGGGCCAGGCTGTTGAGGAACGTCACTGCGTTGTCGACCGTCTGCGCACCGCTGATCTCGAGGTACTGCGCCTTCGCCTGGGTCTGCAACGACGCATCCTGCATCGCCTTCCACACCGGCGCCGCCGCCGGATCCCGCACCCCGTCGGCCGGAGTGAGCAGGCAGGCAGTGAACTGCAGATACTCCCGCTCCCGCGACTCGGGCGCCGGATCCGGCCACAACGAGACCATGAGCACGATCGCGACCACCAGCACCGCCCCGCCGCCGGCAAGCCACCACTGCGGCGCCGTCAGCCGCCGCCACCACACGACCGGAGCCCGCTTCGTCGGCCTGCGCGCCATGACATCCTCCCCGTTACACCGCGAGCCGTGTCCGGTCCGCGGCGCACACGGTAGGAGACCACCGTCGGAAACTCCAGCGCGGAGACACCCACCGGCAGGGGTGGGTACCTGTCCGGAGGTCATTTTCCGTTTGAACATCTCTGGCATTCACGTGCGACGAGCGCAGTCCAGCTATTTCCAGCACGGCGCGGATCCCTTGACTCATGCAGACGCACAGTCAAGCCGCCTGATCACTCACCCACGCGCGGTCAAGGCCACGGCGCACCTAACGTGAGCAGCCAAAACACGCCCAGATCGCCCAGACCGTTCGGAACCGAACAAGCCGAGTCAAGGGATCCAACAGCGGCGTGCTCGACTCAGGCGAACTGCTCACACACGAAAAAGGGCTCCCGCAGGCTTGTGACCTGCGAAAACCCTTGCGCTGTCGGGACGGCGGGATTCGAACCCACGACCCCTTGACCCCCAGTCAAGTGCGCTACCAAGCTGCGCTACGTCCCGTGCAACCGGACTCGTCCGGAGCAGCCGCTACAGACTAGCGCATCGGGTCACCGCCGTGCGCAGGAGTATCCCCCCGTCCCGACTACGGTGGGGGGATGTGGCTGGATCTTGTGACGGTGGTGGTGGAGGAGTACGACCCGGCGATCGACTTCTTCACCGGAGTGCTGGGGTTTGAGCTGGTCGAGGACTCGCCGGCGACGGCGACGGACGGGGGTGCCAAGCGGTGGGTGGTGGTGCGGCCGCCGGGCGGGGGGACGGGGTTGCTGCTGGCGCGGGCGGACGGGGAGCTGCAGCGGGAGGCCGTCGGGGATCAGGTGAAGGGCAGGGTGGGCTTCTTCCTGAGGGTCGACGACTTCGCGGCGACGTTCGAGCGGATGGAGCGGGCCGGCGTCACGTTCGTCAGGCCGCCGCGATCCGAGGTGTACGGGCAGGTCGCCGTCTTCGAGGACATCGCCGGGAACCGGTGGGACCTGCTGGGACCCCCGGAAAAGCCGCAAGAACCGTAGAACCCGCGGGAGCCGCGGGAAGCGCAGGAAAGAGCAGTGACGTAGCGCACACAACCGGCCTGCAACGGAGTGGCCGCTGAAGCGCAGCCGGGCGCGGTGAACCTGATGGTCTCAGCCCGTCACAGGAGGTTTCCCAATGAACACGGCCATCGCGTCCGAGGCGCAGACCGCCAGGATTCTCGTCGTCGACGACGACCCGGATCTGCGGGGCATGGTGGCGTACAAGCTGGTGAAGGCGGGCTTCGAAGTCATCGAGACCGACAACGGGCTGGCCGCGGTCGACGCCGCGGTCGCCTGCCTGCCCAACCTCGTGATCCTCGACATCATGATGCCGGGGCAGGACGGGCTCACCGCGTGCGAGCAGCTGCAGGCGGACCCGGAGACGGCCCAGATCCCGGTGATGCTGTTGTCCGCGCTGTCGCAGCCCGACGTCGTGCGCAGCGGCGTGATGGCCGGGGCGGTGCACCACATGGTCAAACCGTTCAGCCCGGAGGCGCTGCTGCGCAGCGTGCAGTCGCTGCTGCGGGTGCACCCGACGCCGGTGGACCCGAACACCGGCTATGACCTGGGTCGCAGCTACCAGTGGTGACCTGACTCGGGCGCCACGGGCGTGGCCACGCGTGTCTGTCGTGTTGGCGCGGTCAACGTATCAATAGCGTGATCACGTGCTCTCTTCAAGTAATCACCCTTGGAGGGCACCATGGGATACCTCACCCCACCGGTGGACGCTCCGCAGCGTCCCGGCGAACCGCAGGACCAGGCCGACGAGAACCTGAAGGCCAGGATTCTCTACCTGCGCTCGTTCCTGCTGATGCGCACCCTGATCGGCGTCATGGGCGTCCTGCTGCCACTGACGCTCCTGCTCGGCGACGGCTTCCTGTTCGAGGGAGGGAAGCCGCGGGGGTCGCTGAGCGCGTACTACTACTCCGGCATGCGCGACATCTTCGTCAGCTGCCTGTGCGTGACCGCGTTCTTCCTGATCTTCTACAAGTTCTTCGAGCGGAACCTGGAGAACACGCTCAGCATCGTCGCCGGCGTGGCGGCGGTGGGTGTGGCGCTGTTCCCGACGGGGCTGCCCGGCGGCGGGACGGTGCCGCTGTCGCCGTTGCAGGAGAAGCTGGGCGAGCAGACGGTGCAGAGCGTGCACTACGTGTGCGCGGCGACGTTCATCCTCTGCCTGAGCGTGATCAGCTACTTCTTCGGCCGCCGCGAGGGCGCCAGGACGCAGCGCCGCGACGGGCACCGGGCGCGGTTCTCCCCCGCGTTCTGGCGGTCGTTCCACTACACGTGCGCGGCGGGGATCGCCCTTGCCGTGGTGTACATCGCGGTGACCCAGGTGTCCCACACGCTCGACGCGTACAGCCTGATCATCGGCGAGACGGTCGCGGTGCTGTGCTTCGGCGCGTCGTGGCTCGCGAAGGGCCTGGAGCTGAACATCCTGGCCAGCGCGACCGCGGCCCGCGACCAGATCGAGGCGGGCACGACCGAGGAAACGGCAGCAGCCTAGGTGCGTGACGGTGCGCCGCTCACCTGAGCGGCGCACCTGCCGAAGTCGCGGGCATGGGACTCACGATCTTCGCCGTGCTGGTCGTCGTGGCGGTGGCCGCCGAAGCGTTGCTGCCGCGGCGGGCACCGGCGAGACCTATTTCTTCCCGCGGGGGCTGTTCTTCTTGCGGGGCTTCACGCTGATGTGGATCGGCGTGCCGAGGAAGTCGAACTCCTCGCGCAGCTTGCGCTCCACGAACCGGACGTAGCCGGGGTCGAGCGCGCCCGTGGTGAAGAGCACGAACTTCGGCGGTGACACGCCGGCCTGGGTGGCGAACAGGACGCGCGGGGCGCGCCCGCCGCGGACCGGGTGCGGGGTCTGCTGCACGAGCGCCGTGAGCCACTGGTTGAGCTGCCCCGTCGGCACGCGACGCTCCCAGTTCTCCAGGGCGGTGCGCAGCGCGGGCGCGAGCTTGTCGACGGCACGGCCGGTGAGCGCCGAGACGTTGACCCTGATCGCCCACGGCACGCGGCGCAGCTCCCGCTCGATCTCCTTGCCGAGCTGGTGGCGCCGGTCCTCGTCGACGAGGTCCCACTTGTTGAACGCGATGACGAGCGCCCGGCCGGACTCGATCACCATCGTGATGATCCGCTGGTCCTGCTCGGAGATGACCTCGCTGGCGTCGAGGAGCACGATCGCCACCTCGGCCGCCTCGATCGCCGCGTTGGTGCGCAGGGAGGCGTAGTACTCCGTGCCGCTGGCGTGCGAGACCCGCTTGCGCAGGCCGGCGGTGTCGACGAGGTGCCAGGTCTCGCCGCCGAAGTCGACGAGGCTGTCGACCGGGTCGACGGTGGTGCCGGCGACGGAGTCGACGACCGCCCGCTCCTCCTTGGCCAGCTTGTTGAGCAGGCTGGACTTGCCGACGTTGGGCCGCCCGACGAGCGCGATGCGGCGCGGGCCGGCCTCGCGCGGGACGGCGGGCTTGGCGAGTGGCAGCGCCTCGAGGATCTTGTCCAGCAGGTCGCCGGAGCCGCGGCCGTGCAGTGCCGAGACGGGGAACGGCTCGCCGAGGCCGAGGCCCCAGAGCCCGGAGATCTCGCCCTCGATGCGCGCGTTGTCGACCTTGTTGGCGACGAGGATCACGGGCCGGCCGCTGCGGCGCAGCATCCTGACCGCGGCCTCGTCGTCGGAGGTCGGCGGGATCGTGGCGTCGACCACGAACAGCACCACGTCGGCGGTCTGGGTGGCGATCTCGGCCTGGGTGGCGATGGCCTTGGCCCGCTCCTTGGCGTCGGGCAGCCAGCCGCCGGTGTCCACGACGGTGAAGTGCCGCCCGGTCCACTCGGCGTCATAGGCGACCCGGTCGCGGGTGACGCCGGCCACGTCCTCGACGACCGCCTGACGGCGGCCCAGGATCCGGTTGACGAGGGTCGATTTGCCGACGTTGGGTCGGCCGACGACGGCGACGATCGGCACACTCAGCTCGACGTCATCGACAACGTCGACGTCGACCTCGGCACCTGCGGATGCCTCAGCGCTCACGGGGGTCCTTTGCTCCACGGCCGGGGGGCCGGCGCTCGCCTATGCGGTGACCTTGTCCAGCATCCGCTGGAGTCGCTCGACCACCTCGTCGATGCCGAGCGCGGTGGTGTCGAGCACAACGGCGTCGTCGGCTTGGCGAAGCGGATCGGCGGCGCGCGTCGAGTCAAGTCTGTCACGACGGGCCAGGTCGGCTGCGGTCGCGGCCTGGTTGGTCGCATTCTCGGTGCTCCGGCGCCTGGCCCGCTCGTCCGCGGAGGCGGTGAGATAGACCTTGAGGTCGGCGTCGGGGGCGACGACGGTGCCGATGTCGCGGCCCTCGACCACGATCCGCCCCGCCTCGCCGATGATGTCCCGCTGGAGCGCGACGAGCAGCGCCCGCACGGCCGGAACCGCGGACACGGCCGACACCGCCTGGGTGACCTCGGTGCCGCGGATCTCGCGGTCGACACCGACGCCGTCGACGCTGATATGCGGCTCGGCCGGGTCGGTGCCGATGCGCAGCGTCGCCGACGCCGCGACGGCGTGGATCTTCTCCGCGTCGGCGAGGTCGACGTTGTCGCGCAGCACGGCCCAGGTCACCGCCCGGTACATGGCGCCGGTGTCCAGGTAGCGGGCGTCGAGGGCCTGCGCCACCCGGCGCGAGATCGTGGACTTGCCGGACCCGGAGGGCCCGTCGATGGCAACCACCAACTGGCCGCTGTGTCCTGCCACGCCCACTCCTTCGAACTGACGACCGCTCTGACGAACGCCCTGACGAATGCCCTGAGCAACGTACTGGCGAACGCACTGACGAAACCCCGATGACGCCTGCCGTTCGACACTACTTGACCGGCCGGTGGCCCTACCTCACGGGAGCACGTCGCCGCAGGAGGATGGCACATCGCACGGTGAGCAGGGCTCGCTCGCCGTGAGCAGGTGCCGCGTCACCGTCTCGTTGATCTCGATGAGGGCGTCGACGTGCTCGGGGCCGAGCGCGTCGAAGAACCAGCGCCGCACGTGCTCGACGTGGCGGGGCGCGGCGGCGGTGATCGCGTCCCAGCCGGCCTCGGTGAGCACGACGAACGCGCCGCGGGGGTCGTCGGCGCACGGCTCGCGGGCGACCAGCCCGCGGGCGGTCATCCGGGTTATCTGGTGCGTGAGGCGGGTCTTCTCCCAGTCGGCGGCGACGCGGAGCTGGAAGACGCGCAGCCGCCCGCCGGGCGCCTCGGAGAGGCTGACGAGCACCGCGTAGTCGGCGCTGGACAGCCCCGTCTCCTGCTGCAGCTGGCGGGCGACGCGACCCCTGACCGCGGCGTTGACGGCGAGGAACCCGCGCCAGGCACGCTGCTCCCGCTCGTCGAGCCAGTTGGCATCCGTCACACCCGAAGTCTACGACCATGGGTGACACATCACCGTGGGACGAGCTAGCGTGACGGTGACACGTCACCCAAACGTCGCACGAGCAGAGAGTTGGGCCATGACCAAGATCGGGATCATCCTCGGCAGCACCCGCCCCGGCCGGAACGGCGAGGCGGTCGCCAAGTGGGTCTACGACATCGCGAGCCGCCGCTCCGACGCGGAGTACGAGCTGGTCGACCTGCTCGACTACAACCTGCCGCACCTCGACGAGGCGGTCCCGCCGTCCATGGGGCAGTACGCGCACGAGCACACCAAGCAGTGGTCCGCGAAGATCGCCGAGCTGGACGGCTTCGTGTTCGTGACGCCGGAGTACAACCACTCGACCAGCGGCGCGCTGAAGAACGCGATCGACTTCGTCTACAACGAGTGGAACAACAAGGCGGCCGGGTTCGTCAGCTACGGCTCCGCCGGCGGCACCCGCGCGGTCGAGCACCTCCGGCTGATCATGGGCGAGCTGCAGGTCGCGGACGTCCGGGCGCAGGTGGCGCTGTCGCTCTTCACCGACTTCGAGAACTTCTCGACGTTCAAGCCGGGCCCGCAGCACGAGGGCACCCTCGGCGTCGTGCTCGACCAGACGGTCACCTGGGCCAAGGCCCTGCAGGCGGTCCGGGGCAAGTAGTTCAGGAGGCCAGTAGGTCAGGCGGCCGCCCGCGCGAAGCGGGCGGCCAACGCCGCGGTCGCCGCCCGCAGCTCCGCCGGCCCCACGATCTCGACCTCGGCGTCGAACATCCCGAACCACGCGGCCAGGCCGGTCCACGACCACGACCCGGCGCTGACCCGGCACCGGTCGGGGCCCAGCTCCTCGACGATGGCCTGGCCCCGGGTCCACTCGGTGATCGCCGCCGCCGGCGCGTGCAGGATCGCCTCGCCGCGGCACGGCAGCGGGTCGTGGCCCTCGAACCGTTCCGCGACGAACGCCGCCACGTCCGCCGCCGGCAGCGGCCGGGGCGTGAACCGGGGGCCGTTGGGTGTGCGCAGGGTCATGCGGTCCACCCGGTACGTGCGCCAATCCACCCGATCGAGGTCGAAGCCGATGAGGTACCACCGGCCGCCCCACGTCACCACGTGGCACGGCTCGACCCGGCGGCGGTCGCCGGCGAGCCCGGCCGCGATCTCCCGCACGCCCGCGTAGTCGAAGCGCAGCACCTCCCGCGCCCGGACGGCCTGGCCGATCGCCAGCAGGACGGCGGTGTCGACCCGGGACGGCTGCCAGCCGGCCTTCGCCACCCGGGTCACCTGCAGCGCGTCCACCCGCTGCCGCAGCCGGGCCGGCATCACCTGCCGTACCGTCGCCAGGGCGCGCAGCGCCGCCTCCTCGACGCCCTCGACCGACATCGTCGCCGTCTGCAGTGCCACCGCGACCGCGACCGCCTGGTCGTCGTCGAACAGCAGCGGCGGCAGCTCCGACCCGGCGTCGAGCCGGTAGCCGCCGTCCGGCCCGCGGGTCGCCTGCACCGGATAGCCGAGCTCGCGCAGCCGGTCGACGTCGCGCCGGACGGTCCGCGGGCTCACCTCGAGACGGTCGGCGAGGGTCTGCCCCGGCCAGTCGCGGCGGGCCTGCAGCAGGGACAGCAACGCCAGGAGGCGGGCGGAGGTCTCCAACATGCGTCCAGTATCGCCCGGCGTTGAGGACAGAAGCTGTCCGCATCTTCCGGCAAGGTCGGCGCCATGATTCAGACGAGAGCGCTGACGAAGGACTTCGTCGTCAACCGCAAGACCACGGTGCACGCGGTCCGCGGCATCAGCCTGGACATCGCCCCCGGCGAGCTCGTCGCGGTGCTCGGCCCGAACGGCGCCGGCAAGACCACGACGCTGCGGATGCTCACCACGCTCATCGCGCCGACCAGCGGGACCGCGATCGTCGCCGGGCACGACGTGTCGACGCAGGCCGCGGCGGTACGGCGGGAGATCGGCTACGTGGGGCAGGGCAACGGAGCCGGCCACATCCACCGCGTCGCCGACGAGCTGCGCACCCAGGGCCGCATCTACGGCATGGACGTCCGCGCCGCCGCCCGGCGCACCGACGAGCTCCTGGAGGCGCTCGACCTCGCCGAGCAGCGCGACCGCAAGGTGTCGGACCTGTCGGGCGGCCAGCGGCGGCGCCTCGACGTGGCGATCGGGCTCGTGCACGCGCCCCGGCTGCTGTTCCTCGACGAGCCGTCGACGGGCCTCGACCCGCAGAACCGGGCGAACCTGTGGCAGCACATCCTGCGCATGCGCGAGGCGCACGGCATGACGATCGTGCTGACCACGCACTACCTCGACGAGGCCGACACCATGGCGGAACGGGTCGTGGTCGTCGACCACGGCGAAGTGATCGCCGACGACACGGCGTCCGCGCTGAAGGCCAAGCTGGCCGGCGACAAGCTGCTGCTGACCGGCGATCTCCCGCTCATCGCCAAGGCCGCCGATGCCGCCGGCATGCGCGACATGACCGAGATCTCGGACACGCTGACGTTCCGCGTCAACGACGGGCCCGCTGCGCTGCCCGAACTCATCGCGGCGGTGCCTGGCGCCGTCCGTACCGCCGAGATCCAGCGCCCCACGCTCGACGACGTCTTCCTGTCCCTGACCGGCCGCAACCTCCGGGAGAACGCATGACCACCCTGGCGCTCCGCGACGTCGGCATCGTCGCCGCCCGCGAGCTGCGGCCGCTGCTGCGCTCGCCGTTCTCGCTGATCTTCGGCATGATCCAGCCGCTCGTGTTCCTGGCGCTCTTCGGCCCGCTGCTCGTCGGGTCGCTGCGAGGGCAGGAAGGCGGGCTCGGCAGCGACGTGTGGCAGTGGTTCGTGCCGGCGATCCTCGTGATGACCACGCTCTTCGGCACGTCGACCGTCGGGGCGAACCTGCTCGGCGAGTTCGTCACCGGCTCGCACGAGCGCATGCTCGTCACGCCCCTCGCCCGGCACGCGCTGCTGGTCGGCCGCGCGCTGAAGGAGATGGTGCCGCTCGCCGGGCAGGCCGTCATCATCGTCATGGTGATGCTGCCGTTCGGCTTCGAGCTGCACCCGGCCGGCGCGCTGCTCGGCCTGGTGCTGCTCGCCGTCTTCGGCGTCGGGCTCGGCTCGCTCAGCTACGCCCTCGCGGTCGCGGTCCGGCGCACCGACTGGATGTTCTGGGTGGTGCACCAGACGCTGCTGTTCCCCCTGATGATCCTCTCCGGGATGCTGCTGCCCCTGGAGACCGGGCCGGGCTGGATGCGGGCGGTCGCGCACTTCAACCCGCTCGCGCACATGGTGACCGCCGAGCGTCTGCTCTTCGCCGGTACGGTCAGCGACCGCGCCGTCGGGTGGGGCCTCGCCGCGGCGGCCGCGACGGCCGTCGTCGGGCTCACGGTCGGCATCCGGGCGATGCGCCGCTCCACCTGACGCCCGCCTCGGGGGCCACGGCTCCGCGGCGGCCCGGGTGTGACTCCCCGGCCGCCTCGGGGCGCTACTCGCCGACGGCCTTGAACAGTGCGCCGATCTCCGCCTGGGACAGGTGTCGCGTCCTGCCCGGGCGGAGATCGCCGAGCCTGATCGGGCCGATCTGGGTGCGGATCAGCCGCTGCACCGGGAAGCCGACCGCGTCGAACATCCGCCGCACGATGTGGTTGCGCCCCTCGTGCAGCACGACCTCGACGAGCGCGACCTTCCCGTACGCGTCGACGACCTTGAACGAGTCGACCTTCGCCGGCCCGTCGTCGAGCTGCACGCCGGCCTTCAGCTCCCGGCCCATCGCCCGCGGCACCGGCCCGGCGATCTCCACCTGGTAGGTCTTCGCCACCTCGTACGACGGGTGCATCAGCTTGTGGGCGAGCCCGCCGTCGTTCATCAGCAGCAGCAGGCCCTCGCTGGCGAGGTCCAGGCGCCCGACGTGGAAGACGCGGGTCGTGAGGTTGGGCACGTAGTCGGCGAGCGCCTCGCGGCCCTTCTCGTCGTCCATCGTGGACACCACGCCACGCGGCTTGTTCAGCGCGAGGTACACCAGCCGCGTGTCGGTGATGAGCCGCGAGCCGTCGACGTGGATGGCGTCCCGCGTCGCGTCGGCCTTGTCGCCGAGGGTCGCCTCCTTGCCGTTGACGGTGACGCGACCCTCGTCGATCATCCGCTCGCAGGTGCGCCGGGACCCGAGCCCCGCGGCGGCCAGGATCTTCTGCAGCCGCTCCTCGTTGCGCGGCAGCACCGCGTCCGGCGGCGCGTCGAACGCCGATCCTTCGAACGCGAGCTGCGGGTCGGTCGCTGGGTTGGTGGACGGGTCAACGCTGGGCATCGGCGATCTCATCAATGTCGTCGGGAAGGAACGGGGCGAGCGGCGGCAGCTGGTCGACGCTGTCCAGGCCGAGTTTCTCCAGGAACAGCGACGTCGTCCGGTACAGGAACGCCCCGCTTTCGGGCTCACTGCCGGTCTCCTCGATCAGACCCCGCGTCACCAGCGTACGGACAACACCGTCGCAGTTGACACCGCGGATGGCCGAGATGCGCGACCTGGTGACAGGCTGCTTGTAGGCGACCACGGCGAGTGTCTCCAGGGCGGCCTGGGTGAGCCGGATCTGCTGCCCGTCGAGCACGAACTTCTCCACGTAGGGCGCGAACTCCGCCCGCGTGTACAACCGCCACCCACCCGCGACGCGCCGCAGGTCGAAGCCGAGGCCGAGCTCGGTGTACTGCCGGGAGATGTCCTCCAGGACGCCGCGGATCCGGTCGACGGGCTGGTCGAGCACCTGCGCGAGGGTGATCTCGGTGGCGGGCTCGTCGACGATGAGGAGGATCGCCTCGATCGCCCCACGCAGCTCGCTCTCCGACATGACCGGAGCCGGTGCGGGCTCGGGCTCGGCTGCCGGGGTCGCCTGCGCGGGGATGTCGAACAGGGCTCCGCCGCCGGAGGCCGGCTCGCCGGCGGACGCCTCGACCTCGGGCTCCGGCACCGACTCAGCCTCGGGTTCGAGCGTGGGCTCGGGCGCAGGCTCCGGCTCAGGCCCGGCCTCGGGCTCCTGATCTCCGTCCGGTTCCTGCTCGGGCTGCGGCTCCGGTTCCGGCTCGGGCTCCGGTTCCGGCTCGGGTTCCGGTTCCGGCTCGGGTTCCGACTGCGGCGCGGGCTCCGGCTCGGGCTGCGACTCGGGCTCCGGCTGTGGCACGGGCTCCGGCTGCGACTCGGGCTCCGGCTCGGGTTCGGGCTCCGGCTGCGGCTCGGGCTCGGGGGTGCTTTCGAGATCCGCGTCGGCCGTGGAGGCCTCATCAGATGCCGCCGAGACGGTCTCACCAAGGTCCGCAGGCCGCTCCTCCGCTGCCTCCGCTGCCTCCACGGCTGGAACGGCTTCGGCCGGGGGCTGCGGGCGAGCCCAGGGTGGGACCCAGTTCGCTGCCTGGTCGGCGAGCGACCTCGACTGGTCGTCCTGGCTCACTGGTCCACCTCGCTGTTCACTGCTTCCGCGTCGTCCGCTGCCGGTTCGTCCGCCGCCGGTTCGTCCGGTGCCGCCCCCTCGGCGGGCGGGGCTTCGGGCGGGGCGGGGCTGCCTTCGTACTCCTCGACCTCGATCACGGCGGCCGCCGCGTCGTCCGGTCCCGTCCACCGGACGAGGAGCTCGCCGAGCGCCTGGACCTGCTCGAAGGAGACGAGGTCCTCGCGGTACAACTCCAGCAGCGCCAGGAAGCGGGCGACGACCTCCAGGGTCGACTCGCAGTCGACGCACAGCGCGCTGAACGTCGCCTCGCGTTGTTCGATGAGGCGGTCGCGGACGATGTTGGCGTGCTCGCGGACGCTGACGCGGACCATGTGTATGTGCGCGATCGAGACGACCGGCGGGCCCGCCTTCGGGGTGAACGCCTTCAGCGCCAGCTTCAGCAGCCTCGCGGGGCCGACGCCGAGCACGAGGTCGGGCAGGGCCTCGGCGTACTGCGGCTCCAGGGACACCGAGCGCGGGTAGCGGCGGGAGCCGACGGCCTCCAGGCCCGCGATGTGCGCCGCCGCTTCCTTGAACGCCTTGTACTGCAGCAGCCGCGCGAAGAGCAGGTCGCGCGCCTCCAGCAGCGCCAGGTCCTCCTCGTTCTCGACGGTGGCCGACGGCAGGAGGCGGGCCGCCTTCAGGTCGAGCAGCGTGGCGGCGACGACCAGGAACTCCGACGCCTCGTCGAGGTCCCAGTCGTCGCCCATGCCGCGGATGTACGCGATGAAGTCGTCGGTGACGGTGTGCAGCGCCACCTCGGTGACGTCGAGCTTGTGCTTGCCGATGAGCTGCAGCAGCAGGTCGAACGGCCCGGTGAAGTTCGCCAGCCGCACCTGGAAGCCGGACGGCGCGGCGTCAGCCCCGGGCGGAGCGGTCGCGGCATCCGGTACAGGAGCGGCGACGTCCGCGGCGGGGACCACGGCGGCATCGGGAAGCGCGTCCACGGTGGAGGGATCCGGCGAAGGATTCGCGGAGTCCACGGTGGCTGGGTCGGTCACCGGAAGACCGTAGCGCAAAGGGTCCGGAAAACCGCTACAACCGCCGCTCGGCCTGCTGGGCGATGACCTCACGGGCGAGCTGCCGGTAGTTGCGGGCACCCGAGGACGACGGGTCGAGCGTGGTGATGGGCGCGCCGGCGACCGTCGACTCGGGGAACTTCACGGTCTTGGTGATGACCGTCTGGTACACCTTGTCGCCGAACGCCTCCACGACCCGCTGCAGCACCTGGCGGCAGTGGGTGGTGCGGCTGTCGTACATGGTGGCGAGGATGCCTTCGAGCTCCAGGTCGAAGTTGAGCCGCTCGCGGACCTTGTCGATCGTGTCGAGCAGCAGCGCCACACCGCGAAGTGAGAAGAATTCACATTCCAGCGGAATCATGACGCCGTGCGCGACGGTCAGCGCGTTGATCGCGAGCAGGCCCAGCGACGGCTGGCAGTCGATCAGGATGTAGTCGTACTCCTTCAGGACCGGGCGCAGCACCCGGGCCAGGGCCATCTCGCGGGCGACCTCGGTGACCAGCTGGATCTCGGCCGCCGACAGGTCGATGTTGGCCGGCAGCAGGTGCAGGCCCGCGATGTCGGTCTTGATCCGGATGTCCTCGACGGTCACGTCGGAGTCCATCAGGATGTTGTAGATCGTCAGGTCGAGGTTGTGCGGGTTGACGCCGAGGCCGACCGACAGGGCACCCTGCGGGTCGAAGTCGACGAGCAGGACCCGCCGCCCGTACTCGGCGAGGGCCGCGCCCAGGTTGATGGTCGACGTGGTCTTGCCCACGCCGCCCTTCTGGTTGGCCATCGCGATGATCCGCGCCGGGCCGTGCCGGTCCATCGGCATCGGCTCGGGGATCGGCTTGCGCATCGTGTACGCCGTCGGATCCGCCGGACCGAGCTCGGCGCCGAGGTCAAGCGATGCCTGCTCGGCGCGCATCTGCGTCGTCCACGACTCCGCCTGGTCACCCATGCCTGTCATCGAACCTCTTCGCCCCTCCCGGCGGCTCATCTCCACCCGGGGCCGATTCGTCGTCGGCGTTCTGGGGAAGCGGGACGGCCGTTGCCCGACTGTACGTCATCGCAGGGTACATACCCCACTCCGCGCGCCCGGCGTGTCGCGATCAGCTTCGTTGGGTACGGTCTTCGACGTGTTGGGACCAGGAGACGTGCTCGGCGACAGGTACCGCCTCGATGAGTTCGTCGCCAGCGGCGGCATGGGGCAGGTGTTCCGCGCGACCGACAAGACGCTCAACCGGACGGTCGCCGTGAAGGTGCTGCTGCCGGGCCTGACCAGCGACGCCGAGTTCGGCGTCCGGTTCCGGGCCGAGGCGCGGATCATGGCGTCCGTCGGGCACAAGGGCGTGGTCGGCGTCTATGACTACGGCGAGACGCCCGAGGGCACGATGTTCCTCGTCATGGCGTTCGTCGAGGGCCGCCCCCTCGGCGAGCGGATCACCCGTGAGGGTGCACTCCCGGCCGACGAGACCATGGCGATCGTGGCGCAGGCCGCCGACGCGCTGCACGCCGCGCACAGCAACGGCATCATCCACCGCGACGTGAAGCCCAACAATCTCCTGGTCGGCGACAACGGGGCGGTGACCCTCGTCGATTTCGGCGTGGCCCGCTCCGCCGACGTGACATCCGTCACGAAAGTGAATGCGGTGATCGGCACCGCCCTGTACATGTCACCCGAACAGGCACGCGGGAAGCCGATCTCGCCCGCCACGGACATCTACGCACTCGGCGCGGTCGCGTACCACTGCCTGACGGGCGCACCGCCGTTCACCGGAAACTCGCCGCTCGAGATCGCGATCAAGCACCTGCAGGACGACCCGGCGCCACTGCCCGACACCGTGCCCGCCGGCGTGCGGGCGGTGGTCGAGCGCGCCATGGCGAAGGACCCCGAGGACCGCTTCCCGACCGCGGCCGCCTTCGCCGCCGCCGCCCGCGACGCGCAGGTGTCCACCCTTCAAGATGAAGATCTGGCCCTGGTACCGGTGGCCACCCGGCGTTCCGCGACGGTGGCGTCACCACGGGTCGCCGTCGCCGGCCGGCCGGGATCGTCCGGCGCGAGGCCGGGCCGGCCCGCCTGGATCCCGGTCGCCATCGGCCTGGCGCTGCTCGTCATGGCCGGTGGCGTGGTCCTGGCCGCGATCGCGCTCAGCCGGGGCGACAAGCAGGGCGACATCCCCACCGGCGTCCCCGGCATGTCGCAGTCCCCCGCGGTCGTCACGTCGGCGCCGGCACCCGCTGGGGGTGGCGCCACCCGTACATCGGCGGCGGCGACGGCGAGCGCACCCACGTCGGACTCTCCGGCCCCCGTCACCAGCAGCGCCGCTCCCCCGCCGGCGACGAGCGAGCCCCCGCCGCCACCGCCCACGACGGCTCAGCCCGAGCCGACGACCGGCGGCACGACACCTCCTGTCGCCGGCTCGACCCCACCCGCGTAGCCGGTCGGCCAGATCCGGGGCCGGCCGGGATTTTCTGTCGTACCCACGTGCAACCCTTTCGTGGCGGGGCTTCGTCTACCCCGCGACGAAGGGAGCCCGATCGGGTGAACGAAGCCGACGAAGCGCAGTTCCGGGAGTTCGTCGCCGCACGGTTCGACGGCCTGCGTTCGCTCGCCTACCTGACGTGCGGGGACTGGCACACGGCGGAGGACGCCGTCGCCGCGTCCCTGGCGAAGCTCTACGTGCACTGGCACCGCGTCGACACGCCCCTCGCCTATGTGCGCCGGGCGGTCGTGCACGCGCTGGTTGACGAGAGCCGCCGGCCGTGGCGGCGCAGGGAGCGCTCGGTGGGCTACAGCCTGCCCGAGCTGCCCGGCCCCGACCACGCCGAGCAGGTCGACGAGCGGATCCGGATCCGCGCCGCACTCGCCCGGATGGCCCCCGGCCAGCGCGCCGTGCTGGTCCTGCGGTACTACGAGGGGCTAAGCGTTGAGGAGACCGCGGAGGTGCTCGGCCGTCAGCCGGGCACCGTCAAGAGCCAGACCGCCCGCGGGCTCACCGCCCTCCGTGCCCTGCTCGACGCGGAGCCTCGTGACGACCCCGGTGCCGTCGCCCCCGGCGCGCGAGCGTCCACTCCCCCGCGGCAGGCGACACCCGCTCACGAGATGGAGAACAGGAGGGAAGGGCATGGATCGCGACCTGCACAGTCTGCTGGCGGCGGCCAGGGACGACGCACCGCCACCGCGGCTCAGCATTGACGACATCACCACCGCGGGCCGCCGGCTCGCCCGGCGTCGCCGCCGCCGCACCCTCCTCGCCTCCGTCGCCGGCGGCGTGACCGCGGTGATCACCGGCGCCACCGCCGCGATCGCGCTCTTCAACCCGCCGGCCACCACGCCCACCGCGGACCCCAACGGCGCGCCCGCCCTGGTCGTCGACGCCTCCCCGTCCCCCACCCGCCGGGCCGACTTCGCGGCCGCCGGCCCCTTCCAGACCAACTACAGCGGCTACACCTCCGGGCGGTATGTCGTCAGCGACCCCTACCTGGTCACCTCCGGCTACCAGATGTCCACGATCGACTTCAACGCCGCCCCGTCCGCCGCCCCGTCCGTCTCGGTCTCCCACCCGTCCGTCTCGGTCTCCCAGACCGTCCCGGCGGGCGATCCGGCCCGCACCGCGTCCCTGGACAGTGTCGTGCCCCGTGAGGGCCGGCTCGTCGTCTACAGCACCGACGCCTTCGACCCCCGCGAGTTCAACGGCGGCACCAAGCTCACCATCGGCGGCCGGCAGGCCCGGCTGCTGCGCGCCGGCGGCTCGGTCTCGCCCACCGCCGCCGACAAGGACGGCTGCTGCACCGACCCGGTCATCCCGGCCATGGCCTGGCAGTACATGCCGGGCGCCTGGGCGGCGGTCTACTGGTCCCGGCCCGAGACCATGCCCACCCGCGACGAGCTGGTCGCCCTCGCCGAGGCCTTACCCGCCGCCGACCCTGCCCCGTTCCCCGTCGGCATCCGCGTCAGCGACCTGCCGAAGGGCTACCACCTGCTCGCCGCCAGCACCCGCACGTCCTCCTACGACAGCACCAGCCTGTCGGTGGTCCGCCTGGCCCAGAAACCCTTGAGCCGCCTGTCCACCGGCCCGGCCGACTTCGACACGTACCCGTCGCTCATCCTCACCCTCGGCATCGCCGACCAGGTGACCGACAAGGTGATCAACAAGGCCACCTGCCCGCCCGCCACCAACCGCTGCGCCACGCTGATCGAGGACGGCCAGTACTTCCTGCAGGTGGAGACCACGGGCGATCGGCCGTTGAGCACCAGCGAGCTGTCGCAGATCCTGAAGACGATGACGGCCGAGGACCCCTCCGACCGCACCTCCTGGCCCGCCGCCACGTCGGCGTTCACCCCCTGACCCCCGCACCCGCATGATCCGGTGGCCCTCACACCCCACCGGATCACCGGCGACCGGCACGACGGCAACCCCAGCGACCACGGGGTCACCAGTTCCGACAACGCCGACCGCGACGAAGACACCCGAACCAGCACCACGCACCACGACCTCACGCTCGACCTCACGACGCAGGCGCACGACCGGGCACTACCGGCACGCCACGACCTCACGCTCGGCCCCTCGTCCGCCCCTGGCTCCTTCGATGCGGACCTCTCGGCCGGCGAGCCGGCCCGCGCCGCGCCGCGCGCTGGGCGTTGGCTCCGCCCCGACGTCACCCGGCGCCCCTGGGCCGCATCGTGCGTGCACAGCGCGCCAGGTCGACCGCATGATCCGTCCGCTCCGTGGTCGCGCCCCGCCATCGCTCGCCGCCCCGACGCTGCCCGCACCCCACCCACACCGTTGATCCAAGGACGAATCCGGCCGCGCACGCAGCCACAGCCATCCTTGGATCACGTCAACAGGACCAGCACCCGCCAACCAGGACATTGACCAGCACCTCACGCATGATCCGTCCACCCCGGTGGCCGCGCCCCGCCATCGCTCGCCGCCCCGACGCTGCCCGCACCCCACCCACACCGTTGATCCAAGGACGAATCCGGCCGCGCACGCAGCCACAGCCA
>NZ_JBIAYW010000006.1:570284-603276 GCF_042898305.1 Dactylosporangium sp. NPDC000521
TCCTTGGATCACGCCACCAAGACCAGCACCCGCCAACCAGAACACTGACCAGCACCTCACGCACGATCCGCCCGCCCCGCTGGCCGCGCCCCGCCATCGCTCGCCGCCCCGACGCTGCCCGCACCCCACCCACACCGTTGATCCAAGGACGAATCCGGCCGTGCGGGCAGCCACGGCCGTCCTTGGATCACGTCAACAGGGCCAGCGCCCGTCAACCAGGGCATTGGCCAGCGCCTCATCCAGTGGGCATCGCACGACGACGCCGCTGGCACAGGAGGTGCCGACGTCGCGATGCAGCAGGCCGCGAGCCGGCGCGGCGAACACGTGCCGACCCCGCCGGACTGCGATGACCGACGGGCACGCACCACGGCGGCCGCGGGTTTCAGAAGCTTCGCTCCGGCACAGTCACCGCCGTCGTTCGGTCATCGCGCCACGGGTACAACAAACCTGGGTATCGGCCGACATCTCATTGAGGGCCGAGGAGAGCACCCCGGGCAGGCAGGCAAGGCGCCGCCCGCCCGGGGAGCGGAGGTTACTTGTGGCGGTTGTACATGCGGGGCGACTTGGACTTGGCGCCCTTGCCGCCGGAGCTCTTGCCGCCGCCGTGCTGCTGGACGCCGGGCGGGAGGGAGCGGTTGGCCTGGGCGCGGCGGATCGCTTCGAGCGGGTTGCGCGGGGGCGCTTCCTCGGCCTCGGTGGCGGTGGTGTTGTCGGGCTGGTTGTCTGCGGTACCGGCAGGCATGGCGTCTCCTTCGCGGATGACTGACGCGGAAGTACCTTCCGCGGGAAGGTGAACGGGGACGTTGACAGGCGTCAGCCGCGCAGCGGTCGAAGCGGGAGCCGAGCGAGACCCCACCGGTGAAGGGGGAGGTCGAGCGGGAACCCACAACGGGGGCCGCCAAAGCAGACCCGTCACAGGGGTCGCGGCGGCACGCGCGGCGTCAGTGGGCTCAGAAACGCATGCGCCTACGGTAACACGGTTCACAGCTCCCCGGTGAGATACCGCTGCACGGTCGCGCCCACCTGGGTCACCAGCGTCGAGGGCGTGGCGGCGACGACGGGCGGCAGGCGGAGGATCTGCCGGCAGAGGGCGAGGCCGAGCATCTGGGTGGCGACCAGGCCGGCCCGCATGGCGGCCTCGGCGGGGTCGGGGCAGACGGCGAGCGCGACCGGAGCGACCTGCGCGGCGAAGATGTCCCGCAGCCGCGACGCGGCGGTGTCGTCGGTGGCGGCGGAGCGCAGCAGGGTCAGCAGCGCGTCGTCGGCCGGGTCGCCCTCCCAGCGCTTGATGAAGTGCGCGACGAGCGTCTCGCCGAGCCGGTCGCGCGGGATGCCGGCCACATCGGGCAGCCGCAGGTCCACGTCGACGGCGGCGGCGAAGAGCTGGGCCTTGTTGCCGTAGTAGCGCATGACCATCGACGGGTCGATGGCGGCGTCGGCGGCGATCGCCCGGATCGTGGCCCGCTGGTAGCCGTCCGCCGCGAACCGCTCCCTGGCCGCCCGGAGGATCGCCGCACGGGTGGTGTCGGACCTGCGCTGGGAAGACATGCCCACAACCGTAGGCCTACAAGCGTTGACAGGAAAGTCAACACGTGTTGGCATTGACGGGTGTACGACGTGATCGTGGTCGGCGCGCGGCCGGCCGGCGCGGCGACCGCCATGCTGCTGGCCCGGCGCGGGGTCAGGGTGCTCGCGGTCGACCGGGCCAGGTTCCCCAGCGACACGCTGTCGACGCACCAGATCCAGCCGTCCGGCACCGAACGCCTGCGGCGCTGGGGGCTGCTCGACAGGCTGATCGCCGCCGGTACACCGGCGACCGGAAGCGTGCGGTTCGACATCGGCGGCACCGTCCTGCAGGGCCGGTTCCCGCAGGGCGCCCTGTACAGCCCGCGGCGCACCGTCCTCGACGCGATCCTGGTCGACGCGGCCAGGGAGGCGGGGGCCGAGGTGCGGGAGGGGTTCCACGTCGCCGGCCTGATCAGGGACGAACGAGGCGTCGCAGGCATCCGGGGGCGCGACGGCACCGAGCTCCGCGCGCCGGTCGTCATCGGCGCCGACGGCAAGCACTCGCTCGTAGCGAAGGAAACCGCGAAGGAAACCGCGAACGAGGAAGCCGCGAACGAGGGAGCCGCGCCGGTACAGCGGGCCGTGCCCCCCAGGACGGTCGCCAGCTACTCCTACTGGGAGGGCGTCGAGCAGCGGCACGGCGAGCTCTACCACCGCCCCGGCCGGGCGGTCGCCGCGTTCCCGACCAACGACGGCCTCACCATGGTGTACGCCGCCGCGCCGGTCGACGAGTTCGGCGCCTGGCGCACCGACGTCGAGGGGCACCTCCTCGAGACGGTGGACCGCTGCGGCGACCTGGGCGAGCGGGTCCGGGCCGGCCGGCGGGTCGAGCGCCTGCGGACCACCGTCGACCTGCCCAACGTGGTCCGCCGGGCGCAGGGCCCCGGCTGGTTCCTCGCCGGCGACGCGGGCCTGGTGATGGACCCGGTCACGGCCCAGGGCATCGGCAACGCCCTCGCGGACGCCGAGCTGCTGGCGGAGTCGATCACCACCGGCAGGACGGACTACCAGCAGCGGCGCGACGAACAACGACTGCCGATGTTCGAGCTGACCACCCGGCTGGCCGCGCTCCGGCCCGCGAAAGGGCTCGACAAGGTGCTGCTGAAGGGCATCGCGCGGCACCGGAGGAGCACGGAGCGGTTCCTCGGCGTGTTCGCGGGCACGGCCCCAGTGGGCTGGTTTCAGCGCGCCCGGGGGTGAGCGGTCGCGTAGACCTCGCGGAGCTTGTCGACGGTGACCAGCGTGTACACCTGCGTCGTGGTCACCGAGGCGTGCCCGAGCAGCTCCTGCACCACGCGGATGTCGGCGCCGCCGTCGAGCAGGTGCGTGGCGAACGAGTGGCGCAGCGTGTGCGGTGACACCCCGTGCGGACCGTCGACCGGCAGCCCCGCCCGGACGGCCGCCTTGCGCAGGATCGTCCACGCGCTCTGCCGCGACAGGGCGCCGCCGCGGGCGTTGAGGAAGACGGTGGGCGTGCCGGTGCCGTTGGCGACGAGCGTCGGCCGGGCGCGGATCAGGTACACGTCCATGGCGGTCCGCGCGTAGCTGCCCATCGGCACGAGGCGGGTCTTGCCGCCCTTGCCGCGCAGCGTGACGAGGCCGTGGGTGCCGGTCAGGTCGAGGTCGTCGACGGCGATGCCGACGGCCTCGGAGATGCGGGCGCCGGTGCCGTACAGGAACTCCAGCAGCGCCTGGTCGCGCAGCCCGAGCGGCCCGGCGTCGGCGGCGGTGGCGAGCAGCCGCGACACCTGGTCGACGTCGAGGGCCTTCGGCAGCCGCTTCGGCAGCGACGGCGGCTTCACGTCCCGCGACGGGTCGGTCGGTGCGAGCCCTTCCAGCAGCAGGAACCGGTGCAGCCCCCGGACCGCGCTCGCGGCCCGCGCCGCCGACGACGCCGACAGCGGCGGATGCTCGCCACCGTCCTGGAGGTCGCCGGCCCGCAACGCCGCGACGTGCCCGGCGATGTCCCGGGCGCCGACGTCGGCGAGGTCGCAGATCCCCCGGGTGGCGAGCCAGTCGACATAGCGGTCGAGGTCGCGCCGGTACGACGCCAGGGTGTTCTCGGCGAGCGCCCGCTCGACGGTCAGGTGGTCCAGGTACACGTCGACGGCCTTGCGCAGCAAGGACGCGTCGGTGGACGCGGGCACGCCAGACGCCGCGGCCAGAGCAGGGGACCCGTCGATGGACGCAGGCACGCCGGCGGCCGCCGCGGCCGGAGAAGGGGACGCGGGCACGCCGGCAGCCGCCACAGCCGGAGAAGGGGACGCGGGCACGCCGGCGGCCGCCACGGCCGGAGCGGGGGCCGCGGCGGCGTCCGCCGGCTCGATCGTCACCGTCTAGGCCAGCACGTCCGCCAGCGCGAGGTGGTCCATCCCGTGCGCGTCGGCGACCGGTCCGTAGGTCACGTGGCCCTCGTGCGTGTTCAGCCCGAGCGCCAGGGCCGGGTCGCGGCGCAGCGCGTCCCGCCAGCCCCGGTTCGCCAGCTCCAGCGCGTACGGCAGGGTCACGTTCGTCAGCGCGTACGTGCTGGTGTGCGGCACCGCGCCCGGCATGTTCGCGACGCAGTAGAAGATCGAGTCGTGGACCCGGTAGGTCGGCTCGGCGTGCGTGGTCGGGCGGGAGTCCTCGAAGCAGCCCCCCTGGTCGATCGAGATGTCGACGAGGACGCTGCCGGGCTTCATCCGCTTCACGAGGTCGTTGGTGATGAGCTTCGGGGCCTTCGCGCCCGGCACGAGGACCGCGCCGATGACGAGGTCCGCGTCGAGGACGGCCCGCTCGATCTCGTAGCTGTTGGACGCGACGGTCTGCAGGTGCCCCTGGTAGATCGCGTCGGCGCCGCGCAGCCGCGAGATGTTCTTGTCCAGCAGCAGCACCTCGGCCTGCATGCCGAGCGCGATCGCGGCCGCGTTGAGGCCGGAGACGCCCGCGCCGATGACGACGACCTTCGCGGCGTAGACCCCGGACACCCCGCCGAGCAGCACGCCGCGACCGCCGCCGGCGCGCATCAGGTGGTACGCCCCGACCTGCGGCGCCAGCCGCCCGGCGACCTCCGACATGGGGGCGAGCAGCGGCAGCGAACGGTCGGTGAGCTCGACGGTCTCGTACGCGATGCCGGTGACCTTCCGGTCGACCAGCGCGTCGGTGCACGCCTTGGAGGCGGCCAGGTGCAGGTAGGTGAAGAGGACCTGCCCCTCGCGCATGCGGTGGTACTCCTCGGCGACCGGCTCCTTGACCTTCAGGACGAGGTCGCCGGCGGCCCAGGTGTCGTCCGCGGTCGGCAGGATCCGCGCGCCGGCCTCCTGGAACTCCTGGTCGGTGATCGAGGAGCCGTCACCGGCACCGGCCTCGATGAAGACCTCGTGCCCGTTCGCGGCGAGCTCGTGGACTCCTGCCGGGGTGATCGCCACCCGGTACTCGTGGTTCTTGACCTCGCGTGGGACTGCGACCTTCACGTCTCGTGACCCCTCTCCACCAGCGACGACGGTGACGCTGCGTGTACCAGCGGCAGTCTATGGCGCGCAGACCGCCCACGAAGGCAGCACAGTGTGAACTCCTCCGCAGCCGGATTGACACAGTGTTGCCTTCTCCGGTAGGTCCGCGGGCGAAACACCCCCGCAAGGCTGATCTATGCTGTGCGGCCATGACCGTCTACGGCGGACCCCGCCCGACCTCGCCCGCGACGCCCGGTGGCCCTGGTGGATCCGGCGGACCGCCGCGTGTCAAGCCGGACCCGCTGCTCTTCGGCGCGTTCGGCTTCCTGGTCGTGGCCGTCGTCGTCGGGCTGGTCCTCGCGTTCCAGGGCGGCGGCAGTGGCAGCGGCCAGCCGAGCGCCGCCGAGCGGGCGACCGGCGCACCCGCCGAGCAGGCTCCGTCGCAGGCCGCGCCGACGTCCGCGGCTCCCCCGCCGCCGTCGAGCGCCGCCCCGTCGTCGGCCCCGCCGCAGGCGCTGATCCCGGCGAAGCCGACCCTGCTGCGCGCGTCGCACTCCAGCCTGTGCATGCAGGCCCAGGAGGGCAACGGCGGGGTCGCCACCCAGATGCCCTGCGACAACAACCCGACGCAGGTCTGGATGCCGCAGTCGGTCGGCGGCTCGCGGGACGTCTTCGCGTTCGTCAACACGAAGGACAACCGCTGCCTCGACGTCAACGGCGGCTCCAAGGACAACGGCGCGCAGATCCTGCAGTGGGACTGCCACGGCGGCCCCAACCAGCAGTGGCGCCTGCAGCGCGACGGCGACGGCTTCCGGTTCGTCAGCATGAACAGCGGCCGCTGCATCGGCGTCGACTCCGGCAGCCCCGCCCCGGGCGCCGCCGTCCGCCAGTGGGACTGCGACAACTCCGCCAACCAGCGCTGGCAGCTGCCGACCTGACCGGCCGCTACAGCGCCGCGATGTCGCGGGACTCCAGGATCCGCTCGGGCGCGCCGGACCGGGCGACGTGCAGCATCGCCCGGCCGATCTGCTCGGTGCTGGTGGCGATGCCCGGGGCGAAGCGGACCAGGGCCGCGCTCAGCGGGGTCAGGACCGTGTAGAGCACGCGGAACAGGCGGACCTTGGACACCGCGCCGTGCATCGGCCGGATGAACCCGGGCCGGAACATGTAGGCCCGCAGGTCCATGGCGAGCAGCGCCTCCTCGGTGGCGCCCTTCACCTGCGCCCACTTCGCGCGGCGGCCGGAGCCCGTGCCGGCGCCGGACACGTAGACGAACGTCGAGCCTGGTGACACCGCCCTGGCGGCGGCGAGCGTGTAGTCGACGGTGATCCGCCGGTACACCTCCTCGGACATGCCGACGGAGGAGACGCCGAGGCAGAAGAAGCAGGCGTCGTAGCCGGCGAGGGGGACGCCGGTGAAGTCGGTGAAGTCGGTGTGCAGGGTCTCGCGCAGCTTCGGGTGGCGCTGGCCGGTCATGGTGCGGCCGACGACCAGGACCTCGGTGACGTCGTCGGCCAGGAGGCACTCACGGAGGACGCCCTTGCCGACCATGCCGGTGGCGCCGAAGACGATGGCCCTCATGCCGACATCATCCCCTCATGGCCGCAGCACGGACAGCGTGGCGCCTTTGAGCGTGGTGTACAGGTCGGAGTCGGTGAAGTCGGGGCCGGTCTCCTCGCCGATGTAGACGTCGACGTGCTTCGAGCCGCCCAGGCCGGGCGTGAACTCGTCGACGATCGTCCACGTCGGCGCCTTGAGCTTCGCGCACACGTCGGCGGTGACCTCGGCGGTGCCGCAGCGCAGCACGCTGAAGCGGGCGCCGGCGCGCAGCACGTCACCGTCGGCGGCCGCCGACACCCAGGGGACGAGCGGGCGACCGGCGGTGTCCCGCGGGGCGGTGTCCATCCAGTACCCGGTGTCGTAGGACCAGTTGAGGTACCGCCCGTCGGCGGTGCGGCCGGTCCCCTCGTCCTTGACGGCCTTCACGAACGACGCCGGGAACGTGCCGAGGTCCCGCTGGTCGCGCCCCTTCCGGCAGTCGATCGTGGGGCAGCCGGTGACCTGCTGGGACGCGCCGCCGTGCAGGGTCGCGACGGCCGTGTAGTAGACGGTGACCTCCCACCCGCCGGATGTGACCGGACTCGCGCCGGGCGCGACTGTCGGCACACCCGACATGTCGGAGATGCCGGGCAGTGCGCCGGTCTGCGGCGGGTGCCCCGGCGTCTCCGAGGGGTCGGCCGCGGGTGGGGTGGCCGGCGAGGCGCACCCCGACAGCAGCGCGCACAGGAGCAGCAGGTGAGCCCGGACCACACCCTGATCTTCTAATCCTGAGGGCGGCGCCGCTCCTGTTTCCGCAGCGACGTGAAGCGCTTGTCGGTCAGCCGCCGCTCGATCGCACCCTTTGAGGGCTTTGTCCGTTTGCGTGGCCGGGGCGGCGGCGCGATCGCCTGCGTGATCACCGCCACCAGGCGCTCCTCGGCCGCGCGCCGGTTCTGCAGCTGCGAGCGGTGCTCCGAGGCGACGATCGAGAGCACCCCGTCGACGAGCCGGTTGCCGAGCCGCTGCAGGGCGCGCTCCTTCAGCGGCTCGGGCAGCGCCTGGGTCCCCGCCAGGTCGAACCTGAGCTCGACCCGGGAGTCGGTGGTGTTCACCGACTGCCCGCCTGGCCCGCCGGAGCGGCTGAACCGCCACGCCAGCTCGGCGCGCGGCAGTGCAATGTCGTCGGTGACCCGCAAGTCGTCGTCCACGCCGTCAAGAATGCGGGTTACGGAGTGCATCTTGCACTCCAGGGTGACTTCGACGGTTGTTTAGGATCGGCTCGGGGTACTCTCGGCTCGTCGCAGCGGGGACGCAGCGGAAAGGTGACACTGTGGCTGATGCCGTCGAGACGGCGCTGCTGGTCGAAGAGTTCGACGCTGATCAGATCACCCCGGTGCGCCACGCCGTGAGCCGGTCGGCCGCCGCCGTCGGCCTGCTCGGGCAGCGCCTCGAGGACTTCGTCCTGGCCGTCAACGAGATCGTCACCAATGCCGTGCGCCACGCCGGCGGGCGCGGCGCGGTGCGGCTGTGGACCCTCGACGGCGTCCTGCTGTGCGAGGTCACCGACAAGGGCTCCGGCATCCCCGCGGAGCGGCTCGACGGTCAGACGCTCCCACCGAGCTACGCGGTCAGCGGCCGCGGCCTGTGGCTGGCCAGGCATCTCGTCGACGAGGTCACGGTCCTGTCGACGCCGGCGGGCACAATTGTCACGCTTCGCAGCGCATTGGCGGGTTAGCATCCTGATCGTGCTCCGCCCCTCCTACCCCATCCGGACCGAACGGCTCACGCTGCGCCCGTTCGCCGAGCGCGACTTCGCCGACCTGCACGCTCTCACCGGCGACCCGGAGGTCGTGCGGTACCTGTACTGGGACGTCCACGACGAGGAGATGACCCGGGCCTCGCTGAAGAACCGGATGGCCCAGGACGCGCTCACCGAGGAGGGCCAGTGGCTGGTCCTCGCGATGGACCTCGACGGGCGGGTGATCGGCCAGGTGGTGCTCAAGTGGGAGAGTGCGCAGAGCCGGCAGGGCGAGCTCGGCTTCGTGCTGCACCCCGACTTCCAGGGCCGCGGCTACGCCCGCGAGGCGTCCGAGGCGATGCTGCGGCTCGGCTTCGAGGAGCTCGGCCTGCACCGCATCTGTGGCAAGTGTGACACCCGCAACGTGCCGTCGTGGCAGCTGCTCTCGCGGCTCGGGATGCGCCGCGAGGCACACTTCGTCGAGGACGAGCTGTTCAAGGGCGAGTTCGGCGACCAGTACGTCTACGCCATGCTCGACCGCGAGTGGCGGGCGCGTCAGACCTCGTCCACGTAGAGCCAGGCGCCGCCTTCCTTCACGAAGCGGCTCGTGTCGTGCATCACTCCGGGCTTGCCGTCGGCCTCGTACCGCGCCTTGAACTCGACCGTGCCCTCGGTGTCGAAGAGCCCGCCGCCGGTGCGGTTCAGGATGTGCAGGCCCTTCCAGTGCTGCCCGTCCTCGACCGTCAGCAGCCGCGGCCGGGTCTTCTCGTGCCAGGTGCGCAGCAGGAAGTCGCGGTCGCCGACAACATACGCGCTGTACCGGGCGCGCATGAGCAGCTCGGCGCTCGGCGGCGCGTCGGTGCCCCGGTGGAAGCGGCCGCAGCAGTCGTCGTAGGGCTCGCCGAGCCCGCACGGGCAGAGCCGGGACGGCGGTTGGGTGGACGGTGGCATCTCAAGATTGTCCACGATGCCGCTGCGGGCTCACACCGCGGACACGCTTGAACGCGGCACTCAGCGCGAACGCACCCCCGTAGCCCACCCTCCTCGCCACGGCGCCGAGGGTCGCGCCGGGCTCCAGGAGCAGGTCGGCGGCGAGCGCCAGGCGCCACCCGGTCAGGTACGCCATCGGCGGCTCCCCCACGACCTCCGTGAACCGCCGCGCGAGCAGCGCCCGCGACACGCCGACCTTCTCCGCGAGGACCGCGACGGTCCACGGGTGCGCCGGGTTGTGGTGCAGCAGCGTCAGGGCGGGCCCGACGACCGGGTCGGCCTGCGCCCGGTACCAGCCCGGCGCGCCCTCCCCGGCCCGGTCCAGCCAGCTCCGCAGCGCGGAGATGAGCATCAGGTCCAGCAGCCGGTCCAGGACCGCCTCCTGCCCGGCCCGGTCCTTGGCGATCTCCTGCGCCAGCAGCGGGACGAGCGGCCCTTCCTCGCGCACCACGATGGCGTCCGGCAGGGCGTTGAGCAGTCGCCGGCCGACCTCGCCGGCCAGCTCGTAGGCGCCGGTGATGACGAGCGTCGGGCCGTCGGCGTCGGTGCCCCAGGTGCGCACGCCCAGGTGCATGACGTCGGCGAGGTCCCTGCCGTCGGGCGTGGTGCACCGCTGCCCCGGATGGATGATGATCTGCGGGTCGGTGCCGGGCGGGTCGGCCACGGTGTAGTGCCCCGGCCCGCGGATCACCATGACGTCCCCTGGACCGATCTTCCGGATCTCTCCGTCGTCGGGGATGTACGTGGCTTCGCCGCGCACCATCGCAACCAGAGCGAGGGGTGCCTCGTCGCGGATCCGCAGTGACCACGGCGGCGTCAGCACCGACCGCAGCAGGAACGCCCCGCGGGCTCTCGGCCCGTCGAGCAGTGCCGTCAACGCGTCCACACCGTAGACGATGACACATGCATCGGCGATGCTCGGCCATGGTGCGTCTGCGGGTACACCGGATTCACTGATACGCATGGAACAGTTGCGCAGCGTCGTCCTCGCCACCGCCACCCTGCTCGCCGGCCTGTCCGCGGGCGTCTTCTTCGCCTACTCCACGTCGGTCATGCCCGCCCTCGGCCGCGTCGAGGACCGCACGTTCGTCGAGGTCATGCAGAAGATCAACACGGCGATCCTCAACGGCTGGTTCCTGACCGCCTACGTCGGCGCCCTGCTCGCCGCGATCGCCGCCGTGCTGCTCCACCTCGGCGGCTCGCACCGGCCGATGCTGCCCTGGCTGATCGCGGCGACGCTCCTGTACGCCGTGGTCTTCATCGTCACGGCGGCGGTCAACGTGCCGCTCAACGACCAGCTCGACGCGGCCGGCCTGACCGACCCGGCGGCGGCCCGGGCCGCCTTCGAGGCGTCGTGGAACCGCTGGAACACGGTCCGCACGGTCTCCTCGGCCGGCGCCCTGCTGACGCTGGCCGTCGCCCTGCTGAAGCACTGACCACCCGCTCCCATGATCCGGAAGACGTGTGATCGCCAGGGCGACAAGATCTCTTCCGGATCATGGGAACCAGGTCAGGTGGCGGTCGAGACCGGGCGGAGGGGCTTCCAGCCGCGGTCGCGGGCGTGGGCGGCGCCGAGGACGCCCACCATGCAGGCGGCGTTGGTGATCTCGCCGCTCAGGGCCATCCCGACCGCCGTGTCGAGGTCGACCCAGTGCAGCTCCAGCTCCGCCTCCTCGTGGGTGCGGGCGTGCCGGTCGGCCTCCGGCACCGGCGAGATGTCCCGGGCCAGGAACAGCCGGATCTTCTCGTTGGAGCAGCCGGGCGACGGGTGCACCTCGGCCAGGAGGTCCCACGTCGCGGCGGTGAGGTCGACCTCCTCGGCGAGTTCGCGGGCCGCCGCGTCGACCAGCGGCTCGCCCTCCACGTCGACGAGGCCCGCGGGCAGCTCCCACAGCACCTGCCGGACCGCCGGCCGGTACTGCCGGACCAGTGCCACCCGCCCGTCGGTGTCCACCGCGACCACGCCGACCGCGCCGACGTGCACCATGTAGTCGCGCAGCGCTGAGCCGCCGCCGGGCATGACGACGTCGTCGGTGAAGATCGCGAAGACCTTGTTGCGCAACCGCTCGGTGTGCGACAGCACCTCATAGGTCATGCGTCGACCGTTTCGAGCTCGACGGGCAGGCGGTCGGCGGCGTTGTAGGCGACCGCCGCGCCGACGAACCCGGCGAAGAGCGGGTGCGCGCGGGTCGGGCGGCTCTTGAGCTCCGGGTGGGCCTGGGTGGCGACGAAGAACGGGTGCAGCTCCCGGTCCAGCTCGACGAACTCGACCAGCCTGCCGTCCGGCGACGTGCCGGAGATGCGCAGCCCGGCGGAGGTCATGGCCTCGCGGTAGGCGTTGTTCACCTCGTACCGGTGGCGGTGCCGCTCCGACACCTCGGAGGCGCCGTACGCGTCGGCCGTGAGCGTGCCGGGGGCGAGGACCGCCGGGTAGGCGCCGAGGCGCATCGTGCCGCCCAGGTCGCCCTTGCCGGCGACGATGTCCTCCTGGTCCGCCATGGTGGAGATGACCGGGTCGGTGGCGTCGCCGTCGAACTCGACGGAGTTGGCGCCGGCGAGGCCGCCGACGTTGCGCAGGACCTCGATCGTCATGCACTGCAGGCCCAGGCACAGGCCGAGGGTCGGGATGCCGTGCTCGCGGGTGTACTGCGCGGCGCCGATCTTGCCTTCGATGCCGCGGACGCCGAAGCCGCCGGGGATGACGACGCCGTCGACGCCGGCGAGGGCCTGGGCGGCGCCGGCCGGGGTGGTGCAGGTGTCGCTCGGCACCCAGCGGATCTCGACCCGGGCGCGGTGCGCGAAACCGGCGGCGCGGACGGCCTCGGTGACGGACAGGTACGCGTCGGGCAGGTCGACGTACTTGCCGACGATCGCGACGGTGACGGTCTGCCGCGGGTGGTGGACCCGCTCGAGCAGGTCGTCCCACTTCTTCCACGCCACGTCGCGGAAGGACAGGCCGAGGCGGCGCACGACGTACGCGTCCAGGCCCTCCTCGTGCAGGACGCGGGGGATGTCGTAGATGCTCGGCGCGTCGGGCGCGGACACGACCGCCTCGGCGTCGACGTCGCAGTACAGGGCGAGCTTGTTCTTCGTCTTCTCCGGGATCTGCCGGTCGGAGCGGCAGACGAGCGCGTCGGGCTGGATGCCGATGCTGCGCAGCGCGGCGACGGAGTGCTGGGTCGGCTTGGTCTTCAGCTCGCCGCTCGGCGCGAGGTACGGCACGAGCGACACGTGCAGGAAGAAGCAGTTGTCCCGGCCGATGTCGTGGCGGACCTGGCGGATCGCCTCGAGGAAGGGCAGCGACTCGATGTCGCCGACGGTGCCGCCGACCTCGGTGATGACGACGTCGGGGGCGGTGCCGTCCGGGCCGGGCGCCGACATGGCCCGGATGCGGGCCTTGATCTCGTTGGTGACGTGCGGGATGACCTGCACGGTGTCGCCGAGGTACTCACCGCGCCGCTCCTTGGCGATGACCGCCGAGTAGATCTGCCCGGTGGTGACGTTGGCGTTGCGGGACAGGTCCTGGTCCAGGAACCGCTCGTAGTGACCGATGTCGAGGTCGGTCTCGGCGCCGTCCTCGGTGACGAACACCTCACCGTGCTGGAACGGGTTCATGGTGCCGGGGTCGACGTTGAGGTAGGGGTCCAGCTTCTGCATGACGACCCGCAGACCGCGGGCGCTGAGGAGACTGCCGAGGCTGGAGCCGGTCAGACCCTTGCCGAGTGAGGAGGCGACGCCCCCGGTGACGAAGATGTGCTTAGCCTGCCGGCTCGCACCGGTCCGTGTCGAAGAGCGATCCACGGGAGTTCAGCCTAACAGCAGGTGAACGACCCCGCTCCTGACACACCGGGGGGCCCAGCCTGCGGGAAAGTCACCGGGTGCGGTCGTCGGCGTGGTCGAGGACGCGCAGGCACGCGAGGACGGTCAATGGCGCGGCGGTGGCGAGGGCGGCACCGAGGACGTTGAGCGACACCCCTTCGATGACCCCGGCGAGCAGGCTGGCCAGCACCAACCCGGCCAGGGCGCCCCGGACCGGCGGGAACACGCCGAGCAGCCGGCGGAACCCGCCCCAGTCGCTCAGCAGCACGAACGTCACGTAGAGGACGGTGCCGATGACCAGGATGGTGAGCGGGCTGGTGACGGTTGTCACCACGTTGGCCTCGCCGATGCGCCGGGCGATGTAGCCGACGGTGCCGTCCTGGGTACGCACGAGAAGCCGCCCGACGCTGCTGAGCTGCGCCTCGGGGCGGAAGAGGTCGATGACGCCGATCCCGGCGGTGACGGCGAGCGCCGCGGCACCCGCCCAGGCCAGGCGGGTGAACGTGAGCCAGCCGCCGACGGCCAGCGCGGCGGCCGCGCACACCCCGGCGGTCAGCGCGACCGCCCCCGAGGCGTCGGCGCCGAGGAACGGGCTGCCGATGACGACCAGTCCGGCGCCGCCGACGACGGCCACGACGAACGGCCGCCACCGCCGGTCGAAGCGCTGCGCCATGCTGGCGCCGCCGAGCAGCACGCCGGTGACGAGCAGCCCGAGGCCGATGACGCCGACGCCCGCGTAGCGCCCGCCGGCCGCGGCGGAGTAGCCGGCGACGCCGTTGAGCTGCAGCCGCGCCCCGGTGAGCACGTCGAGGGCGACGGCGAGCGCGCCGACGGCCGCGACGCCGCCGAGCGGGGCGTTGGCGCGGCTGCGCGAGGAGGTGAGCGCGATGACGGCGGTGGCGACGGTGAGCGCGGCGAGGGTGACGCCGCCGAACCCGAGGCCCGGTGACGACCACCGCCACCAGGGCAGCAGGTCGGCGACGAGCGCGGCGGGCACGGCGAGCGACGCGGCGATGAGCAGCACCTCGGCGGTGCGCACGACGATCCGCGGGGCCGGCGGGTGCGCGACCGGGCCGGCCGGCCGGCGGGCCCACCGCAGCAGCGGCACGACGAGCACGAACAGGGCGAGCTCGGCGACGACGAGGAGCGTGAAGAACGACGAGCCGACCCGCTGCTGGACGCTGGCTTCGCGGTCGGCGTCGGCGAGGCGTTCGACGGCCCGCTCGACGGAGGCCGGCCGGCCGTCGCTCATGGTGGCGGCGCCGCCGGCGAAGAGCTTGCCCGGGATCGGCCGGTCCAGCGCCGAGAGGGCGGTCGGGGCGAGGTCGACGACCTGCACGTACCCGGGCCGGGAGGTGGACGGCGAGGTGAGCCAGCCGCCGGTGTAGCCCGGGCCCTGCGCGATCGCGACGTGCAGGCGGCTGCTGGCGTCCAGGTCGGAGAGGCCGGCGAGCACGACGACGGCGCGGTCGGGGCGGTTGGCGATGACGGCGGCCAGCCCGGCGTCGGCGCGGCGGGCGTCGGAGGCGCGGGAGGCGGCGTCGCTGCCGGCGATCTGGCCGAGGTCGACGATGGTCAGCGCGCACGCGGACAGGAGGTCCTCGTCGACGGCGTCGGCGTAGCGGTCGACCCGCCCGTACGGCCTGGCGGCGGCGACGGCGGCGCCCGGGCCGACGGCCGTGGTGCAGCGGACGCCTTCGGCGAGCGCGCCCGGCTGCGCGCCCCAGTGCAGGGCACGGTTCTTGGCGACGACCCCGCCGAGGTCGGGCAGCGACGCGCCGGTCCTGGTCTCGTCGGCCGAGATCGACACCTGCAGCGGCGGGCACGTGGACGTGATGGGGCCGGTGGTGAACGTGGCGTAGTTGCCGGCGCCGAGCGTGAGCCAGCCGTCGCCGGCGCAGGTGACCCGCCGCGCGGAGCGCACCGACAGCGCGCCGATGGCGCCGTGCTCGGCCAGCTGCCACATGGTGGGGGTGTCGGTCGGGTTGACGTCGTCCCAGCGCAGCCCGGCGACCCCGACGATGATCACGTAGTCGGCGGACGGCGGGACGGCCTCGGCGGCGGGCCGCGGGATGAGGGCGAGCAGCGCGATGAACCCGACGAGCAGGGACAGCAGCGCCGGGGTGAAGCGGTGCAGCCGGTGCCGCATCAACGGTCCCCGCGGGTGCGCAGTTGCGCGTACACCGCCTCGACCTGATCCAGGGTGTCGCGCTCGGTCGGCCAGGTGGCGGCGCGGGCCTGGCCGCGCTTGCCGAGCGCCTCCAGCTCCTGCGGGTCGGCGAGCAGCGCTTCGGCGGCGGCGGTGAAGCCTTCGACGTCGTGCGGCTCGACCAGCCGGGCGCCGTCGCCGACGACCTCCGGGATGCCGCCGACGGAGGTCGCGAGCAGCGGTACACCGGCAGCGAGGGTCTCCTGGACGAACAGCGGCTGCCCCTCCCACACGCTGGTGACCACGACCAGGTCGGCGGCGGCGAGCAGGTCCGGGACGTCCTCGCGGTAGCCGAGCAGGTGCACGGGCGCGTGCTCGGCGGAGATCCGCTGCGCGAGGGTCATGTAGGACGGGCCGCTGCCGGCGATCGCCACGTACGGCTGCGGCTCCGACCACCGCGCGGCGACCAGGTTCTCGAAGCCCTTCTGCGGGTGCAGGCGGCCGACGGCGAGGACGAGCGGCCGGCCCTCCTCGACGCCGAGCTCCTCGCGGACCTCGTCGCGGGTGCGGACGGGCGGCGGCAGGACGGGCGCGGGCACGAGCGCGAGCCGGACGTCGCGGCCGCCGAGCTCCCGGATCCGCTCGACGAGGTCGGTGGAGACGCCGAGGGCGACGTCCGCGGTGCGGGCGACCCGGCGCTCGAGCGGGTGGTAGAGCTTCGCCCGCAGGCCTTGGGCGAGGACGAGGTTGTGCCAGGTGACGACGAGCGGGGTGCCGGCGGGCCGGGCGAGCGCGGCGACGAACCCGGCGCGCAGCCCGTGCGCGTGGATGACGTCGACGTTCTTCAGCGACCGGCGCAGCGCCCGGACGGCGAGGACGTCACCCGGCTGGGGACTGGCGGGGATCTCGACGGGCAGGAACCGCGCGCCGCGCCGTGAGAAGCCGAACTGCTCGTCGGTGGCGGCCGGGCCGTGCACGCTGACGTCGTCGCCGCGACCGGCGAGACCGTCGACGAGCATGCCGACGTGCCGTCCGACGCCGCCGGTGCTCGACGCCAGGACCAACGCGATTCGGGCGGCTCCCACCTCAGCCCCTTCTGTGTCTGAGCCGCTGCAGGGTCCGCCGGTCCATGACCGCCACCCCGGCGAGGAACACCACCGCCACCGCGACTCCGCACAGCATGCCCTGTGCGATCGCGGCGGGCACACCTGGGGTGCCGCCGCTCCAGACGGCATTTCTGAGCATCAATGCCACGGTCGCGGCGACGGCTGCCGATGTGGCGGCGGCGGCGGTGGTACGAGCGGCGCCCGCGACCGCTTCGACCCCGGCCCGGGCGCGGACGGTCAGCCAGAGCGCGGTCGCGAGCACGAGCATGCCGATCGAGTTGGCCGCCGCGAGGGCGGCGACGCGCCGGTCGAGCGGCAGCGCGACCGCGAGCGGCACGGCGGTGGCGGCGACGACGGCCCAGCCGAGGCCGGTCGCCCAGGCGGCGGGGTACGCGTTCCCACCCGCGTACAGGGCCCTCGACAGCAGCGCGAACAGCCCGTAGCCGACCAGCCCGGGGGCGAACCAGGTGATGCCGCCGGCGAGCTGCCCGATGTCCGGCGGTCTCGACGACAGCTCGGCGAGCACGACCGCGACCGGCTCGGCGAGCACGACCAGCGCGGCCGCGCCGAGGAACGTGACGACGACCACGGTCCGCAGGGCCGGCGCGAGCGCCTCCGCGAACCCGCGCCGGTCCTTCGCCTCGCCGGCCTCCGCCAGCCCCGGGTACGCGGTCGTCGCCACCGGCACGGCGAGCACCGCCCATGGCAGCAGGTAGATCGTCTGCGCGAGGCTGTAGACGACGACGGCGCCCTTGCCGGCGTAGCCGCTGAGCGCGATCGCGAGCCCGAGCACCAGCTGCTGGCTGCCGACGGTGACGATCCCGGCGACGACGAGCGGCTTCAGGGTGCGCACCCCGCCGACGTCGAACCTCAGCGTCGGGCGGAGCGTCAGGTCGAGCCGGCGCAGCGGGATGAGCAGGCTGAGCGTCAGGACCGCGACCGCGAGGGTGGTGCCGCCGGACAGCAGCCACAGGTCACGGTCGTCCACCTGGCCGAGGTCCGCGCCGCGCCCGGCGAGCCGCCCGAACGTCACGTACACCGCCATCACCGTCACGCTGGACAGCAGCGGCGCGATGACCGGCCACGCGAACCGCCGGTACGTCTGCAGGGTGCCCGTCAGCACGATGCCGATCCCGTACAGCGGCAGCTGCGGGGCGAACACCCGCAGCATGTCGGCCCCGGCGTCGACGGCCCCGGCCGGCTGCCCGGGCATCAGCAGCCCGACGAGCGGCCGGGCGAGGAGCGCGACGAGGACCGTCATCGGCACGAGCAGCAGCAGCACCCAGCCGAGCAGCGCCGACACGGTCCGCGCCACCGCCTGCCGGTCCTGGCGGGCCACCGCCCCGGCGAGCAGTGGCACCACGAGGCTGGCGAGGGCGCCGCCGGCGACGAGCTCGAAGATGATGTTCGGGATGGTGTTGGCCGCGGTGTACGCGTTGCCGAGGTACGTCGGCCCGACCGACCAGTTGAACACCAGAATGCGCGCAAACCCGGCAATCCGGCTCAGCATGGTGAGCCCCGCGACCAGCGCCGCGGCACCGACCAGCCGCTTCCCCGTCACCCGTCGCGACGTGGTCTCGGTGACGGCTTCGGCTTCTCCGGTACGGCCATCCTGGCCGCTTCGTCGGCTGCCGTCCCGGACCCGTCCCCCTCTTCGACGTCCGGCGCGGCGGGTGGGGTGGCCATGGCGGGCGGGGCGGTGGGCTTCAGCCGGCCGAGGTGGTCGAGCACGCGCAGCGCCGGGGTCCTCTCGATGACCTGCGTGAAGCTGACCTTCTCGCTCGCCGCGGTCAGCGCGACCAGCCCCGCGAGCGCGGCGAGCCGGCCGAACGTGCCGGCGCGGGCCACGTACGCGGTGCCGAGCACGGCGCCGAGCGCGTTCGCCCCGGCGTCGCCGAGCATGATCTCCTCGCCGAGGTCGTCGGCGATCAGCGCTCCGGCGGCCCCGAGCGCCCCGGCCGCGACGCCGCCGCCCTTGCCGGCCGCGAGCGGCGCGCCGACCAGCATGCCGGCCTTGATCGCCCGCCCGGGTCGCAGGTCCAGCAGGTTGAACAGGTTCGCCGTGCCGGCGATGACGCCCGCCCCGAGCAGCACGTCGACGGCCCGCCGCCGGGGCAGCAGCGCCGCCGCCACCAGTCCCGCGGCGCCGACCCCGGCGATCTTCACGAGGCCGCTGGTCACCCGGCCTTCCCGCAGCGCGCCGAGGTGGCCCTGGAAACCCTTGGCCGAGTGCTCGGGCCGCCCGCCGACGAGGTCGTCGTAGAGCCCGACCGCTCCCGCGCCGAGCCCGGCGACCGCCGCGGCGCCCATCACGGCGGGCCCCCGCCCGGTCAGCCGCACCTTCGCCCGCTGACCGCCCCGACCAGCCCGGCCGGCCCGGCCGGCCCGGCCGCGGCGCTGCCTCGGCGGTGTCGCGGCCACCGGCTCCTCCGGCGCGTCCGGCTCCCGCCCGCCGTCCACGGCGTCAGCGGCCCCGTCGGCGGACCCGATGAGCCGTCCCGCGGCGCGCCCAGTGGCGCGTCCGGCCCCGCGTCCGGCCCCGCGACCGGTGGTGCCGCTGGCCCCGCGACCGGTAGTGCTGCCGGCTCCTCGGGTGGTGGAGCGGCCGGCGGCGCCGAGGACCGCGCCCGCGGCGGCGCCGAGGGCGAGGGCGGGGCCGCCGGCGAGGGAGACGGTGCGGCCGCGGAAGTTGGTGCGGTCGAGGGCCGGAAGGCCGCGCAGCTCACGCAGCGCGGCCCTGGCGGCGGCCGCCCCCGCGGCGGCGGCGAGCAGCTTACGAACCACTGACCACACCCGCCGTCTTGGGCAGCAGGCTGCTGGCGCCGCTGCCGATGCCGTAGTGGCCGGTCTTGCCGCCGATCCGCTCCACGAGGGCGAGGGCGGCGGCGACCTGGCCATTCGCGGTGACGGCGTTGTCGACCGTCGACACGCTCTTGGCGATCGAGGCGTCGTCGCGGACCGCGGACACCAGGCCGTTGGCGGACAGCCCGGCGACCACCATGTCGTTGGACAGCGCGAGGGCGAAGCGGCTCACGACCGTGAGGGCGACCGCGTTGCGCTCCTTCGCGTCCTTGCCGCTGGCGGGCGCGCCGGCGATGACGATGACCGCGTCCGCCGGGGTCTTCAGGTCGCCGTTGATGCCGATCCAGCCGCCTGCCTCGTACGCCGACAGGACCTTCCTGGTGCCGTCGATCTGCGGGGTGCCGGGCTTGTCGGCGACCAGGACCGCGGCGAGCAGCGCGGCCGACGTCTCCTGGCCCTTGCCGTTGTTGGGCAGGGCGCCGCTGATCGCCGGCGGCGCCGAGGACTCGGCGAGGTCGAGCAGGTTATCGTCGCTGGACGCGGCGGTGAACTTCTCCTTGATCGTGACCGTGCCGGTGACCTTGGCGCCGGCGGTCTGCAGCATGCCGGCGATGCCGTCGGCGGCGGTGTCGACGTCCTTGTCGCTGCCCTCGATCTTGACCAGCAGCACGTTGCGCCCCGGGAGCTTGCCGTTGAGCAGCATCGGGGCGACCTCGGTCGCGAAGTCCGCGTTCTTCTTCAGCTCCTCCCGGGACTGGTCCAGGTCGTCACGGAGTTGCTGCTTCTCGTCGGTGATCTTGTTCACCTGGTCGTTGAGCTGGTCGGCGAGCGGCCCGTTCGCCGCCGCGGTCCCGACGACGAGGCCGATGGCGAGCGCCAGGAAAACGGCGGCCAGCGACACCACGTGGTACCGGAAGTTGATCACAGGAAACGGTCCCGTCCAGAAAGAAGCAGCGCCCGGTCGAGCGGCGCTAGGAGAACAGCGTGAAGATCAGGTTGTCCCACCACTCGGCGATGACGCTCAGATACGCCCGGCCGATCGTGGTCACCGCCAGCGCCGCCGCCATCGCGGCGATCGCCGAGGCCAGCAGCAGGATCAGCGACGACCCCGACAGGCTCTGCCGGTAGAGCCGGCTGACGCCCTTGGCGTCGACCAGTTTGCCACCGAGCTTCAGCCGGGTGAGGAAGGTGGAGGCCATGCCGCCGCGACCCTTGTCGAGGAACTCGATCAGGGTGTTGTGCGTGCCGACCGCCACGAGCAGCGAGGCGCCCTTCTCGTCGGCGAGCAGCATCGCGATGTCCTCACTCGTCGCCGCCGCCGGGAACGTGATCGCCTCCACACCCAGCCGCTGCACGCGCGCCAGCCCGGGCGCCCGCCCGTCGGGGTAGGCGTGCACGACCACCTCGGCGCCGCAGCGCAGCACGTCGTCGGAGACCGAGTCCATGTCACCGATGATCATGTCCGGCGTGTAGCCGGCCTCGACCAGCGCGTCGGCCCCGCCGTCGACCCCGATCAGCACGGGCTTGTACTCGCGGATGTAGGGCCGCAGCACGTCGATGTCGGCCTTGTAGTCATAGCCGCGGACCACGATCAGGCAGTGCCGCCCGGCGATCTCCGTCTGGATCTCGGGCACGCCGACGCCGTCGAGCAGCAGCGCGCGCTCCTGCTTCAGATACTCCATCGTGTTGGCGGCGAACGCCTCCAGCTGCACCGACAGGCCCTCGCGGGCGTCGGCCATCGACAGCGCGACCGTCTCCGCGTCCTGCCGCTGCCCCTTCGCGACCGCGTCCTCACCGACATACACGGTGTCGCCGTCGATGCGGACGGTCTCGCCCTCCCGCAGCCGCTCGAACAGCTCCTCGCCGAGGTCGTCGACGAGCGGGATGCCCGCCTTGATCAGCCCCTCGGGACCCAGGTTGGGATAGCGGCCCGACACCGACGGCTTCGCGTTGAGCACCGCCGCGACCCCTGCCGCGACGAGCGAGTCGGCGGCGACGCGGTCGAGATCGACGTGGTCGATGACCGCGATCTCACCGGGGCGCAGCCGGCCCACCAAGCGTTTGGTCCGCCGATCCAGCCGCACGACGCCACCGATGACACCCGGCTCGGCGGGCCGGGTGCGGCGCAAGGTTGGAAGTCGCATCTCAACCATCCTGGCATGGACCCCTGACAAAAGCCGCGCACGACATGTCCACTACCAGGTGGAAGGGGACCTTTCGGCACGGGGTGATGCCAGTCACTCTGCCCGACTGTCAGCCAGACGACACATTTTCCGCGTATTCACGACGGCTCCGGGCCCCTCTAGTCCGTGGAAACAACGGAAGGAGTCGCAGTGAGCCTCTCGTCGATCAGCCTGACCCTGGTCCCCAATCTCACCGGGAAGTCACCCACCGAGGCGGCCACCGAGCTGCGGGCCGCCGGCCTCGAGCTAGGTGTGATCCGCGAGGTGGGCCCCAGCGGCACCATGATCGTCCTGGAACAGTCGACGCTGCCGCTCACCGTCGCGCCGCGCGGCACCAGGGTCAACCTCCTCATCGGCCTACCGTGAGCCGTCCTGCTGCTCGCGGAGGCCCTGCTCGCGAACGCCCTGCTCGCGGAGGCCCTGCTCTCGGGCACCCGCTGAGGTGACCCGGCGGAGCGCTTCGGCGACCAGCAGGAGCGCCGCCGCGCCCGCGTAGGCGAGCAGCAACGCCTGCCAGGGCCGCCCGTCGAGGAACCGCCCGGACGCGTACCCGATCGACCCGGCCATGACCGCCCACACGCTCACCCCGACGGCCGTCCACGCCTGGAACCGCCCCGCGGGGTAGCCCACCACCCCGGCGGCCAGGGCCGACGCGGACCGGCCACCCGGCAGGTACCTGGCGAACACGAGCACCTGGCCGCCCCGTTCGGTCAGGGTGCGCCGCGCCCACGCGTACACCTGCTGCCCACGCCGCCTCGTCAGCAGCCGCCGCAGCACGCCGGCCCCCGCCCTGACCCCGATCCGGAACGACACCACGTCCCCCGCGAACGCCCCGGCCGCCGCGGCGACGATGACCAGCCAGATCGCCGGCCGGCCCGCCTGCGCGGACAGCACCGCGACCGCGATCAGCGTCGACTCGCTCGGCGACAACGGCACCACGGCGTCCAGCGCGGCCACCACGAACACGACCAGCACCACCCACGGCGTCGCCGCGAACGACTCAACGAGGTCCCGCATCGCCCGACTGTCCCCTGACGCGCCGAACATCGACCGTCGTGCGGACGACCATCACCCGTCGGTTTCGATACGTCCCGTCTGCTCCACCGTCGCGTACCAGCCGAAACACGCCGCCGTCCCGAGCTGCCCGACCGCCGTCCGGTAACGCCCCGCGAGGGTCCGAAGCAGCCCGCGGTCCAGGTCCCCCGGCGCCTCGGGGTCGAGCGCGGGCACCACGCATCGCGGTGTCGGCAGCTGTACCCGCAGCCGCACGCCCCCGACCGCCACCGTCTCTCCTGGCGCGGGGTCCTCCGGCAGCTCCAGCACCAGGTTCGGCCGGAACCGCCGATGGTCCACCGCCGCACCGTGCACCTCCGCGAGCCGCCGCAACGCCCCGGTCGTCACGACGTGCACCGCCCCGAAGTCGTGAAACCGCCCGCTGCCGATCTCACTGAGCACCTCGGTGCCGCCCGCCGTCCCACCCGCCGCCGCCCAGGACGGGATCATGCCCCGCTCCTGCGGCCAGTACCGCCGCAGCACCGCCCCCTCAGGCACCACATCGGTCACCGTCACGGCCCGCCCCAGCCACGCCGACAGCAGCCCACCGGCCGTCTCGTCGAGCACCGCCGACTCCCCGCCGGGCACCCGCACCCGGCCACCCGCGGCGCGGACCTGCAGCAGCCGCCCCCAGAGCCGGGGCTGCTTCGCGCTGACCACCACCCCGTCCTCATCGACACAGGCCCACCGCCGGTCCCCCACCACCCCGTGCGCCCCGACCTCAACCGCTCCGAGCCGCTCCCCTCCTGCGGACTTCATCGCGTACCGCCAAACCTCCACCACCCGCACCCGCCCCATCCGAAGCCCCCCATGACCCGGTGAAGAACTACCGCACAACACGCACCCAGCAGCCACCCTCATGATCCGGAAGAGAAATTGCCGCCAGGACGACCACAAGTCTTCCGGATCACGGAAACCACCCCGCCACCAAACGCGACCAGCCACACAACACGCCCAGCGGACAACCTCATGATCCGGAAGAGAAGTTGCCGCCAGAGCGACCACAAGTCTTCCGGATCATCGGCGTTGGCCCGATGGCAACCGTGTCACCGCCGGCGGGCGGTGGCGGGCGGTCAGGGGTTGGACTTCTCGCGGTCGGCGACCGACAGGAGCTCCTCCGCGTGTGCGATGCCCAGGTCGGAGTCGGGCAGGCCGGCCAGCATGCGGGCGAGCTCGCGGGCGCGGTCGGTGTGCTCGACGACGCGGACGCCGCTGGTGGTGACGGCGCCGCCGGTGTCCTTGGCGACGACGAGGTGCCGGTCGGCGAACGCGGCCACCTGCGGCAGGTGCGTCACGACCAGGACCTGGTGGTCGCGGGCGAGGCGGGCGAGGCGCTTGCCGATCTCGACCGCCGCGGTGCCGCCGACGCCCGCGTCGACCTCGTCGAAGACCAGGGTGGGCGGGCCGCCGACGCCGGCGAAGACGACCTCGATGGCCAGCATGACGCGGGAGAGCTCACCGCCGGAGGCGCCCTTCTGCAGGGGCTGGGCGGGGGCGCCGGGGTGCGGCAGGAGGCGCAGCTCGATGTCGTCGGCGCCGTCGGGGCCGACGCCGGCCTCGGTGCCGTCGGCGGTGGGGACGGTTGCCCCGCCGCCGGCGGGCTTGGGTGCGACCACGACGTGGATGCGGGCGTGCGGCATGGCGAGGCCGGCCAGCTCGACGGTGACGTCGGCGGCGAACCGGCCGGCCGCCTCCTGACGGGCCGCGGACAGGGTCGCGGCGAGGTCGGCGACCTCGCCGTGCAGGCGGCGGCGCTCCCGGTCGAGCTCCTCGAGCAGCTCGTCGGACGTGTCGAGCTCGCCGAGCTTGGCGCGGGCGCGGTCGGCCCAGGCGACGACGCCGTCGACGTCCTCCGCGTACTTGCGGGTGAGGGCGCGCAGCGCGGCGCGGCGCTCGTACACCTCCTGGAGGCGGCCGGGGTCGGCGTCCAGGGAGGCGAGATAGCTGCCGAGCTCCGTCGTCACGTCACCCGCGAGGGTGGCGACCTCGTCGAGGCGGGCGGCGAGCTCGCCGAGGACCCGGTCGACGCCGGTCTGCGCCTCAAGGGTGCGCCGGGCGGTGGACAGCAGGCTCAGCACGTCGACGACGTCGTCACCGTCGCCGGTGCCGGTCAGGGAGACGTGGGCGAGCTGGGCGGCGCTGCGCAGGCCCTCGACGTGCTCGAGCCGCTGCGCCTCCTCGCGCAGCAGCTCGTCCTCGCCGGGCTGCGGGTCGACGCGGCTGATCTCGTCGAGGCCGAGCCGGAGCAGGTCGGCCTCCTGGCTGCGCTGCCTGGCGTTGGCCCGGCGGTCGGCGAGGTCGTCCTCGACCGCGCGCCAGCGGGTGTACAGCTCGGCGAAGCGCCCCAGCAGCTTCTCGTGCTCGGGCCCCGCGTAACGGTCCAGGGCGGCACGCTGCTCGGCCGGGCGCAGCAGGCGCAGCTGGTCGGACTGGCCGTGCAGGGCGAACACGCGCTCGCCGACCTCGCCGAGGACCGCGACGGGCACGGTGCGGCCGCCGACGTGCGCACGGGAGCGGCCCTCGGCCGTCAGGGTGCGGCTCATCAGCAGGGTGCCGTCGTCGTCGATCTCAGCGCCGGCGTCGACGATGCGGCCCTCGACCGCCGCCCGCAGGTGCGCGGGCAGCGTGAGCCGGCCGTCGACGGTGGCGCGGCCAGGGTCGGCGCGGACCCGGCCCGCGTCGGCGCGTCCGCCGAACAGCAGGCCGAGACTGGTCACGACCATGGTCTTTCCCGCGCCTGTCTCGCCCGTGATGACGGTCAGGCCCGGGCCAAGGGGCAGTGTGGCGTCTTCGATAACGCCGAGTCCGGTAATGCGGAGTTCCTCCAGCACAAGCAGAGACACTAGCCGCGGGGTACGACACTTCTCCACTCAGCCGTGCCGTTTGTTGTGTCTCCAACCGTCGACCGGCAGGTCGAACTTCGCGACGAGGCGGTCGGTGAAGGGTCGCTCACGCAGGCGGACCACCCGGACGGGGAGCGCGCCGCGCCGCACGGTGACCGTCGATCCCGGCGCGAGGTCCATGACCCGCCGGCCGTCGCAGGACAGCAGCGCGAAGCTGGTGAACGGCTCGACGTTCACGGTGATCGTCGAGGTCGGTGCGATGACGAGCGGCCGGCTGAACAGGGCGTGCGCGCTGATCGGCACCAGCAGCAGCGCCTCCAGCTCCGGCCACACGACCGGGCCACCGGCGGAGAACGCGTACGCCGTCGAGCCCGTCGGCGTGGCGCACACGACGCCGTCGCAGCCGTAGCGGGACAGGGGCCGGCCGTCGACCTCGACGAGCAGCTCCAGCATCTTCTCGCGGGCGCCCTTCTCCACCGTCACCTCGTTGAGCGCCCACGAGGAGCCGACCGGACGCCCGTCGTGCTCGGCGAAGACGTCGACCGTGAGGCGTTCGTCGACGGTGTACGAGCGCTCGACGACCTCTCGGACGGCCTTGTCGACGTCGCCGATCTCGGCCTCGGCGAGGAACCCGACCTTGCCCAGGTTGATGCCGAGCAGGGGCGCCTTCGCCGGCCGGGCCAGCTCGGCGGCCCGCAGCAGGGTGCCGTCGCCGCCGAGCGCGAACACGATCTCCACGCCCTGCGCGGCGGCCTCGCCGCTGACCGGGACGGCCCGCGGGATGTCGAGCTCGCCGGCCTCCTCGGCGAGGACGCGGACCGTGAACCCGTTGTCGAGCAGGTCCGCGGCCACCGTCCGGGCGTGCTCGTTGTTGCTGCGCTTCCCCGTGTGGGTGACGAGCAGCGCCTCTCTCGGCCCCCCGCTGTGCTCCGGACCCGTCACGGAACCAATCCTTCCAGAGAGGCGGAGGCCGCCTCGTACACCGCGGCACGGGACACCGGGGGCGCGTCGCGGCGCAGCCAGAGGAAGAACTCGACGTTGCCGGACGGTCCGGGCAGCGGGCTGACCGTCACCCCCGCGACGCCGAGGCCGAGCTCCGCGGCGACGGCCGCAACGTCCAGCACCGCCTCCGCGCGCAGCGCCGGGTCCCGCACGACGCCGCCCTCCCCGACCCGTTCCTTACCGACCTCGAACTGCGGCTTCACCATCGGTACCAGATCCCCGTCGGCCGACGTGCAGGCCGCGAGGGCGGCGAGGACGAGCCGCAGCGAGATGAACGACAGGTCGGCCACGGTCAGGTCGACGGGCCCGCCGATGACGTCCGGTGTCAGCGTGCGCACGTTCGTGCGTTCGATCACCGTCACCCGCTCGTCGGTGCGCAGGGACCAGGCGATCTGGCCGTATCCGACGTCCACGGCCGCGACGGACGCCGCGCCCCGGCGCAGCAGCACGTCGGTGAAGCCGCCCGTGGACGCTCCGGCGTCAAGACACCGCCGCCCCTGTACCGGTAGCGCCTCGAACGCCGCGAGCGCGCCGGCCAGCTTGTGGCCGCCCCGCGACACGTACTCGTCGCCGCCGGGCGAGGCGAGCACGTGGACGGGGTCGGCCGGGTCGACCTGGGCGGCCGCCTTGCCGGCCACGACGCCGCGCACCTCGACGCGCCCCTCGGCGATCAGCGCTGCCGCCTGCTCCCTCGACCGGGCCAGGCCGCGGCGCACCAGCTCGGCATCGAGTCGTGTCCGCCGCGCCATCACCGTTCCTCGATCGTGCCCAACGTCTCCTGCAGCGTGCGGTGGGCATCGGCGTACACCGAGACCTGACGCTGCAACGGCAGCGACGCTACCCCGTTGAGCGCCTCGACCGCCGCCTCGACCCGCCCGAGCGCCGCCGCACCGGGCGGACCCGGCATCGGGCCCGGACCGGGGACGGGAGCTGGACCTGGACCGGGAGTGATGCTCACGAGGACGACGCCCGCTTCCGCGGCGAGGCCTTCTTCACAGGCGCCACATCCGACGCTTCAGCGATCTTCTCGACCGCGGCCTTCGCCGCCGCCTTCTTCGCCGGGGCCGACTTCTTGACGGGTGCCGCCGGCGCCTCGGCCTGCGCGGGGGCGGCCTTCGTGGCCGCCGACTTCCGGGCCGGGGCGGTCTTCGCCGGAGCGGCGGCCGTCTTCTTGGCGACCACCCGCTTCGCGACCGTCTTCTTCACCGCCGGCGCGACGGCCTCCGGCTCGACGGCCTCGGCCCCGACCGGCAGCGCCGGCTCCGGCTCGACCGGCGAGAGCTCGATCGGCGACGTGGCGGCAGGCTCGGCCGGTGCCGGCTTCGCGGCGGCCGCCTTCAGCTTCGCCTCCAGCTCGTGCACGCGGTTCGTCAGCGCCGAGACCTCCTCCGCCGTGGCGAGACCGACGGCGCCCAGGGCGCGGTCCAGCTCGTACCGGACGAGCTTGGTCATCGCCTCACGGTTGGCCGTGCCGGCCTTCAGCAGGTCCTCCGCCATCACCTGCAGCTGCTCCGCGGTCGCGCCGCTCCTGCCGACCAGCCTCCGGACCGTCTTGGTCGCCTTCTTGGTCGTCGCCTCGGTCATGCCGTAGGCCAGTTCCAGGTATGCCCGCCAGGCTTCCTGAGCCATGGTTGCGCCTCTCCTCCAAGTGGTGTACCGCTGTTCACGCTACCGGGCGGTCCGTGACGCCGTACGGTACGGTCACAATCCAAGTGTCCGCATTGGACATTTGGATGCACGGAAACGGGGGGAAACATGGCCACGGTCGAGGAATGCCGCGCCGCGCTGCAGAAACTCGGGGCGAAGCTCGCCGCGAACGCCGCGGAGGCCCGGGAGAAGCTGGACTTCGACCGCTCCCTCGCCTGCCGGGTCACGGACCTGAACGTGGCGTTCCACGGGCAGCTGAAGGACGGGCAGATCTCCGGCCTGACCGACGGCGACGACCCCCGCGCGAAGATCAAGCTCACCGCGACGAGCGACGACCTGGTCGCCCTCGTCAACGGTGAGCTCAACGTCATGCAGGCCTGGACCAGCGGCCGCATCAAGATCGACGCGGGCGTGTTCGACCTGCTGAAGCTGCGGAAGCTGCTCTAGGGCTCGATCAGAGCTTCATCCACTGCAGCGCCGCCGTGGCGGCCTCGCCGTTCGCCGTGACGGGCCGGACCTCACCCGCCGCCCACGCGACCGAGCACAGCGCCATCAGCGCGTCCACCCGCCGCCCGTCGCCGGTCAGCTCCCAGCGGTCGCCGAGGTCGTCGACGCGCCACTGGTTCGTCCCGGCCTCCGGCGGTGTCTCGAACAGCCCCGCCAGGTCCTCCGCGACGAACGTGGGCCGCCGCTCGACCGGCGCGGCCAGGAGTTCGGCGGCGTCGCTGACCCCGGTGAGGACGAGCAGGCTGTCCATGCCCGCCCGGTACGCGCCCTCGATGTCGGTGTCGAGCCGGTCGCCGACGACGATCGGGTGTGCCGCCGACCGCTCCCGCGCCGCCTCCAGGAACAGCGTCGGGTCGGGCTTGCCGACGATCGTGTCCGGCTGCCGCCCGAGGGCCGTGGCGAGCGCCACGACCAGCGAGCCGTTCCCGGGCAGCGGCCCGCGCGGCGACGGCAGCGTCTTGTCGGCGTTCGTCGCGATCCACTTCGCGCCGGCCCGGATGGCGACCGACGCGTCGGCGAGGTCCCGCATGGCGACGTCCGGCCCGTACCCCTGCACGACCACCTCGGCCTCGTAAGGGTCGGTGACCGGCCGGAGCCCGACGGCCCTGACCTCCTCCTGCAGCGCCGGCGCCCCGAGGATCAGCACCGGCGTGCCGGCCGCGAACCGCTCGGCGAGCAGCAGCGCCGTCGCGTGCGCGGACGTGACGACCTCCCGCACGTCGGCGGGGATGCCGATGCGCGTCAGCAGCGCCGCGACGTCACCGGGCAGCCGCGAGGCGTTGTTCGTGGCGTACGCGCTGGGAATGCCCCGCTCGCGCAGCCGCGCACACGCCTCCGCGGCGCCCGGGATGACCTGGTCGGCGAGGTACAGGACCCCGTCGAGGTCGAAGATGACGAGGTCATAGTGGCTGACGAGGTCCTCGGCCGCGGTTTCAGCCACGCGCCGTCCCTCTGTCGTCGTTTTCCGCGTCGGTACGAGCGGCGCCCGTCACCGTCCGGTCCTCGCCGTCGGTGTCGCGGTCGTCGTCCGCGTCGTCCTCGCCGCGGTCGTCGTCCCCGTGGTCGCCGTCGCCTTCGTCGTCCAGCTCGCCGTCGCGGTCGCCGTCGCGGTCGTCGTCCAGGTCGTCCGGGTTCTCGTCGTCGGCGTCCTCGTCTTCTTCGTCGTAGTCGCCGTCGCGGTCGTCGTCCTGGTCGTCTACGTCGTCATCGTCCTGGTCGTCTACGTCGTCATCGTCGTAGTCGTCTTCGTCGTCCTGGTCCGCGTCGTCGTCGTCGTAGTCGTCCTCGTCGTCGTAGTCGTCCGCGTCGTCATCTTCGTCGCGGTCGTCTTCGTCGTCGCGGTCGTCCTCGTCGTCCTCGTCCTCGTCGCGGTCGTCGGCAGGGGCGCGGTCCTCGGCGAGGTCCTCGTCGTCGTCATCGTCGCCGTCCAGGACGATGCCGTCGAGCTCCAGCAGCCGCTCGGCCGCGTCGGTGGCGAGGTCCTCGTCCAGGTCGGCGGCGCGCGCGAACCACTCGCGGGCCTCTTCCCGGCGACCGGCACGCAGGAGGGCGTCGGCGTACGCGTACCGCAGCCGGGCCGCCCACACCGCCTCGGGTGCCGACGTCAGCTCGCGCACCTGCAGCATCGCCACGGCGGCGTCCTGCTGCCCCATGTCGCCGCGCGCACCGGCGGCGACGATCAGCAGCTCGACGATCTCCTCGGCGGTGAGCTTCTCCCGGTCCGCGGTCCGGAACAGGTCGATCGCCTTCTCCGGCCGCCCGAGCGCCCGCTCGCAGTCGGCGATGACCGCGATGTGCGTCTGCCGGCCGGTCATCCGGTGGTACGTCCGCAGCTCACCGAGCGCCGTCTGCCACTCCCCGGCGTGGTACGCGGCGAGACCGGCGGCCTCACGTACCACAGCGATGCGCGACGCCTTCCGCCGTGCGACGAGCGCGTGGGCGAGGGCCAGCTCGGGGTCGTCTTCGAGCAGCTGCCCGGTCGCGATGAGCCGCCGGGCCACCTCCTCCGCGACGGGCCGGGCCAGCGAGCTCAGCTCGCTGCGCACCTCACGGTCCAGCTCCGCCGGGTCGATGTCGTCGGCGAGCACCGGGTCCGCGACGCGGCTGACGGTCTCCTCGCCCTCGATCTCCTCGGCGACGAAACCCGGGTCGCTCTGCCGCGGCCGGTACCCGCCGGCGTCGTCGCGCCGCAGCCCCTCGGGCCGCTGGAAGCCGGCACCACGCCCGCCGGAGTCCCGGTCGCGGAAGCCACCGCCACGGGGACCGCCGTCGCGCTGCCCGGGCCGGTCGCCGCGGTCACGCCGCGGCCCGCCCCGGTCGTCGCGGAAGTTTCCGGGCCGGTCCCCGCGGTCGCCCCGCGGTCCACCGTCACGGTCACGGAACCCACCGGACCCGCCCGGCCGGTCACCCCGGTCGCGGAACCCGCCGGAGCCCCGGTCGTCCCGGTCCCGGAACCCACCGCCACGAGGACCACCGTCACGATCACGGAACCCACCCGGCCGATCCCCACGAGGACCACCGTCACGATCACGGAACCCACTCGGCCGGTCCCCACGGGGCCCGCCGTCACGGTCACGGAACCCACTCGGCCGGTCCCCGCGGGGGCCACCGTCACGGTCACGGAACCCACCGGTCCGCTCACCGCGGTCGTCCCGGTCCCGGAACCCGCCGGGCCGGTCACCCCGGTCGCGGTACCCCGGCCGGTCGCCGTCACGATCCCTGAACCCGCCACCACGAGCAGCACCGTCACGCGGTCCACCGTCACGGAACGACGGCCGGTCCCCACGCGCGGCGTTGTCCCGGAACGGCGGCCGGTCACCCCGCGGCCCGCCGTCCCGATCCCGGAAACCACCGGCACGGTCGCCACGCGGCCCACCGTCACGGAACCCGCCGCCACGAGGACCACCGTCACGCGATCCGTCCCGGTCGCGGAACCCGCCCTGCCGGTCACCGTCACGGAACCCAGGCCGGTCGCCCCGCGACCCGCCGTCACGGTCCCGGAAGCCACCCTGCCGGTCCCCACGGGGCCCGCCGTCGCGGTCACGGAACCCACCGGGCCGGTCGCCGCGGTCGCCCCGCGGCCCACCATCGCGGTCACGGAACCCGCCGGACGCACCGTCACGGTCCCGGAAGCCACCCGGCCGGTCCCCACGGGGCCCGCCGTCGCGGTCACGGAACCCACCGGGCCGGTCGCCGCGGTCGCCCCGCGGTCCACCGTCACGGTCACGGAACCCACCGGATCCGCCCGGCCTGTCTCCACGCGACGCACCGTCGCGGAACCCGGGCCTGTCACCCCGAGGCGCGCCGTCACGGTCGCGGAACCCGCCCTGCCGGTCGCCGCGAGGCGCGCCGTCGCGATCACGGAAGCCGCCCTGCCGGTCGCCGCGAGGCGCGCCGTCACGATCGCGGAAGCCGCCCGACCCGCCGTCGCGGTCCCGGAAGCCACCCGGCCGGTCCCCACGGTCGCCCCGCGGCCCACCGTCGCGGTCGCGGAAGCCACCGGAACGGTCGCCACCCTCACGCGGACGGAAGCCACCGGAACGCTCCCCGTCACGGAACCCCGGCCGGTCGCCGCCGGAGCGGTAGCCCCCACCGGACCGGTACCCCTCGGACCCGCCGGAACCACCCGAGCGGAACCCGCCCGGCCGGTCACCACGGTCGCCGCGCGGCCCGCCGCCGTCCCGGTCGCGGAACCCGCCGGACCGATCGCCGCCCTCGCGCGGACGGAAACCGCCGGAGCGCTCCCCGTCGCGGTGCGCGGGCCGGTCGCCGCCCCGGAAGCCGCCGGAGCCACCCTCGCCGCCGGAGCGGTAGCCGCCCGAGCGGTCGCCGCCGGCCGGACGGTCACCGGACCGGTAGCCACCGGAGCCGGCGCGATAGCCGTCGCGGGATCCGCCGGCGCGGTCGCCCGACCGGAACCCACCGGAACGCTCGCCGCCGGACGTGCGGTCGCCGGAGCGGTAGCCGCCCCCGGAGCCGCCGTCACGGTCACGGAAGCCACCGCCACGCGGCCCGCCCTCACGGTCGCGGAAGCCGCCGGAGCGGTCCTGACCCGAGCGGTCGCCGTCGCGGGGCGCACGGGAACTCGAGGCCGACCCGCGATCGCGGTCGGCGCCGGTCCAACGTGGTTTGCGGTCGCCGGAAGCGGGGCGCTCGCCCCGGTCCTGCCCGCTGTTGTCGCGGTCGTGGGGTCCTGCAGTCACGACTTCATCCTTCCCGACCGGGGTGCGCCGCATGCGCTCGACCCGGTAAACGAATTAAGGGCCGCCCCAGGAAAGGGCGGCCCTTAATCGAAAATTTGTCCGGCGGCGTCCTACTCTCCCACACTCTCTCGGGTGCAGTACCATCGGCGCTGGAGGGCTTAGCTTCCGGGTTCGGAATGGGACCGGGCGTTTCCCCTCCGCTATGGCCGCCGTAACTCTATGAACCTGTCAACCACCGCACACCCCAACTTCTCGGGGGTGCGTTCTGGTGTTGGTTCAGAATCACACAGTGGATGCGTTACTCTCTACAACTCGTTGTATGAGGTCAAGTCCTCGGCCTATTAGTACCGGTCAGCTCAAACCTGTTACCAGGCTTCCACTTCCGGCCTATCAACCCAGTGGTCTAACTGGGGGC
>NZ_JBIAYW010000007.1:0-585137 GCF_042898305.1 Dactylosporangium sp. NPDC000521
GCAGTGAGCACGCGCCGGAACTACACCACCGACATCGGTCGGCCTCCAATCAGTGAGTTCACTCGCAAGGTGTGACCTCGTGTCGCAACGGCAGAAGAGTGCGTCGATCATGACCCTTCACTGACGCTGCGGCCGCTGAAGATAATGGCGACGTGGATCATGCTGACGCTTGGTGGAGCACGACAGACCCACGGCTGCTGGAGCGGATCGACGCGTTGCTGTGCACGAATCGGTTGATCCAGGCAGTCGTCCTCTTGCGTGAGGAGGGCCCGCAGCAACCACCGCCCGGCCTGTTTGAGGCGCAGGATCTGCTGATCGAGCGCCGTGCCGAACTCGACCGGCAGGGCCTCCTCGAGCCACCGCCACCGCCGTTGACGACCGCGCAGCTGATCGAGAAGGCGGAGGCCGTCACCGCACCGATCGTCGCCGTCGAAGCCTTCTGGGACGGCGACACTCAGGGCTGGTTCGTGGTCCTCGTTGCCATCGTGCGCCGACCTGGCCGCCACCATCACCGCTTCGACGAGGTGCGGTTGACGGTGCTGCAGCACGGCGGCGACACCAGGCTCTTCAACGGACAGGTGCCGCCCTGGCCGGAGTCGCAACAGGCGACCGAGCAGGGCCGAGCTGTTGCGCAGCACGTCAGTGTGCCGTTTCATTTCGCCAGTCCGGCAGAGCCGAATGACGACCTGCCGCGCTGGTGGGACACGCAACTCAGCTGACCGGCACGGCACGATTCACGCCACCGTGCTCGCTCATCGGCCAAGACAGGAAGCGTCGGCCACGGCGAGCCGTTGACGGTCCGTGACCCGCCACGGTCGACCCGCCGCGACCGCGCACCAACGGCGGCATGTCCGCGCACCTGACCTTGGCGGTGATCCAGCAGTGGGTGGCGAGCGGGGTGGCGAGCCTATTCAGCGGCGGCCTCACTGAATCTGCGCGAACTGACCAGCCATCGCGGCGGCCAACGCTTGCGCGGTGGACAACCGACGAGCCATGACCGTCAACTCGTCGATCAGGCCTCTCTCGTCCAGATACAGGAAGTCGCAGCCCTCGACGGCGACGTCGCCGATCCGCGCCGTGCAGTTTGAGGTGCACGTCTGGCCGTGGCATCTGGGTGCCCTTGCGCCGCCGGAGCGGCCGCCCCGGGCCGCGCTACTCTTGGCCGCCGGGCTGGTGCCGCTCGCTGCGTACCGTGCCGCGCGTCCGCGATGGCGGCGGGTGGACATCAGGAGTTCGCGATGGTGAATGATAAGCGCCATGGACAGCCAAGATCAGGTCGGAGGGGCAGCCTTCCCGCGTGACGTAGTCGTGCTCGGTTCGACCGGATCGGTCGGTACGCAGGCGGTAGACGTTGTCCGGCGAAACCCCGACCGGTTTCGGGTGACCGCGCTGGCGGCCGGTGGCACCCGTCTCCAGCTGCTGGCCGAGCAGGTCCTCGACCTGAACCCGGTCGAGGTCGCCGTCGCCTGGGCGGACGCCGCCGACCCGCTCCGCGAGGCGATCACCGCCGAGGCCTCCCGACGACGCCTGGCTCCCGGCGCCTGGCGAATGCCGTCGATCCTGACGGGACCGGAGAGCGTCGAGCAGGTGGCCGCCGGTCGCTGCGACGTGGTCCTCAACGCCATTGATGGCGCCCTGGGGCTGTCCTCCACCTTGGCCGTGCTGAAGGCGGGCAACACCCTCGCCCTGGCCAACAAGGAGTCGCTGATCGTCGGGGGCGATCTGGTCACCCGAGCGGCCCGGCCCGGTCAGATCGTGCCCGTCGACTCAGAGCACTCCGCCCTGGCCCAGACTCTGCGCTCCGGCGCGCACGGCGAGGTGCGCCGCCTGATCATCACGGCGACCGGTGGGCCGTTCCGCGGCCGTCGGCGCTCGGAACTCACCGAGGTCACCGCGGCGCAGGCGCTCGCACATCCGACGTGGTCCATGGGGCCGGTCATCACGGTCAACTCGGCGACGCTGGTCAACAAGGGGCTCGAGGTCATCGAGGCACACCTGCTGTTCGGCGTCGCGTACGACGACATCGAGGTATTGCTGCATCCCACGTCCGAGATTCATTCGATGGTCGAGTACCACGACGGCGCGGTCATCGCCCAGGTAAGCCCGCCCGACATGCGCCTGCCGATCGCGCTCGGCCTGGCCTGGCCCCACAGGCTGCCGGGCGCCGCCCGTGCCTTCGATTGGTCCCGGCCGCACGACTGGCGGCTCATGCCCCTCGACGACGAGGCGTTCCCAGCCGTGGCGCTGGCCCGGCAGGTGGGGCGGGCCAGCGGCAGCGCGCCCGCCGTGTACAACGCGGCCAACGAGATCTGCGTCGAGCGCTTCCTCGCCGGTCGGCTGCCGTTCCTCGCGATCGTAGACACCGTGGCGCAGGTCGTCGCGGAACTGGGTGGCAGCGCCGTCGGCAGCATCGAGGAGATTCGCTCAGCCGACGCCTGGGCCAGGACCCGTGCCCGGGAGCTCACCGCCACTTACTGACGTCGTGCTTCGCGAAGATCGCCCCAGGGCAAGCTAACGCGTCAGGACACGCACCACACTGATCATCGTGGCGACGGCGTGCTGCGCCGGCTCGGCCGGTAGCGCGGCGGCTTAGCTTGTCAAACAACCCCTCGGAGGCAGCTCAGGGCGGTTCTTTGCGGGGTTGCCAGGCACGCCCCGGTCGCGGCGGCGATCCCGGGCACCCGCCGCGCAAGGCGGCCACCGTTCAGCGTCCCAGGGCCAGCCAAAAATGCTCGGGCAGCCCTCAATCTGTGACCAAGGTCAGGTGCGCGGTCATCGGCAGATCCGGTAACCGCCCGAGAGCGGGTCCCCGCTACTGAACGTAACGTCGCCGGTTTGGCCGGTAGATCAGTACCCGACCCGCCGTTCTGATCGCCACCGGGGCCGCAGGGCGGGTCCGAAAGTCGCGGACATTGATCAAGAGAGACCCGTCCACCCGGGACTGGAGGTCGCGCACACGTGGGCCCCGTTCTCCGTTCTCACAGACGGAGCCAGCCGTAAGTCGTGGTCGTTTTCGGTGCTGGCGACGACCACGACACCCTTGTCGATCGCCCGCGCCACGGCCTCCCACAGCGGGGCGTCGTTGCTCATGATCTCCAACGAAGCGGAGATGACCGAGGCGCCGCTGGTGGGCTCCTCCGACCGGTCGAGCATACGGATCGGCAGGATCTTCACCTTCGGCGCGATGCCGAGGATGCCGTCGGCATTGCCCGGGCCGTGCCCGTGCCCGTGCCCGGCAATGATGGCCGCCATGCCGGTGCCGTGCCCGTCCGGGTCGTCGGTGGCGTCACCGCGCTTCGACAGCACGTCGGCGCCCCTGACGACGCTGCCGGCCCTGCTCGGCGTCGGCCTCGGCGCCGACCAGCACTGACCCGCCCTGACCCGCACCGACCCGCGCTGCGCCGGTACCGACCGGCCGGCGCCGGCGATTCAATGCAGACCTGCGACCAATCCGTCCATCCCGCTGTTCCGAGTCACTCGTATACGTCCTGATCCTGGAGGGTTGCTCATGTTCCGCACCAAACTCGTCGCTGTCACCGCCGCTGCCGCGTTCGCCCTGTAGCTGGCCGCGTGCGGCAGCGACGACAAGACCGACGCCGCCGATGACGACGATCCGGCTCGCGTCGACCGCCGGGTCGTTCGCCACGACGTCGTAGGCGGCGCGGACCTGGCGCGCATCGGCGCGAGGTCGCCGTAGTACTTCCCGGCCTCCGCCGCCGCGCTCTGGTGGTCCTCGAAGCGCCGCCCGGTGCCGTAGCGGTCGGACCTGGGCGCCACGCAGAATCCGCAGGGCCGGCACGCCCGTGCGATCGGCGGCAGGGTCTACCACTTGGAGCACGTCCGGGCGATCCGCGACGACCCGGCGCTGCGCGGCGCGGCCGGTGACGCGGTGGCGGGCGTGCTGTTCCCCGGCAGCCTGCGCGAGTGACCGCAGACGGTCCTCAGCGCTCCAGGAGGGCTCGGATCGCCTTTGGTCACCTCGGCCGGGGCCTTCGCGGCCGTGAAGTGGCTCAAGGCACTGCGGGCCGCAGGCCATCACGCCCGTGCCGGTCGCGCCGGGTCACGCCGCGGCGCACGGAACTCATTGATGTTCGCTCCGAACGGACCTGTCCCCGGCGACGTTCGCCACCTACCCTGAACGGATGCCCGGCCGGGCACGCCAACGAGGCGCTTCGTGTCGATCCGCCCTGGTCACGACGCCATGGAACTGTCGTCCTGGTGGACGCCACCCGTCGGCACACCGGTCGGTGCATGCCCAACCGTCCCTCGTGGACGCCCGCCGCTACTCCCCCGAGGACGGGTGACAGCCATGCTCGACGTCGTCTTCACCGGCGACCTGCGCAAGGTCGGGACCGCCCTGCTGTACATGTGCGTCTTCCTGCTGGTCATCGCCGCGGTCATGTACCGCCTCGACGCGGTGCTGGCGCGTGGCCGCCGGTCACGGCGGTGGCATGTCGCGGTCTTCCTCGGCCCCGCGGTGCTGCTGCTGTGTCTGGGGCTGGCATTTCCGATGCTGCGCACGCTCTACCTGTCGTTCTTCGACGCCGCCGGCCGGCAGTTCGTCGCCCTCGACAACTATGTCTGGATCTTCACCGACCCCGAGACGCTGCTCATGCTGCGCAACACGCTGTTGTGGGTGGTGTGCGTGCCGCTGGCGTCAACGGCGATCGGCATCTTGTACGCGGTGCTGGTCACCGACGCCCGCCGGGAACGGATCGCCAACTCGCTGATCTTCATGCCGATGGCGATCTCGTTCGTCGGCGCGGCCATCATCTGGAAGTTCATCTACGCCTACCGGGCTCCCGAGGACGAGCAGATCGGACTGCTCAACGAGCTGATCGTCCGGCTCGGCGGCGAGCCGCAGCAGTTCCTGAGCAACACGCCGGGCAACACGTTCTTCATGATCGTGATGCTGGTCTGGATCCAGGCCGGGTTCGCCGCGGTGGTCATCTCGGCCGCCATCAAGGGAATCCCGGCCGATGTCGCCGAGGCGGCCCGCCTCGACGGGGCCGACGCGCGGCAGATGTTCTGGTGGGTGACCATGCCCACGATCCGGCCGACCATCGTGGTGGTGGTCATGACCATCACCGTCGCCACCCTGAAGGTCTTCGACATCGTCCGCACGTCGACGGGTGGGCAGTTCAAAAGCAGCGTGCTCGCTCTGGAGGTGTACAACCAGTCCTTCCGGGCCGACAACATCGGTCGCGGCGCCGCCCTCGCCGTGCTGCTGTTCGCGCTCGTGGTGCCGATCGCGGCCTTCCAGCTGCGCCGCCTGCGCCGTAACGCCTGACGCCGCGGTGCTGACCGTGCGACCGTGCCGCTGAGGCTGCCGCACTCGGCGGGCCGCACCCGTTCCCGGAACGTTTCGAAAATCGTGGGAAATGTAGGTTGGTGTGGCATTCTCGAACACCCACGGGGACCGCCGAGGAGGGGTATGTCGAGCACGCCGCTGTCGTTGTCACTACCGCAGCCGCCGGAGCGGGCGCCCGAGTTCGGCCGTGACGCGCTGATCGTCTGCGAGAGCCTCGTGCGCATCTATCAGACCGGGTCGGTCGAGATGCAGGCGCTGCAAGGGCTCGACCTGGCCGTGGACAGCGGAGAGATGGTCGCCGTCGTGGGCGCGTCCGGTCGGGCAAGTCGACGCTGCTGTCCATCCTCGCCGGGATCGACGCCCCGACCGCCGGGCGGGCGCGGGTCGACCGGTGGAACCTGCTGGCCATGTCCCGCGCCGACCGGGTCCGCTACCGGCGGCACACGGTGGGGTTCGTGCGGCAGCAGACGGCCAGCAACCTGGTGCCGTACCTGACCGCCCGGCAGATGGTGGACCTGCCGATGACGACGGCCCGCACCCCGGTCAGGGCCCGCCGGGACCGTGCCGCCGAGCTGCTGGCGGCCCTCGGCGTCGCCGACTGTGCCGACCGGCGGCCCGCCCAGTTGTCCGGTGGTCAGCAGATGCGGGTCGCCATCGCTGTGGCGCTGGCGAACCAGCCGCGGGTCCTGCTGGCCGACGAGCCCACCGGCGAGCTGGACACCGCGACGTCGGCGGAGGTGTTCGGGGCGTTACGGGACGTCAACCAGCGCTTCGGCGTCACCGTGGTGGTGGTGACCCACGACCCGGCGGTGAGCGGCCAGGTCGAGCGGACTGTCGCCATCCGTGACGGCCGGACCAGCAGCGAGGTGTTGCGCCGAGCCACCACCGACGCCGAGGGTGACACCCACGTGATCGCCGAGGAGTACGCCGTGATGGACCGCGCCGGCCGGGTCCAGGTGCCGCGCGACTTTCGTGAGGCGCTCGCCCTGACCCGCCGGGTCCGCCTGGCGCTGGAACCGGACCACGTCACGATCCGTCCCGACACGGCGGACACCGCGTGAACACCGTCGACGTGACTGCCGAGCCGCTGCTGTCGGTACGTGACATCCACCGCCGCTTCGGCGCCGGGCCGGCCGCGGTCCACGCACTCAGGGGCGTGTCGTTCGACGTGCGGCCCGGCACCATGGTCGCCCTCGTCGGCCGGTCCGGATCGGGCAAGACGACGCTGCTCAACGTCATCGGCGGGTTGGACCGCCCGGACGGCGGCACCGTGCACATCGACGGCACCGACGTCACCGCGCTCGACGAGGACGGGCTGTCCCGGCTGCGCCGGGAGAAGGTCTCCTACGTGTTCCAGACCTTCGGCCTGATCCCGGTGCTGTCCGCCGCGGAGAACGTCGGCGCGCCGCTGCGGCTGGCCCGCGTCGCACCCGCCGAGCGGGAACGCCGCGTCGAACTGCTCCTCGGCCTCGTCGGGCTCACCGACCACGCCGAGCAGCGCCCCACCGAACTGTCCGGCGGTCAGCAGCAGCGCGTCGCGATCGCCCGGGCGCTGGCCGGCTCGCCCCGGCTGCTCATCGCCGACGAACCCACCGGCCAGCTCGACGCCGAAACCGGCCTGGCGGTGATGGCGCTGATCCGCGGCGTCGTCGAGTCGGAGGGGGTCACCGCGCTCGTCTCCACCCACGACCCGGTGATGATGGCGCTCGCCGACCGGGTCATCACCATCCACGACGGGCAGCTCGACTGATGCTGAGCCTGCTCCTGCGCCGCGCGGGCGCGCAATGGCCGCTGCTCGCCGCGCTGCTCGGTGTCGTCACCGTCGGCGCCACCCTGCTCGGCACCTGTGCCCTGCTCACCACCCACACCGCCGAGCGGGCGTACGAGGTCGCCGCCGCCCGTGCCGCCGCTGATGCTGTCGACGTCACCGCGTACACCGGCACCATTGAAGGCCCGGACGCCAGTGCCGTCGCCGCCGGCGCCCGTGACGTCATCACCGGTGCCCTCGCGCCCTTTCCCACGACGACGCACACCCGCGCGTCAAGCATCCTGCGGGCTCTGCCCCAGGCCGTGGCGGCCGGCACCACCGTCGCACCGCAGACGTATCTGTCCGGCATGGATGATCTGCCGGCCCGCACCCAGCTCACCGCGGGCCGCTGGCCGCAGGCCGGCAGGACGCCCTTGGAAGTGGTGCTGCTGGAGCAGACCGCGCAGGTGCTCGGCGTCACCCCTGGCAGCCGGCTGCACCTCGGTGCGGAGCTCGCCCATGCCGCCGTCCCCCCGCTGGACGTCACCGTCGTCGGTGTCGTCCGGCCGCTGCCCGGCGCCGGCTGGGACCGCGACCCGCTCGCCGCGACCGGTTACGCCCTCGGTTACCTCGACGGCCGCTTCGGTCAGCCCGTCAACGTGTACGGTCCGCTCATCGTCGACCTCACCGACCTGCTCACGACCGGCGCCACCATCGACCGGTTGCAGGTCACCGCACACCCGGACCTGTCGCGTCCGACCCGACGTGACCTCGACGCCGCCGCCGGGGCGGTCGGTGGCGCGGACCGCCTGCTCGCCCGTACCCTCGGCGACCGCGTCGGTCTCGAACGGGTCTACTCCGGCCTGCCGCTGACCCTGCGCGCCGCCGACGACCAGCGGCGGGTCACGGCCGCCGTCGTGCTCGCCGTGGCCGTCCTCGGCGGCATCCTCGCCGCGACCGCCCTGGCCCTCGCTGCCCGGCTCGCCGCCGGTGTCCGCGCCGATGAGACCGCCCTGCTCGTCGCCCTCGGCACCAGCCCTCGCCAGCTCGCGGCGACCGCCGCCGTGGAGGCCGCCGCGCTCGCCGCGCTCGCCGCCGCGCTCGCTGTCCCCGCGTCCTCGGCCCTGCACGCCGCCCTCACCCACCTGCCGCCGCTGGACGGCGCCGGGCTCAGCACCCACCCGGTCGTGACCGGCCTGCAGGTGCTCACCGTCGTGGCCGGTGCGCTCGCGCTGGACGCGGTGCTCATCGTCCTGGCCGTGCGGCCCGGACCCGCGCCCGGTGAGCGCCGGCAGCGCCGCGAGCTGCTCGCCCGGTCCGGTGCGGACCTGCTGCTCGTCGCGTTCGCCGGGGTCGGCTGGTGGCAGCTGTCGGCGCAGCCCGCCGGCGCCACCACCCGCGCCGACGTCGTGCGTGTCCTGGCGCCGGCGCTGCTGCTGACCGCCGGTGCCGCGGTGGCGCTGCGCCTGGTGCTGCCGGCCCTGCACGGCGCCGACCGGCTGGCCCGCCGCGCCCGCGGGCTCGTCGTGCCGCTGGCCGCGTTCGAGGCCGCCCGCCGCCCGCAGGCGGTCGCCGCGGGACTGCTCATCGGCCTTGCGTGTGCCGCAGGCACGTTCGGTGTCGCGTTCGACGCCACCTGGCACCGTTCGCAGCACGACCAGGCCGACGTGTCCGTCGGCACCGACCTCGCGCTCACCCTCACCACCCCACCCGACGCCGGGCAGGGCGGCACCGTCGCCGCCGCCACCGGCGGCACGGTGAGCCCTGCCGTCAACCGTGGCGTCGCCGTGGGACAGTGGCTCGGCAGCGCCGGGGACCCGCCGCGGCTCGTCGCCGTGGACGCCGCCCGCGCCGGCGCGCTGCTGCGCGGCCGGCTCGACGGCGACCGGAGCTGGACCGACGTCGGCGCCGCCCTTGCCCCGGCGACCCCCGCCGCCGGCATCACGGTCCCGGGCGGCGCGGCCCTCACCCTCACCGGCACCGCCACCGGCACCGCCGCGCTCATCGTCACCCCGCGCCTGCTCCTGCAGGACGCCACCGGCCTGCGAACCCCGTGCACCGCACCCGCCGTGCCGCTGGACGCGGCCCCGCACCAGCTGCCGGCGTGCGCGGCCGCCGCCGGGTTGCAGCTCGTCGCCGTGTCGCTGAAGGTCGAGATGTCCGAGTCAGTGTTCTCGGGCGGCATCACCAAGGTCGCCGTCACCCTCACCGTGCCTGGCGGCACACCACCCGCCGGTCCGTGGACGGCGACATCCGCCCCGCCGGTCCCCGGGCAGGTGACCCACCCGGACGTCACCGTCACCGGCGCCGGCCTGGACGTGACCGGGACCGTCCAGCTCGACGGCGCGCCGGACGCCGCCCGTACCATCGTCGCCACCGCATTCGAAGACCCCGGGCCTGTCCCGGTCGCCGTGTCCGCCCGCTTCGCCGACGAGATCGACGCTCACCGTGGGACACCGCTGAGCATCACCGTCGGCACCACAGCCGTGCCGGTCGTCGTCGCCGAGGTGCTGCCGACGATCCCGGCCGCCCCCGGCGCCGCCGCGGTCCTCGCCGACCTCGACACGCTCTCCCGCGCCATCACCGTCACCGGCGACCTCACCTACCCGGTCGACGCCTGGTGGGTCGGCCACCCCACCGGCGACGCCGCCGACCGGGCCACGGCACTGCGGCTAGGCACCGTCACCACCCGCGCCGAGGAGACCACCCGCCTCAGCGCCGGCCCCCTGCGCGCCGGCCTGCCCGCCGCGCTGCGGCTGCTCGTCCCGGCCGCCGCGCTGCTGCTGCTCGCCGGTGTCGTCCTGCACGTGACCTGCGACCTGCAGGTCCGCGCGCTCGAGGTGGCACGGCTGCGCGGCATCGGCATGGCCCGCCGCGACATCCGGGCGGTCCTGCTCGGCCAGCACGCCGCGGTGCTGGTCCCCCTGCTCATCGCCGGCGCCGCGGTCGGCGGGCTCGCCACCCGGCTCGTGGCACCGCTGATGGTGCGCTCAGACACCGGCGCCGCGCCGGTACCGTCGGCGCAGCCGCTGTGGCCATGGGCGGCCGAGACGACCCTGCTGCTGCTGTTGCTGGCCGGTTGCACCGTCGCGGTCGCCGCCGTCGTCTCCGTCCAGGTCCGCCGGGCCGACGCCGCGCACCTGCGGGTGGCGTCGTGAACCGGCTGCGCCGACGCCCACCCGCGGGTGGCGACGTGCACCGGCCGCGCCTGCGCCCACCGGCCCTGCACTGGCCCAGCATCCTCGGCCGGGCCCGCGCCGACGCCGGGCCGCTGCTGCTCGCCGGCGCCGTCGTCGCCGCCGTCGCGCTCCTCGCCGGGGCGGTGCCCCCGCTGTTGCGCGCCACCGCCGACGACGCGGTCCGCGACACCGTCCGCCGCGCCGGCGACAACGCCGACGTCCGCGTGCACGCCCGCTTCGAACGCGACGACGGGCCGAGCGGCGGACGGCTCCGCGCGCCGCTGCTCGCCGACGACGTCGACACCTTCCGGGACCGGGCGTCGTCCGAGCTCGGCGGCGGGCTGCACGCCGTGCTGCAACCACCGGTCGCCGTCGTCACCGGCCCCGTCCTCAACGTCACCGACGGCAGTGTCCTGCGCACCTTCCAGCTCGCCTACCTCGCCGCCGACGGCGGTGGCCCCGCCGTCACCTGGATCGCCGGCACCGCACCGGGACCGGCCGCCGCTGCCGACACCGACCGGTTCGTGGTGGCCCCGTACGTCGGCCCGCCCTGGCCCGTCCAGGTCGGACTTTCCGAGGCGGACGCCGCGGCGCTGCACCTGTCCCCCGGCGACACCATCCCCCTCAAGGACTCGCACAACGTGGTCAAGGACGTCCGGGTGAGCGGCATCTTCCGGCCCGCCGACGACACCGACCCCGCCTGGCGGCTCGCCCCGTCTGTGCTGCACCCCGTGGCCGGCGCCGACGGCGTCGGCAGCACCCGGCTCGGCGGGCTGCTGTCCCGCGACTCCCTGCCCGACGCCCGCCTCGCCTTCGACCAGGACCAGCTGGAGCGCACCGTGCGGTTCGCTCCCCAGCCGGACGCCCTCACCTGGTCCACCGCGTCCACGCTCGCCGCGAACGTCGTGCAGCTCAAGGCCACCTCCGGCGCCTCCAGCGGCCCCGACGAGGCGCTGCGCTGGGAGTCGCAGCTCGACGCGGTGCTCCGTGACGCGCGGACCCAGGTCAACGCCGCGTCCGCCCAGGCGTCGGTGCTGCTCACCGGGATCATCGCCGCGACGGTACTGGTGCTGCTGGTCGCCGCCGGTCTGCTGGTGCACCGCCGCGGCCCGACCCTCGTCGCCGCCCGGCACCGCGGGGCGGCCCTGCCCGACCTCGGCACGGAACTGCTCATCGAGTCAGCGGCGGCGGCGCTGGCGGCCACCGCGGTCGGTCTCGCCCTCGCCCGTGCCGTCGCCCCCGGCGTCGCCGTGCTGTCGGTGTTGCCGCTGGCCGTGGCCGCCGCCACCGCCGCACCGGCGTTCGGTGTGCTCGCCGCCGCCCGCGCCACCAACGACCGGCGTACCCCGGCGAACCGCAGCGCCCGCCGCCGGACCCGGCGCACCCGGCAGCTGCGCCGCGCCGCGCTGGACGTCGCGATCGTCATCGCCGCCGCCGGTGCCCTCGTCGCGCTGCATCAACGCGGCATCACCCCGACCGGCACCGAGACCACCCCCGACGGCAGTGCCGGCCTGCCGACCAGCGCACCGGCGCTCGCCGCGCTCGCCGCCGCGCTCCTGCTGCTGCGGCTGCTGCCCGCCGGCACCCACCTGGCGCTGCGCCAGGCGCTGCGCTCCCGCCGCCCCCTTGCCGTGTTCGGCGCCGCCCGGGCCGCCGCCACCGCCACCCGCATCCTCCCGCCGCTGGCGCTGGTGACCGCCGCCGCACTCGCGTCGTTCGCCCTCACCGTCGACGCCACCGCCGGTCAGGGCCTCGCCGACGGCTCGTGGCGCACCGTCGGCGCCGACGCCCGCCTCGACGTCGCCCCGGCCGCGGCGACCTCGACGCCCGGCCTCGCCGCGCGTATCGCCGCCGCACCCGGGATCGATCACGTCGTCGTCGCACAGGTCACCGACCGGGCCCGGGTCATCGCCGACGCCGCGGTCACCGCCCCGCGCCTGGTGGTCGTCGACACCGCCGCGTTCCAGCGGCTGCTCGCCGCCACCCCGCTGCCCGACGCGCCGGCGCTCGCCCGCCTCGCGAACCCCGCCCCCGGCGGCGTTCCCGGCGGCGTTCCCGGCGGCGTTCCCGGCGGCGTTCCCGGCGGCGTTCCCGGCGAGGTCCCGGCGCTGGTGCTCTCCGGCGACGGCAGCCTCCGGCCCGGCATGCATCTGCAACTGCCTCAGCCGGACGGCGCCCCGGCGATCCGGCTCGCCGCCGTCGGCACCGCCCCCGCCATTGGCGACGCCACCGACCTCGTCGTCGTGGACACCGCCAGCCTCGCCGCCGCCGGCCTGCCCACCGCGCCCAACACCATCTGGGTGACCGGCCCAGGCACCGCCGCCGCCGTCTCCGGTGACGCCGCCTTCGGTGACGCCGCCGCGGACGTCGTGCTCCGCGCCGACGTCGAACGCGCACGCCGCGCCGCGCCGCTGACCGCGGGCCTGCTGCGACTGGCCCGCACCGCCGCCGCGACACTCCTGGTCCTGGGACTGCTCGCCCTCGCCTTCGGCGCCGCCGCCGGCGCACCGCAACGCTGGCAGACGATCACCCGCCTGCGCACCCTCGGCCTGCGACCCCGCGACGCCCGCTGGATCGCGGCCGGCGAGCTGCTGCCCGCGGTGTTGCTTGCCGCCGTGGGCGGCCCACTGCTCGGCACGGTGCTGGCCCGGTTCACGGTCGGCCCCCTCGAACTGCGGCTGCTCACCCGCCAGACCGTCGACCCTTCCCTCACGCTGCCGTGGGGATGGCTGGCACTGCTGGGCGTGGTGCTGCTCGCGGCGGTCGCCGTCGTGGTGCCGATCGAGGCGGCACTGCGCCGTCGCCGGCAACTGGGCGAAGTGCTCCGCGCGGGCGAGTGACCCGGACGGAGCGTCCCGGCTCGCGCACCAGCGACCCGCGAAAGGTGTGCCGACCCCGGCACGGCCGGCCAACGGCAAGAAGCCGATGAGCGTGCACAGGATCGTGTTGGTGACCCAGCACGCTGCCATCGCCGGCTCGGAGCGCGGTCGCGCAGATGGCATGATCAGCGTGAACGCTTCACGTGAGGCGATGATCCTCTGTCGAAGTATTCGGGAGGCGTGCAGATGACGCTCGCTGAGGTGTTTCGTCATGTCGAGACACTGGACGGTGACCCGTGGCCGTCAGCGCATGAGCTGGCTAGGAGCGGAGACCGCTCGCTGGTCCCGCCCGTCCAGGCCGCGCTGGAACGGTATCTGGACGAGGACGACTGGTACGGCCGGGATTTTATGGTGTACATCCTGGCCGGCCTTCGCGGGGTTGCCGCGTTCCCGCTGCTGCTGCGCGCCTTCGCCCGTCCCCTGCGCGGCGATGACCGCGACAATTTCTGCGCATGGCTGGCCGACATCATGGAGACGGACCCAGCGGCCTGCCGTCCCATCATTCTGTCGTTCATCGCTACCGGGCATCACGACCTGCACAGTGCAGGGCTATGGGCACTCGGTTATGTCGTCCAGCCCAACGATGTCGAACTGCTGCGGGAGGAGCTGGCCGATCCCGACCCGAGAATCCGTCAAAATGCGCTTGGTGCGCTGTCGAGCCTCAAGGATGACCGACGCGCCTACGAGCTGGTGCTGTCCGCCGTGCACGATCCGGACGCTCTGACCCGGCAATCCGCCGTCCTGCATCTGCGCTGGTTTGCTGACGCGGCTGCCGTCGAGCACCTGGCACGGCTGATCCAGGATCCCGACGTACGCGTGCGGTCGATACTGGGCGAGACGATCGGCACCCTGGCTGTCGGTACCGATCGTTCGGCAATGGCGGTCGATGCCCTGCTGTCGTTGTTCGCCGACGATGCGCCGCAGGTGCGCGCCGGAGCAGCCCGTGGTCTCGGCATGCTGGGAGCGCTGCCCGCGTCGACCTGATGACCCGCTGGGCGCGACGAACAGATCTTCCGCGGGTGCTCGGGCAAGCCGCAGAACGATGCAATCCGGCAAGGGCAGATCCCGCTGACACATCCCCGACGTCCAGTCAGTCACCGTCGAGTGCGCGCATCTGTCGCCGAGGGCGAGCGCGATTTCGACCGTGTTCGTCACGCTGCGTGACGAGGTCACGCGGCGACCGGCGCGCTGAACTGCCGAGTTCAGTGCATGGCCGCGATCGGCGGACGTTCCGGTGCACGCGTCCCCCAGTCATATGCCTGAGATGGTCGCTGAACCTTCGCGGCAATCTCGAGTGACTGTATGAGTGAGTCCAGGGCTCGGTGGACTACCGACCCGGCTTCGCTCCGAACCGAAGTCCGTCAATGAGCAGCCCGACCATGCGCTCATCACCCGAGTGGTCCACGCCGGTCGGCGAGCACAGGCGGGACACCGCGTGCAGCAGTTCCAGCGGTTTGACGTCGCCGCGGATCTCCCCCGCGGCGGCCGCGGCGGCGAGCAGCGGTTCGAGGGCGGGCTCGAATCGCTGCTGGAAGTAGGCGGGCAGCGGCTCGAAGGCGGGATTTCCGGAGTGCAAGGCCGCGGCCAGTCCACGCTTGGCCCCGACGAATTCGGTGAACCGGCGCAGCCAGCGGACGAGAGCTTCGAGCGGCTCGTGCTCGGCGGCCAGGGTGGCCGCGGTGTCGGCGCAGGCATCGACCTCATGCCGGAACACGGCGGTGACCAGGTCGGAGCGCTCCGGGAAGTGACGGTAGAAGGTGGCGAGCCCCACCCCGGCCTTGCTGGTGATCTCGCGCACCGGAGCATCGACGCCCGAGACGCGGAAGACCTCCCGGGCTGCGTCGATCAGCGCGTCGATGTTGCGTTGGGCATCGACGCGTACGCGACGTGGCCGGTCTGGTGTGGCAGCGCTCACTCAGTTCCCCTCGTCTTGCATAAGTGAGAAGGTGTTCCGTATCTTGGTTATCTGATAAGACGTTCCGCTTAGCTCATGCTACGCCACCAGAGGAGAACCATGCGCTACCGCACGCTCGGCCGCACGGGCATCCAGGTCAGCCCGTACTGCCTGGGTGCCATGATGTTCGGAGCCATCGGCAACCCGGACCACGAGGACTCGATCCGCATCATCCACAAGGCACTCGACGCCGGGATCAACTTCATCGACACGGCCGACATGTACTCCCGTGGCGAGTCCGAGGAGATCGTCGGCAAGGCGCTCAAAGGCCGCCGCGACACCGTCGTGCTCGCCACCAAGGTCTTCAACCCGATGGGCGAGGACCCGAACCAGCGCGGCAACTCCCGTCGCTGGATCGTCGCGGAGATCGAGAACTCCCTGCGACGACTGCAGACCGACTACATCGACCTGTACCAGATCCACCGGCCCGACCCGACCGTCGACATCGAGGAGACCCTCTCGGCCCTGACCGACCTGATCCGCAGCGGCAAGGTCCGGGCGATCGGCTCGTCGAGCATGCCCGCCGCGGACATGGTCGAGGCGCAATGGGTGTCCGAACGGCGCGGTCTGGAGCGGTTCCGCACCGAGCAGCCGACCTACTCGATCCTCAACCGCGGCATCGAGCGTGAGGTCCTGCCCGTCGCCGAACGCTACGGCATGGGCACACTCGTCTGGAGTCCCCTCGCGGGTGGCATGCTGACCGGCCGCATCCGTAAGGGTCAGGAGACCGACCTGCGTCGCGCGCCCATGTTCAAGCACATCACTGACGAGCGCCGTCTCGACGCCGTCGAACAGATCATCCCGCTCGCCGAGAAGGCGGGCCTGCCGATGACCCACCTCGCGATCGCGTTCGTGATCGCCCACCCCGGTGTGACCTCGGCGATCATCGGGCCGCGCACGATGGAACAACTGGACGATCTGCTCGCCAGCGTCGACGTCAGTCTCTCCGACGAAATCCTCGACCGCATCGACGAGATTGTCCCGCCCGGCACCGACGTTGGCGCCCTGGACATGGCCTACAACCCGCCCGCGATCCAGCACGCAAGCCTGCGCCGCCGGCCCGTGAACGAACGCGCCGCCGCCTGAGAAGACGAGAACACCGTGACCGCTGCTGCCTCGACCCGCCGCTGATGGCCGGGTGTTAGCAGCGGCGCGGAAAACTGGCCGGCCATAGACAACCACAGGCCCCCCATACTTCATCACTCCGCTTGCACCAAGCCGCATGGCAGCATGATCAGGTGCACGGATCTGCCGCCGTTGGTGCGCGGCGGCAGGCCCGTGCACGTCACAGCGAGCGACGCGGCTCGGCGATGTTAACGCTTCCTGTCTTGCCGAAGACAGTGCACCTGATCTTACGTTCGGGGGTGGCCGAGTAGCGGGTTCCTTGGTGAGACAGGTCGTCACCGAACAGCTCGTCGAGGGTCGCCGGCCGGCCGGTCATGTCATCGCCTCCGGTTGCTGGAACGTCTCGGTAGGACGGCCTTTCAGTCGAGCGGGTCCCAGTGTCCGGCGTACCGCAGCAGCGAGCGCGCCAGGTCCGGATGTGCGGCCGCCCAGGCGGTGTCGAACAGGAACCATTGCTGGTAGCCGAACGGCTCGTTGCAGTGCATCGCCAGCTGGGCGAGGTGCTCGGCGACCTGGAGCAGGGACGCGTCGGGGTTTCGCTCATGGGTGCACTCGCCAACCTCGATCAGTTCGACAGCCTCACGGTGCACGGCGGCGTGCGCGTCTGGCATGCCCCGCGGCCACGGGGTGTCGTTGAGGTTGAAGCCCGGCCAGTGGTTGCACCGCTGCAGCGCCGGCTCGACGGTGGTTTCGTCCGGCGCCACGAGCGCCCGCAGCACGAGCAGTTCCTCCGGCCAGTCGTCACCGGGGTCGGCGGTGCGCAGGTGACCGGCCACGCCCGGCAGGTCGACGCCGGGGAACGCGAGCGGCGCCATGCGGGCCAGGGTCCTGCCGTCGTAGTGAGTGAGGAACACCGCGTACGTCGTGGCGTCGCTGCGACCGGCCGGTGTCGCGACGGTCACCGCGCAGCCCGGGTCGAACGCCGCCGGCGCGCCCGCGTCGCCGGGCAGCGGCCAGGAGTGCAGCAGGTAGGCGAGCCGGTCGCCGCGGGCTGCCACCACCTCGTCGTCGAGGAAGAAGTAGGCCAGTTCGACCTCGTCGTCGTCGTCACGCACGCGCAGACTGTGCTCGTCGAGCCGGACGTCGTCGGTGCCGCCTTCGACGTACCGCTGAGCGCGCAGCAGCGTGCCCAGCTCGCCGACCGTCTGCGGCGGGGGCTGTCCGTTCGCGCGCGCAGCCTCGAAGATCGAGCCGAGGCCGTACACGTGGCCGCCGAGCTCCGCGTCGATCCAGTCCCACGGATCGTCGCAGTCCCAGCCCCGCCGGAACCAGTCCAACACGCTGGCGTCGGGGATCTGCCGGACCCGCAGGCTCAGCGGACCCTCGTAATGCGTCCGGTAGACGAAGAGCACGCCCGCGACAGTACGTCACGGCCTGGTAGAAGGTGGCGGGGGAAATCCAGTACGTTGCGCCGCCAATCGAGCGTCACGGCCGTCAAAGCCGCTTGATCGGGTGCACGGACATGCCGCCGAGCGAGCGCACCGCCATCGGCGCCGGTGTGACTCTCCGTATGGGATGCGCAAGCCCGGAGAAGACCGGCGTTCACTGAACTGCCGATGAGCGTGCACGTTGTTCTGTCTGCCCGCCGAGAAAACCCGTTGCGAGTGGCCGGCATCGGATGTCTAGTTGATCGGCGACCGGTCACGGGAGGGAACATGGCGTACATTTCGCTGCCCGCCCCCACGTTGCACACCGCTCGCCTTCGACTGCGTCCCTTCGACGACGCGGATGCGAACGACCTCTTCGCGCTGCACAGCAGCGCCTACGTGCTGCGCTACTGGGACGCGCCGCCGTGGAGCGAACGCGTGCGCGCCGAGCGGTTCATCACGGCTTGCCGGCAGATGGCAGAGGAGGGCACCGGGGTGCGGCTGGCCGTGGATCGTGACTGCGACGGGGCGTTCATCGGCTGGTGCAGTCTGACCCGGTGGAATCCGGACTACCGCAGCGCGTCGCTGGGCTACTGCTTCAACGATGCAGCGTGGGGCCACGGCTACGCGACGGAGGCCGCGCGAGCTTTGTTGCGGTGGGCGTTCGACACGCTGGAACTGAATCGAGTCCAGGCTGAGACCGATACGCGCAACGTGGCATCTGCCCGCGTGCTGGAGAAGCTCGGCTTCGTGCGTGAAGGGACGCTGCGGGAAGACTGCGTCGTGAACGGCGAGGTCTCTGACTCGTGGGTGTACGGGCTGATCAGGCGGGAGTGGCGGCCGTCGTCCGAGCCGGTTCCCGCCCGCTGAGTGCCCGCTCACTCGCGAGACGCCGCCCGGCACCCGAGCGCTTCGCTACGCCGAGTCGAAAGGCTGGCACCACGCACTCTGATGGCACCGCCGAGCGAGCGCATCGCTAGCCGCTTAGGTCGACGAACCGGCGCTCACCGTCGTCGGTCACTGGCCCGAGAGCCTTGCCGGGTTCGGCATGGCCCTCGGGGTCGTGTACGTGGGGGCCGTACGTGGCGCGGTACTCATCGACTGGTTCGTACCGACCGGCGACTGTGTCCTGTCGACGATCCACGCCCAGACCGGGTAGGCCACGCGCATTGCTGCGCGTGGCCCCCTCAGAACCGGACGTGCGCGTTTCCGCGCATCCGGCTCAAGCAAGCCCTGTGGCCGCCCTGCCGATCAGCGCGGTAATCAACGTCGAGCTGCCTCGCCTAGCGGGTCTGGCAGGGCGCACCGTTCACCGTGAACGCAGTGGGCGGCGCGTCGCTGTTCTGCCAGGTGCCCATGAAGCCGAGGACGGTGCTGCCGCCCGGGGCGATGTTGGTGTTGTACTCCAGGTTGCGCGCCGTCACGGCCGCCCCGCTCTGCGCCGTGGTGGCGTTCCACGCGTTCGTGATGTGCTGGTCGCCGCCGAAGGCGAAGGCGAGCCCCCAGCCCTGGACCGGCGTGGTGCCGATCGCGGAGATGGTGACCTGGGCGACGAACCCGCCGGCCCAGCTGCTGGTGGTGCGGTAGGCGACCGCGCAGGTCGGCGCGGGCGCGATGAGCAGCGTCGCGGTGGCGTGTGTGGTCACCGACCCGACGGTGACCGACACGGTGCCGTCGAGGCGGTCGGCGGTGCAGCTCGCGAACGTGGAGTACCCCTGCGTCGCAGTGAAGGTGGCGCCGGGGGCGATGGTGACCGTGCGCGGCGGCAGCGGGTCGATGACCGGGCACCCGGGCGGGATGCTGCCGGTGTCGGCGCCGCGGTAGAAGCGGCCGTAGGTGAAGAACGAGGCCTGCTGCTCCTGGGCCGTGCAGTTCTGCGCGGTCATGGTGAGGGTCGAGCCCTGGCCCGGCTGGATCTTCACCGGGTTGAAGGTCAGCGACGTGATCTGGACGGGCCCGGCGCACGGGGGCATCGGATCGACGGCCTGCGCCGCCGCGGGGACGGGGATGGCGCCGATGGCGGCGAGCGCGGCCACGACAGCGAGTCGGCGAAGGTTCTGTTTGATGTCCATCAATTCTCTAGCTTGACGTACATGACGGTGCTGACGACGGCTCGTCTCGCACTTCGGGAGATGCGGGACGGCGACCTGGCTGTGGTCGGCCTCTACCCGGTTGTTGGCATGCCGTTCGACGTGGTGCCACGCCGACGGCACCAGCTCATCGAGCACAGCCGGGTACACCGGCGCCGCGTCAGTGACCACCTCGGTGGGCCGCACCTTCAACATGGCCATCGACCTACGAAGGAACCGCCGTGCCGCGGCCGCGTCGCGGCGGGCTGAGACGAGGACGGCGATGACCTGGCCGCCCTGGTCGACGGCCCGGTGCACGTACCGCCAGACACCGCTGACCTTCACGTACGTCTCGTCGACATACCACTTGTCACCGGGTGCGTGCCGGCCGAGCCGGGCGGCGTCGGCCAGTGGCGGGGTGACGCGTTGCACCCAGCGGAAGACGTGACGTGGTCGACCTCGACACCACGCTCGAGCAGCAACTCCTCGACGTCGCGGTAGGACAGGTTGTACCGCAGGTAGAGCTGGACCGCGACCACGATGACGTCGGGCGGGAACCGGAATCCGGCGAACGCCGACCGAGGTGGCAGGGACGGACGCCGACGGCTCGAGTACTTCATCGTTCAAGGCTGCCTGACGTGGGAACGCTCAACGCAACGGACCCCGCTGAGGCGGTTGAGCAGGCCCGCGCACCGGGCCTGCTCAAACCCCGATCGTTACCGGCTCGGGCGCGTCGCGGCGGCGCTCACTGGCTCTGCCGCTGGTCGTGCGGAACGGTGACGGTGACGGTGCAGCCGGCCGCGCGGCCGATCTCGTCGTGGCCGCGGTAGGTCAGCGTGTAGACCCGGTCGCCGCCGTTGCCGGCGCGCTCGGCGCGCAGCTGCCCGGTCAGCGACGGTTGCCCCGGGACGAACCCCGTGACGTCCGAAGCGTCGCCGCCGGTGACGTCGACGAGCTGGAACGCGCGTGGTCCGAGGACGCCGTCCGGGAGGTCGACGCTGATGTTGACGTCGGCCATGCGGTGGTTCGGTGGCCACAGCCGCGGCCGGTCGACGGTGCAGTTCAGCGGCCGCTCGGGCAGCGGTTCGTCCAGTGTGGCGACCGCGTGCCCGATGGTGGCGGTGAGACGGGCGCCGGCCTCGTAGTACATGTGGACGGTGGTGCCGTCGAAGTAGAAGGTCGGTGCCGCGGAGCGGCCCAGGTCCGGCGCGGCCGTCATCGAGTCGTGCACCACGCCGAGGTGAATCTCCTGGTCGAAGTCGTCGCCGACGTCCACGGCGTGCATGTTCCCGTCGGCGGCGTGGAAGATCACCAGGTTGCGGCCCTGCCAGCGCAGGTAGAACGGGCCGGAGGCGTTGGGGGCTTCGGCGTCCTGCGGGGTGACGATCGGCTGCGGCTGGATCGTCCAGTTCCGGGCGTCGGTGGAGACGGCCCAGCGGATGCGCCGCGCTACTGGACCGGTGGGGCCGGGGAGCGCGTTGATCGGGTTGTCCATGAACAGCATCAGGTACCGGCTGCCGAGCCGCGGGATCGCCTGTTCGAAGACGCGGGCGTACGAGGTCTCGCCGCCCGTGCTGGCGTCGCGCTGGACTGCTGTGCCGCCGTACTCGAAGTGGATGCCGTCGTCGGACGTGGCGTACCGGGTGATCGAGTTCTCGCCGTGGAAGTAGAGGAACAGTTTCTGCTCACCCTCGACCCAGATGGCGTGCGGTGAGGAGATGTGGCTGACCGTATTGTAGTACGGCAGCCAGGTGTTGGAGACCAGCGGGTTGCTCTGATACTCGGTCCAGGGGCCGTTGATGGAGTCGGAGTAGGCCAGGGAGATGCCGCCCGGCCGCTCGTGCGGCGCGTAGTACAGGTAGTAGGCGCCGAGCGGGTTGGCGAAGTAGTCGGCCGCGCGGATGACGCTGGGGAAGATGAACTCGTTCGTCGGGTTGTATTTCAGCTGGCTCTTGTCGAACGCAGTGCCGGCGTAGGTGAAGCTGGGAAAGCTGAACGGGGCGCCGGTGGGTGACGCGGCCGCGGCCGGGTTCGCGGCGAGGGCGGCGGTGACGAGTCCGGTAGCCGCAGCGTAGGCGGTACGACGGACAAGGCGCTGAGATGTCACAAATAGCTCCCTTGTGGACGGTGGTCGACGTCGCACGGTGTCCCCACGGCGCCGCTGGCAGCGGCCGCAGGGCAGGCACGACAGGCCGTCCGGGTGATGAACGGTGAACGGTGGAGATCGACCAGGGGTGTGGCAACGGAACCGGGGGTTCCACAGTGGACGGTCACGCCGCGGACGGTGGCGGATGCCGGCCGGTCGTAGCAATACGCCATGTGGCCCTCCTGCCGCTGCGTGTTACCGGCGTGTTTCTCGAATGGTGGAGGGCGCACTCCGGGCAGTCAAGACGATAATACGTATTATCTAGGTATGCTGATGCGTCGTCCGGCGGACGCCGGCACCGTCTGCCGCGTGGCGCTGCCCGCCGCCGGCCTGGGCTACGACACGAAACGCACCTGTCGCCCGCAGCGCGGCAATCCCCCCGAGGCGCTCCACCAGGTCACTGGGAACAACCGGTCAGCACCCCGTTCAGTTCGACCGCCTCAGGCAGTCACCGGGTTCCGCCGGCCGGGGTGAGTGGCGGGCCGCCGTGGCCGGGTAGACCGCGGTCGGCCGGGATCGGCTCCTCGCCCGGCGCGGCGGTGATGCCGTGGCCGCGGGTCTGCCCGGCCAGGCGCCGGTGGTACGCCGCGACCACGTCCAGCGGCGCGCGGGCGGCCCGCAGCAGCTCGGCGCCGGCCCGCTCGACGACGTCGGCCTCGTGCGCCTCGAAGGCACGGACGCCGTCGAGCAGGGCGTTCTTCACGTCGCGCAGCAGCTGGACGTCGGCGTGGGCGTAGGTGTGGCACAGGGCGGTGACCCGCCGGTGGTCCTCGCCGGTCAGCAGCATCTCGCGTACCGCCGGGCCGCTGTGAAGGACCAGCGCGGCGTCGGCGGTGCCGGACAGGACGGCCAGGGCGGCGTCGTACGCGCGGACGTCCTGACGCGGGTCGCAGAATCCGGCCGTCTGCCGCCACAGGGTCCGCAGGTCCTCCTGCAGCAGCCCGTCGAGGTAGCTGACGAGGAACCGCCGGTGCGCCTCGAGCACGTACTGGGCCTTGAACGGGGTCAGCTCGGTCGGGTCCTCGCCGGCCGTCGCGGTGGCCGCGGTGAAGCCGTAGTCGGCGCTGAGCGCGTTCTCCATGCCGACCACGAGGTACACGAGGCGCACCCAGGCCCGGAAGAGCTCCTCCAGGGGCAGCGAGCGCAGCCCTTCCTCGGTCAGCACGACGCCCCAGCGGGATCCGAAGCGCAGCCGGCGCAGGTGGCCGATGTGGTACATCGCGAGCTGCGCGTCGATCTCGTCGTGCGTGTGGTGCAGCACCTTGCGGTAGGCGGCGGTGGCGTCGAGGCCGGCATGGTTGCGGATGATGTGGGGTCCGCCGACGTGCAGGTGCAGGAACTCGCCGACGTCGAACACGGCGCCGCCGATCGCCATCCAGTAGCCGGATTCCGGGGTGTTGCGCCGGGCGAGGTCCGACACGTCGAAGCGGGGCCCCTGCTGGGCGTGGCCGAGGTACGTGGTGAAGACGTCCTCCCCGAGCCGTCCCTCGGCGACGAGGCGGCGCAGGAACTCCTGCCCGTCGCCGGGCACGATGTCGGTCAGCGCCCGCACGACGGCGGCCGCGAAGTCCGCGCTGCCGCAGATGTAGACGTGTGCTCCACCGCCGCCTTCCTCCGCCGGGCGCAGGAGTTCCCGCAGCGCGTCGGCGTCGGCCCGCACCGCGTCGTCGACCCGGTGCCGCCGTCCGTCCCCGGCGGCGTGGCGCCGCCCGTCGAAGCCGACGGCGGCGTCGGCCCGGGAGAACGCGACGTGCAGCCGTAGCCGACCGGCCGCGGCTGCCGCGTCGAGCCCGTCGTGTTCGACGAACTCCGCCGGCGTCCGCAGGCCCCAGTAGAGCCGGTCGGCACCCGCCGCGTCGGCAGCCCCGGTGCGGGCGGCGACGAACGCGAGGAACGGGGCTATGCCGGAGCCGGCCGCGAACATGAGCACGGGCCGGGCCGGGTCTGCCGGCAGCCGGAACCGGGGCGTGGGCACGATCCGCAGCGACACCTTCGCCCGGCCTTCCAGGCCCGCCCTGCGCAGGAAGTGGGACGCGGCCCCGCGCCGGCTCCGCGGGTACGACCACGGGGTGCGGGCCGAGGTGTACTCCAGCCCGCCGACGACCAGGTGCAGCGCGGTGACGGGGCCGCCGGGCGGCGGAGCGGAGGCGATCGAGTACAGCCGGAAGGGCTCGGGCGGGATCACCGCGCAGAACGCGTCGGGCTCGCCCGGGTCCGCCTTCCACAGCCGGGTGACGTCCCAGCCGCCGGCGTGCAGCAGGTTGAGCACGTCCCACAGCTCCCACTGGTCCTCCATGCGGGCGTCCACGATCCGCCCCCAGGACCCGACGGCGCTCAGCCGGGCGAGCCGCTTGGCCACGCCGCGGCCGATCGGGCGCAGCTGAGCGAAGCGCAGCAGGGTGCGCAGCGGCAGCACGTCGACGTCGCCGTCGTAGCCGGCCCGGCCGGCCACCGCCGCCTGCCAGGCCGGGGTCAGCCGGACCAGCTCGTCGCCACCGGCCTGTAGCGCGGCGACCGTGCGGGTCACGAGGTCGTCGTCGTGCTCGGCGAGGATGCCGACCCGGTCGCCGGGCTGGTGCTGCACGCCCTGGCCGGTTACGTCGAGCTCCAGGTAGCAGGTCCAGGCGCCGTGCTCGGCGGTGACGACCCGGCCGCGGCGGGCGGTGCCGAACACGACCGGCGGCCCGACCGGCGGGCGCCGCTCGTCGCGGACCACGGCCAGCTCGGCGTCGACCTGGTCCCACGTGCGGTCCTTGAACAGCCCCGTGAACCGGGCCCCGGTCGTGACCTGACGGCCGACCTTGAACGCCACCTCCAGGAAGCCGTAGGCCTTGATCCGGTGCAGTCCCATCCAGCCCCGGTCGCCGGTGTAGGCGTCGAGGACCGCGTTGTAGACGCCGCGCAGCGCCTTGCTGCGGGTCTGCTCGACGTACTGCCGCACGGACACCTCGCGCAGCGCCGCCACCAGCTCGCGCCAGTGCCGCGGGAAGAAGCCGGCGAGGTAGACGCTCTGCTGGCCGACCAGCGAGCCGTAGTCGCGCCGCTCCAGGAACGCGTCGATGGCGTGGAAGTGCGGCTGTGCGGTGCCGCTGGGGCTCGGGGCGCCGTCGAAGATCGGCACGCCCGCGGTGCCGACCGTCTTGGCCCACAGCACCTGGTCGAGCGGGTGCCGGCCGCGCGGGTTGGGGTCGATCTGCGGATAGACGGCCTCGGTGACGTGGCGCAGCCCGCCGAGCATGACCAGCAGCGCGTGCTCCAGCCGGGCCGGGTCGTCGGTGACCACCGCCTCCTGCGCGTCGAGCATCGCCCCCAGCACCGGGGTCAGGCCCATCGCGAACTCGGTGGTGACCAGGTAGAAGACGCGCTCGGCGGCGTTGTCCCAGGTCGGGACGAGCAGGTCGAGGTTGTCGAGGGCCCGGGGGCCCGACGGGTCCTTCAGCCGCCAGTTGTAGAAGAAGAGGTCGATGTACGACACGGCCGGCAGAGTCTTGCCCAGCCGCCGCGACACCGTGGTCCACGGCCGCAGCAACGACTCCGGTAGCGCCTTCGGCGGATCGACCGCCATGTACTGGTACGCGTGCGCGAAGACCCCGAGCATCGTCGAGGCCCGCAGCAGGTACCGGTCCGGCAGCGCCTCGGGCCGCGCGTCGAGCACCGGCAGCGCGTCGAACGCCCGGCGCAGCGCCAGCCGGCGGAACAGCTCCGGCAGCCGGCCCGTCATGTCGTCCCAGGCCCGGTGCGACTCCGGGAACGCGGTGAGCGGCGGCTCGACCGGCAGGAAGCCGTGCGCGAGGGACAGGAAGCCGTCCAGCTCGTGCCCTACCCGCCGGTTGTACGCCTCGGCGTTGTCGACGACCGCCCTGGCCGGGATCGTGGGCGGGCCGACGATCCGGAGCGAGGTCCGCTCACCCGGGTCGATGAAGGCCGTCGCGTCGGGGTCGATGAAGAGCCAGTGGATCTCGTACCGCCCGATGCGCAGCACCTCGCCGGGGGCCAGCGATCGGCGGGTCACCCGCACCTCACCGGCGAACGTCCCGTTGGTGCTGCCCAGGTCGGTCACCTGCAACGCGTCGCCGGCCGCCTCCAGCCGGGCGTGGCGCCGCGACACGTCCCGGTCGTCGAGCACCACCGAGGCCACCTTGCCGTCGCGGCCGAGCGTGGCCGGCAGCGCGCACACCCGTTCGGTGCGTTCCCCGGTGTGCCGGTCGACGAGGACCAGCCGGACGTCAGGAATGGTAGATCACCGCACGGCAGAGGTCGGCCCGCGACAGCGTGCCGACGAGCGTCCCGCGCTCGACGACGGGCAGGCGCCGGATCCCGCGGTCGACCATGACCACGGCCGCCCGGGCCAGCTCGTCGCCGGGCCGTACGGTGGCGGTGTCGCGTGCGACGAGGGGGTCGACGACCCGCTCGGCCAGCGACCGCCCCTTCTCCAGGAACAGCCGGAACGCGTCGTCGAGGCTGCCCCCGCCGTCGGCGACCTCGTCGAAGCTCGGCAGCATGGCGCGGACGAGCTCCTCCTCGCCGACCGAGCCGACGAACCTGCCGTCGTGGTCGAGCACCATGAGCTGCCCGACCTCCGACACGCTGACCAGCTCCGCCGCCCGCCGGATGGTGGCCCCGAGCCGAATGTACGCCGGAAACGCTGACATCACGTCGCTGACCAGCACGCCGCCTCCCGCGTGATCTGCCTGCCAATGAATGTAGCCCCGTCCGCCGCCCTCCGATGATTGGACGAACGGCTTTCAATGTCGGCCGCTGAGGCAGGTGCGTCCACGCGTCGATCGCAACCGGGAATCGGTGCCTGGCCGGGCCTGGCCTGGAGACGCCGGCGGTGGTGCCGCCCTACTAGGGGCTGCGCTCCACGTCCGGCAGGATCCACGGGCTCGGTTCCTTGGCCCAGCCGGCGTCGTAGCGCCGCACCGCTTCGACGAACTCCGCCGGCCGGCACGACCGACTGGGGGCGCGGATGTCGCGTCAGACGTCGAACAAGGAGTCGTCGGGCCAGACGTCTTCATAACCGGGAGCGAGCAGAAATCGCCATCCGGCGGGCAGAGCGAGGTAGGCGAGCAGCTCTGGGTGCTGATCCGTGAGGTGCCGGACGTGGTGCACCTCGAACGCGTCGTCGGCCTCTGGAAACGTCTCCGACGACCACAGGTACCACCCGGACAGCCCTTCTGTCCGAGGGTGCCGCAGCCCGTTGATCGGCAGGTCCGTCCAGGAGAACCCCTTCGCGACGGCGAGTGCGTCATCGATGCCGACCGGGTCGACCGGGCACTTGAACCGCAGTTGTGCATTCGGCTGGCCGAGCTGTTCCACCGTCGTCACCCACTTCATCTGCCGCAGACGTCCTCCACAGCTTGCCTCAAGGAGATCTGGCTCATCGCCCGGTGCGCGGATCTGCCGCGTCTGGCGTGCTCGCGGTTTGAGCGGCGGTGACGCACCGCAGTGCATGGCGGCCTGGGTCTTCCCGCGGTCGGTGGCACGGCGACGGCGGCGAGCATACGCTCGTCCGCGTGAAGCGGGACCTCGTGCTGCGCGGACTGGCGGCGAACCCGGCAGTGCCGTTCGACGTGCTGGCGCGTCTGCTACGGGACTGGCCGGAACCGGTTGCCGGAGGGCTCTGGACCCGTGCCGACCTGCCGCTGGCGTTGCAGGAGCAGATGGCCGGCCACGCGTCGCGCCGGGTCCGGAGCGTCATCGCCGGGTATGCGCGGTTGGACGTGGGGATCCGGGACAGGCTGCTGTGTGACCCGGACTGGCGGGTGCGGGCGTGGGCTTTCGTCAGGGACAGGCAGCAGCCGCCGTTGTCCGACGAGGCGCTGTTCCGGCTGATGACGGACCTGCTCGACCCGCCGGATGATCTGCAGATCGAGGATGTCGAACTCTTCGAGGAGCTGTTCAACGCGGACCCCGCCCGGCAGCTCGTCGCCGCCCGGCACCCTGACCCGCGGGTGCGCCGGTTCGCGGCGCGGTATGCCTGGCGGGACGCCCTGCGGATCCTGCTGACCGACCCGGACCCGCAGGTGGCGGCGGCCGCGGCCGCGTCGATCGCCGAGCACGAGCGGCTCATGGAGCCGGCCGACCTGCCCCGACAGCATTGCCACGCATTGTGGGGAGTGCTGCCCACGCCTACCCTCCGACCGGATCACCGCCCTGCTCGACGATGCGGAGCTCGCCACGGCGATCTCGAGCACTGCGGTGTGATCAAGCTGTCGATCGACGACGTGGTCGCCGCACGTGCCGACTGGCCCGGATACCTGGCACGGCGCAAGGAGGAGGTCGCCGCCGAGCAGTAGGCGTGCGCATCCGCCGACGACTGCGGCGCTGGTGCTCACGAGTGGTGCCCGGTGGCGTCGTAGCCGTTGGGCGGGGCGGGAAGCCGCTTCGCCGCCGCGACGCCGGCGATGACGGTGAGCACCGTGACCACGGTGAGGTACACGCGGTCCGGCAGGCTGTCGGAGTTGCCGATCAGGCCGAAGACGGTGTGCCCGGCGAGCGCCCCGGTGCACGCCGCCACGGTGTGGCGGGAGGTCCAGCCGCCGGCAGCGGACCAGCGGCGCAGTGCGACGAGCGTGGTGGCGGCCACGGCGGCGGCGCCGGCCATCGGCAGCAGCGCCCAGGTGCCGTGGGTGAACAGCGGCTGCCGCGCTCCCGCGAACGGCCAGATCGCGCCGAGGAAGACCAGCGCCGCCACCGCCGTGAGGGTGCCCAGAACGGCGGGCGGGGGCGGCACGGCGGAGCGCGCCGGGGGGACGCGCACCCGCAGGGCGAGTGTCGCCACGACGGCGATCGCGGCGGTGATGCCCAGGACGGCGGGCAGTGGCATGGTGTACCCCAGATCCTCGCTCGGCGGGACGGCGAGCCGCAGCAGCGCGGCACCGAGCAGGGTGACGACCCCGGCCGCGATGACACCGCCGCGACGCAGGTACGGCGCCGTGCCGTGGCGGGCGAAGCACAGCTCGGTGAGCGCGACCGGGACGGCGATGCTGAAGACCGCGTGGTAGACCAGGTTCAGCTCCGTGTAGGCGGTGTTGACGCCGAGCAGCCGCGGCGCCCAGTCGGCGGCGTGGTACAGGTGCGGGCTGGTCAGGCTCTGCAGGGCCAGGCCCTCCTCGAGCAGGCCGTAGGCGACGCCCATGAGCAGCAGGTTCGGGTAGCCGCCGCCCGTGCGGCGGACCACCTCGCGCACGAGCAGAGCACCTGCGCTGTAGACGGGAGCGAAGACCAGCCAGGCCCAGGCCAGCCGTAGCGGCACCGTGCCCAGCGTGACCTCGGCGACGACCGGTGCGAGGACGGCCAGCAGCAGCGCGGCGCGGCGGTTGCGCGGGCGCGGGTCGGGCACCGGCGGGAACGCGGCGCGGACCACGGGCCGGTTGACGGCGGCGATGAGCACGGCGAGGACGGCGAGCTGGACGCCCTGCACGACGCGCAGCCACGCCGGATACTCGGCCGACACGAACAGCCAGCCGACGGCGACGAACCCCAGGACCGACACGATGCGGACCCGGCGGTACGCCCGGTGGGCGCCGGCCAGCAGCTGGCGGGCCACCCACACGTACAGCCCGGCGACGACGACGATCGGGATCGGCCGTGTCCACAGGGTGCGGGCGAGCGCCGCCGGCTCGGCGTGCGGGTGCCGGTCCTGCTGGTACGCCAGGACGTCGCCGCGGAAGAGGAGGGTCAGCGCCGCGAAGGCCACGCCGAGCACGAGACCGGCGACAAGCAGGCCGGCGACGACGCGCACGGCTCGGCGTTGCTGCGGTGTCATCATGCCACCGACGCTAGGATCGCGGCGGCGCGTGCACCTCCAACCGGCGACGGGTCCTGCGCCTACGACTTCAGGAGGAGGGCCGGGGGCGGACCAGGCCGAGGTCGTAGGCGAGCACGACCGCTTGGACCCGGTCGCGGACGCCGAGCTTCCGCAGGATCGACGACACGTGGGTCTTGACCGTCGCCTCGGACACGACCAGCCGCCCGGCGATCTCGGCGTTGGCGGCGCCGCGGGCCAGCAGCATCAGCACCTCCCGCTCCCGCTCGGTGAGCTGCTGCAGGGCACCGGGCGCGGCCGGCGGCGTCACGTCGGTGGCCGCGAACCGGTCCAGCAGCCGCCGGGTCGCGCTCGGCGCGAGCAGGGCGTCGCCGCGGGCCACGACCCGGATCGCTTCGACGAGGTCGGCCGGGCGGACGTCCTTGAGCAGGAACCCGCTGGCGCCCGCCCGCAGCGCCGCATAGAGCGCCTCGTCGAGGTCGTACGTCGTGAGGATGATGACCCGTGGCGCGCCGGGCCGACCGGTCAGCCGCGCGGTGGCCGCGACGCCGTCGAGGCCGGGCATCCGCACGTCCATGAGGACCACGTCGGGCCCGACCTGCTCGACCAGCCGGATCGCGTGTTCGCCGTCGGAGGCCTCGCCGACCACCTCGAGGTCGTCGCGGGCCTCGAGGATCATCCGGAAGCCGGAGCGCACGAGCGCCTGGTCGTCGGCGATCAGCACCCTGATCGTCATGTCGTCACCTCCGCTGCGCCGCACTCATCGGTTGTGCTCCCGCGTTGCCGCCGCCGCGACCGTTGTGGGCAGCCGCGCCGCCACCTCGAACCCGCCGCCGGGCGCCGGCCCGGCCCGCAGCGTGCCGCCGAGCAGCGCGGCGCGCTCCCGCATGCCGGGGATGCCCTGTCCGGCGCCGGCGCCGGAGCCGCCGCGGCCGTCGTCGCGGATCTCGACGGACACCTCGGAAGGTCCACTGCGGATCACCACCTCGGCCTTGCCCGCGCCGGCGTGCCGAAGCGCGTTGGTCAGGGCCTCCTGGATGATCCGGTACGCCGACAGCTGCACCGCCAGCGGCACGTCCGCGGCGGTGTCCTCCCGGCGTACCGTCACGGGCAGCCCGGCGGCAGTCACCGTCTCGGCGAGCCGCTCGACGTCGCCGAGGCCCGGCTGCGGCGCCGCGTGCGCCGCTGCGTCGCCCTCGTCATCGGCCCGCACGGTGCGCAGGAACCAGCGCAGCTCGGCGAGGGCCTGCCGCCCGGCCTGCTCGGTGCGCCGCAGCGCCTCGCGGGCCCGCGCCGGGTCGGCGTCGAACACGTCGTCGGCCGCGGCCGCCTGCACGACCATGACCGACACGGTGTGGGAGAGCACGTCGTGCAGCTCACGCGCGATCCGGGCCCGCTCCTCGAGCACGGCCTGCCGTCGCTCGGCGAGCCGCCGCGCGCCGCGGGCCCGCACCAGCGCGCCCCAGCTCCAGGCGAGCACGACGCCGCCGAGCCACAGCCCGGCCATCGCCCAGCGACCGCGGGCGACGGCCGGCCCGCAGGCGGCGAGCACCGCGAGGCCCAGCCCCCACAGCGTCTCGGTGGCGGGCCGCAGCCACGCGTACGTGCACACCACGACAAACACGAGGCCCGGCCCCATGCCGGGGTACAGCACCTGCAGCCCGGCGGCGGCCGCGAGCACAACGGCGGTCCCGAGCCGGTGCCGGACCCCGAGCCACCAGAACCCGGCGGACTGGGCGAGGACGAGCAGCGCCGCCACGGTCCGCCCGGCGGCCCCGGCCACGACGAGCGGTGCGGGAGTGAGCAGCGGCACCGACACGACGACGGCGCCCACGGCGGCGACGGCCCGCCAGCGCCGCGAGAAGCGCGCCGTGTAGCCGTCCCCCATGCCCCTGCACCTTACCCGCGGCCGCGCCATCTCGGGTCGCTGCCGGCTCTCATCCTCAAGTCGTAGACGCAAGACCCGTCTCGCGACGGGTGTGCCCGATCCCGCGGACTCCTACGGTTGGTACATGACCGCTTCGAAGTGGCCGTTCGACCCGTGGATGTTCGACAGGGGGATTCGATGAAGACGAACGCGGACGCATGGACCGGGACCGTCGCGAAGAAGTCGCGCGGGCTGCTCGACGGCTCCAACCTCTACCGGCGTCTGAAGGTCCGGCTCGACGACGGGACGCAGGTGGACGTCAAGGTCGGCCGGGAGCTGTGGAACCAGCTCAAGGTGGGCGACCGGGTCGTGAAGGCTGAAGGCGAGCAGCCACGCCGCGCCTGATCGGCTCGCAGGTGACGGCGAGCGGCCTCGCTGAAGCAGCCGCTCGACGCCGTCCCCTCGGCGTGCCACTCGCGGACGTCCCGCCTTCCGCCCTTGACGCCCCGGTTCGGCGTGAGGTGCTACAACGTCGCACGTGGGCTTCTTCGGCACCTTCGTGCTCGCCCGGTCCGATGTGCTGCTGCCGCTCGTGCCTGGGGTGCGGTCCGTGGTCGGTAGCCGGTTCGTGGCGGTGCACCGGTACGGCGGTGGCTGGCAACTCGCACACCTGAACACGCCGATGTATCACGAGTGGCCTGCCATTCATGGTGGGCCCGCGCGTCTGGCGGCGGTCACCGGTGCACCCGTGCTGGCGGTGGAGATCAAGGAGAGTTCCTGCCTGCAGTACGGTGGCGCGCTCCCCACCGGATCTGCATGGCTGGCCCACTTCAGGAACGCGGCCGAGCGGACGGGTCCCACGTTCCGGGACCTGCTGTACGCGGCCGGTGAGGTCGATTCCCCGACCACGCCGGCGGAGAGGCGCTGCCCGTTCGATCACCATAAGGAGTGCACAGTCCCGTTGCCCGACGGCGTCGACGTGCCGGACGACGACCCGGCCGGCCTGGCCGACAGCCTCTCCGGGTGGGCAGCGGCCGCCGGCCTGCCCACTCCGGCACACCGCATCGCCGAAGCGATCGGCACGCACACCAACGACAAGGCCGTGTGGGGGCTGGTCGATGCCCTCGGTCTGGATCACGTGGAGACGGTCCACCCGCTGTTCGCCTTCCAGGAGGACGAATGGTGGGACGCGTGGCGCATCGGCGATGACGCCGGCGCGAGGGTCATCCGCGCCTGGAACGCCCGACGGCGCGGCCGTGACCTGCCTTCCTACGACCGGCCGGCACCGGGCGCCGACGCGTTCGTGCGGTTTCTCGACCTGGTGGCGGCATCGATGTTCGGCGGCGGCCTCACGAGGGACGAGCTCCGCGTCGAGGCTGCACGGCTGGTGGAGACCTACCCCGAGCCGTGAACCGTCACGCCCCATCACGTCGACTGGCAGCGCGCTTCTGGCCGCGATCCGTGGGCTGGAGGCCGTCACGGCCTCCGTGCGCGAGCTCTGGTGGCGGTGAGGAAGAACTGCGTGCCGTCAGCGGTGCGCCCGCCGCGATTGATGGCAGGACGGCTTGGAGGTCCACCTGCATCCGACCCATCCCCTCTTCGCGCCAACGGTGTGAGCGATCGCAACGCCAGCATTGTGCCGCCCGGGTACGACAAGATCTGGCCGTCGGGCGGCGCTACCGTGCTGTGGTGATGGAGTCGGTCCCGGAGCTCGTCAAGCTGTCGCAGCCAAGGGCGCTCAGCGAGGCTGAGCGTGCCCTGGTGGTGCGGCTGGTGAAGTTCGCCGATGTCGTTGCGCTCGGCGAGCAGGTCACGACGGCGTGCGTGGTCTCCACCTGCCGGTGTGGCTGTGGATCGGTGGGGCTGCGCAGCGACGGGCCGCCGGTCCCTGCGGCCGTGGTCGCCCGGCTGAGCGCCAACGGGCGCGACGACTACTTCGCCGTGTCGGCATCGGGCGGCGTCGACGTCAGCGTCGTGCTTCACGTCCTCAGCGGAGCGGTCGGCGAGCTGGAGCTCTTCGCGGGCGAGGGGGTCGAGGTCACCCCGCCGCGCGCCGACGGCCTGACCGACCTCTGGATCGGTTGACCCGGACGCGCCGCGCGGGGCGGGTCATCGGGCGGCGCCCGGGCCGGGTAGGACGTCGACGTCGGTGGCTCGCATGGGAGTGCCGCAGTGGGAGCAGTGCAGTTCGGCGTGGGCGATCTCGCCGCAGGCGTGGTGGCGGTACAGGACCGGCGGCCCGGCGTCGCCGGCGGTCCAGCGGTCGCCCCAGCCGGCCATGACGAGCAGCAGGTCGCACAGCTCCTGGCCCTTCGTGGTCAGCACGTACTCGTGCCGGGGTGGGCGGTCCGAGTACTGCCGGCGGGCCAGCACGTCCTGCTCGACCAGCCAGGCGAGGCGCTGCGTGAGGACCTTGCGGGAGATGCCCAGGTCGTCGTGCAGCTGGTCGAAGCGGTTGATGCCGACGTACACGTCGCGCAGGATCAGCGGCGACCACGGCTCGCCGATGACGTCGAGGGTGCGGGCGATGGAGCACGCCATGCCGGCGAACTGGGTGCGTTGCATCCCACCACTATAGGTTCCCTCAGGAGACTCAGTGCGATAGAGTTCCCTCAGGGAACCCACTGAGGGAGGTCGCCATGTCGCTGCCCGCGGTCGTCACGCCGGCGGAATGGCAGGCAGCGCGCGACGCGCTGCTGGTCAAGGAGAAGGAGCTCACCCGCGCCCTCGACCGGCTCGCCGCCGAGCGCCGCCGGCTGCCGATGGTGCGGCTCGGCAAGCAGTACCGGTTCGTCGCGCCGGACGGCACCGAGGCGAGCCTGACCGACCTGTTCGCCGGCCGGCGGCAGCTCGTCGTCTACCACTTCATGCTGGCGCCCGGCCAGGACTGGCTGTGCACCGGCTGCAGCACGTTCGCCGACAATCTCGCCCCGCACGCGCAGGCACACCTCGCCGCCCGCGACACCCGGCTCATCCTCATGGCCCGCGCGCCGCAGGCGGAGATCGAGCCGGTCCGGCGCCGGATGGAGTGGGCGGTCCCGTGGTACTCGAGCCACGGCAACGACTTCCACGCCGATCTGGGCATCGAGGGCTTCGCCCTCAGCGTCCTGCTTCGCGACGGGGACGAGGTCTTCCGCACCTATGCGACCACCGGCCGCGGCGTGGACCGGCTCCGCCTGGACTTCAACCTGCTCGACCTCACCCCGTTCGGCCGGCAGGAGGCCTGGGAGGACTCGCCACCCGGCTGGCCGCAGACCGAGACCATGCGCTGGCTGCGCCCCCACGACGAATACGAAGACGGAGACCACCATGCCTGAGCTCGACGCCGACGTCGCCCGCCTGGTCGAGGACGTCAACTACGCCCACATCGCGACGCTGCTGCCCGACGGTTCGCCGCACTCGGTGCCGGTCTGGATCGACCGGGAGGGTGACCGGCTCGCCGTCCTCACCGGGCCGGGGTCGCGCAAGGCCCGCAACATCGCCCGGGACCCGCGGGTCGCCATCTCCATCGTCGACCACGCCCAGCCGTACGCGACCGCGCTGATCCGCGGCCGCGTGACGGAGGTCCTCGACGGTGACGAGGCGTGGCGCGTGATCGACCGCATCGCCACCAAGTACACGGGCGCGCCCTACCCGCTGCGCAGCGACCGGGTGGTGCTGCTCATCGAGCCCGACCGCGCCCAGGCACCGTCGTTCGGCTGAGCAAAGGCCGAGCGGAGGAGGACGTCAGCGGGCGTCGACCCAGACGACTCACGCACGTCAATGTGCGGCGGCGTGCCATGATCGTCCGCATGAGCGAATGGGTCTACAACGACCGCCCCGCCGGCGTCCGGTTCCTGCCCGACGAGGTGGCCGAACCCGAGCGCGGCGAGATCGAGGACGAGATCTGGTCCTGGATCGTGCAGGGCCGGGACGACCCCGGCGGGTTCGTCGACTATTTCGACGACGACGAGCGGCGCGCGGGCCTCACCGACGAGCAGCTCGCCGCCGCCTACGAGCGGGCCGTCGACGCGCGGCTGGACCAGCAGCGGCAGTGGGGCCCCGTGCGGAGCAACCTGACCGCCGCGTTCACCGAGCTCAACCAGCTCGGCGTCGTCGCGCGGGAGAACTTCAGCTGCTGCGGCACCTGCGCGTCCGGCGAGATCCACGACGAGCGCGACGACTCCCGGCACTGGCACGGCTTCCTCTGGTACCACCAGCAGGACGCCGAGTCCCTCGCCGCCAGCGCCAATGGCGCGGTCTACCTCGGCTACGGCGCCTACCCGCCCGAGGACTTCGACGAGGACGCCTACGAGGCCCTGCCGCAGGCCGAGCAGGAGGCTCAGTACCAGGCGGACCTGGAGCGCTTCCTGGACGACCTGGTCTTCCCCGTGCTGCGCAGGCACGGCATGCAGATCGAGTGGAACCGCAAGCAGTCCACCCGCATCCTGCTCACCGGCGCCCAGTGGTACGCCCCGCTCAAGTGAGTGAAAACGGGTTGCGGGCGCCATGGAGCCCGGGCGAAGGTGGAGAAGGTCCGAGAGCGAAGGAGTCAGGGATGCGAGCCGCGTCTGTGTTCACCCAGATGGCCACCACTGTCTATCTGAAGGACCTGACGCCCCTTGCGCATCCTCAATCTCGGCATCCTGGCGCACGTCGACGCCGGTAAGACCAGCCTCACCGAGCGGCTCCTGCACGCCGCCGGCGTCATCGACGAGCCCGGCTCCGTCGACGACGGCAGCACGCAGACCGACACGCTCGCGCTGGAGCGCCGGCGTGGCATCACCATCAAGTCGGCGGTCGTGTCGTTCACCGTCGGCGACGTCAACGTCAACCTCATCGACACGCCCGGCCACCCGGACTTCATCGCCGAGGTCGAGCGCGTCCTGCACGTCCTCGACGGGGCGGTGCTGGTCGTGTCCGCGGTCGAGGGCGTCCAGGCGCAGACCCGCATCCTCCTGCGGACCCTGCGCCGGCTGCGGATCCCGACGATCGTCTTCGTCAACAAGATCGACCGCGGCGGTGCGCGCGGCGACGGCGTCCTGCGCGAGCTCGCCCGCCGCCTCACCCCGGCGCTCGTGCCGATGGGCGCCCCGACCGGGCTGGGCACCAGGGCCGCGGACTTCGTGCCGGCGCCGCCGCCGCTCGACGTCCTCGCCGAGCACGACGACGATCTGCTGGCCGCGTTCGTCGACGGTACGAGGCTGCCGCGCGACCGCGTCCTGCACGCGGTGACCACGCAGACCCGCCGATCCGAGGTGCACCCCGTCTACTTCGGGTCCGCGATCACCGGCGCCGGCCTCGACGCGCTCACCGCCGGGATCGTGGCCCACCTGCCCGCGGCCGAGGGCGACGCCGGCGCGGCGGCGTCGGCCAGCGTCTTCAAGGTGGAGCGCGGCCCGGCCGGGGAGAAGATCGCGTACGTGCGGATGTTCGCCGGCACGATCCGCACCCGGGAACGCGTACACCTGCCGAACGGCGACCAGAAGATCACCGGCATCGCCGTGTTCGACGACGGCGGCGCCGTTGAGTCACCGGCCCTCACGGCTGGACGGATCGGCAAGGTGTGGGGGCTCGGCGGCGTGCGCGTCGGCGACCAGATCGGGGTGCCGCACGACGCGGAGGCGCGCCATTTCGCGCCGCCGAGCCTGGAGGCGGTCGTCGCGCCGGTGCGTGCCGGTGACCGTGGCGCGCTGTTCGCGGCGCTCACCCAGCTCGCCGAGCAGGATCCGCTCATCGACGTCCGGCACGACGACGTGCGCGGCGAGACGTCCGTGTCGCTGTACGGCGAGGTGCAGAAGGAGGTCATCCAGGCGACCCTCGCCGAGGAGTACGGCATCGACGTCACCTTCCGGGACACCACGACGATCTGCGTGGAGCGGCCCGCCGGTACCGGCGAGGCTCTGGAGATCGGGGAGAAGGACGGCAACCCGTTCCTCGCCACGATCGGCCTGCGGGTCGACCCGGCGCCGCCGGGTGCCGGCGTCACGTTCCGGCTGGAGGTCGAGGCGGGCGCGATGCCGGCCGCGTTCTTCACCGCCGTGCAGGACACCGTCACCGCCACGCTCCAGCAGGGTCTGTACGGCTGGAAGGTCACCGACTGCACGGTGACGATGACGCGCTCCGGGTACTGGCCCCGGCAGAGCCACGCGCACCAGCAGTTCGACAAGAGCATGTCGAGCACCGGGCACGACTTCCGCAGCCTCACCCCGCTGGTTCTCATGACCGCGCTGCGGCGGGCCGGCACGGTGGTGCACGAGCCGGTGCACCGCTTCCGCCTCGAGGCCCCGGCCGACCAGCTCGGCGCGCTGCTGCCCCACCTGTCCCGCCTGCACGCGGTGCCGTCGAGCACCGTCACGCGCGGCGCGACCTGCGTGCTCGACGGAGGACATCCCGGCGGCCGCCGTGCACGAACTGCAGGTCCGGCTGCCCGGCCTGACCCGCGGCGAAGGCGTGCTGGAGTCCGCGTTCGACCGCTACGAGCCGGTGACGGGCGCGCCGCCGACCCGTGCCCGGACCGACCACAACCCGCTCGATCGCGCCACGTACCTGCTGCGGGTCGTGCGCCGGGTGCCGGGGTGAGCTCAGTGGAACACGATCGGATGGCCGGACGCGATGCTGACCCGGCACGCCTCGTGCAGCGTCAGCCACACCATCTGTTCGGTCCCGAACGGATCGGTGTCGGCGCCGAGGCGTTCGGCCTCCGCGTCGCTCAGCGAACCGTCGTCGTCCAGCCGGACGCCGATCCGCGGTGCGACCCGGCGCAGCTCCTCGAGCAGGCCGTGGCTGGAGCCGACGATGCCGCCACCGGGGCCCTCGTCGAGGAACACGGGGTCCGCGATCGGCACCGGGACGTAGAAGCCTTCGCAGTCGGAGTGGCACAGCAGGTGCGAGTCGAACATCGACGCGGCGTCGTCGACGAACCCCTCCGCGTCCTTGAGGTCGCCGTCGACGACCGGCGTCACCGGCTGCCCCTCGACGTGCAGGGCGTAGGCCCGCCGCAGGTGATGCAGGCACGAGTACGGGAAGCTGCCCACGTGCGGCCGGGCCTGCCCGGTCGGCGGCGGCCCGTCCGGCGGCGTCCACGCGTGACCTTCCGCGGCGAGGGCGGCGGCGAGCCCTTCGAACTGCCGCCGGTAGCGCTCCTCGCCCTCCTCGTCGTAGCCGGTGCACGGGTTGCCGACGCTGACCGCAAGCCCCATGGCCGCGATCATAGATCGTTTGTGTGAGGATGACCGCCATGGTGCTGCGGGCGTTGCGGTTCGGGTCGGTGGCGGAGGCATACGAGCGGTTCCGGCCGGGATACCCGGCAGAGCTGGCCGAGCTGGTCCTCGCGTACGCCGGCAGACCCGTCCGGACCGTCCTGGAGATCGGCGCCGGGACGGGCAAGGCCACCCGGCGCTTCGCCCGCCCGGGCGTGGCGGTCACGGCGACCGACCCCGACGCGGCCATGCTCGCCGAGCTGCGCAAGCACGTGCCGGCGGACGTCCGCACCGTCCAGGCCGCGTTCGAGGACCTGCCGCTGGGCGCGCGGCACGACCTCGTCCTCGCCGCCGCCGCCCTGCACTGGACCGCGCCGGAGCGCCGCTGGTCGCGGATGGCCGACCTGGTGGAGCCCGGCGGCGTCTTCGCGAACTGCGGCGCCCCGATCCAGCTCGCCGACCCCGCGGTGGAGGCCGCGGTGCGAGCCGCCCGCGCCCCCTTCCTCGACAGCGACGAGATACCGTCGCCGGACGGAACACCCCCGGACCACGCCATGCAGTGGCCCGGCACGGAGCTGCAACGCTCGGAGTGGTTCCACGACGTGCGCCAGTCGGTGCTCCCCCACCGGTTCACGATGACCGCCGGCGACTACGTCGGCTACCTGTCCACCGTCTCGGCGTACCTGGAGCTCCCCGAGCAGCCCCGGCAGCAGGTGTACGAGCAGATCCTCCGCGCCCTGCCCGAATCGGTCGACATCACGGCCGACCTCACCGTGCACCTCGCCCGCCGCCGGTAAACCCCCGCCCCCCCCGGGTGGAGGCGTCAGGGACACTCCCCCGTCAGTACTTGAACTGCCCGACGAGGCTGTGCAGGGTGGCGCTCATCGAGGCCAGCTCGGCGACGGACTGCTGGGTGTCGGTGATCGCAGCGGTGGTGGTCCCCGCGGCAGTGGCGACACCGGCGAGGTTGCCGGCGATGTCGCGGGTGCCACTGGACGCGTCAGTGACGTTGCGGGCCATCTCCGAGGTGGTCGCGGTCTGTTCCTCCACGGCCGACGCGATGGTGGTCTGGTAGTCGTTCACCTGCTCGACGATCTGGGTCATCCGGCCGATGGCGACCCGGGTGGCGTCGGCGTTGCGCTGGATCCGCTCGACCTGCTTGCCGATGTCCTCGGTAGCGCGGGCGGTCTCCTGCGCCAGATCCTTGACCTCGCTGGCGACGACCGCGAAGCCTTTGCCCGCCTCGCCGGCGCGGGCCGCCTCGATCGTCGCGTTGAGCGCCAGCAGATTGGTCTGCTCCGCGATGGCGGTGATGAGCTTGATGACGTCGCTGATCTGGATGCTGGACTCGCCGAGCTCGTTGACGGTCTCGGTGGCGGAGCTGGCGACCTGGACGGCCTCGGAGACGACCCGGCTGGCCTCGGAGGCGTTCGCGGAGATCTCGCGGATCGACGCGCCCATCTCCTCGGCGCCGGCGGCGACGGTGCCGAGCGCGCCGCTCATCGTCTCGGTGGCGACGGACACCCGCCCGGCCTGGCTGGAGGTCTGCTCTGCGGAGTCGGAGATCTGCCGGGTCGTCGCCGACAGCTCCTCTGTCGCGGCGGCGAGGGCGTTGGCCTGCTCGGCGATCCGGCTGATCGTGCCGGCGAGCTTGCCGACGAACCGGTTGAACGCTGCGCCGAGGGTGCCGAACTCGTCCCTGCGGGCGTCGTCGACCCGGCGGGTCAGATCTCCCTCCCCGTCGGCGATCTCGCTGAGCCGGTTCGTCAGAGCGGACAGCGGCCCGAGGATGCTGCGGCTGATCATCCAGGCCAGGACCAGCACCAGCAGCAGCGCGATGGCCGTACCCGCGATGACGACGACGCGGGAGGAGTCAGCGGTGTCGGCGGTGTCCTTCGCCCGTACGGTCAGCAGGCTGGCCTCGGCCTCGGTGAGTTCGGTCAGCACCGCCCGGATCTGATCCATGACGCTCTTGCCCTGGTCGGTGAGCACCGCCGCGCGGGCCGCCTCGAAGCCCTGGCCGCGGCGCAGGTCGATGGTCTGCTGCAACTCGGCCATCTTGGCCGTGACGAGCGGCCGCAGCTTCGCGATACGGTCCTGCTGGGCAGGATTGTCGCTGGTGAGGGTCGCGACGTGCTGGATCTTCTCTTCGATCCCGGCCTTCGCGGCGGTGTACGGCTCCAGGTAGCGGTCCTCGCCGGTGATCAGGTACCCGCGCTGGCCGGTCTCCGCGTCCTTGAGCGACCCGGTGATCTCGTCCACGCCGTTCATCACCTGGTACGTGTGCTGGACCGTCCCGCTGTTCGCTTCGAGGGTGTCGGTATTGCGGTAGCTCAGCACCCCCACCACCAGCAGCGCCACGAGCGGAACGGCGAACGCACCCAACAGCCTGCTATTGACCCGATGCAACCAGCTCATGACGCGGACTCCCACTGGAAAACTGGCACGACAATGTATATTTCGGCAGCTAATTGCCCGGTTTAGCGAATCTCGTCCCCAACCGGACGGCCCGGTCCAACGTGCCGCAAGGAACGCCGCGCGTCCGCCGGCCTGACAATCACCACGTAATGTGCGGCGGCATGACCGACGACGAGATCTTCCAGGCGATCCGGCGCCGCGTCGAGCAGGGCCGCCCAACCGATTCGGATCATGAGGTGCTGCTGCCCGCGCCGGTGTCCGAAAAGGAAGTACGCCGGGCCGAGATGGCGATCGGATATCCGTTGCCACCGCTGCTGCGGCGAATCTACCTGGAGCTCGCGGACGGCGGGATCGGCCCCCGCAGAGGGATCCAGGGCATCATCGAGGGTGACGACCCGCTCGGGGACCAGACGGACGTGCCCGAGGGTCCGCACGACGACCCGGACGAACCGCCCCCGCCACCGCGCGGGGTCGTGTTCCTCTGCGACTTCGGATGCGCCCAGTGGCTTCTGCTGGACTGCCGGCACCCGCAGGGTCAGATGTGGTGGTGGGCTGAAGGCGAACGACACAAGCTGCACCTGACGCTGCCCGAGTGGTTCGCCGCCTGGCTGGCCGGGCAGCCGCACGACGTGTGGGCGCGCGAGGCACTGTGGCTCGGCCCCGAGTCCTGGACCCGCGAACAGGCCGAGGAGCGCCGCCGACAGGGCCCGGTCGCCCTGGACCCGGGCCAGCTGCCGCTGTGGTGACGGAGAGCATGCGTGCTTTCATGTCCGGGTGGACGACGCGGAGCAGTGGTTCCGGCGCGGCGGCGAACTCGCCGACGAGGGAGGACCAGCCGAGGTCGAAGCGCTGGCATTGCTGAGTGCGGCGGTCGCGGGGGGCCACGGACCGGCCCGGGTGCGGCTGGCCGCGTTTCTGCTCCATCAGTACTCGAAGGCCGACCTCACGTCGCACGCGGAGGCACTACGGCTGCTGAACGAGGCGGTGGCAGCCGACGTGCCGGGCGCCCGGAACATGCTCGGCGTCACGCTCTGGGACGACGGCGCATTGGACGACGCCGAGGACTCCCTGCGGGCCGCGGTCGCTGACGGGGATCCGGACGCGCCGGTGAACCTGGCGGGACTCCTGCACCAGAAGGGCGACGACGCCGCCGCGTTCACACTGCTGAGGCAGGCGGCGGAGCGTGGCGACGGGCCGGCGTACTGGATCGTGATGCGGCTGCTGCCACCACACGGCCGCGCCGCGCGGGAGATAAACCGTCGCCTACGAGTCGGCGACCTCCCCGGCGGAACGGCCGGTGTGCGTCCTCATCCCGGCCGGCACATGGCAGCTCGACGCCTCGGCGCTACGGGCCGACTAACTGTCGTCGCGGCGCAATGCACAGCATGCCGGTCACCGGTCTACGACGCCGAGCCCTGGATCGGCCTGCAGGGCGGTGAGCGGAGATCGACGCGCCGCTTGAGCGCAGCCAGTGCCGACGGGTTCGCGCCCGGGTTGGGACCGCCGTGCCGGAAGATTCCATGCACGTCTGCCCGTTCCACGTCGCGCCCGACCGCTGCCGCCCGTTCCACCACGTCCCGAAACCCGAACTCCACGCTCCCCTCTTCTGGCCAGGGCGTGCTGGACCCGTCGTAGCTTGCGCTCACCAAGGCCAGTCGTCTTCCAAGTCGCCGGTCTCCTCGCCGGGCCAGACGACGAACGCGGCGGTGGCGGACTCGTCGAACGCCAGCTGCGGGCCCGCCAGCGCCGCCAGGGCACACACCGCCCTCAGCACCGCGGCGGGGTTCGGCTTCCGGAACGTCACCGTCTCAACGGCCGCATCCGCCGTCACGGCCGGCAGGCTGCTGGTCTGGCCGACCGTGTACACGCTGACCTCACCCAGGTCCAGCGCTCCGCCACCGGCACAGGCGGCAGTCCCCGGGCACTCCGGCAGCCGCGAACCGGCAGGTTGACCGACGACCTCGAACCAGTTCGTGCCGTGGCAGCCGGCCACCCGGAACGCGTCCATAACCGCGGCGACCGACGGACGTGGCAGCACCTGAGGCGTTCGCTCGGGCACCCCTCTGACGAACTCGGCCGACGCGATCCAGTCAGCCATGCCGTCTTGAGACAGCTCATCCGCCGGCACGACGAACAGCGACCAACTCACCACCGCAGTGTCCCATCGGACGTCCGCACACGCCGCGGGCCTCGCGCAGGCAAACTGGGCTGTGACATCGATCGAGGCATGGGTGTTCGAGGACTACGTGGTGCAGTTCCTACAGCTCGTCAGCCACTGCATCGGCTACAAGTACGACGACCTCGACGAAGCGGCGCTGACCAGGGCGCTGGAAGACACCGACGACGAATCCACGGACCGCTGGTTCAGCTACCCTTGGCCGGCATGCCGCCGCTCATGGTTCATCTCGCCCAGGCCGCCGGCGGAAGTGAGGTCAGCGTTCGCGTGGAAGGCGACATCGACCCCATTCTGGCGGCCCGTGTCGAAATTCTGTTCGACCTGTTGTAGCAACACCGGCGCCGAGTCGCTCGATGCAGGTTGTCCAGCACCTGATCGCTGAAGCCAGCGAGGAATGCCTGTATGCCTTCGGGCGGAGACCATCGTTCAAGTTGCTCAGCGCGTCATGCAGCTGGGACACATAACGATCTGCAGCCTGCGGCGCCTGCCTGCCGCGACTGTCACGGTGTGGCACCGGTGACGGCTGTTGGCGCGGTGGCAGCATGAGATTCATGTCCAGTGTGGTCACGCCGCCGTTGCCGATCCGCCTTCAAGAGGCCTTCCGCCGGTCCGGTGGCCAGCCGGTTCAACCGCCAACTCGATGGAGTCGGACCACCTGGCAGGCTACTCTTCCGGAACACCACAATCTGTTGGCGTCGCTGCCAAACGAGCTTGATCGCGCAACGGTGGCCAAGGTGGCCGCCCGCGCCGCGGATGATGAGGAGCAGGCGGTCCAGTCGTTCATCGCTGCGATGGCATGGGGGTACGGACCGATCGGGTACGGGGCGTTCCGCACTGCCCGCGTGCTTCGCGAGAATCGACAGTCGCCGACGATCTTGCACCAGACAGCACAGATGGTGCGTCGCGAGGGAGGCCCTGCAGCGTTCAAGTGGCTGAGGCAGAACCGGTTGCACCAACTCGGGGTTTCCTTCGCCACAAAGTACCTCTACTTCTGCAACAGTCCGGAGGCACCACCAGCGTTGATTCTCGACCGGCTAGTGCAGCGCTGGCTACGCCGTCACGCGGACTGCCACGTCCGATTGAACTGGCATGTCGGCGACTACCAGCGATACCTCGACACGGCGACCGCGTGGGCGCGCGAGCTCGGCACCGGTCCGGATACGGTCGAGTACCTGATGTTCAATGACGCTCTCCTGGAAGAGCCTGAAAGCAGTCATCCAGCGCTGCAGCTGTCCGTCATTCCCGGTCCGCAGTCCGACCAGGAAGAGGTTGTAGCGACTCTGGAGGCGCTCGATGATGCCGCGAACGCGTTTGCCACCCTGCCTGGCATCAGCCCTGCCGACGCCGAAGACTTCGAGCGAGGACTTCGACAGCTACGACGCATCGTGCTGGCCCTTCGCAATGCCGGTACGAATACGTAGGCTCGCCCGTACTGACTCGCGCTCACGTGCGCCAGCGCTGTTCAATTGGGCAGGCTTCCTCCGCGCCTGCCGCTCAGGTTGAGCGGATGACGGCGCCGCGGCGGCGGGCCCGGAACCCTCGTCCGGTGGATCTCGCCAGCACGCCGTCCGCGAACCCCGCCTTCGACTCGATCGCCGGTGAGTGTTGACACCGCACTGTCCGTTCGCTTCCGGCGTGTGAATCCGCACGTTCGCTAGCCTTCGACGCCGGTGGAGGTGTGGGAGGCGCCGACGGGTTTGGACTCCGGGGAGCCTCGTTGCCGCAGGTACACGGAGAGGATCACCATCGAGAAGACGGCGAGGAGCTCGGACTGCCAGTTCTGCAGGGTGCGGTTCCAGAAGTCGGGTTCGGTCAGGTAGATGGCCCAGGAGACGGGCGGCTGGCGTTGGCTGAGCTGGCGTTCGTTGAAGGCGGCGACGCCCGCGATCGACTGGGCGAGCCACGACAGCACGAAGATGCCGGTCATGACCAGGCCGAGCGAGTTGGAGAACAGGCGCAGGCGCCAGCCGGTCGCGTGGGCCCAGGCGGGCGAGTCGTCGCGGGCGAAGGGGCCGACGAGCTGGTCCTTGTCGGACTCGGTGCCGGCCTTGTCGAGCGGCTTGGACTCGGGGGATCCCTTCTGCAGCAGCCAGACCGTCGCCAGGATGTACAGCGAGAACTGCAGGTACTCCGACTGCCAGTTCTCCGCGACGTCCACGACGAAGTCCGCCGACGTCAGGTACCGGCCGAGGGAGACCGGCAGGAGGCCGTCGGTGACCTGCTGCTGGTTGAAGTCCGCGTGCCCGGCCAGGCCCTGGCCCACCAGGGCGAGGACGAACAGGACGCCGAACACGATGCCAAGCGCATGCACCCGCAGGACCCGCCGCGCCCCGCTCATCGGTTCAGCAGCCCGATCGTGATGACGTAGGCGAGACCGGCGCCGACGACCGTCAGGCACAGCACGAACAGCAGCCGCATGTCAGTCTCCTTCCACGGCGCACTGGTACGGGCGGTCGCCGCGCGGCTGGCAGCCCGCCGCCACGACCCGCCAGCCGCCCGGGAACACCGCCAGGAACTCGGTGCCGCCGGCGTGGACCACGCGGGCCCACTGCCCGTACACGTCGACGTGGCGCACCGCGTCCGGGGCGGGCAGGTCCTGGTCGAGGATCGCCTCGGCGCACGGGGCGTCCGCGGACTGTTCCAGAGCGCTCACCGTCGCGGGCGCGAGCAGCCGGCAGGCGGCGGTGCCGTCGCCGTCGCGGACCGCCGTCAGCAGCCGGGTCGCCGTGGCCGAGGCGGCGTCGCGCCGGCCGCCGTCGCCGCAGCCGGCGGCCAGGAGACCCACGAGGACCAGCATCACAACGACTCGCACGCTGTCCGTAGTGCCCTGATGTGGGCGGTCGCACACATCATGCGAAACGGATGAGATCATGGCGCGATGATGTTCGAGGCTGGGCAGCGCATCGTGTTCATCGGCGACAGCATCACCGACTGCGGGCGGCGGGACGTGCGGGCGCCGTACGGCGACGGGTACATGAGCCTGGTGCGGGCGCTCGTCACGGCCCGCTTCCCCGGTACCCCACTGACCTGGATCAATCGTGGGATCAGCGGCAACACGGTGCGGGACCTCGCCGCACGCTGGGACAGCGACGCGATCGGCCAGCGGCCCGACTGGCTGGTCGTGATGATCGGCATCAACGACGTGTGGCGCGCGTTCACCGGCCGGCCGGACGAGGCGGTGCCGCTGGACGAGTACGAGGCGACCCTGCGCACCCTGCTGCGGAGCGCGGTCGACGCCACCGGCTGCCGGTTGCTGCTCGCCGGCCCGTACCTCATCGAACCCGACCGCACGGAGCCGCAGCGCGCCGAGAGCGACCGCTACGCCGCGGTCGTGGCGAAGCTCGCCGCGGAGTTCGGCGCGCCGCACGTGGCGACGCAGCGCGCGTTCGACGCCGTCCTCGAGGTGTCGCCGCCGGACCTGTGGGCCGACGACCGGGTGCACCCGGGCCTGCCCGGCCACGCCGTCATCGCCGACGCGTTCCTGCGCGTCATCACCGGCTGAGCCAACCGAGCCGGCCGGGCCGGCTGAACTGACCGAGCCGGCCGAATCAACCGAGCCGACCGAGCCGACCGAACCGACCGAGCCGGCCGAACCAACTGAACCGACCGAGCCGGCCTAATCAACCGGGCCGGCCGAACCGACTGAGCCAACTGAGCCGGCCGAGCCAGCCGAACCGGGCCGAGCCGGCCGGCCTCCTACCGGACCCGCCCCGGACCGGCCAGGAACTCGGTGATGGCCCGCCCCGGCACGTCCGTCACCCCGAACTCCTCGGGCACGGTGTCGAGCTTGCGCTGCACCGCCGCCCGGATCGCGCCGCCGTCGTCACCGGCGGGCGAGGCCAGCCGGTCGTAGGCCGCATCGTCGGCGTCGCGCAGCACCGCCCGCAGGCCGGTGAGGCCGAGGTAGTCACCGGCCCGCACGGCGGCGTCGATCCAGTCCGGCGGGAAGTCCGCCGACACCGAGCCCAGCCCGCCGGCCATGGCCCGGCTGTGCAGCCCGTGCATCCGCGCCAGGTGCCGCAGCCCGATCGGCCCGTGGTCCGCCGCCGGCCCCTCGACGGCGACGCGGAGCCACAGGTCACCGGCGGTGTTCCACAGCACCTCGACGAGGTCCCGGAGCAGCACCCCGTCCCGGTCGTCGACCCAGGCCGGCGCGGGCCGCCAGCGGCGGGTGGCGCGCAGGTGGTCGAACCCCGCGCCGATGGTGACCGTCTCCAGGGCGTCGACCGCGAACCGGCACGGCAGGATCGACGCGAGCGGCACCACCCCCGGCGTCCCGGTCAGCGACACCCACGCCAGGGTGGGGTCGTCGGAGTCGACCAGGTCGTGCCACCGCCCGCCGTCCAGCAGCGCGACCTGACAGTGGTCGGCGTCGATCACCGACACGACCACCGCCACCCCTCGTTCGTCGTCGCGCCAGGTGTACGAGGGGTCGTCGCCAGGGTCGGCCGACATCAGGATCCGCTGCACGTCACCCGCCACCGCGACCTGCAGCGTGCGGGTCAGCCCGAAGATCCGTCGCTCGATCACGGGCAACTGTAGCCGGAGGGCGTCAACGATGAAGGCGCCGACGGCGGACGAGAAGCCGATGGCCTTGATGACGTCGCCGCCGACGATGAACGCGGTGAAGACGGCGGTCAGCTCCTGCCGCTCAGCGCGGTTGCCATGGCGGTGAGGCGGTCGGTGACGGCCCGCGGGTCGACGAGCTGGTGCAGGTGCTCGCCTGGAAGGTGCTCGACGAGCCAGCCGCGGTCCTGGGCCTCCGCCGCGGCCGGGGCGTAGTGCGCGGAGAACTGGAGGTAACCGCACGGCACCGTGTCCCAGCCTGCCGGGACGGGGAGCCGCTGCTCGTAGTACCAGAGCGGAATCCGCGGCTGCTCGGCCTCGACCGCCTGCCGCAGCCGCGGGTCGGGGATGAGCCGCGCCAGGTCGGAGCCGGGCCACCACGTCGTCCACGGCGGGAGCAGGCCGTCGACGACCCTGTCCCGCAGGTGCTCCAGCACCTTGGGCGCGACGATGGGCGTGGGCCCGGTGCGGGCGGGCAGTGCCGCGTCGACGAACACGCACGCCGCGACCCGCTGCGGCAGCGCACCGGCCACGGCCGGCATGAAGTAGCCGGCGTTGCTGTGCGCCACGAGGATCACCGGGCCTGGTGGTGCCGCGTCGAGAACCTGCTGGACGACGGCGGGCCAGGACGGCGGCCCGCCGAGCAGCGACGGCACCGCGGCGTCGAGCAGCGCCGCCACCGGCGCCCACGACGCGGGCCCCAGCAGCGGGCTGTGCACCAGGACGTAGTTCACCGCGGGCGGTTGTCGAGGATGCGCTTCGCCTTGCCGATCGAGCGCTCCAGCCCACCGGGCGGCAGCACCTGCACCCGTACCGTGACGCCCACGTTGTGCTTGACGAGCGCGGCGAGCTGGGCGGCGAGCGACCCGTCGACGGGGTCGGCGCGAGCCTCCACGCGCACGGTCAGCTCGTCGAGGCGGCCGGGCCGGTCGATGACGCAGACGTAGTGCGGGGCGAGGCCCGGCACCCGCAGGATCAGCTCCTCGATCTGGGTCGGGAACACGTTGACGCCCCGCAGGATCATCATGTCGTCGGAGCGGCCGGTGACCTTCTCCATCCGGCGCATCGTCCGGGCGGTGCCGGGCAGCAGGCGGCTCAGGTCGCGGGTGCGGTACCGGATGATCGGCAGCGCCTCCTTGGTCAGTGACGTGAAGACCAGCTCGCCGCGCTCGCCGTCGGGCAGCACGTGGTCGAAGACCGGGTCGACGATCTCGGGGTAGAAGTGGTCCTCCCAGACGTGCAGGCCGTCCTTCGTCTCCACGCACTCCTGCGCGACGCCGGGCCCGATCACCTCCGACAGCCCGTAGATGTCCACGGCGTGCATGTCGAGCCGCTGCTCGACCTCGCGGCGCATGTCCTCGGTCCACGGCTCCGCGCCGAAGATGCCGACCTGCAGGCTCAGCCGCTTCGGGTCCACGCCCTGCCGGTCGAACTCGTCGAGGATCGTCAGCATGTAGGACGGGGTGACCATGATGATGTCGGGCTCGAAGTCGACGATGAGCCGCACCTGCCGCTCGGTCATGCCGCCGGACACCGGGATGACGGCGCAGCCGAGCCGCTCGGCGCCGTAGTGCGCGCCGAGTCCGCCGGTGAACAGGCCGTACCCGTACGCGACGTGGACCCGGTGGCCCGGGCGCCCGCCCGCCGCGCGGATCGAGCGGGCCATCACGTCGGACCACATGTCCACGTCGGCCTGCGTGTAGCCGACGACGGTGGGCTGCCCGGTGGTGCCGCTGGAGGCGTGGATGCGGGCGATGCGCTCCCTGGGGACGGCGAACATCCCGAATGGGTAGCTGTCCCTGAGGTCCTGTTTCGTCGTGTACGGGTAGCGCGCCAGGTCCTCGAGGGAGCGGCAGTCGTCCGGGTGCACTCCCGCCTCGTCGAACTTGCGCTTGTAGAGGGGCACATTGTCGTACGCGTGCCGCAGCGTCCACTGGAGTCGCCGCAGCTGCAGGGCGCGCAGTTCGTCGACGGACGCGGTCTCGATCGGCTCCAGGTCGCCGGGGCGGGGGCTCAGGTCTTTCACGCTCGTTCCTGCCCTTCCAGGATGCGGCGGCCGAGTGCTCGGCTGCGGCCGCGGAACTCGGCGATGACCGATCCGTCGGCGGTGCGGACGGTGACGTCGTACAGGCCGCTGCGCCCCTGCCGGACCCGCTCTTCCGCGACGGCGGTCAGGTCGTCGCCGGGCTTCGCGGGCGCGACGAACGTGACGTCGAAGCCGGCGGCCACGGTCACCTCGTCGTACGTGTTGCAGGCGATCGCGAACGCGCTGTCGGCGAGGGACGCGATGAGCCCGCCGTGACAGATGCCGTGGCCGTTGGCCATGTCGTCGCGGACGCGCATCGCGATCGTCGCGCGGCCGGGCGAGACGTCGCCGAGCCGCATGCCGAGCCCGCGGCTCGCCGGGTCGCTGTCCCACACGGTCCGCGCGCAGCGGCGGGCCACTTCCTCGGGGTCCATGCACCTTGCATACCCGGGTTTTCACACCGCCGCAAAGGTGCAGACGGCCGCGGCGAGCATCAGGGCGTGCAGGATCATGTGCTCCAGGTTGGGCCGGGGGCGGTCGCCGATGCGGGGCAGGACGGTGACGGTGCTGGCGTAGGTCCGGGCGTGCAGCTCCGCCCAGGTGACGCCGGTGCCGGCGGTCGCCCACGGTGCGGTGCGGCCGGCGAGGTACGGCATCCACCACAGGATCAGCCCGCCGAGGACCGACAGCGCGGCGAGGGTGCCGGCCACGTAGCCGAGCACCGGCAGGTGCAGCGCCTTCCCGAGCCCGAGCAGCACCGCGGGCAGCGCCATGACCGGCGCGTTGATGGCGACCTCGGTCCGCTGCTCCTCGCGCTTCGCGTCGCGCACGTTGTTGAAGGGGTACAGGTCGACCAGCGTCGTCACGAGGAAGTAGGCGACCGCGGCCAGGATCAGGACCAGGGCGAGGACGAGCACGTCAGCCTCCATGTTTACGGTGTAAGCAACCCGTCGTCTGGTAGTGTTGCTTACGCTGTAAACATCGTCAAGGGAGCTTGCGTGCCGAAGGCCGGACTGAGCCGAGAGCGGGTCCTCGACGCCGCGCTGGACTACGTCGACACCCACGGCCTGCCGGCGCTGTCGATGCGCAAGCTGGGCGCGCACCTCGGCGTAGAGGCGATGTCGCTCTACCGGCACGTGCCGAACAAGGACGCGCTGCTCGACGGCCTGGTCGACCGGGTGATGGAGCACGCCTTCGCCGGGCTGCCCGCGCACTTCGACGACTGGGTTCCGTGGATGCGTTCCTTCGCGCACTCGCTGCGGGCCGCGCTCCTCGCCCACCCCGGTGTGCTGCCGCTCGCCGCGACCCGCCCGGTGAACTCCCCCGACGCGCTGCGCATGTCGGAGCGCTGGCTGGCCGCGATGCGCGCCGCCGGCCTGCCCCTCGGCCGCGCCATGGACGTGGTGAACGTCGTGGCGACGTTCACGATCGGCCACACCCTCGCCGAGGCCGGCCGCACCCCCGGCCACGAGGACTCCGACCCCAACCTCGACGAGCACGCCGGCGACCTCGACCCGGCCGAGTTCCCGAACCTCCTGGAGGTCGTCACCACCCGCGCCGGCCTCGACTTCGACCACCGCTTCACCGAGGCCGTCGACATCCTCCTCGCCGGCTACGCGGCGCTGCCTCCTGTTGCGGATCCGCACGTTCCTTCGCCGTGACGCAACCCTGGCGGCGATGCTTGGCCCGTGCCTCGAAACGACGCCGGACCCCCATCCACCGCCCCCGACGAGAAGCCGGTTCTGCTGGGCTTCCTCAACTACCTCCGCGACGCGATCACGGCCAAGGTCTCGGGGATCCCCGAGCCACAGGTCCGCACGGCGGGCGTCCCGTCCGGCACCAACCTGCTCGGCCTGGTCAAGCACCTGGCGTGCGTTGAGCGGTACTACTTCTTCGGCGAGCGCATCACCAGCCTCCGCCGCACCATGCAACCGACCGCCAAGGACACCGTCGCCAGCGTCCTGGCCGACTACCGGCAGACCATCACCCGCGCCGACGAGCTCATCGCCGCCTGCGACGACCTCGCCAAGCCGCTGCGGGGCGGCGGCCCGTCACTGCGCTGGGTCCTGGTCCACCTCATCGAGGAAACCGCCCGCCACGCCGGCCACGCCGACATCCTCCGCGAACACCTCGACGGCGCCACCGGCCGCTGAGCCCTTCGTATGCTGGGATGGTGGGGTGTCACCCGGATCTCGCGGTGGAAACCCGGGGCCTGACCCGGCGTTTCGGAGATCTGCTCGCAGTCGATCATCTGGATCTGCTGGTGCCGCAGGGCACGGTGTTCGGCCTGCTGGGACGCAACGGTGCCGGCAAGACCACGACGATCAAGATGCTGACCACGCTGCTGGCTCCGACCGAGGGTACGGCCAGGATCGCGGGCTTCGACATCGGCACGCAGCCGGCGTCGGTGCGCCGTGTGGTGGGCTATGTGCCGCAGCTGCTCTCCGCGGACGGTGCACTGACGGCGTCGGAGAACCTGCTGGTCTTCGCCCGCCTGTACCACATCCCCCGGGCGCGGCGGCGGGCGCGCATCGACGCGGCGCTGGCGTCGGTGGGGCTGCAGGACGCCACGCACAAGCTGGTGCGCGACTTCTCCGGCGGGATGATCCGCAGGCTCGAGATCGTCCAGTCGATGCTGCACCGGCCGGCGGTGTTGTTCCTGGACGAACCCACGATCGGGCTCGACCCGGTGGCCCGTCACGGCATCTGGAAGCAACTCCACGACCTGATCGCGCAGGAGGGCACGACGCTGTTCCTCACCACGCACGACATGGAGGAGGCAGACGCCCTGTGCAACCAGGTGGCGATCATGCATCACGGCACGATGGTCACCCACGGGACCCCTGACGACCTGAAAGCCCGGCTCGGCCCGCACGCGAACCTCGACGACGTCTTCGTCGCGTACAGCGCAGCGACCGAGGAGACCGACGAAGGAGCGCTCCGCGATGTCGAACGGACCCGGCGCACCGCACGGCGCCTCGGCTGAACGCCGATCAACGTACCCGGCGCGGACGGCCATACGGCGCCGGGCCGTGCCGCTGCTGTTCGCTCAGGACACCGCCGCGATCGTCGACGTCGAGATCCGCAAGCTGCGCCACGATCCGATCGAACTGCTGACCCGGGCGGTCCAGCCGGTACTGTGGCTGCTCGTGTTCGGCAAGGTGATGGCCCACGCCCGGGCGATCCCGACCGGGGACCTGCCGTACCTCGACTTCCTGGCACCGGGGATCCTGGCCCAGAGCACCCTGTTCGTCGCGATCTTCTACGGCATCGCCGTGATCTGGGAACGCGACCTCGGAGTGCTGAACAAGTTCCTGGTCAGCCCCGCCTCCCGGGCATCGCTCGTGCTCGGCAAGGCGCTTTCGGCCGGGGTGCGGGCCCTCACCCAGGCCGCCATCGTCTACCTGGTCGCGGCCGCGCTGGGCGTGGACCTGGCGCTCGCCCCGGTGCCACTGGCCGGCGTCGTCGTCGCGCTCGTCCTGGGCGCGGCGGTGTTCGCCACCTTCTCGCTCATCATCGCCTGCCTGGTCAAGACCCGCGAACGGTTCATGGGCATCGGGCAGATCCTCACCATGCCACTGTTCTTCGCCTCCAACGCCATCTACCCCATCGCCGTCATGCCCACCGCGCTGCAATGGCTGGCCAAGGCCAACCCGCTCACCTACCAGACGGACATCCTGCGCGCCCTCATGCTGCAGGGCGGCACCAGCGCCTTCGGGCTGCCGCTGGACTTCGCCGTGCTGACCGGGACGCTCCTGATCCTCGTCGCAGTGGCGGCCCACCTCTACCCCCGGGTCGTGCTCTGACGCCCCGGGCGCTCCGCCGCGCCGGCTCGGCGGCCGCTCCGGACGGCGCTGACCCGGGCGGATGACAAGTCGGCCGGGCCTGTGCGGCATGCTGGCGTGGTGGTCGACGACGCGACAGCACGGGTGTCCGCTGGACGGAACGTGGAACGCCGGGATCGGGTGGCCGGTGGTTTGCTGGGCGTCCACGCCGGGGACGCGCTCGGTGCGGCCGTGGAGTTCTCCTCCTGGGCGGGTATCCGCGACCGGTACCCCGACGGGCTGCGCGACATCGTGGGCGGCGGCCCGTTCCGCTGGTCTCCGGGCGATGCGACCGATGACACCGACCTCACGCGGGCCGTGTTGCTGGCGTACCTGTCGCCGGGCGAGGACGTGGTGCGTGCCGCCGCGGACAACATGGTCGCCTGGCTGCGGGGCGAGCGGCCCGGCCGCCGGCCCGGGTCGGAGCCACGTGACGTCGGCGCCGCCACCCGTGCCGGCCTCGTGCGGTACCTGCGGACCGGTGACCCCCGGGCCGGTGGCGCCGGCATGGGCCGGGCCGGCAACGGGTCGCTGATGCGCTGCATCCCGACCGCGCTCGCGGTCACCGACCAGCGCCGCAGGGTCCGGGAATCGATGGAGATCTCAGCCATCACCCACGACGACCCGCGCTGCACCGTGGCCTGTGCGGCGTACAACGAGATCGCCGCCGCGCTGCTGGCCGGGGGCGCCCCGGACGCCGCCGTCCAGGCCGGGCAGGCGGTCGCGGCACAGTCGCGTCAACCCGCGGTCGTCGACGCCATCCGATACGGCCGGCAGCTACGGCCGGCGATGCTGGCCCTCACCGGCCAGACGTACCTCGCCGACGACGCGGCCGGCTACGTCCTGGACTCGCTGAGCCTGGCCGTGGCCGCGGTCCTGGACGCACGCCCGCTGGCCGACGTCCTGGTCGACATCGTCCGGATCGGCAACGACACCGACACCAACGCCGCCATCGCGGGCGGGCTGCTCGGTGTCCGGGACGGCGCATCCGCCATCCCCGCCGCGTGGCTGTCGTTGCTGCAGTACGCCGACGAGTTCACCAGCGCCGCCGGCTCGCTCCGCAGCCGGTGACGGTCCGCCGTCAGAGCAGACTCCGGCGCAGGATGTGGTTCAACCCGAACGGTGTCTCGATGGAGCGGACGTCGACGTAGCCGAGCCTTCGGTAGAAGTCGTGCGCCGTGATGCTCGCGCTGGTCTCCATGTGGTCGTAGCCTTCGGTCTCGGCCAGCGCCTCGATGTGGCGCAGGAGGAGCCGTCCGATCCCGCGACCGGCAGCACTCGGGTGCACGAACATGGTGTGGACCTTGTTGCCGTCGCGGGAGACCGTGCCGGCGATCCCGCTTGTCTCGGCGACGAACATCTGCCGTTCCCCGGCGAGTTCCTGGACGCGTTGCGCGGTGAAGTGGGCGCACATCCGCTCGATGACCTCGCTCGGATAGTCGCGGCTGTTGACCTCACGCAGGCAGTTTTCGATGATGCCCGCCACAGCGGGGGCGTCGGCGTTGTCGAACCGTCGAATCGTCACCATCGATCAATCCTGCCAGCATCAAGCACCGGCACGCGGCGGTGGGTAGGGTGCGGCACATGTCCAAGCTGGCCGGGAGCCTGTCGGCGTTGTTCGCCGGATACGCCGAGTTCTGGCTCGGGGTGTCGCAGCCGGTGCCCGCGTTCACGGTCGAGGTGAACGGGCCGGACCTCGAACTCACGGTGGACGGGGTCCAGCGACCGGTGCGTGGGCGGCTGTCCGCCTACGCGGTGCTCGCGCACCGGTTCTGGGCCGCGGTCCTGCCGGCGCCGGTCGTCATCCCCTCACTGATCCGCGGGGGCAACGAGGGGCGCGACTGGGAGCAGTTCGACGACGAGCACGCCCGGGCAGCGCTGCGGGAGGCCGCGGCCGGCCTGGAAGCGGCGGGTGAGCGAACCGAAGCGGCCCTGGTCCACCGGCTGCTGGCGGGCACCGACGGCGACTGGGGCGTCCCGCCGTGGACGAGCGCGGCCGAGTACACCGGGCACCACCAGGTGCCGGGGTCGTTGCTGGCGGAGGTCCAGCGCCGCAGCCCGGTCGTGGAGCGGATCGCCGGCCGCAAGTCGTGGAACGCCGCCGGTACCGTCAAGGCGCTGCAGGCAGGCGTCGGGGTGAGCGACCCGTTCGACCGGCTGGCCCTCGCACACCTGTCCGCGCACGCGATCGGTGAGTGGATGTGGTCGGAAGGGCTCAAGCACGACGAGGCGCTCCGGTTCCTGCTGGCGTTGACGACCGACCCGGACGCCGCCGGCATGGTGGCGCTCGGCGGGGCCGAGGACATGGCGCTGGCGCTGGTCCGGCAGCGGGCGTACGCCGAGGCGATCCCGTGGCTGACCGCCTGCATCGACGGCGACGTCCGCGTGGCCGAGCTGGCCGCGGCCCGCTACGAGTGCCGGCTGGCGGTCGGCGACCCTGACGCCGACGACGACTGGCCCCTGGTCGAGCGGACCGTCCACGCGCCCGACGCCAAGCGGAACCGCAGCGAGGCGGTCGCCGGCGGGCCGTCCTGGAACGACGTCCGGTTCGCGGGCGGTCTCGGCGCCAGGCGCGCGGCGGCCCTTGCCCGGGCAGCGGAGGCCACGGCACTGCGAGCCGCCGGTGAGGATCTGTGGCTCGTCGAGCAGGTCCGCCGGTACGGGAGCGACACTGCACGCAAGGGAGTCGAACGGCTGCTCAAGAAGCGGGCCTACACGCCGGGCGACGACGAGGCCGCCGCGCTGCGCGCCCGCGCGCGGGACCTGTGCGAGCAGGCGTTGCGCACCGCCGGGCCGGACGCGGCGGACACCGCACCCACCACCGCGGAGGGCGGCAAGGACCGGGAGCGGTTCTTCCGCGCCAACGCGCTGTTCGGTGCGGTCGGCCGCGCCCGCGAGGCACTCGGCGACCACGACGCCGCGCTGGCCGCCTACACCACGGCCCGCGACGTCGCCCTCGCCGCCGGCATCACCGGCGACTGGTGGGCCGGCGACGTCCAGCGGGTCGGAAACGCTCCCGGCTGATGCGGTTCTGGTGCGGTGTCGGATCGAGATCCTGGCCGGTATCGACCCCGACGCGCTCGACGAGTGGAACGTCCGGACGATGCGGATGCCGGGCGACGGTGATCTGCTCGAGAGCCGTACGCTCGACGGGCGCACCCAGGAGCTCGTGTACCGTCCGATCCCCCGGCGGTGACGCGTGGTTCAGCGCAGCTGCGGCAGGAAGCGGTGCCGGGCGAGCGCCGCCGTCGTCTCGGCGACGAGGGCACCGACGAGCGCGGTGATCGCCAGGATGACGACCCAGGCCCAGATCCGGGTGCCCGGCGGGTGGCCGTACGCGATCCAGTGCAGTGCGAAGGTGGCGACCGCCGCGTACGGGAAGGCGTACGCCCAGAACGCGGACGTGAAGCGCAGGTGGCGGTACACGCCGATGAGCCGGAGCTGGATGAGCGATGCCAGGAGCGCGTAGCCGGCGAGCCCGAAGGCCACGGCGTCGACCTTGCCGTGGCTGATGGCCAGGTACGCCAGGCCGGCGAGCGCGGGCGGTGCCGCCAGGATCGCCAGGGTGGGTTGCAGCTGCGCGGGGAGCGGAGGGCGGAAGTACAGGCGGGCCACGATCATCGACTCGATGATCAGCCACGACACGAGGCCGAAGCCGAAGAACACCCGCGCGAGCCCCGGCCAGCCGGCGAGGGCCGCGCCGATGGTGGCGATGAGCCCTCCGGCGACGGCGGGCAGCACGTACCCGGGGTGCAGCTTCTCCATGTCCAGGCCGCCGGCGATCCATTGGCCGGCCATCCACCCGGCCAGCACGACCGTGACGGTGACGAACACCCCGAACAGCCACCGGCCCACCGCGGGATCGTGCCGCATCAGGCCGATGGACAGCAGCATGCCCACGATCGGGATCAACGAGACGAACGGCCCCAGCACCGGGTCGGCCAGCTCGGCGGTCCAGCCGCCGGGTCGCCGCGGCACCTGCGTGGCGTAGCTGATGAGCAGCGTCAGCCAGACCGCGGCCGCCACGATGCACAGGATGTCGGAAACGAGCGCGGGCGCGAACTGCAGCATCGCGGCGTAGCCCCAGCAGCCGGCCAGCCCGGTCAGCCCGTACGCGATGCCGAACAGATTCGGCGTGACCCCGACGCGTGGCTCACTCGTCCGTGCGTTCACCGCGGCACGCTACCCGCCGATCCAGCCGTTATGCCGGTGCCGTGATTCCCGGCATCACAGGCAACGGCACGCTTCGTGCGCTTGGATCACGTGCCCGACGATACGGACGGGATGCCGCGGGGGCTTTCGGGTGAGCGGGTGCGGCGCTTGCCGGCTGGCTTGGCGAGGTACATGGCCGTGTCGGCCCGCTCCAGGACCTGGTCAGGGGTCTCCCCCGGCCCGGCGACCGCGATGCCCACCGTGCCCTTGCCCTGCACTGGGCCGCAGCTGAGCTGGAGCTTGTCGGCGAACGCGTCGCGGACGGCCTGCGCCGCGGCCTCGGCCTGCGCCTGTGCCGCGTGTGGCAGCAGGACCGCGAACTCGTCGCCGCCGAGGCGGGTGACCGTGGCGCTGTCGTCGACGGCGGAGCGGAGCCGCTGCGCGACGCCGGCGAGCAGTTCGTCACCGATCTTGTGGCCGAGGGTGTCGTTGACGACCTTGAAGTCGTTCAGGTCGATGAGCAGCATGGCGTAGGGCGTGCCGGCGGCGTACGCCACGGCGAGCCGCTCGAACAGGAGCCGGCGGTTCGGCAGCCCGGTGAGCGTGTCGAAGTGCGCGGCCTTGTGCAGTTGCTCCTCGTACGAGCGCTGCGCGGTCACGTCCTGCAGCGTCAGCACCACGCCACGGCCCTGGGTGAACCCCTTGGCCATCGGCACCGTCTGCAGCACCACCTGCAGGGGCGTGCTGTCCGCGCGGACGATCCGGCCTTCGAGCTTCGTACGGTTGCCGTGGGCGCCGCACGCCGCCACCAGGGCGCGCGGGTCGACGGGGCACCCCTCCAGGTCCTGCAGCCGCAGCTCACCCAGGTCCGGCACGCCGTCCCGGGGCCAGCCGACCAGGTCCGTGACCGCCGGGTTGGCCAGCACCACGCCGCCGGCGGCGTCGGTCACCACGACCGGGAACGGCAGTTCGGTCAGCACGCCCTCGAGCAGCGCGTTCTGTGCCTTCTGCTGCTCCTGCAGCTTCGCCATCAGCGTGCGGGTGCCGAAGACCATGAGGGTGGTGGTCGGCAGTGAGATCATCGCGCCGGGCACCGGCTCGACGTGGAAGGGCATCGCGATGGCGACGGCCCAGATCCCGAGGTAGCCGGCCTGCGACAGCAGCAGCCGCGGCAGGCTGCCGATCGCCGCGCGGAACAGCACCGACATGAAGATCGTGCTGATCATCGGGGCGACGTCGGTCACCTGGGACATCACGAAGAAGACCGCGGCCAGCTCGATCGGGTCCGCCCAGATCGGCAGGGGACGCGCCCGCCGGAACTCGAAGACCCGCAGCGTGATGACGAGCAGCTCCGCCGCGGCACACGACCGGGTCACTGCCGCGCCGACGCCCATGTGCGCCACCTGGACGGTCAGCCCGATCGCGCAGATGACCAGGGAGACCAGGAAGAAGAGCCGCAGCGAACGCATGGGGTCACGCTGGACGAAGGACCGTAGCACCCCGGGAACCATGCCGCTGTGATCGACGGCGGGCGCCGCGAGGTGAGCCGACGCCGGTTGCGGACCGGTTGTCACCACGGCCGCCGCCGGTGCCGGGGTGCGGAAAGTGGTCCCGCCTGGCCGCCGGCGGCTGAACCCGGCGCGCAAGGCTGAGGACCCGCTCGCGGTGCGGGTCCTCAGCGGCACATGCGGTCAGGCGACCGTGGCGGGGAACCGCTCCCAGACGCGGTGCGCGCCCATCAGCTGCCGCACGCCCGTGAACACCTCGTCGGCGGCGTCGCCGGACACGACCCCCGGCGTGCCGGCGACGCCGGCCGCGGCCAGCACCCCGGTGCCGGCGCCCCAGGCGCCGATCGCCTTGGCGTGCCGCCAGCACTCCTCGACCATCAGCACGACCCGCGGGTCGACGGTGGTGGTGCCGGCGGCGCCGGCCTTGGCGTCGCGGGCCGGGATCGCGTCGGGTGCGGGCACGGGCGCGCCGGCGAGCAGCAGCGCGTCGAACTCGACGGACCGGCCGGTGGCAAACGTCCGCTGCACCGGCAGCCCACCGACCGTCCCGCCGTGCGGCGCGATCAGCAACGGCACCATGCCGGCCGCGAACACGGCCTCGCGGATCGCCCGTACATCGGCGACATCGCCGGCAGGGTCGACGACGATGCCGACCGTGCGGCCGTCCGTCGGCCACTCGCGCCCCACCTGTGACAGCGCGGGGCTCGGCGCCACCTCTGCCAGGGGCACGGTCGGCTCCGGCACGGGCAGTCCGAGCCCGGTGGCCACCTCGGCGCACAACACCGGGTCGATGTTGGCGAGGGCCAGCAGCTGCCGTTCCTTGATCGCCTGCTCGTAGCACTTGCCGAGCTCGAACGTGTACGCGCGGATGATGTGCTCCTGCTCCACCGGCGACATGCTCGTCCAGAACAGCCGTACCTGACTGAAGTGGTCGTCGAACGACGCCGGGTTGGCGCGGATCTTCGGCGCCTGCGTGACGGTCACCGGGGTGTCGTAGAAGGCGTGCTCGGCGTCGCCGGCGACGAACGGGTTGCCCCCGTCGAGGGAGTTCGGCCGGTACGGCGCGACCCCGGCGTGCACGGCATGCTGGTGGAAGCCGTCGCGGAGCATGTCGTTCACCGGCGCGTGCGGCCGGTTGATCGGGATCTGCGGGAAGTTCGGGCCGGCGAGCCGGGTGATCTGCGTGTCGAGGTAGGAGAACAGCCGCGCCTGCAGCAGCGGGTCGTTGGTGACGTCGATGCCGGGCGGCAGGTTGCCCAGGTGGAACGCGACCTGCTCGACCTCGGCGAAGAAGTTCCGCGGTGTCCGGTTGAGGACCATCTTCCCGACCGGCTGCACCGGCGCGAGCTCCTCCGGCACGATCTTCGTCGGGTCGAGCAGGTCGATCCCGGCGAACGTCTCCTCCGGCGTGTCCGGGAACACCTGGACGCCCAGCTCCCACTCGGGGTACGCGCCGGCCTCGATCGCGTCGTACAGGTCGCGGCGGTGGAAGTCGGGGTCCATGCCGCTGAGCATCTGCGCCTCTTCCCATGTCAGGGAGTGCACGCCGAGTTTCGGCTTCCAGTGGAACTTGACCAGCACCGTCTCGCCGGCGTCGTTGACGAGCCGGAACGTGTGCACGCCGAAGCCTTCCATCATCCGGAACGAGCGGGCGATGCCCCGGTCGGACATGTTCCACATCACGTGGTGCTGGGCCTCGGTGTGTAGCGACACGAAGTCCCAGAAGGTGTCGTGCGCGCTCTGCGCCTGCGGGATCTCACGGTCCGGGTGCGGCTTGCCGGCGTGGATGATGTCGGGGAACTTGATGCCGTCCTGGATGAAGAAGACCGGCATGTTGTTCCCAACCAGGTCGAACGTGCCCTCGTCGGTGTAGAACTTGGTCGCGAAGCCCCTCGTGTCGCGCACCGTGTCGGCGGAGCCTCGGGACCCCAGTACCGTGGAGAAGCGCACGAAGACGTCGGTCTCCTTGCCCTTCTTGAGGAAGCCGGCCCGCGTCAGCGCGTCCGCGGTGCCGTAGCCGGTGAAGACGCCATGGGCGCCGGCACCGCGCGCGTGCACGACCCGCTCCGGGATCCGCTCGTGGTCGAAGTGCGTGATCTTCTCGCGGAGGTGGTGGTCCTGCATCAGGATCGGCCCGCGCGGCCCCGCCTTGAGCGAGTGGTCCGTGTCGCGCAGCCGCGCCCCCTGCGCCGTGGTGAGGTATGCGCCCTGCTGTCCGTTCGCTTCGGCGGGAGCGCCGGTCTCCGCCCCTGTCGGCGTCCGCGTGTCGGGTGCTCCCTGCTCGTGCTTCGCCGGCAGCGGCGGTACTGGTGTCGTCGGCTCTTCGACCGTCGGCGTCCCGCTGCCGGGTGACCCGGGCACGTCGGGCGTCAGCAGGTCGGCAACCTTGTCAGCGGCGGCTTCGACAGCTTGCTTGACGGCCTTCGCGGGCTTGCTGGTGGCCATTGGCGAACACACCTCCATGAAGTCAACGCATGCAGGCCTTTCGCACTACCCGGGACAGGTCCGGACAAACTTCTCCGGCCACTGCTTCCCTGCCGCTCAGTGCCCGGGCGGGGGGCCGAGGAGCTCGATCGCGTGCTGGGCCGCGGCGTGTCCGAGGGCGACGGGATCGATCGGCCCCGGGTCGGGCAGCCGGTGCGCTCCCGCCGGCTCGCCGACCGCCGCGGCGAACCGGTCGAAGCCGGACGGCGTGGTGATCTGCAGGGTTCGCAGGGGCTCGTCGGCGCCGACGACGAACGAGTGCGGCAGCCCCGTCGGCAGCAGGACGAAGTCACCCGGGCCGGCCGGCAGCACCTCCCCGTCGCAGTGGAACTGCGCCGTGCCGGACAGCACGTAGAACAGCTCGTCCTCCTCCAGGTGCCGGTGCAGCGGCGGCGCGAAGCCGGGCGGGTTGACGAACTCGACGACCGTGAGGCGCCCCCGCGTCTCGGCACCGGCCGCCTTGACCGTGACCAGGCTGCCGAGGAACCACAGCGCGTCACCCTCGCCCTCGCGCCGCACGTACGGACGGACCGCTGCCGTGTCTGCCATGTCGACTCCATTCGCCATACCGCCGTCTAATGAATACGTTGCTAGTATGACGGAACCATGAGTGATGTCAACGGCAGGCCACGGCGGCGCTACCGGTCGTTCGTGCGCGAGGAGGGCGCCCAGCGGACCCGCCAGGCGATCGTGGCCGCGGCCGCCGAACTGTTCGTCGAGCGCGGGTACGTCGTCACCTCCCTCGCCGACATCGGCGTCGCCGCCGGCGTCTCCCGGCCCACCGTCTTCGCCGCGTTCGGCTCCAAGCCCGCGCTCCTGCGGCAGGTGCTCGACCAGGCACTCGCCGGCGACGACGCGCCCGTGGCCGTCGCCGACAGGCCCTGGTTCCGCCCCGTCTGGGACGCCACCACACCCGGCGCGGTCCTCGACGCCTACGCCGACGCGTGCGTCGTCATCGCCCGCCGCGCCGCCCTGCTGTTCGAGACCGTCCGCCGAGCCGCCGACGACACGCCGGAGGTCGCCGAGCTGTGGGACACCCTGCAGCGCAACCGCCGGGCGGGCGCGGCGATGGTCGTCAGGCACGTCCAGACCCTCGGCGACCTCGACCCGTCACTCGACACGGAGACCGCGACCGACGTCCTGTGGATCTACAACGACCCGGCCCACCACGCGGCCCTGGTGTCCCAGCGCGGCTGGCCCGAGGACACGTTCCGCCGCTGGCTGGCCACCAGCATGCGGCGCGCGCTCCTGCCCGGCTGACCGCCCCCGGCTCGGGTGGCGGCGCTCAGTGCATCGGGACGTAGCCGGTGCGGTCCGCGTCGGTGATCTGGCGCAGCACCCGGGCGGGATTGCCCACGGCGAGCGTGCCGGCGGGCACGTCCCGGGTGACGACACTGCCGGCGCCGATGACGGCGCCGTGGCCGACGGTCACGCCGGGCAGGATCGTCACGCCGCCGGCGATCCACACGCCGTCGCCGATCGTGATCGGTCTCGCCCGGCAGGCGCCGGCCTTGCGCTCGGCGAGGTCCAGGGCGTGGTTGGCGGTGTAGAGGCCCACCTTCGGGCCGATCAGGACATCGTCGCCGATCGTGATGGGCGCGCCGTCGAGCATGACACAGTCGAAGTTGGCGAAGAACCTCGCTCCGACATGGATGTTGGTGCCGAACTCGCACCGGAAGGTTGGCTCGAAGTTCGCGCCCTCGCCGAAGGTGCCCAGCACCTCACGAAGCAGCAGCTCCCGCTCGGCCTGCGGCCGCCCGTACGCGGCGTTGTAGGCGTCGGCCGCCAGGACCGCGCGCTGCCGGGCGCCGATCAGCTCGGGAGTGAGGTCGTCGTACATCGCTCCGGTGGCGATGTGCGCGAACTGCTCGGAAAGGCTGGCCACCCGTTCTCCTCGCCGACACTCGACAACCTCGACGGCGCCAGTCTGCCAGGTCTGGTGCCGGGGTCAGGTTCACGGGCACGGAGGGTCCACTGCTGGTTGACCTGGAGTCCACTCCAGGTCTTAGGCTGCGCGGCATGCGATACCGCACTCTCGGCCGGACCGGCATGCAGGTCAGCGTCCAGTGTCTCGGCACGATGATGTTCGGGGCGGTCGGCAATCCCGACCACGACGACTGCGTGCGGATCATCCACGCGGCGCTCGATCAGGGGATCAACTTCGTCGACACCGCCGACATGTACTCGGCCGGGGAGTCGGAGGAGATCGTCGGCAAGGCGCTGCAGGGCCGGCGGGACGACGTCGTGCTCGCCACGAAGGTGCACTTCCCGATGGGTGAAGGGCCGAACCGGGGCGGCAACTCGCGCCGCTGGATCGTGCGGGAGGTCGAGGACAGCCTGCGGCGGCTGCGGACCGACTGGATCGACCTGTACCAGGTGCACCGGCCCGACCCGACCACCGACGTCGAGGAGACCCTGTCGGTGCTCACAGACCTCGTACGGCAGGGCAAGATCCGGGCGTTCGGCTGTTCGACCTTCCCCGCCGAGGAGATCGTCGAGGCGCACCACGTCGCGGAACGCCGGGCGCTGCACCGGTTCCGGACGGAGCAGCCGCCGTACTCGCTGCTGGCCCGCGGCGTCGAGAAGGACGTCCTGCCGGTCGCCGCCCGGTATGGGATGGGCGTGCTCACCTGGAGCCCGCTCGCGTCCGGTTTCCTGACCGGCCGCTACCGCAAGGGCGACCCGATCGACCTGTCCACCGGGCGGGCCGCCCTGAACCCGGCACGGTTCGACCCGTCCCTGCCGGAGAACGCCCGCAAGCTCGACGTCGTCGAGCAGCTCGTCACCGTCGCCGAAGACCTCGGCCGCACGCTGCCCGAGCTGGCGCAGGCGTTCCCGGTCGCGCACCCCGCGGTCACGTCCGTCATCATCGGCCCGCGCACCATGGCCCAGCTGGACGCCTCGCTGAAGGGCGCCGGCCTGACCCTGGACGACGCCGCCCTCGACCGCATCGACGAGATCGTGCCGCCGGGCACCGACCTGTACCGGGCGGACGGCGCCTGGCGCCCGCGGTCGCTGACAGACCCGTCCCTGCGCCGCCGCCCCGTCGCCGACCGCGCCGCGGCGTAAGCCGGCGATGGTGCCGCGGTGCGCTGCACGGGCCGCGCGGACGGCTGACGGTGGGATCATGAGCGACGGTCTTGCGGACCGCGGTCCGGCGGGAGCTCACCGCCGCCCTCGACGGCGACGGTCGTCACCACCAGCTGATCACGTTCGGCGGCGTTTGCGGAGTCGTACCAACGCCGGGATCCACGGGGCGGTGCCGAGAACCGCGAGCAGGGTGAGCAGGGGCAGCCGCCACCACCAGTGGATCGTCGCCGGCGGGGCGGACGGTGGCTTGGCGACCCACGGCCGGGCCGTCTTCGACCAGGCGAGGAACGCGTCGCCGACCGGGACGAGGCCGAGGGCGTACCGCTTGGTCCACGGCGTGCCGAGCGGCAGGCCGGCCAGCTCGCCGTAGTTGGCCAGGGCGGCGGCGAGCGGGGCGTCGTGCTGCACCTGGGCGGCGCCGACGGTGACCACGGTCGCGGAGAGGCTGACGCCGAGCGGGAGCGGGCCCGAGTCGACGTCGGCGGGGCCGTCCACACCGGACGGGTACTCGCGCACGGCGGGGCCGAGGCCGAGCGGGCGCACGACGTACTGGTCGCGGAAGCGCAGGTACTGCTCGCGGGCGAACGCCGGGTCGATGTCGCCGAGGAACCGGTGGATGATGCTCTGCGACGTCGCGCGGGCCACCTCGAGCGGCTCGCCGGTGGTGGGGTCGGCGCGGTGCGGTAGCAGGCCGGTCCGCGGGTCGAGCCGTTCGCGGGCGCCGGCGATCCAGCGGGTGACGGTGTGCTCGTACCGTGGCGGCAACAGTGAATCGTGCAGCCGCAGCGACGCGATGGCGACGGTCGAGTCGACCGGCCACGCCTGGCCCGGATACGCCTGCAGGAACGGCGACGCCGACGCGTCGAACGCGGTGCCGAGCGCCTCGGCGGCCGCCGTGAACCGGCTCTGCTCCCCCAGGTCACGCTGCCCGGCGGGCTGCAGGCTCAGCACGCCGCCGAGCAGCCAGTTGCTCCAGCCCTGGTAGAAGACGCCGTACGGCGGGGTGAGGCTGTCGCTGAACGGTGCCTTGCCGGCGGGGTCGTCGAGGTGCCGCCACGCCCACCGGGCCTCGCGCAGGGCCGTCGCCCGTTCGCCCGCGGGGGCGCGCATGCCGAGCTCGACCCAGGTCAGTCCGTACAGCACGTGGAGGAAGAAGTACCCCTCCGGGTACAGCTGCTGCGCGTCCTCGGCGGCGCCGTCGTCGAGCGCGGCGCGCAGGAACGCCAGCTGCCGCCGCACCCCGGACGGCTCGCCGCCCGTGCCACCCGTGGCCGGCGCGACCAGCCTGACCGCACCCACCAGCGCACAGAGGCTGACGAGCACAGCGACGGTACGGCGCAACCACCGCAGCCAAGACATCCGCTGATCTTAGGAGGCGCTGTCTATGCTCTGCGGCCATGGACGACGCCTCACCCCTGGCTTCCGTGCCGCTGGTCCCCGAGCGTGCCGCCCTGTCCGTCACGGGCCCCGACGCGCGGACCTACCGCGCACCGCACGCCACCTATGCCGTGGGCGCGCAGGCGATCGTGGTCCTCCTCGAGCCTGGCGACCGGCCCGGCGGCACTGCGGTGCAGGACGAGCGCACGGTCCTGCTCACCCCGCCGTTCCCGGCCGAGGTCCACGAACTTGTCCCGCACGACCCGGACGAGGACCCGCGGTCATGGGGGCGCCCGGCCGGCCAGATGCCGGTGCACGTCTACGTCCGGCTCCCGGGCGGCTGTCTGGCCCTCGGAGACGTCCGGGCGACCGGTGGCGAATGGCAGCCCGGTGAGCGACGACTGGTCAGCTGGCCGCTCTACCTGAGCACGCCGCTGCCGCCGGACACCCTGGACCTGATCCGCCCCGCGCCGCCGGCACCACCGCCGTCCTCGACGGCATGGCTGCGGCACCTGCCACGCGACCCGGTCACCGCCACCCGCGCGTTCCTCGACACCTGGTACGCCGACCTGCCTTCGGAGACGCCTTGCCGGCCCCGGTACCCGATGCCGCCCCCGCTGGCCGCGTTCCACGCCGCGATCGCCGGTCGCGAGGAACTGCTCGGCCGCCAGAACTTCCTGTTCGCGCCGGACCGCCTGCGGCTCGACGAGGCCGGGCGGCTCGAGTTCGGCACGGAGAACCAGGGCGGCTTCACGCTCGTCACCGAACCCGGCGACGACCCGCCCGTGTGGTACACCGACTGGGACGACGAACCGATCCGGGATCCGAACCCACTCAGCGTGTTCCTGTTGTGGTTCGCGCTCTTCGAGGCGACGGTCACCAACCCGTACCACGTCATCACTCCTGTCGCCGCCGCCGACATCCCCGCCGTCACCGCCGGCATGCAGCGGGTGCCGCTGCCCGCGTCATGGTGGCCGGACCTGCGCGCGGAGGCCTACGTCGGATGCGGCCGCGTCGTCGTCCTGTACCCGGGCGACCCACAAGCCGCCGACGGCAGCCACTGGCTCTGGGCAGGCGCCCGGCACCGGGCACATCTACGACCCGTCTGGCGGGTGACGAAGGGGCGCCGTCGTTGATCCTTTGTCCGGGTCGGTGGCGGCCAGGTCAGCCGGGCAGGTCACCGGCTCCGCGGATGGAGGCGGTGACCGGATGGGGCAGGAACACCCAGCAGCGGGCGGAGCGGTCGCCGGCGCGCTGCGGGCCACCGGCGCCTTCCACCAGATCGTCGCGCTCGCCCACGGCGGCGTCATGGCCCAGGCCACCGAGTCACCGCGCGACTTCACCCGCGAGGCCGCCAGAGCCGTCGCCGGCGCGCTACGGCCGGTCTTCGCGCCCGTGCCCACGGCCGCCGACTGGGGCGTCGAGGTCACCGAGGACGTCGCCGGGATGGTGCGGCAGTGGCGCGTCGAAGGCTACTCGTACTCGGCCCTGGCCCAGGCGGCCGACCGGATTCTGAACGCCGCCTCGGGCGGGGACAGGCGCTTCGGCATGGCCCTGTGCCGGGAGAGCGCCGCGCTCCTCGCCGAGGACGCCGACCACCATCCGTGGAGCTGACCGGGCACCGTCGGGCGGGGCCGCCACCGCACGTCGCGGTAGCGGCCACCACCTTCGAGTCAGGCGAACTGAGCCAGCAGCGCCGCAGGTGCGGGCTGCACGTCCGCGGCGGCGGGCTTGCTGATCGTGACCGGCTTGCCGAAGTCAGCGAACGTCGTCGTCACCGTCGACGCCGGGACCTGGCCGGCGGCGGGCATCTGCATCGTCAACGAGGTGACGTAGCCGTCAGCGTTGACCGTCGCCTCGAACGGCACCGACTTCGCCGCGTCGCCCATCTGCTGCAGCAGGGCGCCGGCTGCCGCCGGCATCTGGCGCTTGGTCGCGTCGAACGTGCCTTTGTACGCGCCCGTACCGGTCCGCTCGACCGACACGAACGCGTCAGCGAGGCCCTTGACGTTGGCCGGGTCGTCCGGGTTGCCGAGGCCCAGCTTGCTCAGCGACGTCTTCGAGCCGTCGACGTACATCCACTTCTTCGGGTCGACACCCGGAATCGGTGCCCCCACCTTCAGGTACAGGTCGGTACCGACGACGATGACCTCAGCGGTGAGCTGCTGCCCCTGCGTGGTGATGGTCATCTTGCCGCTGTTGGTCTTGTTGGCGGGGTCGCTGAAGCCCGTCAACTTGGTGCTGGCCACAGCGCCTGTGTCGGTCGCTGTCGTGTACGCCACGGTCCCGCCGGTGAGCTTCTTGAACGCGCCGATCAGCTCGGTGCGCGCGTCGGCCGACGGTGACGCCGCGGCGCTGGTCGATCCGCTGGCCGCCGCCGGCGCGACGCCGCCGTCGTCCTTCTTGTCACCGCAGGCCGCAGTGACGGCGAGCACGCCGGACAACGCCAGTGCGAGCAGGACACTCCTGCTGGACTTCATCAATTTCCTCCCGTTGGACGGCCCCGTGCCGCCCCGGCGAGGATAGTCACGACATGCCACCGGGCCTACTGCATAACGGTGGCAGGCGGGTGTTCGTAGGATTGCGGGCAGCGGAAGACGTACAAGGCGTAGCCGCGGCCGATCGACACGTCGGTGGGGGCGGACGAGGCGCCCGGCGGCTCCTCCACCGGCCTCCAGCTGCCGCCTGTTCCGTGCCATTCGCTGGAGTCGGCGGTGAACAGCAGTGTCATCGCGGTGCCGCACTCGCCGCAGTCCACCGGACGCGGGTCAGTCAGCGACCAGTTCGCGAAACCACCGACCTTCCAGCCGGGCGCCAGGGACAGGTCGTACTGGTAGCTGCCGCCCGGAGTCCTCCCCGCGGCGATCCGGGCACCGAGTGCCGCCGGCAGCAGGCCGCTGTACGGGTACTCACGGACCTGCTCTGGATGCACGACGCATGGCGTCGGCAGGTAGGCGGCGTTCACGACGGCCGGCTCAGGGGCCACGTCCATGGGCCGCGTCACGTCGGCGCTGCGCCGCCAGTACAGCCGAACCTTCGGGTTGTAGCCCTCTTCCGGGTGGTCGAGCGGGCACCACAGCACCTGCAACAGGTCGGCGTCGTCCGGGCCGGTGAAGTCGGGGACGTCCCGGCGGAACAGCTGCGCCACCGGTACCGCAGGGACCAGCTCGTCGATGAGAGCCGCCGGCTCGGAGTGGTCGTAGTGCGGCAGCTCCGCCCGCTCCTCGTCGGTCAGCTCGTACCGGGTGCCGCCCGCAGCCGCCCGAGCCTTCGCCGCCGCGTAGATCTCCCGGCTGCGACGGACCGTCGCCGGCGTCCGGAGACGGAAGACGTAGTGGCTCTCGCCGTCCGCGCACACCGGCCAGGGCTCGTCGGCCGGCCACAGCAGCGGGCCGCCGACCGAACTGTCGGCGGTCGTGGGCGTGCCCGGCCGGGGATGCAGCCGGGTGGCCGTCGCCGCGTGCTCGGCCAGCTCCGGGAACAGTTCCGTGAGGTCCACCGGGCGCGGCGGCGTCGTGCGAGTCATGGCGAGGATCGTAGGGCGCCTGACCGTGCCTCGCCGCCCGGTCGGTCGTCAGCTCAACAGCGCCCGGCACAGGGTCATGAGGTTGGACACGACGGGCGCATCGGCGGCAACGAGGTGTTTCCGAGGATCCCGTCCGCTCTCGCACCCGAGACCGATGGCACCGGCACGGCGGGCGGCACACAGCGCCGCGGGTCAGAGAACAGTGGTCTGGGTCGGGAAGTCGCGCAGGGTGCGGGTCTCGGTGGTGAGCAGCGGCAGCGGGGCGATGACGTAGACGGCGGCGAGTGCCCACATGGCGGGCCGGATGCCGAGCGTCGAGGCCAGGAGGCCGGCGGTCGCCGCGCCGAGCGGGACGGTGCCGAAGACGAAGATGCGCGATGCCGCGGTGACCCGGCCGAGCAGGTGCGCGGGGACGAAGTTGCCGCGGAAGGTCATGGTCATCACGTTCGACATCGTGGCTCCGGCCAGGGCGATGAAGGAGCCCGCCGTGAACAGCGTCAGGCGCCAGCCGTGGCCGCCGAGCGGCAGCAGCAGCACGAACGGGGCGGCCGCGACGTTCGCCACCAGGTAGGTGCGGGCGCTGCCGAAGTGCCGGGACGCGCGCGCGGCGAGTGCGGCGCCGAGGATGGCGCCGAGGCTGCCCACGCCGATCGCCAGGCCTGCGGTGCCCGGTGCGGTGCCTTCCGCGCGGACGAGAAAGACGACGCGCAGTGCGGTGATGCCCAGCATCGCGAAGTTGGTCACCGCGGCCACCACCAGCATGGCCTGCAGGAGGCGTCCCCGCATGATGAAGGCGATGCCTTCGGCGATCTGGCGCAGCATGCCCGGGCGGTCGCCCGCCGAAGGGCGGGGCTCCGGTGAGGAGCGCAGGCCGAGCAGGCAGGCCGCCGACACCAGGAACGTCAGGGCGTCGATGAGGATTCCGCTGACCGGGCCGGCCGCCTGGGCCAGCAGGCCGCCGAGGCCCGGTCCGACGACCAGGGCGACCGATGCGCTGGTCTGCAGCTTGGCGTTGCCCTCCATGAGGTCGTCCGCGCGGACGAGGTGGGGCAGGAACGCGTTGAACGCCACGTTGGCGAAGACGCCGGCTGATCCGGCGAGCAGCGCGGCGACCAGCAGCACGGGCATCGTGAGCACTCCGGTCCAGGCCGCGACCGGGACGGCGACGAGCACCGCCGCGGAGGCGATGTCGGCGAGCAGCAGGGTGCGCCGGCGCGGCCAGCGGTCGACCCAGACCCCGGCCGGCAGCCCGATCAGCAGCCACGGCAACCAGGTGGCGGCCGTGAGCAGGGCGACCATGGCCGGGCCGGCGTGCAGGGTCGAGATGGCCACCAGCGGGAGCGCCACCGTCGTGATCGCGGAGCCGACCGCGCTGGTGGACTGCCCGGTCCACAGCAGGGCGAAGTTCCGCGTCCGCAGCAGCCCGCCCGCAGGCCGTACCGAAGCCGGAGACGACTTCATGGGCTGAGCGGCCGATGCGTCAGACCGTCGATCATCCGGGCAGAGTCACACGGCGGGCCTGGGACGTCGACTGATTTAGTGGCCGGCCACGCGCCGCGGGTCACCGGCCGTGGCGCCGGCAGCGCCACGTCCGGCACCAGGCCAGCGGCGTCCCGGCGAACGCCGCTTCGATCTGGTCGAGGTCATTCAGCACGGTGAAAGTCTGCCCGATGCGACCCGGCATGGAGGCGCCCGGGAGGCCACATGGCCGCCCGGGCGGAAGGGACGACGAGCGGTCAGTGCACCGGCACGGCCGGCTCGGACGGCACCGCACGCGGGGCGGCGGTGCGGGACAGGCGGCCCGGCCACCACGCGGAGCGTCCGATGTGGAGGGTCAGGGCGGGCACGAGCAGGCTGCGCACCAGCAGCGTGTCGATGAGGACGCCGGCGGTGACGATGACGCCGATCTGCGCCGACGGCACCATCGGCAGGATGGTCAGGGCCGCGAACGTCGCGGCGAGCACCACGCCGGCGCTGGTGATGACGCCGCCGGTCACCGTCAAGGCGTGCAGGACACCCGCGCGGTGGCCGAGCTGGACGGTCTCCTCGCGGGCCCGGGTCATCAGGAAGATGGTGTAGTCGACGCCGAGGGCCACGATGAACAGGAACGTCTGCAGGGGCACGGCGCTCCACAGCCGCGGGTGGCCCATCGCGTCGAGGATGAAGCCTGCCGCGCCGAGCGCCGCCGCGTACGACAGCACGACGCTCGCCAGCAGCACCAACGGTGCCACGACGGCGCGGAGCAGCAGCATCAGGACCAGCAGGATGACGGCGAGCACGAGCGGGATGACGACGAGGTTGTCGCGGCTGGTGACGGCGTCGCCGTCGGCCTCGCGTGCGGTGTCGCCGCCGACGATCGCCGCCGAGCCCGGCACGCCCCGCACGGCGGCCCGCAGCCGCTCCAAGGACGCCAACGCGGGGTCGCTGGTCGGTTCGGCGGTGAACGTCGCCTCGATGCGCACCCAGCGCCCGTCGGCGGAGCGCGTCGGCGCGCCGACGGTCGCGACGCCGTCGACGGCGCGGGCCGCCTCGAGCACGGGCGCTTCGGCAGCGGCCGCGGCGAGGACGACGGCGGGTGCGAGGGTGCCGCCGGGGTAGTGCCGTTCGATGAGCCGCTGCCCGGTGACCGAGCCGACCTCCTTGGTGAAGATCTCCGCGCCGGGCAGGCCGATGCTCAGGTTGGTGACGCCGAACGTCAGCGCGGCCAGCACCGCCGCGGTCGCGAGCCAGACCGTGCGGGGGCGGGCGCCGACGACGCGGGCGATCCGGGCCCAGATGCCGTGGTCGGCGGCGACGTCCTGGTTCGCGATGCCCGGCGTGTACCGCGGGACGAACGGCCAGAACACCCACCGTCCGAACAGCACCAGCACCGCCGGCAGCAGTGTCGTCATCGCGCACAGCGTCGCGACGACCGCGACGGCACCGACCGGTCCGAGGCCGTGTGTGGCGGGCTGGTCGGCGGCGAGCAGGCACAGCAGGCCGATCGCCACGGTCGCCGCCGACGCGCAGATCGCCGGGAAGGAGCGGCGCAGCGCGATCGCCATCGCCTCGTGCCGGTTCTCGTGGCGGCGGAGCTCCTCGCGGTACCGGGCGATGATGAGCAGCGCGTAGTCCACGCCGACGCCGATGGCCAGGATCGTCATGATGTTCTGGCTCTGCAGGTTGACGGCGAGCCCGGCGTGCTTGGCGAGGAGGTAGACGACGCCGCCGGCGATCTGGCTGGCGACCGCGGCGGTCAGCAGCGGGATGAGCCACAGCACCGGGCTGCGGTACGTGAGCAGCAACAGCACCGCGACCGCCGCGACGGTGGCGAGCAGGAGGGTGATGTCGAGCCCTTCGAACGCGTCGGCGAAGTCGTCCTCCGCGCCCGCGGATCCGGTCAGCGCGACCTGCAGCCCGTCGGGGCGCTGCGCGGCGAGGCGTTCCTTCACCGGTCCGACGGCGGCGGTCTGCTCCTCGTCGGTGCCGGCGAGCGCGAACGACACCAGCAGTGCCTTGCCGTCCGCGGCGGGCACCGGCTCTGGCACCGTCCCGCCGGCGGCGTGCGCGGCGAACGCGGCCCGGTCCTCGGCCACCTTCGCCCGGTCGGCGTCGGTGAGCCCGGACTCCCGGACGTACACGGCGACGGCGACGAGCGTGTCCGGCTCGGGGAACGTGGCCTCGGCGAGCGCCGCCGCGCGGCTGGCCTCCGCGGACGCGGGCAGCGAGCCGAGCGTGTCGTTGTCCTGCACGTCGGTGAGCTTCAGCGCGAGCGGACCCATGACCGACGCGATGACGACCCAGAAGGCCAGCATGAGCAGTTTCGTACGGCGGCCGGACGGCAGCCTGGACAGCGTGGACATCGCGGGTTCCTCCCTGGAGTGGCGATGCCTTCGATCCAACGCACCGCGGGCCGCGGGGGCAGGAGTGGCACGTCCCGAACCGTGGTGGTGATAGCACCACCGCCGCCGCCGGGGCAGGTGGGTGAGAATGGGACCGTGCCTGCATCCGATCGGGTCAAACGCGGACTGCTGGCGGGATTGCGCAGCATCCTGCTGGCGATCGGCACGCTGTCCACGAACATCGTCCTGCTCGTGCTCTTCGTCCTGTCGGTCGTGCTCACGGTCGCCGGCGTCGGCATCGTCCTCGTGCCGCTCGCCGCGCTCGGCGTCCGCGCGGTCACCGACCTGCACCGACGGCTGCTGACGCAGTGGACCGGTGTGGTGATTCCGCGTCCGTACCGGCAGCGCCCGGCCGACGCGGGCATCTGGCGCCTGTACCGCTGGGTGATGACGGACCCCGCGACGTGGCGGGACCTGCTGTGGCTGGTGCTGTCGCTGCAGGTGGTGGGGCTGCTGCTGATCACGCCGGCGGCGCTGATCGCCAGCGGCGTCGAGGGCGTGCTGGGCGTGCCGGTGCTGCTGTACTTCGTGATCGACTGGTACGGCTACGGCGTCTTCTGGCCCATGGAGAACCTCGCCGAGGCGCTGCTGAGCTGGCCGCAGGCGGTCGGCATCCTGGCCGCCGGGCTGACGCTCACCCCGTTCACGCTGCGCTGGTACGCGCAGTTCACGCAGTGGCTCCTGGCGCCGACGCGGGCGGCCGCGCTCGCCCAGCGGGTCGACCGGCTCACCCAGACCCGCACCGACACCGTCGACGCGCAGGCGACCGAGCTGCGGCGGATCGAGCGGGACCTGCACGACGGCGCGCAGGCGCGGCTCGTCGCGGTCAGCATGAAGCTCGGCCTCGCCGAGGAGCTGATGGCCCGCGACCCGGAGGCGGCGATGCGGCTCATGGCGCAGGCGCGCGAGCACAGCGGCCTGGCCCTGGCGGAGCTGCGCGACCTGGTCCGCGGCATCCACCCGCCGGTCCTCGCCGAGCGCGGCCTCGACGGCGCCGTCCGCGCGCTCGCGCTCAGCGCGCCGCTGCCCGTCGACGCCGACGTCGACCTGCCCGGCCGCCCGCCGCCGCCGGTGGAGTCGGCGGCCTACTTCGCCGTCGCCGAGGCCCTGACCAACATCGCGAAGCACAGTGGGGCGTCGGGCGCGCGGATTCGCTTGTCGTACCGGCGCGACCGCATCCTCATCGAGGTGAGCGACGACGGCAGGGGCGGCGCCGACCCGGCCGCCGGCAGTGGGCTGAGGGGGATCGAGCGCCGCCTCGCCGCGTTTGATGGCACCATGTCCGTGGCCAGTCCGCCCGGCGGACCCACCACCGTGACGATGGAGCTGCCGTGCGCGTTGTCATCGCCGAGGACCTCGCCCTCCTCCGGGACGGCCTGATCCACATCCTGCAGGCGTTCGACTTCGAGGTCGTCGCGGCCGTCGACAACGGCCCGTCGCTGCTGCCCGCGCTGCTGGAGCACCGGCCCGACGTGGCGGTCGTCGACGTGCGGCTGCCGCCCACCTTCACCGACGAGGGGCTGCAGGCCTCGATCGCGGCCCGTGCCGAGGTCCCCGGGCTGCCGATCCTGGTGCTCTCGCAGCACGTCGAGCAGCTGTACGCGCGGGAGCTGCTCGCCTCGGGCGCCGGCGGCGTCGGCTACCTGCTGAAGGACCGGGTGTCCAACGTCGGGCAGTTCATCGACGGGGTCCGCCGCGTCGCCGACGGCGGCACCGTCATGGACCCGGAGGTGATCGCGCTGCTGCTGGCCCGCCGCCCCGCCGACCGGATCGTCGACACGCTCACCGCCCGCGAGCGGGAGGTCCTCGGCCTGATGGCGGAGGGCCGCTCCAACGCGGCGATCGCCGGCCGGCTGTTCGTGTCGGAGAAGGCCGTCAGCAAGCACATCAACAACATCTTCAGCAAGCTCGGCCTCCCCCCGTCGGGCGACGACAACCGCCGCGTGATGGCCGTGCTCACCTACCTGGACCAGCTCGGCTGACGCTCTTCGACCAGGTCGCCCAGTGCGGCGGCGGTCGGGTCGTCGGCCGGCAGGAACGCCTCCAGCCGCAGGAGGAGTTCGTCGCTCCCGGCGGCTACGTCTTCCGCGCCCGGGGCGACGCCGGCCGCCTCCACGACGTCGTCAAGTTCCACTGGGAGATGGTGCCCACCGGCGGGGGCGCCCCCGCCGGTGCCGGCCTGGAGATCCTGGTCCTCTCCCCCGACGGCCGGATCGCCGCCGGCTACCAGTTCATCGAGGCCTGAGCCGGCCTAGGCGGCCGCGATGGACGCTTCCGCCGCGGCCTTGTCGACGCCCAGGCCCGCGAGGACGCCCGTGCCGTCCTCGAGCTCGAGCAGCGCGAGCAGGATGTGTTCGGTGCCCACGTGGTTGTGGTTCATCCGCAGCGCCTCCCGGAAGGTCAGCTCCAGGCTCTTCTTGGCCTGCGCGTCGAACGGGATGAGCGCCGGCACGGACTCGGCGGCCGGCGGCACCGTCGCGGCGGCGGCCTCGCGGACGGCGTCCAGCGACACGCCCTGGGCGACGATCGTCCGGGCGCCGAGCCCGGTCGGGTCCGCGACCAGGCCGAGCACCAGGTGCGCCACGCCGATCTGGTTGTTGCCCCTGGCGCGGGCCTCCTCCTGCGACGTCACCACGACCTTCCTGGCCCGGTCGGTGTAGCGGCTGAACCCCTGGCTGGCGTCGAGGTCCGGCGCCTCGCCCTTGGGGACGAACCGCTTCTGGGCCGCCTGCTTGGTGACGCCCATGCTGCGGCCGATGTCCGTCCAGGAGGCGCCGGAGCGGCGGGCCTGGTCCACGAAGTGGCCGATCAGGTGGTCCGCCACGTCACCGAGGTGCTCGGCGGCCAGCACCGCGCTGGTGAGCTGGTCGAGGGTGGCCGGGTGGGTCTTCTTGATGGCTTCGATCAGGTCGTCGAGCCGGATCTGGCTCGTCACGGGTTCAGGCGTCGTCATACGTCAACCATAGGTTGACGATCTCGCTCGCGTCAACCCGAGGTTGACGATCCGGACGATCTCTAGACTGACGGGGTGACCGAAGCGGGCAGGCGGACGGGGAGCTACACCGACAGCTGGCACCGGCAACCGCTGCCGCCGCCGCTGGACGGCGGCCCGTGGCCGACGTCGGCGCAGTGGGCGGCGATCACCGCCGTGTGGCTGCTCGCGGCGTGGACCGGCGAGGCGACGCCCGGCTGGCGCGGCGAGGTCGTCACCGGCACCGCGCCCGGCCGGGACGCCGAGCAGTGGCCGCAGCCGCCGGCGCTGGAGTCGATCGCGGCCATCGGCGGCTTCCCCACCGAGCCCGTGGCGGCGGAGGTCCTGATCAGCCTGGTCCAGCCCGCTCCCGGCCGCCCGTTCGACTCCGCCCGGCCCGAGGCCGAGGTGGCCGCCGACGTCGCCGCGCTGCTCGCCTCCCGGATCCCCGCGACCGAACGGCGGGCCGCGGTCCTGCTGGAGTACCTCGCCGGGCGGCTGACCGGGCCGTACACCGACCTGCTGCGCGTCTCGACCGGCGACGACGACCTGCACCTGCTGCACCGCGACCCGTCGCGCGGCCGGACGCTGCGCCTGACCGTGTCCCCCGCGGCCACGACCGAGCCGCCGCCGGTGCTCGCCGCCGACGGCGCGGACGGGGCGCTGCGCACCCGGCTCGCGTGCCTGCTGACGCTGCTGAGCGCCGAGCTGTGGGTGAACAACAACAACCCGGTGACGTTCCGCGTGTGGATCGGCCCGCGCGACACCGCCGACCCCGTCGCCGACGCCGCCTCCTGGTGGACCCGCACCCGCGAGGAACCGCCCGACGAGCCGCCGCGGCTGCACCCGGTCACCGTCGAGGAGCTCGACCTCGGCGTGTACACCATCGTCCGCGGCTCGCTGATCGACCTGTTCGACGGCAGCTGGGACGGCGTCGAGGAGTGGCCGCACGTCCCCCAGGACCACCTCACCCGGCACCTGTACCGCGACCTGCTCGATCTCCTGCTGACCCGCACCGCCGGCCCCGGCACGCTGCCGGACGTCCTGTACACCGGCTACCTGCCGGTCACCGGCCTCCCCGACGACGCCGAGGACGACGACTTCCTGGGCACCGTCATTTTCGTCGGCCCCACCGACGTCGCCGTCCTCGACCTCGACCTGAACTGCTGACCCCGCCTCACTGGCGGATGACCAGCAGCGTCCTCGCCCGTTCCCGGGTGACCGCGAGCGCCCGCTCCAAGGTGTGCGGGTCGAGCGCGCCGAACGTCTCGTCGAGCACCAGCACCTCCGGCTCCTGCAGGAGCGCCCGGGCCAGGAACACCAGCGACCGCTCGCCGTGGGACAGCTGCCAGCCGGTCTCGCCGACGATCTGCGCGAGCCCGGACGGCATACGGTCGAGCAGGTCGCCGAGGCCGAGGGCGCGGCAGACCGCGTCGGCGTCGGCGAGATCGCCGGGCGTGGCCGGCCAGCCGCGCCCGATGAGCAGGTTGAGCGCGAGCGGGCCGAGCATCAGGTGGTTGTGGTCCGGCTGCGGGACGGTCAGCACCCGGCGGCGCCACCCGGCCGCACCGACCTCCGCCAGCGTCGCGCCGTGCAGGCGCAGGACGCCGCTGGACGGGGCGCGCTGCCCGCCGAGCAGTCCGGCGAGAGTCGACTTGCCGCTGCCGGACGCGCCCTCCAGCAGGATCCGGTCGCCGGCGCCGACTCGGAGCGTGACCTGTCGCAGGACCGGCCGCTCACGCCCGGGATAGGTGTAGCCGACGCCCTCCGCCTCCAGCAGCGGGGCACCGTCCATCCCGTCCGGACACAGTGGACCGTCCTCTGTGGAGCCCCTGGGCAGCAGCGGGCGCAGCGCGTCCCAGGCGCACCTAGCGTCGGCGAGCCCGGCGAAGCCGCCCGACAGCCGGCTCAGCGCGCCGAAGGTGAACAGCACGCCGCCCGCCGCGGCGGCCACGCTCACCCGGTCGGCGCCCTGCGCGGCCCGCGCCGCGAGCAGCACGACGCCGGTCAGCGCCCAGCCGCGCGGCACCAGCGCGGTGAGCGCCGTCCAACTGTGGTCCATCCGGCGGGCCAGTGTGTCGTGCAGGTCGTGGGTGCCGTCGCCGGGCGGGTCTTCGGGCTGCTGGACGGCCCGCGTCCGGTGCCCGGCGACATGCTCGGCGAGCGTGTTGCCCAGCGCCAGCCGGACCGCGCTCCACCGGCGCCGGCGCTGCTCGTACTGGCGCAGCAGCACCGCCGCGACCACCAGCCAGGCGGCCAGCAGCAGACCCGCGACCGGCCCGAGCGCGGCAGTGAGCAGCACACCGGCGAGCAACAGCTCCAGCCCGCCGGCCAGCCCGGCCAGCGCACCGCCGACCGCGAGGTCCTCCAGGCTCTCCGCCTCCAGGACCCGGCCGAGGAGGTGGCCGGTGCCCTCACGCCGTACGTGGGACTCGTCGAGCGCCAGTGCGCCGCGCAGCAGCCGGCCGCGCAACCGGCCACCGATCGCCGTCGCCAACTCGCCCTGCAGCCGGACCGCCACTGCCCGGCAGAGCAGGCTCCCGGCGAGTGCCGCGGCCCAGAGCGCGATGCGACGGCCGGTGACGTCGCCGTCCAGCGCGGCGCCGCCGAGCACCAGCCAGGAGCCGAGGAACAGTCCGTACTGCGCGGCGTGGCAGATCGCGAACGCGGCCGCGAGCACCCGGATCACGCGTCCACCTCCACCGCGACGGTGCCGCCGGCGACCCGCACGCGCCGCCACGACGGGTCCGCGAACCGCGCGTCGACGGTGGCCTCCGCGTCGAGCAACGCGCGGAACCGGGACGCGGGATCGGCTGCGAGCGCCGAGGGGATGCCGTCCTCGGCGATCCGTCCACCGTCGACCACCAGTACCCGCGGAAAGGCCAGCGCGTCGGCGACGTCATGGGTGATGAACAGCAGGGTCGCGCCCGGCCACCAGCCGCGGGCCCGCGCCAGCAGCTGCCGGCGTCGGTCCCGGCTCAGCCCGCGGAACGGCTCGTCGAGCAGGATCAGCCGCCGGTCCGGCTGGTTGCGGGCGCGACCGAGCCTGACCCGCTGCGCCTCGCCGCCCGAAAGCAGCCCGCCGCGCTCGCCGAGCACGCTGAAGAGGCCCGAGCCGGGCCCCGGACCGACCCCCGTGCCAAGCGCGTCGACGACCGGCCCGAGGTCGGCGTCGGTGACCACACCGGACAGCGGCGCCACCGGGTCGCCGCCGTAGCGGAGGTTGTCGGCGAGGGAGGCGTTCCACAGCGTCACGCCCGGCTCGACCCATGCGGTCACCCGGCGCAGCGCGGCCGCGTCGAGCGCGGCGCCGTCGACCTCCACGACCCCGGCCGCGGCGGTGTGCCAGCCGAGCAGGAGCCCGGCGAGCGTCGACTTGCCCGAGCCGGACCGACCGACGACGGCGATCTGCGCGCCCGCGGGCACGTCGAGGTCCGTCACGCTCAGGATCGGCCGCCCGCCGGCGACCACCTCGACGCCGCGGAGCCGGAGCCGTGTTCCCGGGGGATGCGCACGGCCCGCAGTGGCCGGCGGCTCGGCGGGGGTCGGCGGCTCGGCGGCAGTCGGCGGCGCGGTGGGGCCCGGCGGCCCGGTGGGGGTCGGCGGCCCGGTGGCGGTCGCGAAGGGCTCGACGAGGCGCAGGGTGACGCTGCGCAGCCCGGGAAGCCGTCGCGCCACCACCGCCAGCTGCTGGCCCAGCGCCGGGATCGCCGCCGCCCAGTACACCATGAGCAGCAGCACGGCGGGGTCGGTGACCCGGCCGCTCGCGCCGGCCAGCAGCCAGGCGACGCAGCCCAGCCCGATCGCGCCCTGGACCAGGTCGGCGGCGGAGGCGGTGCGGTGCACGGCGCGGGCGGCTGCGGCCCACGGGCCGAGCATCCGCTCGTGCATGCCCTGCACCACCGCCTCGGCCCGATGCGCACGGATCGCGGTCAGGCCGGTGAGCGCGTCGAGGTAGCAGCGGGCGATCGCACCGACGTGGCTGCGCATCCGCAGGTCACGCTCCGCCTGCGCGGGCAGGAACAGCCAGCCGGCGAGCGTGCCGAGCACCGCCGCGCACGCGGCCGGCAGGGCGCTGCGCGGGTCGACGAGCCCGATGACGACCGGGAGCAGGAGCAGCAGGGTGCCAGTGCGGGCGGCGTCGACGGCGAGCGCCGGCAGCTCCCGCAGGCGGTGCAGCCGGTGTACCCGCTCGGCCAGGTCGGACAGGGGACGGCTGCGGATGTACCGGTCGGGCAGGCGCGGCAGGCGGCCGGCGAGCGCGGTCCGCAGGTCCTGTTCGAGGCGACGGCCGGCGGCGGCGACCTGGCCGGCCACGACGCCGTCCAGCGCGAGCAGGGCCACCGCGAGCGCGACGAGCGCCGGCACGACCCGGCCCGGGTCCGCGGAGAGCAGCGCGCGCACGAGCACCGCCTCGGCGAGGACGCCGGCCGCCGCGAGGACGGCACCGGCGGCGACCGCGGCGAGCCGGAGACGACCGAGGCCGCGCAGCCGCTCCCACAGGAAGCGCGACGGCGCGGGGTCCGGTCCGGCGAGCGCGGCACGCAGGTCCGGCGGCAGCGCGGCAGGGTCCGGAGGGTCGCCGGCCCGGCCGCGCACGGCGATAAGGACCGCGCCGCGGATCGTGACCGTGCCGGCGCCGCGGATCACGACCGTGCCCGTTCCGTCCAGCTCCGGCTCCGGCTCCGGTGCCGGCTCAGGCTCCGGCTCCGGTTCCGGGCGGGCGAACCAGTGCTCGTCGGCGATCGACGCCGGATCGTCGGCGAGCGCCCGCACCGCCGCCTCGCCGCGCAGGCCGGTGGCCGCGGCCTGGCGGGTGGCCGCGTCCAGCGCGGCGAGCGGCTGCCAGCCGTCCCGGGCCGCATAGTCGTCCAGGACGGTCCCGGGCACGCGCACGCGCGACAGCAGCACCCGCAACGGGTCGCCGAACGCGGCCGACCGGATCCAGCGCTCGAACGCGTCGGCCGGGACGCCGAACTCGTGCAGGTACAGCTCGTCGCGCCGGAACGCCGCGGCGGGCACCCAGCGGCGGCCGACCGCCGGGTCCATGATCTGCAGCAGCCCGCCGTGCCGCCGCCAGACGACCACGAAATGCGTGAGACCGTCGGGGTTGCGGCTGACGACGATCGCCGGCAGCGCGCCCGCGGCGTCGAGCTCGAGATGGTCGGCCGGCAGCATCACCTGCTGGACCTGCAGGCCGAGCTGCCCGGCCGCGTCCTCCAGCGCGTCGATCGAGGTGCCGTCGACGTCGGTCTGGCAGGCGTCGCGCAGGCGGGCATAGCCGGCCCGGATCCCGAACCCGGCGAGCAGGCTGGTCAGCGTCGCCGGGCCGCAGTCCATCGCGGAGGTCTGGACCACCTCGGGCGCCAGGAGCCTGCGCGTTCGCATGCTCAGCCCTGCCCGGCAGGTCGCAACGACGCGAGGTTGGCCTCGGCGGCGCGGCGGGCGGGATGCTCGGCGTCGACCGCCGCGGTGAGGATCCGCAGCGCCTCGGTGGCCAGTTCGGTCGCGTGCCGCAGATCCCCCGCGTCGGCGACGAGGACCGCGAGGTTGTTGAGCGTGAACGCGAGCTCCGGATGGTCCGGGCCCAGCACAGCGCGTTTGCCGGTGAGGGCCCGCCGGTAGAGCGCGCCGGCCTCGTCGACCCGCCCCTGCGCGGCGAGGACCGCCGCGAGGTTGTGCTGGTTGACGACGACGTCGTAGTGCTCGGGGCCGTACCGGTCGGTGAAGTACCCGACCGCGTCCCGCAGCAGCGGCTCGGCCTCGGCCGGTTTGTCTGCGGCGTGCAGGATCACGCCGAGGTGCGCGGCGTCGGCGACCACTGCGGGGTGATCCGCCGGGTACGCGCGACGGTGCAGCCGCAGCGAGCGGCGCGCGTGCGACTCGGCCTCCGCGGGCCGCCCCCGGCTGTGTTCCAGCCCGGCGAGGTTGTGGCACAGGCCGGCGAGCGCCGGATCGTCCGCGCCGTACCGGGCCGTGAGGGCCGCCTCCACCTTCCGGTAGTGCCGCTCGGCGTCCGCGAGGCGCCCGGCGAACTTGTAGAACACGCCGAGTTCGTTGTGGATGGAAGCGAGCGCGACATCGTCGTAGGCCTGCGACGCCTGCGCCGCGTGCAACGCGCTGAGCAGCAGCGGCTCCGCCTCGGCGTACCGCGCCTGGCGCCGCAGCGTGCCGGCCAGCCCGACCCGGGCCGCGACGAGCAGCCGCAGCAGGTCGCCGTGGTCGTGCGGCAGCGCCTCCATCACCCCGACGGCCCGGCGGTGGTGTTCCTCGGCGGCGGTGTGCCGGCCCAACTCGTCCTCGGCGGTCGCCAGCAGCGTCAGTACGTTGGCGACGTCGGGATGCCCGGGACCGCAGTGCGCCTCGAACGCGGCGAGCGCGGTCCGGCACAGCAACACCGTCTCCGGGAACCGGTGCAGGGCCATCGCGGACAGCGCCCGGTCGTGCAGTGCGACCGCCTCGTCGAGCGGGTCCGTGGTCGTCATGGTCCGGCGTGTCTCCGTGCTGTGGTCCGGCGCGATCCGGGCGGGGGTACGGGTTCGGGGTACGGGCCGGCGTCCCGGCGCCGGCCGGGACGGTGCCCACCCCGGCCGGCGGTCTTCGGTCCTACGCCTGGCTGTGGTCGGACGGGGCCCGGTCTGCCCGCACCGCGCTACGGACAGTCAGGGCGGTGCTGTGGTTCAGAATCCGGATCCCTCCTGCCTTGACGGCGCTGCGGACGGCCAGCGCCTCGGTGTGGTTGGCGATTCGGATCCCGGCGGTGATGCTGGTCCTGGTGGTCAGGGCCTCCGGTGGCACCGGCGGGCGCCGGTCCGTCTCGCCGCCGGTCTTCTTCGGCGTCTGCTCAGACATGCTCGCTCCTTTCTGTTCGGTTCACACAGGCCGCCGGCGACGCGTGGCGTCCCGGTCCCCGGGTCGGAGCACGTCCCGCCGGTCGGGTGACCCGAGGGTAGAAGCGCTGTTCAAGCGCGAATTGTCGGCAAGAAGACCACCGATTCGTGGCCGGGGTCACACCGGCGAGACCTTCCGCCACGGATGTGCGTGACGTCTCCGGTTCACCGTTCGCACTGATGCCGAGGTCACGGGCACCGCTGGAATCGACACCACCCGGTGTCAAGCGCCCGGGCCCACTGTCACCTTTCCGGCACACACGAGGTGCTGATGGTGGCGATCTGTTGGCGGCTGAGGCAGGTTTCGATGGCGCCGTCGGCGCTCCTGCAGGAGGACGGGTCGAAGTCGGCGGCGGTGCCGGCGGCGTTGTAGTAGGCCGAGCCCACGCGCCACGCGTCGTCGGGGACGAGGCAGTCGCCGGCGCCAGGGTCCGGCCTGCCTGGGTCGTCCTCGGCGATCAGGATCCGCGGGCTCACGCACCCATTGTCGGCGCCGCCGCCGGGCCGATCATGAGCAACCTGTGAAGCCCGCGTTGGGTTTCGATCCGATCCCGGCCGTTCGCGACTTCCGGACGGCTTCTTCATCGGATCCGCACGACCGCTTTCCTACCGTTCCGCCACCGGGGCGCACGCGGCGCCGGAGCGGCACGCGACGAATGAGGAAGCTCATGTGCGGACTTCTGGTGGACCTCAGTGCGATCGGCCGGGCCGACACGGTCGACCTCGATGACGCGCGGGACTGCTCGCCGCCTGCCGCCGCGGTGAGTCCGACCCCTCGCGCGAGGTGTGGGCCGTGCTCATGTTCTGCCCGTGGTACAGCCAGCCCGTCCCCGCCGCACCGGCCGCGCCGCTGAACCCCCGGGCCGGCACCCGGCCGTGCTGTCGCAGCCGGCCGGGGAGTTGACGACCAGCAGCACGTCCGTCCGAAAGGTGACCCCCTCCGCATGTCTCAGCATTCCCCCATCGCGTGGTCCAACGAAGTCCCTGGCAAGTCGTGGGACGACGACCTGTTCGCCCGCGGCGGGCACTTCCTGCAGAGCACCCACTGGGGCGCGTTCAACCAGCAGCTCGGCCGGAAGCTGTTCTTCGGCCGGGGACCCGGCTGGCAGTGCTTCGCCGTGCTGGAACGGTCCAACAAGGCGACCCGCCTCTACTGCCCGTACGGTCCGGTCGCCGAAAGCATGGTGAGCTACCAGCTTGCGGTCGTGGAGCTGAAGGCGCTGGCCCAGGACCAGGGTGCCATCTTCGTACGGATGGAGCCGTGGGCGCCGGTGACGAAGGCCGACCTGAAGCAACTCAAACATCGGCCGGCGCTGAAGGAGATCCAGCCCTCGCTGGTGTGGCTGCAAGACCTGACCAAGCCGCGCGACCAGATCCTCAAGGAGATGTCAAAGAACAACCGGCAGCGGTACCGCAATGCCGCCAAGGCGGGTGTGCGCATCGAGGCAAGCCATGACCCCGGCGATGTGGACGGTTTGCTGATGGTGGTCCACGAGGTGGCCGCCCACAACCGCATCATTCAGCACCCGGACGACTACTACCGGACCATGGCGCAGGTGCTGCTGCCCCGCGACGCGGCCACCCTGTACATCGCCCGGCACCACGGCGAGCCGGTCTCCGCGGCGATCGTCTTCGACAGCCCGACCACTCGCCACGTCGCACACTCCGGGAGCATGCACGCCCACCGGCACGTCCACCCGGGCGCCATCATGCGCGCCACGATGGTCCTGGACGCCCAGGACCGCGGGCAGAAGGTCTTCGACTCGCTGGGCGTGGCGCCACCCGACGAGCCGGAACACCCGTGGGCCGGCCTGACCAAGTTCAAACTGTCGTTCGGTGGCGATTACCGGTACTACCTCGGCACGTGGGAACTGCCGGTGAGCCCGCTGTACCACGCCTACCGGTCGGTCTACCTGGCGTATTCGGCGACCCGTCGCTGACGGCGTGTGATCCTGCCGGCGGAGATCCGGCCCGCCGGCGACGGCTAGGTCCGTCGCCCCGCACACGTGCAGGGTTTCCAGGTTGGGACAAGGCCGCCAGGTGCGGCATCCGCGGTGCGAGGCTTTCCAGCAGCGGTACCGCCGCCGCCAGTTCCGTCAGGTCGCACCACGGCTCGGCTTCGCCTCCAGTTGCCGCCGCACGGCCGCGACGTCGAACCGACCCTCGACCGGCAGGACCGCGACATTGCTCGGCACGCCGTCCACGATACGGCCGCCCGATCGCGACGCGGAAGGACCGCGAACGCAACGGAGGGCCGGGTTCATCCCGGGAGGCGTATCCTCGGCGGGAGGATCAGCGTCAACCCGCGCCTCGTCCGGGACGACAAGCCGGTCGAGCGGGCGACGTCCCTCGCTCTTCCCGGCGAGTTGACCGCGCTCATCGTCGCGATCCATGGTGCCGGGGCGGTCGAGATCCCCGCCGACTACGCCGAATTCGTCCGTACCGATGGTGGCGGCCTATGGACCCTGGACCAGAACGGCGCTCCGGACCCGTACGGCTGGGAGGTCCACCGGTTCTCCACGGCGCTCGCGGCCACCGCGGGGCTGTACCAGCGGGCCGTCACGGAGCACCAGGACGCTCCGGACTGGGAGCACGAGGCGTCGATCGCGGCGATGCGCAAGGCCGGCTTCTGGCTCGAGATCGGTGGGTACGGCTGGCGCCACCTGCACTACCTGTGCTGCGACCGGTCCCGTGAGCAGTTCGGCAAGGTCTACGACCTCAACGACGGCGACCTCACCACCGGCATGGTCCCCGATGCGGTCTGGGACAGCTTCAGCGAGTACATCAGCTGACACCGAGCGCGCACCGTCAGGTCGTGTCTTCGCTCTGTGACATGCAGTCGTCCGGTCAAAGGACTGGGTCAAAGGACTCGGTCACCGGCACCGGACCGCCGACGGCCATCGTCTCCGTCGGCCGCGACCGCCGCCACCCGGCCCACACCCACGCTGTAACGCGTTCGCCGTCGTCCTCTGGCGCGCGCCGTGCCGCACACGCTCCCCACGGCCCCGTGGCGGGCACCGACGCTCAGGACCGACACGCGAGGCGCGCCTGGCGCAGGACCATGGCGGTGGCGGGCTCGCATACGGCGTCCAGCGCGTCCAGCGCGTCGCGGACCCGCTGGACCGCCCGGTCGATCGCGGCCGGATCGCGGCGCTGCAGTTCCGCGGCGAGCAGCAGCCGGAGCCCCCGTTCGCCGTACGGGTCGACGGCGAGTGCCCGCTCGGCGAGGTGACGCGCCTGCCCGGGGTCGCCCTCGGCCAGGCGCCGCTCGCCCAGCATGACCGCCGCGCCGGCCAGGTCGGCGGCCAGCGACCCGGCCTGCGTGGCCGGATCCGGCAGGCCCGCCAGGTCGCTGAGGGGCTCGCCGCGCCAGAGGGCGACGATCGCGGCGAGCCGCGCGTCGACGGCGCCCAGCCCTCCAGTGGCGGCTGCCGCCCGTACGGCCGCGAGGTGTGCTCGCAGGTCGTGGAGGTCGACCCCGAGCGTCGCCGACTCCGCCAGCCACACCGTGTCGCGGTCCACCCGCAGGTGATAGCCGGGTTCGCCGGACCGCCGCTCCGGCTCCAGAACCCGGCGCAGGTAGGTGAGCGTCACCCGGAGGTTGCGCGCCGCGGCCGGCGGATCGAGGTCGGGCCAGAGCAGGTCCATGACGCGGCCGCGGTGCAGTTGGCCGTGCACCGCGAGCAGCGCGAGCAACTGGCGGACCCGGCGTCGGCGCAGTTCGGGCCGCTGCACCGGCTTTCCGTCCACGAGGACGCGGAGCGACCCGACCACCTCGACCCGGGTGGTGCTGGCGGGGAGCGCGGGCACCACCAGCAGCATCCGGTCAGCGGCTGCGGCGAGCGGGCCGCCGGAGCGCGCGAGGATCTTCAGCTCCTCGCGTGCCACCGCGCCGAGCCGGTCGGTGAGCCACTGCATCAGCTCGGCGCCGCCCGGCAGGCCGGCCGCGTCGGCCCGCACCGCCAGCTCGACCGACCACGGCAACGGGAATGCGGTGAGGATCGTCTCCGATCCGCCGAGCCGGTCGGTGTCCCGCAGCCGGTCCTGGCGCGCCGCGACGAGCAGGCGGGCGACCGCGCGCACCCGCACGTGCGCGGGCCCGAGCGGCTGCGTGTCCCAGACCAGGCGCGCCTCGCCGGACAGGACGTAGCTGTACGCGAGGAACCGGCGCAGCCGGACGGCGGCGACCGGATCGGTGAGCGGGTGCAGGGTGAGGAAATCCCCGAGGACGGCAGCCGCCGTACGCTCGTCGTGGTCGGCGACGGCGCGCGCCATGGCCGCGACGGTCAGGTCGGCGGCATCCCGGGTCTCCTCGCCGCCGGCGGCCGCCTCGGCCTGCCGCCAGAGCCGGTCCACGGCGTCCCGCTGGCCGAGGGCCGCCGCGACCACGACGCCGAAGGTGAGGAAGTTGAAGCGGAAGCGCGCATTCGTGTCGGCGTCGGGTGCCGCCACAGCCGCCGCGCCGTCCATCCCGACCAGGCCGAGCATGTCCGCCGGCTGGCCGGCCATCCACCGCGCGAACGACACCATCCGCCGTACGTTGGCGTAGGGCGAGCCGGACAGGCGGAGTTCCGCGAGCGTGGCCGCCTCGTCGGCCCGCCCGGCGAGCAGCAACAGGTGGACGTGGAACCGGCTCACCGGGCTGCCCGGCTGCGCGGCGGCCGGACCGTCGCAGATCGCTTCCAGGGCAGCCAGCCCGGCGTCCACGTCACCGCACATCTCGGCGACGGCCGCGTGGACGGCCCCGGTGAGCACCCGCAGCGCTGGATGCCGGCCGGCGTTCGGGAGCGCCGCGGCGCGCTGGTAGACGGCGAACAGCCGGTCCTGCGCACCCCGGGCGTGCGCGGCGATCGCGGCGAGACTGAGCGCCGCCGCCTCGGTCGACCCGTCGCCGGCCCGGCAGGCTGCCTCGCCCGCGGCGTCCACGAGCCGGTCGACTCCGGCGTCGTCGGCCCGCAGCGCCTGCCGGGTGGCGGCCTCCAGCAGCAGCAGTCCCGGCCAGTGCCGCTGTTCCTGCGGTACGGCCGCGAGCCATCGGGCACCGGTGTCGTGCGGAAACGTGGCGAGGGTAGCCATGACGAGTGCCGTTGCGGCGCGGTCGAGCAGCTCCAGGTCCCCGGCGCCGACCGCGAGCGCGCCGGCCCGCAGCGGATCGCCGCGGCGCAGCAGGAGATCGCCGACGCGCACCCGCATCGCGGCGACCTCGCCGGTCGGCAGCAGCCGCGCCAGCGCGGCGGCCCACAGTGGATGCGCCCGGGCCTCGTCGTCGGCGACCAGGTCCACCAGGGGCACCCGGTCGGCGAGGGCGGCGACATCGACGTGGGTACCGCACAGCGCCGTCAGCGTCGCGCCGTCGGTCGACCCGAGCATGGCGAGGGCGAGCAGTGCTGTCCGCTCGTCGGCGACGAGCCGTGAGACCACCTCGTCCCACAGGTACGCCCGGGCGACCCCGACCGGCGCGGCAAGGGTGAGCCGTGTCAGGGCCGGCCAACCGCCCAGTCCGGCCACGTGTGCCTCGTCGCGACCCGCCCGGCGGGCGAGCGCCGCCAGCTCCGCCGGGGTGAAGCCCAGATCCGGCTCTCCGATCTCGACCAGCCGGTCGGCCGCCCGCAGCCGGGACAGGGACAGCGGCGGGAGGCTGCGTCCCGCCAGTACCAGATGAGCCCCCGCGGGCAAGCGGCGCACCAGCTCCGCGACGAGCTGGTGGCCGGACGATCCGGCGGGCAGTTCGTGCAGATCGTCGAGGACGAGACAGGTCTGCAGCGGGGACGGGGCCCGCAGCGCCTCGAGCGCCGCCTGGACCGGGCAGGTCGCTCCTGCGCCGGCCGCGAATGCCCGGCAGATGGCACTGGACAGCCGCCTGGCGTCCTCGTCGCCCGGCTCGCAGGTCACCCATGCCTCCACCCCGTGCGGGTTCGCGAGGTGCAGCCGCGCGGCCTGGGCGAGGGTCGTGGACTTGCCGAACCCCGCGCCGGCGACCACCGCGGTCACCGCCACCTCCCAGCGGCCGGCCAGCCGTTCGATGAGGCCGGTGCGCGCCAGCTCCCCGGCGATGCCCCTCGGCAGGCCGTCGACGAGCCGTGGGTGCACCAGCTCGGGCACCGCGTCCGATCGCATCACATCGGCACCTCCAGTCCCTCCCGTCTACCGCTGAGACACGGACGGAACGCGGCCACCGGTAGCTGGGGTCGGCTACCCGACTCGCACGCCGTGGCTAGCGGCCCGCTAACGGCGCGACCGGAGCATTCGACGCAGCGGTCGCCGACGGGGTGGCCGCTCTTCGAGGAGGAACCCATGAGACGCATTCTGGTCGGTACGACGGCGCTGGTCGTCGCGCTGGCCGCGGCAGTGGTCGGCGCCGCGGCGCCGGCGCAGGCATCGCTCGTCGGCGCGACGCTGGTCTCGACGCCGAGCCTCACGGATTCGAACAACAAGGAGGCACGGGCGGAGTGCCCGGGCGACACCATCGTCTACGGCGGTGGCGCCCGGATCTCCGGCGGCGCGGGCCAGGTGTACGTCCGCGCGATCATCCCGGATGCAAGCCTTGAGTTCGTGACGGTGCACGGCGAGGAGGACGGCAACTTCCCCGACGACTGGACCATCGTGGCGCAGGCGGTATGCGGCCCGCCGGGCAACCACGGCCTGCACGTGGTCACGGTCCCCTCCGTGGTCGACGGCACCGACATCTCGCCCCGGTCGGCGTACGCGCCCTGCCCCGGCGAGGTCGTGTTCAGCGGAGGTTTCGAGCTGAGCCCCACGGGCGGCGAGGTCTTCATCGCGGAGATGGAGCCGACCGCGAACCTCAACCGGGTGGAGGTGCAGGCCGTGGAGGACTTCAACTACACGACGCCCTGGGATCTCAGCGCCATCGCCATCTGCGGCGTGCCCGACACCTCGACGATCGCGCTGAGCGCGCCCGTCAGCACCGCCCTGAACTCCACCACGAACAAGACGGTGGAACCCAGGTGCGACCCGGGCTTCACCAGTATCGGGATGGGCGGCATGATCCACGACGTCAACGGTGACGGCTTCACGAACGCGGTGCTGGACCGGTTCTCGTTCAACGTCGGGCTGTCGAGGGTGACCACCACCGCCCGCGAGAACGGCACCACCACCGACGACTGGCAGACACTCGGCACCGTGATCTGCCTGTCCTGACCCGGCACGCTCCGGTCGGCGAGCTCCGCCCGCACCGGGTGAGTGATGGGCGCGCGTACCCAGCAGAACCTGGGTACGCGCGCCCCGATTCCTCGACTGTCGACGATGTACAGGATGGGCCGCATGCGAGCAACACTGATGGTCTCGATGGAGGCTCGAGCGAAGGCTCAGAGGTGTGTGGCTACCCGGACGAGGTCGGCGAGTGCTCGAGAGCGGCTGTGTGGCGGCCAGGCGATGACTGTCGTCACGGTCGGCGCGTCGAGAACCGGCACGGCGGTCAGGCCTTCGAGCAGGTTGGCGCGGCAGGATTCGGGCATGACCACGGTGGTGCGGCCAAGCGCGATCAGCTGGAAGAGCTGTGTCTGGTTGCGTACTTCCGCTCCAGGGCCCTCGGGATAGGCGCCGTCGGGGCCGGGCCAGCGGGCAAGCGGGAGGTCCGTCAGTGAACTGACATCCGCCGTCCGGACGTGGGATCTGCCGGCGAGCGGATGTGAGGCGGGAAGGATGGCGACCTGCCCCTCGGTGTTCAGGATTTCGGTGTCGAGTTCGGCTGTCGAGTCGAAGGGTTGATGCAGCAGTGCCACGTCGGCCTGGCCATCATGCAGCATTCGCTGAGGCTGGGATTCGCAGAGCAGCAGGTCGACGGCGACGGCACCTGGCTCGGCGGCGTACGCGTCGAGCAACTTCGCCAGCAGTTCGCCGGAGGCGCCGGCCTTGGTGGCCAGGACGAGCGAGGGCCGGCTCGTCGCAGCATGCCGGGTGTGCCGCTCGGCGGCGGCCAGCGCGCCGAGGATCGCCCGGCCCTCGGCCAGCAGCACTGATCCGGCTTCGGTGAGAGTGACTTTGCGGCTGGTGCGTTCCAGCAATGCGACTCCGAGTCGCTGCTCGAGCTGAGTGATCGTCCGCGACAGCGGCGGCTGGGCGATACCCAGGCGCCGGGCGGCCCGGCCGAAGTGCAACTCCTCGGCGACCGCAACGAAGTACCGCAACTCTCGGGTCTCCACCTGGTCAAACTACCGCCCGACCGATATCAGCCGGGTATCGTTGCGTGACTCAGACGGTGTTGGTGCTCCGCCCGTGGCCGGTCACGATCAACGGCATGAGCGAACAGACGATTGCGCTGGTCACCGGCGCGAACAAGGGAATCGGATACGAGATCGCAGCCGGGCTCGGCGCGCTCGGCTGGAGCGTCGGCGTCGGCGCCCGGGACGAGCAGCGCCGGGAGGACGCCGTGGCGAAGCTGCGTGCGGCCGGCGTCGACGCGTTCGGGGTATCCCTGGACGTGACCGACGACGCGAGCGTTGTGGCCGCCGCCGCACTGATCGAGGAGCGCGGCGGACGGCTCGACGTGCTGGTCAACAACGCCGGCGTCGCCGGGGCATGGCCGGAGGAACCCTCGACCGTTACGCCGGAGAGTATGCGGGCGGTGGTGGAGACCAACGTGATCGGCGTCGTCCGGGTCATCAACGCGATGCTGCCGCTGCTGCGCCGCTCGAAGCATCCGCGGATCGTCAACCAGTCCAGCCACGTCGCTTCCCTGACCTTGCAGACCACGCCGGGCGTCGACCTCGGCGGAATCAGCGGGGCGTACTCACCGTCGAAGACGTTCCTCAACGCGGTCACCATCCAGTACGCCAAGGAGCTGAGCGACACCAACATCAAAATCAACAACGCCTGCCCCGGCTACGTCGCGACCGACCTCAACGGCTTCCACGGCACCAGCACGCCCGCAGAAGGCGCCAAGATCGCCATTCGGCTCGCCACGCTGCCAGACGACGGCCCGACCGGAGGGCTGTTCGACGACGCCGGGAATGTGCCCTGGTGACGACCCTCCGGCTCACCCACCGTTGAGATGCCGCCACGAGGTCTCCGGGCAGTCCGAAGACCTCGTCTGGGTGTCTCGCACCCGGACACGAACGAGGGAACTTCGCACCGTCGCCGGCGAGCTACTGCGCAGGCTCGGCGGAATGAGCGTGCGCCCGACCCGGCGCCAGGGCGTGGCTACTGGGGAGCCAGTTGCTGCGTCAGCCGCTCCAGGCCGCTCTTGATCAGCTGCCCGTACTCGTCATCGCCGAGCGCCCCCATCCCGGCCTGCGCCTGTCGCAGATGCTCTCGTGCCCGGCCGAGGTCACCGAGCTTGCGGTGGCACTCAGCAAGGTTGAGGTGCAACGATGGATACAGGCCGGCCACGGACAGCGGCACACCAGCCTTCGCCACCCGATCATCGGTGAGCAGGTCAGCCGCCGCCAACGCCCGCTGATCCCAGACGATCTCCAGGTGGACGTCGTCACCGCCGGGACGCGGGCGGCGCCGCGGCGACGACTCGTGCAACATCTTCGGACCGCAGCTTCGTGTCAGGGGGGAGCAGGGAGGGCCGGTTGACATTCGAGGAGTATGTGGCGGCGCGGTTGCCGGCGTTGCTGCGGCAGGCGACGGTGCTGGCCGGGGATCCGCATGTGGCGGAGGACGTCGTCCAGGACGTGCTGATCAAGGCGCAGCCGAGGTGGGCACGGATCAACGAGTTGGACGTGCCGGAGCGCCTTCGCCGCCCTCGCGGACGAGGCCCGCCATCGGACCGGATCCGCGCGTCCCTGGCCGCCCGGGCCCGGCGGCACCGGCAGCGCCGGCTGGTCCTGCGGCTCGCCGGCGCGGGCACGGTCGCGGCCGCGACCGGGGCCGCGGCGACCGGGGTGTGGCGTCTCGCCCAGCCGCCCGCGTCGAGCTTCCCGGTGCTGCACGCCGGTTCCGGGGGCGGCTGGCTGCAGGTTCCCCTGCGCTTCCGCCTGGCATGGCTGCCCAGCGGCTACGGCGAGGGCGAACGTACCGTCGTTGTGGACGGCTCGCAGGCACCCGTCCTGTCGCGAGGCTGGCAATCGACTGCCGCGGACCAGAAGATCTCGTTGCTGATCGGCTGGCATCCGTCGCTCGACCCCGACCGGCCTCGCGGTCAGCCGGCGTCCGTCGACGTCAACGGCGTGCCCGGCCAGCTCGTCCAGGCCGGCGAGCAGACTCCCGGCACGTACCTCATCTGGCAGCCGCCGGGCCAACCGCAGCTGCTGCTGAGCGTACACACCGATGACGAGGCGGACAGCCGACGGGACCTGGCCCTGCGGGTCGCGCGTTCCGTACGGCCGGACCCCGACGCGACCTGGGTCGGTCCCCGCTTCGGCTGGCTGCCACCGGACCTCGCCACGGTGCCCTGGCGGCTGTACCACGGGTTCCAGGACACGAACTGGATCCAGGACGTGACGGTGAGCGGTCCCGGCGGACGGCAACTGCTCATCAGCACGGGCAGCAGCGCCGAGATGCGGCTGGCGAACACGTTCACCACCACCCCGATCCGCATCCGCGACTGGGACGGCTGGCAGGTGCCCGAGACGAAGCAGCTCTTCTTGACCCTGCCCGACGGCGTCGAGGTGGCCGCCCAACTCGACGACGGCCTCCCCGACGAGCAGACCATGCCCACCCTGATCCGCATCATCGAAGCGTTCGACTTCGGACCGTGGCCGGACATGACCTGGATCGGCGGCCGCTGACCTGGCGCCCGGTCGATGACCACTACCCGCTGCCGGTCAACGGTGGCGATGTCGGCGGGGATGCCGTCCCACACCCGCCCAGACGTGCGGCCCGGTGTCAGCGGCTTCACCGATCAGAATTCTTCCGCCATGTCGTCGGTTCTGGTAGTCCCCTCGCACGCACCGGTGGAAGGATTGCTGACCATGACCGACGCTAGACCGCTGGGCGCTGACGAGGCCACGTTCATCGCGGTGGCCCGCTCAGGCGATACGGCGCGGTTCGCGCTCATCACGGAGCGCCACCGGCGTGAGCTGCAGGTGCACTGCTACCGGATGCTCGCGAACTACGAGGACGCCCAGGACATGACGCAGGAGACGTTCCTGCGAGCGTGGCACAAGCGGGAGTCGTTCAAGGGCCACGCTGCGCTGCGGACCTGGCTGTACCGGATCGCGACGAACGCCTGCCTCGACTTCCTGGAGAAGCGCAACGACCGCACACCCGTACCGTCCGGGCTGGCGGACGTCGGCTCCGAGGTGCTGTACCTGCAGCCGTACCCCGACCGGATGCTCCCCGAGGACCCGCAGGAATCGGTGGTGGCGCGGGAAACGATCGAACTGGCGTTCATCGTCGCCATCCAGCACCTGCCGCCGCGGCAGCGGGCGGTGTTCATCCTGCGTGACGTCCTCGGCTGGCCGGCGTCGAAGGCCGCCGACGCCCTCGAGCTGACCGTCGCATCGGTGACCAGCGCACTGCAGCGGGCCCGCGTGACGATGCGCGAGCAGCTGCCCGGCCGCCGCCTCGACTGGCGCAGACCCGCCACCAACGAGCTGTCGAGTGACGAGCGCGCCGTAGTGAAGTTGTATGTCGACGCCCATGAGCGCAACGACCTCGACGGGCTGACGTCCCTGCTGCGCGACGACCTGCGCTTCGTGATGCTGCCCGAGGCGGGCACCTCGGTCGTCACGGCCAAGGACGCGGTGGACGGCTGGGTCTCCGGTGGGCTCTTCCAGCCCGGCCACGACGACTGGCGCTGTATCACCACGACGGTCAACCGCATGCCCGCCGCCGTGCTGTACCTCCGCACCCCCGACGACCCGGAGTACCGGCTGTTCGCCATCGCGGCCCTGCACATCGTCGACGGGAAGATCGCCGAGCTCACCGGATTCGACGCCACCGACAAACCATGGCTGGACCTGCCCTCGACGCTGTGATCAGGCAAGTCCTCTCGTCCTCAACACCGACGCGACACCGAGAACACCACCGCCCCGCCGGCCTTGCCGGCGGGGCATCTCGATGCCCGGCGAACCCGGCCTCACGAGCCGAGCAGCCGGCCCGTGTGGATGCGCCTCGACCGGTCGAAGCTCGGCGTCACGAGCCCGGTCCCCGTCGACTCGTCCGGCGCACTGGAGCTGGGCGTCACCGAACTGGTCAAGGACGGCCTCCACAAGGTCGAGCGCAAGGACGCCACGCACTACACCGGCATCGTCGACATGACCGTCTCCATCAGCATCCTGGCGCCGACCTTGTGGCCTCTGAAGCACGCCGGCGACGACGCCAAGTCCACCCCATGGCTCACCCTCACCCGGCACGCAGCCACGTCAGGGACCACCACCAGCGCGCCGGGCCGCGGCTGCGGCCGTCACCTCGGCATCACGTGCTTATACCGTCCCGGTCGGGGCACGTCGTGCATCGACCGGGAGCGGCCGAACGCGGCACGGATCCGGCCGCAGCGGGTGAGTCTCTTGGAAGGTAGGCCCAGACGTGCGGGCTTTGTGGGATGCCCTGGCAGCCGGCGTCGATCGTATGACGCTGGCCGGGTGGATTCAGATCATCGCAAGCGTAGGTGCGGTCGCCGCGGCGATCGCCGGCGCCTCGGCCGCTCGCGCGGGGCGCGCTGCGGCCCGGACCGCCGCCAGGCAGTTACCGGAGTTGCAGAAGCAGGTCGAGATCAGTGCGGCTCAGTCGAAAGCCGCCGACGAGCAGGTCGTCCAGGCCCAGGAGGTCCTCAAGGCCGCGTCGGCGGCGGTCCGGGAGGCGGCACGCGCCAGGACGGACGAGCGGGCCCCTCTCGTCGTCGCGCTGTTCGAGGCGCCGCAATGGCCCCCGTTGATCGACGCGACGCGTGATCGGATGCCGTACGGGAACGAACCGCGACTGCTCGACCAACGTTCCGCGGGGCAGGCCGAGACAGCCTCGCCGGCGCGTCTCTTCGCACGAGATGGAGCGCGGACACAGCTCATGTGGTTCCAGACCAGGGGTGTACTGATCAACGAGGGCGCGACCACGGCACGGGTGCGACTCGACGACGAGGCCCAGTTCGTGGGGGAGACTGCCGCGAGGAGGGAGCGCCTCCTGCGACCGGGAGAGGTAGCCCCGTTCGAATGGGGGGCGGGTCACACGATCGCGGAGTGGGCGGCCGCCCGCGAGAAGCCCGATCCGCCCAACCCGCTCGGCGCCTGCTTCTTGACGATCACCGTGTTCGACTCGTTCGAGCACGGCGTCTTCGACCACATCCACGTCGTCATGAGCGGCCGGCCGATCGTCCCGGTGGACGACACGTTCGACGAGGTGCGGCTCGCCTCCCGGGAGGCCGAGGCGGAGATGGAGGTCACGGTCTTCCCCACCCGGCGCACGTACCGCTCCGACGGCGTGCGGAGGGACCCCCTCCCCTGGGACGGCACGTACGCGGCATGGTGGAAGGCGAACGGACGGCGTACTCCGGGCCCGATGGCACCGTCGCACTGACACCAGCGAGCGGGTGTGCGCGCAGATCACCCTCCTCGCCGGTTGCGTGTGGTGTGCTGAACAACCGGAGGGGCCGCCTCCGTGCTGGGTTGTCCATGCCGCTAGAGGAGTTCCTTCGCCGATGCGAGCGCGCCGTAGATCAGACTTCCTTGAGCTCGGTGACCCACAGCAGTTTCCGGCCGTTGCAGCCGGTGCCCGTCGGGTTGAGGAACCCGACCACCCGTACGCGGCTGATCCCGGCAGGCACGGTTTGGATATCGGGTTCAGCGCCCACCAGTTCGTACAACTGACCGTCAGCGCCGTCGATTGGCGTGCACCAGCCGTTGCGCATGGAACCTTCGTACGTCATGTCCAGGCTGCCGATGAGGGTGACCGGCACGTCGAACTCCGGTGGGCGGGTCTTTGCCGGTGATGGCGATGGGCTCGGGCTCGCGCTCGGCGACGACCCTGCGGTGGTGGGCTTGGCGCCGGCGCCAGACGAGTCGGAGTTCCGCGACAGCCGTACACCGATGGCGATGACCAGGATGAGGACGACGACGACGACGACGATCGTGGCGGCGGAGCTGCGCCGGTTCGAATCGGTCACCCACGACGGTTGCGGGTCCCGGGGCCGCGGCGGCCCCACCGTGTCCGCTGGCGTCGGTGTGCTGACAGTGACCACCTGTCGTTGCGGGCCCACTGCCGCCTCCTGGGGCAGCGGGCCAGCGTCGGGCCGAGCCTCCCGCCGTGGCTTGTCGGTGGTGGCCGGATCGGCCGCGAGCACGCTGCCCTTGGCGACGACCAGTTCCGGCTGCTCGATCATCATCGGGTCGACGCCGAACGCCTGGCGGAGCATGGTCGTCACCAGCGGGAGCCGGCTGCCGGCGCCGACAAGGAGCACCGTGCCGAGGTCGGCGGCCCGCAGGCCGTGTGCGTCGAGGACGGCCTGGGTCGCGCCGATCGTGCGGCCGATGATCGGCCTGGCCAGCTCGTCGAGCTGTTCGCGGCCGAGCGGCGCCTCGACGTCGAGCAGCGGAATGTGGATGAGCGTCGACGGCAGCCGGCCCAGGCTCTCCTTTGCGAGCCGGGCGCCGTCCCACAGCTGGCGCGCCGCCCGGCGATCGGCCACGGTCGCCGGGGCACGCAACCGCTGCCACACCGGGTCGGCCGCCGGGCCGATCGCGGCCACCACCGCGGCGTCGATGTCGAGGCCGCCGGTGTCGTCCAGCCCGCGGGTCGCGAGCACCTCGAAGCCGGTCGAGCGGCGCACGACGACGCTCGCGTCGAACGTGCCGGCACCGAGGTCGTAGACCAGGATCGGCACGTTGTCGGGCACCCGCCGACCGGCGACGGTCAGCAGGTATGCCGCCGCCGCTATCGGCTCGGCGACGAGCCGGACATCCGGCAGGCCGGCCACGGTGGCCGCCTCGGACAGGATGCGCCGGCGGGGCCAGGCCCACGAGGCTGGGCAGGTGACGACGGTGGAGTCCGGCCGGCCGCCGATGATCTGCCCCGCCTCTGTCCCGACGCGGGCGAGAACGGCCGCGATCAGGTCGACGACCGGCACCTCAGCGCCGAGCAGCACGACGCCCTCGTCGATGCGACGCTTGGGGTGCGGCTCGAACCGTTCGGGTGTGGAGAGCCCGGCGTGCAGGGCGTCGCGACCGACCAGGAGCGTGCCCGTCGCGTCCGCGCACACCGCCGAGGGCAGCAGGGGCGAGCCGTCGAAGAGCACCAGCTCAGCGCGCGCGCCGGGCCCGCTCAGCATTGCGACGGTCGATGAGGTGCCGAAGTCGACTCCCAGACGGTACCTATCGATGGACACCGCACCAATCTATCGGCACGTCGGACCCTTCACCCCCTTGAGCCTGGCGGTCGGATGCCCGCCCGCCCGCACCGCACCACGCGGGCGCCTCTGGATCTCCGGGGCGGTGCGACCGGCTCCCGGCGGTACCGGCCCCCGAGAGCACCGCCCCGACCTGCGACAGGCTGAGGGGTTCAGGATTTGGCCGGGTCCGGATCTGCCGTTGGTCGGTCATGCCGCGCTCGGCGCCTCGCCCGTCGGGGTGAATCGCGACGGTGAGCGGCTCCGACGAACGCTGCACGTGTCCGATGGCCGATGAGAGTGCCCTTGGCGGCGGGACAATCATCACGGTACGTCGCGCTCCAGCGTGGTGGCGAGTTCGTGCCGCTCCCGGTCAACCGCAGTCCGCACCCGTTCACTGTCCATCGCCACGCTGACGGCATGGGCAAAGACCACCAGGCTGAAGACGACCACCACGAGCAGGTCGATCCAGCCGGGCAGCCACAGGCGTGCGCCGCGCCCGTACCGGCCGAGGAACCCGATGAGGGTGAGCCCGATGAGCCAGGGCCAGATCCACGACGATGCACGCCAGTCGACGGCGGGCCGTTCCCGTTCGGCGGTGCACGCCACGGTGATCGCGAAGAGTGCCAGCCCCGCGCCGATCGCCAGCAGGAGCTTCCAGGTCGCCTCGAACCCGCCCCAGTAGATCACCAGGTTCGCCGCGACGAAGGCCGCGGGTGCGGCGACCCCGGCGGCGGGCACCCGGTAGGGGCGGTGGCGCTGGGGATCACGCCGGCGCAGCGCGGTCAGCGACACCGGCGCGAACGCGTACATGATCGCGGTCGCCGACGTGACGAGCCCGACGAGCGACTGCCAGCTGGGATACGGCAGGAAGGCCAGCTCTCCTGCGACGAACGCCAGCGCGATCGAGTACAGCGGCACGCCGCGGCGGCTGACGTAGCTCAGCGCCGACGGCAGGGTGCCCTGCCGGGCCAGCGCGTAGGAGAGCCGAGACGAGGCGCCGACGTAGACCAGTCCCGTCCCCGCGGGTGAGACGAACGCATCGACGTACAGCAGCAGGGCCAGCCAGCCGGCGCCCGCTGCGGCGGCGATGGTCGCGTACGGGCCGAAGTCCCCGGCGCCCACCGGATGCGCCCAGCCGCCGGCGAGGTTGCGCGGATCCAGGCCGCCGATGAAGACGATCTGCAGCAGGATGTACAGCACCGTTCCGATCAGCATTGCCAGGATTACGGCGCGGGACAGGTCGCGTTGTGGGTTGCGTGCTTCCCCGCCCAGCTGGATCGCCTGTTCGAAGCCCTGCAGGGAGAAGACGACACCGGCGGGCAGCGCGGCGAAGATGCCGTGGGCACCGTACGGGCTGAATCCGCCGCCTGCCGTGAAATTGGACGGATGGAAGGTCAGCGCGGCCACGACGATGACGGTGAGCACCGGTATCGCGAGCTTCCAGAGCACGACTGTGGCGTTGCTCCTGGCGAGCCGCCGCACCCCCAGCACGTTGATCACGGTGAACAGCAACATGAGCAGGGTGGCGAAGCCCAGCCCGGCCGGTGACAGCGTGCCGTCGGCGCGCAGGAGGCCGAGGTGGCTACGCACCCAGCCGATGTTGTCGAGGTACTGCAGGCTCGCCTCCACCTCGATCGGCGCGATCGTCACGGCCTGCAGCCAGGCGGTCCAGCCCGCGGTGAGTCCGGCGAGGGCGCCGAACGCGAACCCGGGGAACCGCGCTGTGCCGCCGGCGACCGGGTAGGCGGTGCCGAGCTCCGCGTGGACCAGGGCGAGCAGCGCGAGCATCGCACCGGCCAGCAGCCAGGAGATCAGCGACGCGGGCCCGGCGGCCTGCGCCGCGGTCAGCGCGCCGAGCAACCAGCCGGAGCCGATGATCGAGCCCAGCGACACGAAGGTCAGGCCCCACAGCCCCACTTCGCGCCGCAGGAAGCCGGAGCGTGCGGGCACCCAGCCGGCCGTGCCGCCCGCATCCTGCACGGCACACCTCACCAGGTCGGTGGCGGGCCGTGACGCCACGTCAACAGGCCCATCTCGGGCAAATACCGCGTACCGCCCACTCGAAACCCTGGCATGGCGGGAACTTCCACGGTGATCGCCCGATCCACCGGCAGGCTGGGGCGGCCCGGTCCTGCCGCCATTCACCGGGCCACAGGTGGTTCGTCGATGAGACGACCATCAAGGTCAACGGGGTCCGGCGGTACGTACACATCGTCGCTCTGGTCGGAGAGGAGGTCGGCGAGCGCCGGTCGGGCCGGGTCGGTCACGTTCCACAGCTTGGTGGTGTTGTCCATGCTGCCGGTGGCCGGCGTGCGCCCGTCACGGCTGAACGTGTCCGTGCCGGCCTGCTACACCTCGATGTACGAGGTCGTCGACGGTGGTAAGGCCGATGAGCAGCGGCAGCCAGGCGCCGTGGACGAGCTTCGTGAGGTTGGCCGCGAAGAACAGCAGGTCGACGGTGAGCAGCACGGCGGCGCCCGCGCCGAGCACCCAGCGCGGCGTTTGCCACTTCTGCCGGGCGATGTAGAAGAACAGCAGGGTGGTGATGGTGATGGTGATGGTGCCGGTCACCGCCATGCCGAACGCGAACGCCAGTGCCGTCGAACTGCGGAAGGCGAACACGGCACCCCGAGTGTCCTGATCCGGCGCCTACCGCCGATCACGTTCGTTGGATGGACTCGACCCTAGACCATCAGCAGACGTACACCGCCGTCATCCGCCGGGACATCTCCTGTGTCGCGCACGCCGGGCACTGCGCATCCGTGTCGCCTGTCGGCGCGGCCACCTGGGTGACCGACAGGTTCACGACGCGGGGCGTGGCCGTGTGCTTCAGCAACTTTGGCGAGCACGTCGCTCGGTGTGATGAGCGCCGCGTACCGCTGAGCGGCGCGGGCCTGGCCGGTCCGTCGCGTGCTGGGGTGCGAGCGCCGCGCGCGCTACGGTCACACCGGAGGCAGGAGGTGCGTCCCATGCCCAAGAAGCCCGGCAGAGACCTGCTCGCACTGGCCGCCGCCGTTGTGGCGCCGCTCGCGATCGCCGTGGCGCTGACCCCGTTTCGTGGCAGGCTGTCCGCGGCGAACGCGGCACTCGTCCTGGTCGTGGTCGTCGTGGCGGTGGCCGCCAACGGCAACCGGCTGGCCGGCGCACTCGCGGCTCTGTCGGCCGCAGCGTGGTTCGACCTGTTCCTTACCGAACCCTACGGACGGTTCACCATCGCCGCGTCCGCCGACATCGCCACGGCGGTGCTGCTGCTCGTCGTGGGCCTGGCTGTCTCGCAGCTCGCCGCGCGGGCACGGCGCCTGTACCTGGTCACGATCACCGACGCCGACCACCTGGCGCAGATCGAGCGCACCACCGCGCTGGTCCAGTCCGGTGCCGAGAGCCGTGTTGTGGTCGACCAGGTGCGCACGCAGCTGGTCGACCTGCTGCACCTGCAAGGATGCCAGTTTGAGTACGGCAAGCTGCTCGGTCGCCCGGCACGCCTGGAACGCGACGGCAGCATCACCCAGGGACGTGCCCGCAGGCACCCCAACCGCGACGAGCTCCCGGGCGAAGAGGTCGAACTACGGGCATCGGCCGCCGGGCAATTTTACGGCCGGTTCATGCTCCAGCCCACCCCTGGCGCCGCCGTGCCTCTGCAAGCCCGCCTCGTCGCCGTCACCCTCGCCGACCAGGCCGGCGCCGCCCTCAACGCCGCGCGGTCCGACGGGACCCGCGGCCCCGCATAGGCCTGTGCTTTGAGCACCGAGCGCACCGGGCAGGTGCTCGGCTGGGAGCGCTGCCGCCCCGGATTGTTGCTGCGGGTGTTTGTGCCGCTGAGCGACATAGAATTTTCTGCTGGGGAATCGGTGGCCCGAAGGGCGGCTGAGGATGGTTCTTCCAGGCGTTTTGGTGTTCATGGCGCTGTTGCTCATTTGCGCCGTGACGACGCTGTGTATCGCGTCGCAGCTGGCTCACCCGGACGAGCGACCGATCTGGCATCTGCATAGACATCTGCATTGGTGGCGGCGGCTCAGGAGGCAGTAGCAAGCTTCCAGTCAGGCCCCACCGGCCTTGGACCGCCGCTCGGTTGGGCGCATACTTGAAGTGTTCTTCATGAGACACCTCGTTCGGTGAGGCGTCTCCACGGATACAGGCCACTGATCCCGCCGGTCGAGAGACCCTCCGGATCAGGACACCTCTCCCCGGGCTAAGGGGAAAGGCCAGGTGGCTGCGCAGGCAGGGCTTCTCGGAGGTCTCGCGCTACGCCGTGGAGTGCCAAAGCTCTGACGAGTGGGGGTGTCACCCGGCACATGGCGCCGGACCTCCCGTTGCGATCGTTCGGCACGCTCGCGTGTCCTGGCCGGAGGGAGGCGGGTCCAGATGAGACCCAGGAATTCTGGCCGATCCAGGCCCTCCATCTGTCTGTGCCTGTGCTCCGCTTCCCGCACGCGGTAGCCCCCTCCCTTCCCTACTTGCGGTGACCCGGATGTTGCGGTGACCGATGCGTCACCGTATTCCCGGCTGGGTGGATGCATGCTGCGTGCCTCCCGTGATGGCACGCCCCCTCGGCGGGGTGGGGAGGGTTCCGCCATGACCACGACCACCACCACGACGCGTTCCGCGGCGCGCGACGACACGCGTGTCGGCGACATCCGCGGTGCCCTGGGCACCATCCGCCGGGACGACGTGACCTCGCGCCGGGGTCCGCGCCGCAAGCTCATGACCCTGCTGGCGATCGTCGGGCCGGGCCTCATCGTCATGGTCGGCGACAACGACGCCGGCGCGTTCGCCACCTACGGTCAGGCCGGGCAGGACTACGGCACCGCGCTGCTGTGGACGCTGCTGCTGCTCGTCCCGGTTCTGTACGTCAACCAGGAGATGGTGGTACGCCTGGGTGCCGTGACCGGCGTCGGGCACGCACGCCTGATCCTGGAGCGGTTCGGAAGGTTCTGGGGCGCCTTCTCGGTGATCGACCTGTTCATCCTCAACGCCCTGACCGTCGTCACCGAGTTCATCGGGATCACCCTCGCGGCCGGGTACCTGGGCCTGCCGAAGGTCCCCGCCGTGCTGCTGGCCGCCGCGGTCATCGTCGCCGCGGCGTTCACGGGCAGCTTCCGCCGGTTCGAACGCATCGCGGTCACGTTCTGCGCCGGGTCGCTGCTGCTGGTCCCGGTCTACGTCATGGCCCATCCCGCGACCTCGCAGATGGCCCGCGGCTTCCTCACCCCGACGATGCCCGGCGGGGCCGGACAGCTCTCCGCCGTCATGCTGCTGATCATCGGCATCGTCGGCACGACCGTCGCCCCCTGGCAGCTGTTCTTCCAGCAGTCCTACATCATCGACAAGCGCATCACGCCGCGGTTCATGAGGTACGAGAAGGCCGACCTGTGGCTCGGCGTCCTCCTTGTCGTGATCGGCGCCGGAGCGATCATGGGAGCTGCCGCTGCGGCGTTCGCCGGCACCTCCGGGTCCGGCACCTACACCGACTCCACCGGGCTGGCGGCCGGGATCGCCGCCCACGCGGGCAACGCGGCTGGCGTACTGTTCGCGATCGCGCTGCTGGACGCCTCGATCATCGGCGCGTTCGCGGTGTCGCTGGCAACCTCCTACGCCCTCGGCGACGCACTGGGCATCAAGCACTCGCTGCACCGCGGGGTCAAGCAGGCCAAAGGCTTCTACGCCGTCTACGCGCTGCTGATCTGCACCGCCGCGACCCTGGTCCTGCTGCCCGGCACACCGCTGGGCCTGCTCACCCAGGGCGTCCAGGTCCTGGCCGGCGTGCTGCTGCCGTCCGCGTCGATGTTCCTGCTGCTGCTGTGCAACGACAAGGACGTGCTCGGCCCATGGGTCAACGGCCGCGGGCGCAACGCCTTCGCGGCGCTGATCGTCGCGGTCCTGGTGACCCTCTCGGTGATCCTGACCACCTCGGTCCTCTTCCCGGACATCACCACGACCGCGATCCTGGCCATCATCGCCGGCTGCGGCCTGGCCGCCGCGGCCGCGCTCGGCTTCGCCCTGGCCACCACCCGCCGGACCGCCGCGGCGCCGATCAACCGGCAGGACCGGGAGAACTGGCAGATGACGCTGCTGGCAGAACTCGGCCGCGCCCCCATGTCCGTCGGCCGCAAGCTCGGCATCGGCGCACTTCGCCTCTACCTCGCGGTCGCGACGATCCTGGTCATCATCAAGCTCGTCCAGGTCGCACTCGGCCACTGACGACCGAAGCTCGCCTCGGCCCGTCCAGGGGCGCCCCTACCCGGGCAGCGCCGCGGTTGGGCGCGACTTTCTCACACCTGGTACACATCCGACGCCCGTGTTCCTGCCAGTGGCCGGAGCTACCGTTGGGCCGTGGCCAGGGCAACGAGACCGGCTGACGAGGCCAGCCCCGCTGGGAAACCCCCGGTGGCTCGTGACCGGGCACCGGTTACTGCGTGGCGGGGCATGCTCATTTTCATGCTCGGGCTCGCCATGACCAGCGGCGCGCTCGCCGCCATCAACCGGTTCAACCCGCACCCTGAAATTGGGGGTGCTCGTCGTCGCCAACCTGAGCGCCACCCTGGTGCGGTTCCTCCTCATTCGCGGCTGGGTCTTCCGCCCAGCTAGCTGAACAGGTCGTGGTCACGATGTGGCGTACCCGCAAGACCACCCTCACCGCGACAGCGATCGTGGTGCTCCTGGCCGCCGTCTTCGCCGCGTATGCCGGGCTGTTCGACGACGTGCCGCTGCTCAACCCCACCGTCGCTCACGCCGTCGAACTGCTCGCCGTAGCCGGCCTGATCGGCTCCTGGATCCGTCGGGACCGGCGATGGCTGCTGCGCACCCTGCCGCTACTACTGGCGTCGGCGACGGCTCTCACCGCGGCGACCGTAGTGCTGCTGCGGCTGACCGAGACGGTCCGCGACCGCTATCCGCCGATGTTCGACCTGTGGTTCGCCGCATTGGTGGCAGCCGCCCTCGGCGTACCCCTCGCGCTGCCACGCCCCGGGGTCATCCGCCGGATCACCGCCGTAGCCGCAGTCCCGTTGACACTCGCCGGGGGACTCCTGTTCGCCAACCAGATCTACGCCGTCTGGCCGAACGTGGGAGGCCTTCTCGACCACACCGGCGCGGTGAGCAGCGGCAACCTCGAGCGGACGCTCCGTGGCACGTCGCCCGACGCCCGCGCCGAGGGCGTGCTCGGCGCGTTCGACATGCCGGCCGCCGCCTCACACTTCGCGCACCGGCCAGGCTACGTCTACCTCCCACCGGCCTACTTCACCGCGCCCCGGCCGGACCTACCCGTCCTGCTCGTCCTCGCCGGCGTGCCCGGCTGGACCAGCCAATGGCTGGAGGCCGGCCATGCCGTGACCACCGACGCCACCTACGCCGCCGAGCACCACGGCGTCGCCCCGGTACTCGTCTTCGCCGACCAGAACGGCGCGACGTACCGCGACACCGAATGCGTCGACGGCCAACAGGGCAACGCCGAAACCTTCCTCACCGTCGACATCCCGGCGTTCGTCACTGCGACACTGCACCTCAAGCACGACCCCAAGACGTGGGGGGTCGTCGGCTTCTTCGAGGGCGGCACCTGCGCGGCCGACCTCGTGATCGCCCACCCCGACGTCTACCGCCACCTCGTCGACCTGGGCGGCGAGCCCCGGCCCACCCTCCGCAACGCCCAGACGACACTCCAGCTGTACAACGGCTCGGTCACCGACGAGGAAGCCCACGATCCAGCCCGTCTGCTCGCCACGCACCACTACGACGGGGTCACCGCATGGTTCGCCGCGGGCGCCGACGACTCCCGAGGCATCGCCACCGCTCGAGAGCTTGCCCGCTCCGCGGCGACCGCCGGCATCACGTCACACGAGTTCACCGGAACCGGCGGACACAACTGGCGCTTCGCCAGCACAGCCTTCGCCCGCGTCCTACCACCACTCGGAAGCGATCTCGGCATCCGGTAGGGATCCTGAATCTGATCGGATGGCCGGCGATGCTGGATCTGGCCGGCACGGGAGTTGGATGCGCCGGCAGTCAGCTCGTTGATCTGCCGGCAGGGCCTTGGCCTGGCCGGAGGCACCGTCGCGGTACTGGCCGATCTCCTCGCCCTGGCTCGGACCGGTGCAGGCCGCCGAACATCACCTCGAGCGGCCGGTACACCTGGGTTGTCATGCATCAACGCTACGGCCGGCACGTATGCCGGCGGGCCACGGCTCGGTGCAAGGCGGTCGCCCGCTTTGCCGTGGTGTCGTCGGAGTCGAGCGCGATCCACACGATGTCGTCGGGTGCCAGCCCCGATGCACGGAGTAAGCCCCCGTGCCGATCGGAACCCAGGGCGCCGACTCCTCGATGAAAACGGTGAAGTCCGTGGCGAACTCCTCGTCCGCGCGCAGCGCGTCAACGTCCCAGGCATGCACAACCACCCCGCTCTGCGCGAGTTCGATGCGGCAGTCGGCCGGCAGCGGCCCAGCCGATTCGAGCTCTGGCTGGTCATCCTGCTGGCGGCGCCTGGAGGAGTGGAACCGGGCCGGGGTCTGGAAGCAGCTGCATGAGCTGCTGCTGGCCGAACTGCACGCCGCGGGGAAGCTGGACTGGTCCAGAGCGGTCATCGACTCCTCGCACGTCCGTGCTGCTCGTCGTGGCCCAAAAGCGGACCGATCCCGGTCGACCGCGCCCGAGCGGGCTCCAAGCACCACGTCCTGACCGAGGGCGCCGGCATCCCTCTCGCCGCATCGTTGACCGGCGGCAACCGCAACGACATCACCGAACTGCTGCCACTCATCGACGCAGTTCCGCCGGTACGTGGCCGACGAGGCCGGTCACGCCGCCGACCGGCCGAACTGTTCGCAGACCGCGCCTACTACTTCGACAAGTAACGCAAGATCGTCCGCCGCAAAGGCATCCGCCCACGATCGCTCGTCGTGGCACGCCGCACGGCTCCGACCTCGGCGTCTATCGCCCAAGCCGACGACGCGATCCAGCGACGCAACACCGCCATCAACCTCGGCATGCCCAGCTTCCCCGCGATCGCCGGTCGAACGTCGGAACCCAGCGCCACATCTTCACCAGCTGCGGCTGGATGACTGCGCACGGAGAGCAACGCAACTGTGATGCAGGCACCGATGCTCTCCGAAACCACGCAGCCGAGTCGCTGACCGAACAATAGGCTGACCTCGTGGACCTGACCAACGATCAGCGTGACGGGCTCAACATCGCCTTGAATGAGGCAGCCTGGCTAGGTATTGATGTCGACGCTGGAGCGGCCCGTGCGACGATGCTCGTCGAGGTTCTCACCCTTCCCCCGGTCGGCCCAGCGCCCGACGACACAACCAGGCTCCTGCACCTGAGCGGCGTCAGCCGCGTCGCCGCCTCGTTGCGCAACGGCCTATGGAATGACGCCGAAGCCTCCGTCGAGAAGCTGTCCCTGATCGACCTTGACGAAGCCGTCCGACGCTTCGGTGGTTGCCCTATCTATGGCTGGGAGTTCATCGACTCACCATCGCAACGCTGGGCAGCCTGGCGCCATCGGCTCAGCCTCGACGGCCACCTGTCCACCGAGCCTGCGCCACACGTGCTGGAACTTTTCCAAGAGGGCTGCAGCGACAGCCCACGCCACTTGGACCTGAGGGTCTGGTTCAGCACGCTGCTCGTCACGCACCGCACCGGTGAAGAGATCTCGTTACAGGAGTTCATCGACGGCGGAACACGCTGGTGGGATGGCCTGCACGCCGGCGACCCACGCACCGGCGGCAAAGGCATCGCGCCCCTCTTCGGCTAGTTCAGAGAAGGGACGGGGACGAGGTGGTTGCGGCGGAACCAGCCGATCTGGCCCTCGACGCCGCCCTTCTCGTGCGCGCCTTGCAGGCCCGGCTGGCAGTAGAAAGCATCGATGCCGAAGTGGGATCGAAACGCCGTCCAGCGGGCGGTCTCGACCCGCTGCCGGGCGAACCCGAGGACCTGGGCGACCGCCGCGCGGAGGTTGTCGTAGCGGATTTTTCCGGTGGGGACGCCACCGAGGGTAGTGAACGCGTGGACGTGGCCCTCCAGGAACGCCTCCTGACCACCTGAGATGAAGATCCGATGGACGGTCTTGCCGGAGAAGGAGAGCCGCAGCGCGAACAGCATGCAGGTCACCAGCTCGCCGCGCAGGTTGACGGCAACTACCCCGAAGTCGACCTCCGCCTCGGCGCCCGGCCGGTGCGTCTGCGGGAAGAACACGTCGACCGGTCCCCGTCCGGCCTCGGCTCGGATCTTCGGTTTGCGGTCCGCGACGTAGGCGCGGACCACCGCGTAGGACACGTCGAGCATGTCGTGCTCGGCGATCAACCGGTCGTAGATCCGTTTCACGGTGTGCCGCTGCTTGCGCGGCGCGTCCAGATCCCCGCGGAGGATGCCGTCGATGATCGGCTTGAACTCATCCAGCTTCGACGGCCGCGGCGGCAACGGCTTGCGCGACTGCGGCCACGCCGACTGCAACGCCGAACGCACCGTGCGGCGGCTGACCCGATACTGACGAGCCAACGCCCGCACGGACATGCCGGCCCGCGAGTCCCGTCGGATCGCCGCGAACAGGTCGACCTTCGACATCGGCGCCATCGGCAGGCTCCCGTCCAGACCAGCCGATGCTCCCACCAGCCGAGGCGGGCCCGAAACTCACGAACAACAGAAACCACCCGAACGAGGTGGTCCCGAAGCTGACCGACAAACCGCAGGTCATCGCAGCAACGAGCGGCAATGCGGCTCCTGCCTGCCTGGGCGGCACTCACCTAACGAGATCAGGTGGCCGGTCGGACCATCGGATGACGTGGCCGGATGCTCGGATGAAGCTGCCGGAGTTCGATCAGGAAGTCGTCGAAGTAGTGCTCGCTAGCTTGCTCGTTCTCAACACGTGCCGCAAGGAACTCCACGAGCCTCGTGTCGCGCGCGACGGCCGCAGCGAACGCCGCCGCCTCCAAGGGTCCAGTGCCCTGTGGCAGTACCGGCCGGAACCGGCCCCACCACCCAGGATGCTCATGGCCGAGGTAGATGTCCTGCGCCCAGACGACGAAATCCTCAAGATCTTCGGCCTTGAGCAGGAATTCCATCAGCGGGCCGGACACGTCGGCCAGCAGGTCCGGCGGCAATGGTTGATCGCGTGTCAGCAGCGGGTACGACCCGGTGCCGCTGGCCGTATCGGCGGTGCCACCCACGCTGTCGTGGCGAATGGCGGTTACCGGTGCGGGCAGACCGGCCACCGCCACCCCAATCAGTAGCTGCACCTGCGGTCGCGTACCAGCGGCTCGGGTGTGCACGCTCAGCACGCGTCGGAGGCCGCCGTCCAACCGTTCGCAGCGTTGGCCAGCGCGGACGAAGTCAGCTGACGCCATGATGGTCCTGTGCAGCTGATTCGCGATCTGAGAGGCCGTCCAATACGCAGGCACCGCTCCATTGTGACCGCCGCTGATCACGTTCGTTGCCCAATCTCCACGGCACTCCGTGCCTGGACGCCACCGACATCATGACGGGCCCCGAACTGACGAACACACGATCCCGCGAGCGGCAGCCCGCCCCCGGGGCCGGCGCCGTTGTCGCCCGCGGGCGGCGGATCGCCCGGCATCGGCGTCGCGCCTGGCGCGGCAGGGCCGCCCGCGTCCTGGTTGAACCAGGCCCGGACGCCGCCCTGGCCGTCGTCGCGGCCGTCACCGTTGAGATCCGCGAAGCGCACCTGCTCGCGTGGCGCTCCGCTGGCGGCGATCCGCCCCTTGCGCTCCCACGGGTCGGCGTTGCCGTAGCGCCCCGTTGATCCAGGCGGTGACCCGCCCGTTCGCGCCGACGACGAGATAGTCGTCGCGGCCGTCACCGTCGAGGTCGTCGAAGCGCACCCGGTCGCCCGCCGCGCCGACACCCGACGCGATCTCGCCCCGGCTGTCCCACGTCATGGCGTCACCGACGCCGCTGTTGTACCAGGCCTGCACCTGCCCGTTCGCGCCGACGACGAGGTAGTCGTCGCGGCCGTCACCGTGACGTCGGCGAACCGGACCTGGTCGTCCGGGCCGGCACCCGAGGCGACCTCGCCGATCCAGTTCCAGCCGACAGGGATGGGCGTGCCCGCCGGAGGTGCCGGCGAGGTCGGCGGGGGCGGCGTCTCGTTGCCGGGTGCGGTGCCGCATGACCCGGACGCGCCCGCCACCGGGGGCACGATCAGCCCTTCCGCCATCGCTGCGTCGATCGCGCTGGAGAACGCGTCGGCCATCTTGCGGGCTTGCATGAGACAGCGACCTTTGATGGGCTTCGAACTGCGAAATCACCGCTCTCGCAGTTGAAATGACGGGATCGCATCTACGACTGCTTGACCTCCAGTCGTTGAAGGCCCCAGCGACGTGCTCAAGCACGTTCTCCCAGGTCACCGTAAGCATAAACCGGCCGAGTAAAGGGGTCCACGGATCGGTCTCGGACGCCGGGCCCATCTGCCCAGGACCGCATGGGTCCGGTCAGTACACAATGAGTTCGGCCAGGTGCTGGGTTGCTTCACGGCGTCGGGTGGCGCTCACGCGAACGAAGTAGCGCATCAGCGTGCCGGCGTCATAACCGAGACGTTCGGCCACTTCATGGATGCCGTACCCGTCGTCGAGCATCGTCGAGGCGATCAGGTGCCGGACCTGATGCGGTCCGATCGGGCGTACGCCCGCACCGACCACGAGCTTGTCGAATCGATCCGTGACGTTGTCCGGCCGCAACGGCCGCCCGGTCCGCCGCACCTCCGCTCAGCTGCTGCTGATGTCGAGGAACAGCTCCGACCGGTCACCCGCCAGGTCCACGGCGATCTCCGCCTGGAGCGAGTGGGTGACCGACGGGTTCACCGCGATCCGCGTGTAGAGCTTGCTCGCGCCCACCGGCCAGCCGCGCGCCTTGGGAGCACCGCTGACGAAGTGCGCAGTCCCCTGGTACCTGGTGCCGGTGAACTCGTTCTCGCTGAGAAACTGCTCGATGCACCTGTCTGTCGCCGAGATGCGGATCACCAGACCGAAGCTCATGCCCAGGGCGTCCGAGTACGTGCCGTACCGAACCCCCTGCTCGGCGCACACCGGCAGCCCGAGGTCCGCCCACTGCAGCGCGTCCTGCAGTGAGATCCTCCGGCTGTCGGGGTACCGGCGCTCATCCGCCGCGGGCCGTCGCAGCACCATCGTCACGACCACACCGGCCAGGACGGTCGTCAGGAACATGACCGCCAGCAACACCGTCCGCCTTGGCCGCATACCGGCTTTCCTGCTCCCGTCCGCTGTCACTCGCCGGCTTCGTCGGTGAGAACTCGCGGTGGTGGCGGTGTCGGTGATGACCGCGATCCTGCCTAGGGACTTGGCCACACCGGACGCACCGACATGCAGATGCGCGCCGCGCAAGTCGAACGAAGACACCCATACCGCCGACACGGAAACATCCATCGCCGCATGGCGCACCCTCGACGGCGTCGAGCAGTACATCCTCCGCATCTGGCCAATCTCCGCCATCAGCGCATGACAACCGCAGACCGGCAGACCTCGCCAACCCGAACAGACCGGCGAGCGCACTTCGCACTGCATGATCGGCAAGGCACCGACCACCTCGAACCCTTCGTCGACTCAAGCTGCCCGAACCGTCATGCCAGGCCCTGCCCCAGGTCGCGTGACCCGATCAGCGCTCTGACAGACTCCGGTATTTGTTGAATGTCTGCGATCGCGGTAGATCGCTTCCGGGAAGATGCTCCGGTCGTCAGGTAACGATCGGGATCAGCCTCAGCCCAACCGGCCCACCGCCTCACGATCCGACAGCCCTTCCAGCCGTTGCAGCACCATCACCGCGACGATCATCGGTGAGACCGAACGACGACCGTCCTCGGCGAAACGATTGCCGGCTGGCTCGGGCTGGTTACGCGATGGATGTCTGGCGGAGGAAGGTCAGCACCGCCGCCACGCGGCGGTGCACCGGCTCGTCCGCCAGGCCAAGCCTGCCGAAGATCGAGGTGACGTGCTTCTCGACCGTTGAGGCTGTCCCGATCTCAGAGTAATGACTGGCAGGCAGCGCGATCGGGGGGCAGGCCGACTTCGATCAGGCACGGCATGGTGAGCCGTGCCCGGTCGCCCCACACGTCGTCGTTGTCGACCAGCTGCCGCAGGAATGCCCGCTGCGCGTCGGTCAGCGGTCGGTCCTGCCAACCGGTCCGGAACGCCACCAGCAGCAGCGGGCCCCAGCCGGCCTCCGTGGCCCCACCCTCCGGTGCGGCGACCGCAAGCGCGCCAGGCATGAGCTCGGCGAAGTCGGTCACACGCGCGGCCGCCGCTGCCGCGAATTCGATGTGCAGTCGCAGCCGCTGCAACGCCGACCCCGGATCTAGCCAGTGGTCGTTGGCTGGCGTGTGACGGAGCGCCTCCTCCAGCGCCGCGACGGCGCGCCGGTCACCGATGGTGGCTGGTGAGAGCGCGGCGCACGCCCGCACCACGAGCGCCGGATGCTCCAGCAGCGCCGATGTGTCGGCGCCCAACTGGGCGAGGGCGTACGCGGCCGCACCGGACACGCCTGACAAACCGTTACCATCACCGCTCCCGCGCCGGGCGACCGCCGCCAGCCGAGCTTCCGTCACCGCGGCCGGCCCAGCCGGCGCTGCTCGTCCTTCCATCACTCTGCCGACGACCAGTTGCTGAAGTTGCGCGAACCGGGTCGCCGCGAACACCGCCGCGTGAGCCACCCACACATCCGGGTCGTCTATGAACGGCAGGACGGCGTCAAGCACCTCGCCAGCCAGCGCTCGCACTGCAAGCCGATCTGCGCCCTCATCCCCGGCCCACAGCTCCGCCACCGACAGTCCCGGCTCGTCGGCGGCGACCGCCGCGATCGTGGCCCGCAGCTCGTCGTCCGTGCCGCCCCACGCCGCCGTCGTCGCCGCAGTGCCGAGCAGGGTCAGCAGCTTCGCCCGCAGCGGCAGGTCGAGGTCTTCCGACTCGTACACCGCAGCCGTCGCCGAGCGCGGATCGGCCAGGACCGCCACAAGCACCCGCGCCAGCAGCGGCGTCACCGGCCGCGTCTTCCCGAACTCGAAACCAGCCGTCTCGAGAACGTCTACCGCGTCCCAGATCCGCTCGGGACGCCACAGATCACGCACCATCTCCGGCACCGCCGACATCGGCCCCTCGTGGTTGCCCCACAACCCACCCTGGACAACGCTCCAGTCAACGGCGGCAAGCATCGCCTCGATCCGGTCCAACCTGGCTCTCCATTCTGCGTTCCGCTCAGGCCACACAGGGGTCGACGCCCTCGCGCTGTCGGGACGGCGGGATTCGAACCCACGACCCCTTGACCCCCAGGACATGGGGCGGTGACGCCGACCCATGTCCTGGGACGCACTACGGCAGGGCACCGTCCCGTTATCGGCGCAGGATGAAGAAGGCCACAATGGCGGCGATGATCAGTACCACGGCGATAACAAAGGCGGCGATCTTCGCGGCGCTGTACGGGCGTTCGCCGGCGACCTCGCCGGTGCGGCCGTTGACCTGGATGTTGTAGGTCTTGCCGGCGTAGATGTAGCAGGCCAGCCACACCGGCAGCAGCATCAGCTTGAAGGTCAGGTCATGGTACTCGGTGTCAACGTGGTCGACGCGCTGCTCGTCGCCGCCGATGTCGTGCCGGCAGTCCTGCTCGATGATCGGCGCGATCTTGCGCTTCGCCTGTTCGAGGCCGGTTTCGGGCTCGACGTCGTAGCGGAGGGTCTCGTGGCCTGCCAGGTACTGCGCGTGGAAGGGCTGGGCGTCGGGCAGCGGCCACGGCTCCAGGGCGTCGAGGTGCGCCTGGGTGACCTTGGTCGTGCCGGTCACGAGCACGTCGTCGAAGGTGCGCCCGACGGTGCCGCTCGCGTGGTGCCACCGGGTCTTCTGCACCTGGCGGGTCTTCGTCTCACCGTTCTCGGTGTAGGTCTCCGTCACCCAGTAGTGCTCGCCACGCTGGCCCTGGTAGTGCGAGACGGTCCGGGTGTCGTAGGTCCAGTGCGGCAGATAGGTGCTCTTCGCCGACTCGGCCTCGCTGACCTTCTTCAGCCCGTTGGGCGCGAACCAGCGCGACGCCGCCCACTTGCGCAGTTCCTCACGCAGTTGCTGCTTGGTGAGGGTGAACGGCAGGACCGCCTCGGGCACGACCTGGTCCTCGGGGCTGACCTCGGCGACGACGGCCGCGCCGCAGAACCGGCAGCGGTCGGAGATCGCGTCGGACTCGGTCGCCGCGCCGCAGTTCTGGCACTTGAAGACGTGCTTGGCCAGCAGCGCGATCGGCTTGCGGGGCAGGCCGGCGAACTGGTTCCAGTCGTGCTCTGCGACCTGGCGGGTGGCGGCGGCGATCTGCGTCTCGTGCCCGCAGTACGGGCACCGCAGGGCGGTGGTGCCGGGCGCGAACTCGACGTTGGCACCACACCCGGAGCACGGGTACTGCGTCTGTGTGATCACGGCTCAGCCCTGCGGCGGCAGCGGCGGCGGGACGGCGGCGAAGAGCGCGCCGAGCTCGGCGACCTGACCGGCGGGGGTCCACTGCGCCATACCGTTCTTCCAGACCAGCGTGGTGCGGGCCACGGCGCCCGACCGGACCTGCGCGCCGAGCGCGTCGAGGTCGAACGGGCCGGCCTGCTGGCCGTTGACGCCGGCGAACCACTGGTCCTGCTGCGGCAGCGGCGGTGGGCCGGCCGGCGGCGGAGGGGACGACACCGGCTGGTTGAGCGCGTTCGCCATCCGCTGCCCGGCGGCCATGCCCAGGCCCAGGCCGAAGCCCTCGCCGGCGCCGCCGCCGGGGTTGTTGGCGGCGTCCTCCATGGCGTTGGCTGCCTGGAAGGTCGTGTACGCGTTCAGGTTGCCCACCACGCCCATGGAGGTGCGCTTGTCGATGGCCTCCTCGACCTCCGGCGGCAGGGAGATGTTCTCGATGATGAACTTCGGGATCTGCACGCCGTAGCCGGTCAGCTCCTCGGTCAGCACCCCGGCGAGCTTCTGCCCGATGAGCAGCTGCTGGGCGGCCAGGTCGAGGGCCGGCACCTGCGCGGTCGCGAGGGCGCTGCCGAGGTGGCCGACGATGAGCTGACGCAGGAACTCCTGCACCTCTTCGGTGCGGAACTGCGGGTCGGTGCCGACCAGCTCCCGCAGCAGTTTCTTCGGGTCGACGACCCGCAGCGAGTACGCGCCGAACGCCCGCAGCCGGACCATCCCGAACTCGGCGTCACGCATCATGACCGGGTTCTGCGTGCCCCACTTGAAGTCGGTGAACTGCCGCGTGTTGACGAAGTAGACCTCGGCCTTCCACGGCGAGTCGAAGCCGTACTTCCAGCCCTTGAGCGTGGTCAGGATCGGCATGTTCTGCGTCTGCAGCGTGTAGGTGCCGGGGGTGAAGACGTCGGCGACCTGGCCCTCGTTGACGAACACGGCCGTCTGCGACTCGCGCACGATCAGCTTGGCGCCCATCTTGATCTCGTTCTGGTACCTCGGGAACCGCCAGACGATCGTGTCGCGGCTGTCGTCGAGCCACTCGATGATGTCGATGAACTCGCCACGTAACTTCTCAACCAGACCCATGACGGTTGCTCCTCACTCCGCATGCACCGTTCACACCGCGGCCAAGACCATAGAGAATCCCATGGTCACGAACAAGCGCCACACAGTGTCGGCTTGTCGGCACTGTCGGCTGCCACCCGGCTTTCAGCCACCTGACGTGGCCGGGCTGGTTCGTCACGGCCCGGGGCGCGAGCGGACGATGAGGTCGGCGAGCAGGGCGAGCGACCCGATGATGAGCCCCGTCAGGAAGACCATGACGGTGTTGTTGGCGAGCCTGATCGGGTGGACCGCGAGATCGAAGATGCTTTTGACGGCGCCGATGGTGACGAGCCAGAGCGCGAGCGGCATGAGCGCCTTGAGCGGATCGAAGTACATCACCATCCGCAGTACCTGCAGAATGTACCGGTAGGCGTCGGCGATGAACCGGAACTTCGACGTGCCCGCGCGTTTCGCGTATTCGATCGGCACGTATTGGATGTGATGCTGGTTGGACAGGAACGCCAGCGTGATGGTGGTGACGCAGGAGAACCCCGGAGGCAGGAGCCGCAGGTAGGGCAGCGCGACCTCGCGGCGGAAGGCCCGCATCCCGGAGTTGAGGTCGGGGATCGACTGGCTGGTGAGCCATTCGGCGATTTTGCGGATGACCCATTTCGCCGGCACCCGCAGCAGTTTGTGGCTGCCCTCCTCGGAGGTGCGTGCGCCGACGACCTGGTCGATGCTCGGGTCGTCGTGCAGCAGGCGGACGAGCTCGGGAATCCGGGTGTTGGGGTAGGTGAGGTCCGCGTCGGTCCAGACCACGATGGCGCCCGCGGCCATCTTCGAGCCGATCCGGCGCACGGTGCCCGATCCGCCGTTGCGGTGCAGCGCGACGACCTTCAGATGCGGGAACGACGGTTCGGCGGCCCGGAGCACCTCGAGTGTGGCGTCGGTCGACGCGTCGTCGATCGCCAGCAGCTCGTACGTGTAGCCGGACTCGTCGAGCGCGGCGCAGATCCGTTCGATCTCCTGGCGCACGTGCGCCTGCTCGTTGTAGCACGGCAGGACGACCGTGACATCAAGGCTGCTGGCATGGGCCGGTACGTTCCGGCCGCCCCCGATCGGGACCTGTTCTGTCAACGTCATCGCTGCCTCACTCGTGGACGGTGTTGCCGGCACGGCGTGCCGTTTCGCGTTCCGGTTGCTGTCGCGGCCGCACCTTTGCCGGCGGGGGGTGCGGCACGGGGTGAACGTCACACAGTAGGCGGCGCCGCTGACGACTGCGACCGAGGGCGGCCGCGGTGAGGCGCGTCACTCCCGCCACTGTTGCTACGCCACCTCCGGTCGGCGGGCCGCGGCGACGAGACCGGGCCCGGTCTTCGGGAAGGCGCGCTGGAGCATGCGAAAGGGTGCGGAACCGCACCGGTTCAACGCTCCGCGCAGGGCGGATGAGGGCTGCAGGAGCCGCCCGGACCCGGCGGTGCGCTGCTGCGGCGACGTCGTGCCGGCCGCCCTGAGCCGCTTGCGGGCGATCAGGTTCCGGCCGCTCTCCAGCACGTAACCCAGCGGCATCCCGTAGTGCCGGATCCGGACGTCGACGAGCCCGGCGGCGGTGAGCAGGCCACGCAGTGGTTCAGGGTCGTACCGGCGGAAGTGGCCGACGAGCTCGTCCGCGGCGGCGTAGCGGCGCTGGTATGCGGGCACGGACAGCAGGAGCAGGCCGCCGGGCCGCACCCGCTCCACCCAGGCCGCCAGCGCCGCGGCGTCGTCGTCGAGGTGCTCCAGCACCTCGAACGCGCACACGACGTCGAACTGGCCGGGCTCCAGCAGCTCGACGCGGGCGTTGCGGACCTCGCCCCGGCCGGCGTGGCGGAGCCGCTGTTCTGCCACCGTGAACGACGCGTGGTCGGGTTCGATGCCGAGGTACCGGTGCCGCTGGGCGAGCCTGGCGCCGAAGCCACCCTGACCGCACCCGATCTCCAGCACGTCCGTCGCGCCGGATGAGGGGAACAGGTCCATGACGGCGTCGTGCCGGAGCCAGCCGTTCGGGGACAGCGGTGCGACGGCGTCCATCCGCCAGGCCGACATCGGCGCCGGTGGCCCGGACCGCAGTTGCGGATCGCTCATCGACGCCCCCGGCCCGCGATCCGTCCGGCACCCGCGGGCTCGGCGGCGCCGTCCTCGCGGGCGCTGAGCCGCTCCCACAGGGGCGCCACGACGTGTTCGGGGGTGAACCGGGCGCCGGCGAGGCGGCGTGCGGCCTGCTTCAGGCGGGCCGTCTCGGACCGGTCCGTGGCGAGCCGCCGCAAGGTCGCGGCCAACGCGTGCGGGTCACCGGCCGGGATCAGCAGCGCCGCATCGCCCAGGGCCCGCCGCTGCGGCGGGGAGTCGGACGTGACCACGGCGCAGCCGGCGGCCGCGCCCTGGAACACCTTGTTGGGCACCACCCGCATCGCTTTTTCGCTGGTGCCGAAGATGCCGAGGCACACGTCGTGCCCGGCGACGAGCGCCGGAAGGTCGCCGGCCGCCACCCAGGGCAGCCAGGTGACGTCAGCACCCTCGGCGGCGCGCCGGGTCGCCGCCTCGTCCTGTCCCTGTCCGACCATCGTGAAGGTGACGCCCTTCCCCGCCAGCAGGCGTGCCGCTTCGCCGATGACCGTGGCACCCTGCAGCGGCGTGTACAGGCCGAAGAACACCACCCGAAGCGCACCGCTGTCCGTGGCGGGTTCCCGGCCTGCCTCGAACCAGGCCGTGGGAGCGCCGACGGCGACCGCGACGCTTCGGGCGTGGTGGCGCTGCGGGAGCGCGGCACGGTGCTCGTCGGTGTCGACGACGACGACGTCGGCGCGGCGGAGTGCGGCACGGTCGACGGCGGCGAGCAGGTTGCGGCGCAGCCGGCCTCCGAGGCGGCGGTCCGCGGCGGTGTCCCCGGCGCCGGTCATGTGGTCCAGCACGATCGGCACCCGCCGGAACAGCAGCCGCGCCAGGTGGACGTCCAGCAGCCCGAGATACCCGACGACGACGGCGTCGACGGCACCGACGTGGCGGGCCGCCCGCGCCAGCGAGACCCATCGCCGGGCCACCGTGAGGACCAGGCCGGGCAGGCGCCACGGCTGCGCCACCGCCGCCACCCGTGCGGCGGTGCCGACACCGAGCGGGGCGTTGCACTCCACGACGTCGGCGCCATGACCGCGGAGCCCTTCGGCGAGCACGCCGACCCGTGGGTGCATCGCCGTGTCGTACGTGCCGAAGAACAGGACCCGCATGGCGCCCTAGCCTAGGTCATCGCCCGCGGCGGCCCCGTGGCGCAGGGACGCCGGCGGAGGCCGGTCGCCAGGAAGGTACGCTCGCCCCGTGCCTGATCCCGTAGCCACAGCCGGGCAGACGCCCGCGAAGGCCGGCACGCGCAGGCGCATCGCGTCGTTCGTCGGGCGGGGGCTGACCAGCCGCTGGACCAAGTGGTCGCTGCTCGGTGTGGCGGTGGTCGGTGGTGGTGTCGCCGTGGCGCGGCAGCGGGCCGACGTCGGCACCGCGGTGACGCAGATCGGTGTCGCGGCCACCGCCGCCGCGGCCGCGCTCGTCGCTGCCGGCCTCCTGGCCACGATGCAGGTCTGGCGGACGCTGCTGGGCGGGCTCGGTTCGCCGTTGCCGGTCACGGCGGCGGCACGGGTGTTCTTCGTCGGGCAGCTCGGCAAGTACCTGCCCGGATCGATGTGGCCGGTGGTCGCTCAGATGGAGCTCGCCCACGCCCACCAGGTGCCACGCAGCCGCACCGCGACCGCCGCGGTCCTGACGATGGCCGTGTCGCTCGGTGCCGGACTGGTCACCGCCGCGGTCGTGCTCGCGGCGAGCGCCAGGGCGGTGACGGAGCGGTACTGGTGGGTGCTGCTCGGCGTGCCGCTCCTCGGCCTGCTGCTGCGCCCCAGGACCGTCAACGCCGTCGTCGGGACGGCACTGCGGGTGCTGCGCCGCCCGCCGCTGCCCCAGCCGCTGTCCGGCCGGACGATCGCCGTGTCACTGGGCTGGGCGGTGCTGTCGTGGCTGCTGCTCGGCGCGCACGCGTGGCTGCTGAGCTGGCCCCTCACCGGCAGCCCGGGGAGCGTCGCGGCGCTGGCGGTCGGCGGTTTCACGCTGGCCTGGTGCCTGGGGTTCCTGGCGGTGGTCACTCCCGCCGGGGCCGGTGTCCGCGACGTGCTGCTGGTCGCGATCCTCGGCGCGCAGCTCAGCACCGGGCAGGCGACCGCCGTCGCGGTGCTGTCCAGGGGCCTGCTGACCGTCGGTGACCTCGTCCTGGCCGGCGTGACGGCGGTCGCCGCCTACCTGGCCGGGCGAGGCCCCGACCCGTGACGGCGCCTTGGTGCGCCGGAGTCACGGCCGGACCAGCCAGCACTCCAGCCGCCGCGGGTCGACCCCGGTCGGGCGTGTCGTGAGCACGTGCTGGTCCTCGTACGTGTCCAGGTAGACGATGCGTTCGAGGGGCAGCCCGTAGGGCAGCAGCGTCAACGTCGACGACGACATCAGTACCGGCACCTGGCCGGCCGCGCGGATCCCGGCGACGACCTGCTCCATGCGCTCCACCGTCGGATTCTCCAGGGCCGCCACGGGCAGGCCGCACTGGTTGCGGATCGTCGGTGACCACTGCGTGTCCATCATGACGACCGAATCCGTCGGCCGCAGCGCGCGGCACACCGCGGCGGCGGCGTCCGGCTCGCCCACCTCGGTGCGGTTGGGCCCGAGGTGCGCGGTGACCACCAGCGCCGGCGCGGCCAGCGCCAGCAGCACGAACAGGCGTGCGAGCGCACCCGTCGGCGTCGGGGCGACCAGGCGGCCGACCGCGCGCCATCCGGCGGTCACGGCCCGGTGACGGCCGGCCTCGCCCGCGCGGGTCAGCGCGGCGAGCGTCCAGATGGCGAAGAGCACCACGGCGGGCAGCACCTCGACGACCAGCCGGCGGTCCGCCCAGGGGTGGTCGGGGGTGATCGCGGGGCGCAGCAGTGAGGCGACCCCGGATCCGCCGTACACCAGCAGGATCGGCAGGAAGCGCCAGCCGCGGCCACGGGTGGCGGCGTGCACGGCACCGGCGACGCCGATCCAGGCCAGCACCAGCACCGGCCAGCCCGTGTACCACGAGACCCAGGACACCGTCTGCTCCGCGTAGCTGCGGCTGGGGTCGATCGGAAGCCCGAACTGCTCCTGATGCGACCTGATGTACTCCATCGTGTTGGCCGCGGTGATGGACCGGTCGACGTACAGTAACGGCCGCGCGGCCAGGAGCAGCCCCAGGGCCAGGGCACAGGCCGCGGCGACCGGCGGCGCCCAACGCCACCAGTGCATGCTCCGCACGTCGCGGTGCCAGCGCCGCAGGAACAGCACGAGCGCGGCGGTCACGACGGGCGAGACCACCAGGACCACGATCATGAGCCGGACCGACGACCAGTTCACCAGCACGTACGGCCAGGTCACGTACCGGCAGTCGAGGAATCCCAGGCCGCCGCCGACCACGGCTCCGCCGGCGAACGGCCAGACCCCACCCCGCCGGCGCAGCCACCACCAGCCGATCGCGGGGATCATAAGGGCGAAGTCCACCCCCATGTCGAGGCGGACCAGTTCACCGGCGGACAGCAGCAGGCCTGACAGCGCCATCGACCAGCCGACGTCCCGGCGGGCCGCGGCGCTCCTCGCCGACGTGCCGGACCGGGCCGGCACTCCCGCGTTCCAAGCGCCGGCGGCCAGGCACAACCCAGCGGCGAGCATGAGGCACGCCAGCGGCTCGGAGTACGTCGTCTGACTCACCCGCAACATCGGCCACGCCGAGCCCAGCAGCAGCGCCGCCACCGGCGCCCACCGCGCCCCGAACAGCCGCCCGGCCAGCCCGCCGACGGCGAGCAGGGCCGCGCCGCCGACCAGCGCCGGCAGCACGAACATCCCCGGCCACCCGGCGATCCAGTGGGCGGCGGCGAGCATCGTCGGCCAGCCGGTCATGAACTGCGGCACGATCATGTCGGCCTGCACGTAGAACCCTGGGTGAGCGAACGTCAGCTCAGCCGCCGCGGACCCGTAGGCGTCGACCGGCACCGGGGTGGTCAGGCCCGGATGGCCGCTCAGCCAGAGCCCGACCTGGGCGTAGGTGCCGGCGTCACGGTGCAGCACCGCCTGCTGGCTGGACCGTACCGCCGCGAAGAGGGCGAACCCGGCGGCGATCGCCGACGTCGCGACGACCGACGACCACGACGCGGTGAACGACCCGGCAGTGCCGGGTCGCGGCAGCCGCGTCGCCCAACGCACCAGCGGGATCGCCAGCACCACCGCGGCCGGCACCACGACACCGGGCCGGAAGTGCCCCGTCGCCGCCAGTGGCACCGCGACCAGGAGCCAGGCCGTCACCGCCACCGCGGGCACCACGGCCAGCAGCACCAGCACCCGCCCCGCCCGGGCGCTGCCCGCCGACGTGGCCTCGATCAGACGACGGACCCCAGGAGCACGACGCGAGGCCGGGGCAGCAGGCTGCCCAGGCACGGTCGCTGCCGAGTACGACACGATGAACCAGACTCCACATCCTTGACCGGCACGAATCACCGCGGCACCCGATGTCCGGGACCGGCGATCCGCCGCCGAGAGCATAGTCGGACTTGCTGGGAACCTTCATCGACCGGAGTCTCGGCGGCACCCGTCAGCGGCCCGCCTGGTGACCGGCCGTCTGTACCGGGGTCAGCACCGCCAACGGCTCGGGTCCGACCGCGACCTCGGCCACGACGCGACCGGCCAGGGCAGCCTGCCAGGCGGCCCGTTCGCCGGCGTTGACGTGGCTGCGCACGAGCCAGATCCGCCCGCCCGCGCCGGCCAGGCGCTCAGCGGCGGCGACGAGGTCGGCGACCGCGGCCGGGTCACGCCCGGACGCGACGAGAATCCGGCTTTCAGCGGTGTACGAGACGTACCATCCGGTGGCCATCGGGCCACCACGTCGCAGCAGCGGCGGGTCATGGGACCAGTAGTACGCGAATCCGAACTGACCGGACATGTTCACGGCGATCACGTCATCGGGCCGGCGCTGCGATGCGACGTACGCCACCTGGGCACGGACGTCCTCGCCGGGGTCACCCGGGGCGGCCGGGCGCAGCAGCGCGCCGCTGTTGGCGGTCGCATACGCCGACAGCGCGGTGACGACCAGGACCGCCGCCACTACAGACCGTGTCCGTGCCGGCAGGCGGCCGGTCAGGTCTGCCGCCGTCCGCACTAGGCCGATCCCGGCCACGGCCGCCGCGACGACCAGCAGGAAGTGCGACGTGCGCTGGTCCAGCAGCGGGTACACGCCGGCCAGCGCCGCCGCGACGGCGATCGCCGGGATCAGCAGCAGCGCCAGCGCCGTCGCCGGTCGACGCAGCCGCGCGACCGCCACCAGGCCCAGCGCCGACACGGCGGCGACGAGTTGCCACGGCGCGCCCAACGCCGGCGTCAAGTCAGCCAACCGGGTGCCCAGGTAGGACGGCAGCCCGGCGACCGTCGGAAAGAACCCCGACCAGTAGCCGGCCAGCGCGGGATTGCGGTTCGGCCGGTCGATCACCACGTACACGACGGCCGCCGCCACCCCTGTCGCGGCGCTGACCAGGGCACTGTCCCGCAGCCGGTCCCTGCGTCCGCCGGCGGCCGACGTGAGGAGGACCGCGCCGAGCACCGCCGCGCCGACGAGCGCCGCGGGATGGCTGAACAGCATCCCGGCCACCACGCCCGCACCGACGAGGATCAGGCGTCGCCGGGACCAGGCCGATTCCAGCCACGCGGTCATCGCCAGCAGCAGCAACGCGACCGCAGCCTCGGCGGTGTACTGCTTCAGGTCGTGGCGCACCAGCTGCGCCGGGATCAGCAGCGTCGCGACCGCCGCGGACAGCCCGGCGGCGACCGCCCAGCCGCGGCCCGGCCAGCCGAGGCAGCGGCCGAAGGCGTAGGCGGCCAGCACCGAGCCGGCGAGGAACAGCAGCGGGATCAGGCGCTGGAGCTGCCCGCCGCCCGGCACCGACCAGACCAGCAGCGTCCATCCGAGTGGCGTCGACGCCGTCACCCACGGCAGGTCCGCCGGTGACGCCTTGGCCGCCAGCGCCACCCACGACTCGTCCAGCCAGTAGGGGGCGTCCAGCGCCGGACCGATCCGGTGCACCACGGGCACGGCCGCCGCCAGCGCGCTCACGGCGACGACGTCGGCGCGCCGCGCGGGCGCCTGTTCGCTGCCCGTGCCGGTCACGATCCGCCGCACGGTGGTGCGGGCGGCGCCGTCAGCCTCGGCACCGCGTCCGGGTTGTGCAGCACGACGAAGTCACGTTCCCGGAAGACGGCCCGGTAGCCACTGCCCTGCAGCAGGTCGACCCGGGCGCGCTGGTCGTCGAGGCCGCAGAACGGGAACTGCGGGCGGGCGATGTCGGCGACCACCCACGGTGCCCAGCGGGGGGTCCGGTCCCACAGCAGCACCTGCGCGCGGCCGCTCAGGTGTGGCCCGAGGCTGGAGGCGGTCTCCACCAGCGCTCCGTCCGGGACCTGGCCGGCCGCGTGCTCCATCGCCCGCATGTCGTCGCTCCACCGCCAGTACGACGGCCGGGACAGCTCACCGAAGGCCGAACCGGGCAGCGCCACCACGGCGACGATGACCACCACGGCCGTCCAGACGGCGCCGAACCGGCGCATCCGCCGGTGACGTGCGATCCGGGCCGCCCCGTCGACGCCGGCGCACAGCAGCGGGACCACCACGAACGCGTTGTAGTGCGCCCCGGTGCCCCACCAGCCCGGTGACTCGGACAGCATCCGCTCGGCGATCAGCGGCAACGTCACCGCCAGATATGGTGAGACCAGCGGCGTCAGCCCGGCGACGGCCAGCAGCATCAGCATCGTGGACGTCTTCGTCGCCGGGTTGAAGAAGGTGTACAGCGCATCGCCGGGCTGGCTGAGCACGTGCCACAGCACGGCCGGAACGGTCGGGCCGAAGTGGTCGTACGACCAGTAGTAGTCCGACCGGCCACCGAACATGGGGATGATGACCTGGGTGGCCAGGACCGTGTACGCCGGCCCGCCGAGGAGGCAGCCGAGGCCGAGGAGCACGTCACCACGCTCGCGCGACCGGCCGCGGTGCGGCAGCAGCAGGCACACCCCCACGCCGGCCAGCGCCAGCCCCATGTCCTCCTTCACGAGCAGCAGCGCCGCGCAGGCCAGCGCCACATACCGGCGCCGGCCGCCGCCGTGCCGGTAGGCGGACAGCTGGTCGAACAGCACGGCGAACAGCAGCGGGGCGAACGCCACCTCGTGGAAGTCGAAGCCGACGGCGCCCGCCACCGGCCACGACAGCGCGTACGCCGCAGCCACCCCGTACGCCGCCGTGACACCCAGCTCACGGCGCGTGAACCGCCACAGCGGCACGACCGCGCCGGCCAGCAGGACGGCCTGCGCCACCAGCAGCGTCCGGGGGTCGTCGTACACCAGATACAACGGGGCGAGCAGCACCAGCAGCGGCGACACATGGTCACCGAGCACGCTGAAGTCCGGACCGAACCCGTTGTGGACGCCCTTGACGATCGCCACCGGCAGGTGCCCCTGGGCGTAGGAGCGCACCGCCTGGTCGAAGATGACCAGGTCATAGGTGGCCGAGCGCCACGTGCGGAACCGGTTGAGGGCGAGCACGGAGTAGCCCACCGCCGCCAGGACCACGATCGCGGCCACGGCGACACGATGCGCCGATGCGGACGGCCGACGGGCCGGGACCACGGCGTCGCTCACCGCCGCGGCCGCTCCCGGGCTGGTCACGGTCGCATCAGCCCGGCCACCACCATGGCGGCCAGAGTAACGCCTGCGGCGATCCGGCCTGCGTACCGAGGGTCAGACGCGCGCGACGCCGAAGACCGTGGAGTTTGACGAACCGTACTACGTCCTGCGATGCTACGTTCCACGTAGTAATGGAGGTGGCATGTCCGGGCTCACCGAGTTCGGCCGGTTCTCGGAGCCGGCGCTGCTCGTCCTCGTCAGCCTCGCCGAAGGTCCCAAGCACGGGTATGCGATGCAGGACGACATCGCCGCCATCACCGGGGATCGGCCCGGCCCCGGCACGCTGTACGGGGCGATCCGCCGCCTGGAGGACCTGCGGCTCATCGAGGCCCTGCCGGAGCGGGAGCGACGCAAGCCCTACCAGCTCACCGCCGGCGGCCGGGCGGCGCTGCAGGCGGAGCTGTCACGCATGCGGGCCGTCGCCGGCACCGGCCTGCGCCGGTTGGCCCTGTCGTGAACCGCGCGGTCCGGCTGGTCATCGCCCTGTACCCACGCCACGTCCGGGACCGGTACGGCCCGGAGATCGCCGACCTGCTCAGCCACTCGCGGCGGCCGGTGCGTGACCTGGCCGACGTGGCACGTTGCGCGCTCGCCGAACGCATACGGACGCTCACGTACGCGCGGCTGCGGCCCTACGTGCACGCGACCACCGGCCTGGTCGCCGCACCCGTGGCCTTCGCCGGCGCCTATCTCATGCTCTACACCCTCTGCGCGTGGCTGTTCGCCGCCGTCGCCGCCGCTTCCGGCACATCGCTCACCGCCGGGTCCGCGCGCCTCGTGCCGGCGGCAGCTGCCCTGCCGGTCGCCGCCGGGGCGATCTGGCTGGCCGGACACGCGCGGCTGCCGTTCACCTCGGCGCTCGCACCAGTCGGGCTCACCCTGGGCGCCCTGCCGGTCATGCTGCTCGTCACCGATCTCGGCAGATGGCCCGTGACCGCCGCCGTCGGCAGCTGGGGACTGGCGACCGGAGCACTGTCCGCGGCGTCCACCGCGCTGGTCCGCCGGGGACATCGCCGCCGCGCGGTGCTCACCATGGCATTCGGCGGCATCCTGGCATGTGAGCTGGCAGTCGCCGTGTACAGCCTGTCGGTGTCCGGCTCGATGAGCGTGGCCGTCGCCGCCTACCCGATCACCTCGCTCGGCATCGATCCGGAGCTGATGGGCGACCCGACCGGCCGGGTGGCCGACGCGATGACGATCCTGCCCGCGTTGCTCACCAGCTGCACCGCCTACGCCCTCCGGCTGGCGACCACCACGCGAGCCGGAGTCTCGACGGCGGCATGACGGTTGACGCCGGCTATCGCGAGCCGGCAGCTTCGAGCGTCGCGGCGATCGGCTCGAGGTCGGCGATGAGCTGGTCGCGCTCGCCCGGCGCCAGGATGGCGTACGCCGCCGCGGCGAGGTCGTCGGTGATCGACTCGATCTGCTCCTTGGCCCTGCGGCCGGCGTCACTGAGCTGGCCGGAGCCGTCGATGAGGCCACGGACGCGCATCCCGTCCACGACCGCGGCCAGCCGGTCCGCGGGCAGGTGGTGGACCCTGCCGAACTTCTCCGGGGGCATACCCTCAGACAGCGCGTGCAGCACGTGAGCTTCCGTCCCGCCGATGCCGGCGGCGACCAGCGCGGCGTTGTGACCGTCCCCGCGGTGCTCGCGCAGCAGCGTGGCCGCGTGCCAGAGCCGGGCCACGGGGTCCACGGGCACGGGCACGGTTCGCAGCGCCGCGTACAGGACCCGTCCCTCCGTCGGGGCGCTGGTCGCTGCCTTGGTGGCCAGCTCGGCGGCACGCGCGAGCGTCGACGTGCCGGCGAGGTCGCCGAGGATCCGCCTGAGCGCCGCGGCACTGCCCTCCTGGCGGGCGGCGAGCGCGGCCTCGGGGGTGGTGACCTCCCAGACGCGGGGGATGTGGCGGGCGACCTCGCCGGCGGCGAAGTTGTAGAAGACGGCATCGACCACCTCGGCCGGGACCCGGCCCAGCGGCGCCGCCCGCCCGGCGAAGTACGCGTCCCACGTGTTGCGGAGCCCGAGCGCCATGAGGGCCTGGTCCGGCTCGTCAGCGAAGTACGTGACCAGGTGGATCGGCTCCATGAGCTGGTGCAGACGGCGGGCGGTGTCGCCGGCAACGGAAACCAGGGACTGCATCCGGTTCATCTCCTGTGATCGAGGACGACGGCCCCTCGTGATCAGGGCCGCTCACCTCTGCTACGAACGGTCCCGCCCCGATCCGACACCTCCTCCAGAATTCTTTTTCCAGGCCTTTCTGACCCGCCTGTATTCGCCGTTGTGCTGACGGCCCCGTCGTCCGCGACCGCGATGCGCCCTCGGCCCTGGCGCCGCGCCGTTTCGGCCACAGTGCCCGGCGATCGGTGACCGCCCGCACGCACCGTTCGCGGCGGAAGCCGATGGCATCGGTCGTGCGATCGTCATCCAATCTTCCGCACCGCATACCTCCACCGATGAGATGACGGTTTCGGGCTCGGGGTAGGTCTCCACCTCGCGCCGAACCGAACCATCACGGCCGGCAAGGAACCGCAGCCCTTCCTGGCGGTTCAACCGAGATCGAGAATCTCGGTCTCGAGGTTCTTCCCGATCTTCTTCACCGTCAGCAGCCGGGATCCGTCCGGCGAGGCCGACAATTCCCGATACGGCCCGACCCACGACTTGACCAGCTCGCCGTCGTCGGCGCGGAAGGCCCACACACCAGATTTTCCGTCGACGATGCCCAGCACGCAGACGAACGTCTGCCCGTGCGCTGTCAGAGTCACCGCGTTCTGCGGCGATCGGATGCCAGAGACCACGATCCGAGGTGGCGATGCGAAGTCAGTCGGCACTTCGACGACGGCCGCATCGGCCCGGGTCATACGGTTGTCGCGCTCCGGCGGCGCCGTGCGGGCCACGAAGTACAGCATCTTCCCGTCGCGGGAGAGCGCGGGCCATCCGGCGTCGCCGGTGGTGCCACACGCAGGTTGCTCCTGTGCGTCCCGGAACACACCGTCGGGCCAGAACGTCGTGGAACCGATCGACACCTCGTGCTTGAACGGCCGGAACCCTCCCTGGGCGCCGAAGAGGGCCAAGCCCTGACACAGTCCACCAGCTTCCGCCGTGACGAAGGCGCCGTTCAGGTCGGGCAGTACCGCGATCCCGCTGCCCGAGAACGACGGGAACTGGACCAGGACACGGGCGTCCAGCGAGGCCACGTCAAGGATCGCCGCGAAACTCCGAAAACCGTCGGCGATGTCGCACCTCGCCGCGATCGCCAACCTGCCGTCCGGAAGCGGCTGGAGACTGTTGATCACCGCCGAGCCGCAAGATTCCGGCGGCAACTTGAAGTCGACCTGTTCCGGCACGGCGGCACCGTCACGACGCTGCCGCCACAGGCCGCTCGACGTGGACGGCACCGTGTAGGAGAAGTAGATCCAATCATCTGCCGTCCATGCGATCGAGTTCACCGCACCTTCCGGGAGACCGGGGACCTCCGGCGAGGACGGTGACGCGGTATCCGGCGATTTCGACCCGTCGCACGCCGCCAACAGCATCGCGCACGCCGCGAACACCACCGAAGCAAGCCGCACCAGTCGGCGAACCTGAGTCACCGCGGGAGCATATCGGCTTCGATGTGACGGCCCACCCCGATTCACGAGGCGCTGGTGTGGGCCGCCAGGTTCGCCGCCGCGTGCCGCTGCGCGCAGGGGGTCCGGGAGCTCCTGCCCGACCCCGAACGGGACGCGATGCTCCCCGAGGCTGCCGGGTGACGGCGACGCCTGAGAGGGATTCGCAGGGCCGCCCTCGATGGCGCGCATCGACCTGAGGTAGGACGACGCGGGGCGGTGATCCCCGGGGACCGGGCGGGTGCGAAGCCGTGCAAGCGCTGTTGTTCATCGTCGCCGACGGGGCGGCCCGCTGACGCCGCAGCGCTGCCGTGGGTGACGCGCAGGCAGGCGGGGCCGGCGAGGCGGAAGTGGTCGGTCAGTCGTGGACGGGGCCGAACTCGCCGAGGGGGTCGCCGGCCGTGCCGTGGATGGCGCGGATGCGGCCGGGGAGGTGGCTGCCGATCGTGGTGCCGGCGAGGAGGCGGGCGGTCAGGTAGGGGTCGAAGCCGTCGTACCAGCCGAGCAGCCAGTCGACGTAGCGGCCGTGGCCGGAGTAGTACGGCACGACGCCCTCGTCGGTCTGCACCATGCGCACGACGGGCGGGTGCCCGGCCCGCAGGCGGGCGGCGTCGTCGGCGCAGACCGGGACGCGGCGCCGGGAGCCGCCGCCGGGTCCCCATTCGACCTCGGCCGTGGACGGGCCGTGGACGGGGTTGAACAGGCACGGAGGCGTCTCGGCGCCCGTCAGCAGGCGGTTGGCGCGGCCCATCGCGGTCGTGGCGGCGCGCAGGTTGTCGGCCCAGTTCTCGTTCGCGGCGAAGAGCTCCGTGGCGCGTTCGGCGAGGCGCAGCTGTTCGGCGGCCGGGCCCGTGGCGGCGCCGGCGGCGTGCAGGGTCCGCAGGTCCTCGCGCAGCACGGTGACCATGAGCGCGCGATCCTGCTCCCAGCCGGCGGCCAGCCCGTCGAGCAGCGCCCGCCCCGGGAAGAGCGGGAAGAGGCCGAGCCCGCCGCCAGGCGCGCTTCCGGCGGCCTTGCGGAACACGGAACGTGAAACGATCACGAGCGCCCCGGCCGACACCAGCACCACGGCCGCGACGACCGCCACGATGATCCAGACCTCCACGTGCCACCTCTCTGCGTCGATCAGCGGCCGCCGAGCGTAGCGGAGAGATCCACGGTGGTCGGTCGGATCGGCGACTCCGGCGGGCGCGGCGGCGTAACAGAAACTTGACAGCATCGATGTGAGCGATAACACTCGGCTCGCGACTCCAGGACACCCCCCAGCCTGGGTCACCGTCTCCCATGCCAGCGGTGCGGCATGTTAACGCTAACAACGTACTGCTGCCAAACACCCCGAAAGGTGCACCATGCATCTCAGGTCTCTGCGGCGCACGGCACTCGCCGCCGCCGCTGCCACGGCGGTCGTCGCCGCGGCGCTGGTCGCACTGTCGACCACGGCGGCGCAGGCGGCCGGCACGGGCCCCTGCGACATCTACGCCAGCGGCGGCACCCCCTGCGTCGCCGCGCACAGCACCACCCGCGCGCTGTTCGGCTCCTACGGCGGCTCGCTGTACCAGGTGCGGCGCTGGTCCGACGGCGCGACGTCGAACATCGGCGTGCTCAGCGCCGGCGGCTACGCCAACGCCGCCGCGCAGGACTCGTTCTGCAACGGCACCTACTGCACGATCGTGCGCATCTACGACCAGACGTCGCGGCACAACGACCTCACGATCGCTCCCGGCGGCGGCGCCAACCCGACCGCCGACCAGGGCGCGAACGCGGCGGCGCTGCCCGTCACCGCCGGCGGGCACAAGGTGTACGGCGTGTACATCTCGGCCGGCAACGGGTACCGCAACAACAACACCAACGGCGTCGCCACCGGCAGCCAGCCCGAGGGCATGTACATGGTGACCGAGGGCACCCACGTCAACGACCGGTGCTGCTTCGACTACGGCAACGCCGAGACCAACAACATGGACACCGGCAACGGCGACATGGACGCCATCTACTTCGGCAACCTGTGCTGGTTCTCCCCCTGCTCCGCCGGGCCGCGGGTCGCCGCCGACCTGGAGAACGGGCTCTTCGCCGGCGGCAACGGGTCCTGGACGGCCAACACCGGCCGCAACAGCGCGTTCGTCACCGCGATGCTGAAGAACGACGGCACCACGACGTACGCCATCAAGGACGGCAACGCGCAGTCCGGCAGCCTCGCCACCCGGTACAACGGCGGCCTGCCGACCCAGTCCGGCTACCGCCCGATGACCAAGCAGGGCGCCATCATCCTGGGCATCGGCGGCGACAACAGCAACGGCTCCGTCGGCTCGTTCTTCGAGGGCGTCATGACCAGCGGCTACCCGAGCGACGCCACGGAGAACTCGGTCCAGTCCAACATCGTCGCCGTCGGGTACAGCAAGAGCGTCACGTTCCCCGTCAACGGCGCCACGTACCGGCTGACGAACCTCGCCAGCGGCAAGGTCCTCGACGCGGTCAACTGCGGCACCGCCAACGGCACGCAGATCGACGTGTGGCAGGCGCTGGGCAACACGTGCCAGCAGTGGCGCTTCAACAGCGTCGGCCCCAACAAGTGGACGATCACCAACGTCAACGCGAACAAGGTCCTCGACGCCGTCAACTGCGGCCTGGCGCTCGGCACCGCCACCAACCTGTGGCAGTCGTTGGGCAACACCTGCCAGCAGTGGGCGGTCATCCCGGCCGGCAACGGCCGCTACGAGCTCGTCGTCGAGAACAGCGGCATGGTCCTCGACGACCAGAACTGCGGCACCGCCAACGGCACCAAGGTGCAGCTGTGGATGTGGCTCAACAACACCTGCCAGCTCTGGCAGATCGCGGCGTAACGCGCGCGGCGGGTGGCGCGGTCGTCAGACGGCCGCGCCGCTCGCGGCGAGCAGCTCGGCGGTGGCGGTCCACAGCCGGCGCTCCCGCTCGCGGTCGTGGGCGACCGGGCGGACCTCGGTCAGCCGGTCCTTCACCACGAACGCGCCGTCGCGCAGGTGCGCCCACCGCTCGTCCAGCGCGACGGAGGCGAGCATCGGGCCGGAGCGGCGCGGGGTGGACACGAACGGCAGGCGGCCCAGCCCGCGGCCGATCGCCTGCAGCGCCCGCGGGGCGCCGCGGCTCAGGGCGGTGCCGGGCATCCAGCCGGGTTCGAACACCGACACGGCCACCCCCGGCGCCCGCCGTTGCAGCTCGTGGGCGTAGTACAGGATGGCGAGCTTGGCGGTGCTGTAGACGACTCCCGACGCGGTCATGTCCGGTTTCGCATCGGCGGGCGCCGGCCGGGCGAGCTCCACGGGGTCGCGCCACCGCGCTTCCGGCACACCGAGCAGCCGTCGCCAGAAGTTGGCACTGTACGTGTTGGAGCCGAGCAGCACGATCCGGGCCGGCTCCGCCGGCGAGCCGAGCAGGTCCCCGATGAGCTGGGCGTGCGCGAGATGGTTCACGGCGAAGGTCATCTCGTAGCCGTCGGCGGACGCGGTCCGCGTGTCGGCCGACATGTGCCCCGCGTTGGCGATCAGCGCGCGGAGGGGCCGGACCGTCCCGGCGGCGACGAGGTGGCGGACGGTGGCCGCCGCTGCCCGTACATCGGCCAACTGCGACAGGTCACAGCCGATCTCATGGACGGTGGCGCCCCGCGCCCGCGCCTCGTCGGCGACCTCGCGCAGCGCGGCCCCGGCCCGGCCGGCCAGCAGGAGTTCGGCGCCCGGCCGGTCGGCCACGGCGAGGGTGGTGGCGCGGCCCAGGCCTCGGGTCGGGCCGGTGATGAGGGTTGTCATGCGTCGAGCGTGGAGGTCCGGGCGGTTGTCAGGCAGTCGTCGCGTTGTCGTAGGACTGCCAGGGCCAGGACACGGTCCGCCCGCGCGGTGAAGACTGGGATGCGTGCAGCAGTGGGAGTTCGGCCGGGCGGTGCGCCGCTGGCGTGACCGGGTCTCGCCGGAGACCGCCGGCCTGCCGGTCGGCCGGCGCCGCCGCGCCGCGGGACTGCGCCGCGAGGAGCTCGCCGGGCTCGCCGGCATCTCCGCGGACTACCTGACCCGGCTGGAGCAGGGCCGGGCGACGGCGCCGTCGGTGCAGGTGGTGCAGGCCCTCGCGCGAGCCCTGCGCCTGTCCGTCCCCGACCGGGACCTGCTCTACCGGCTCGCCGGCCACGCCCCGCCCGGCGCCGACGTCGTGCCGGCGCACGTCCCGCCGAGCGTGCAGCGGCTGCTCGACCGGCTCGCGCACACCCCGGTCGTCGTGTACGACGCCACCTGGACCCTGGTGGTCGCGAACGCACCGTACGACGCGCTCATGGGCGAGACGTCGGGCTGGCGCGGCCTGGAGCGCAACGCCGTCTGGCGCAACCTCGCCGGCTTCCCCACCCGTGTCGTGCACACCGCGCAGGAGCAGGCCCGCCACACGGCGCTGCTGGTGGCGGACCTGCGGCAGACCGCGTCGCGGTATCCGGCGGACCGTTCGCTGCGCCGGCTGATCGATGACCTCGCGGCCTCGAGCCCGCGCTTCACCGAGCTGTGGGAGGGCGGGGCGCCCGCGCCGCCGTCGGAGCCGTCGCGGCACAAGACCGTCGAGCACCCGGCGGTCGGCCGGATCACCCTGGACTGCGACACGCTCGTCGTCACCGCCGACGACCTGCGCATCACGGTCTACACGGCCGAGCCGGGCACCGACGACGCCGACCGGCTCGCCCTCGCCGTCGTCCTCGGCACCCAGACGTTGAGCGGTTCCGCCTGACGCGCCTTCGCTGGACAATGCCGCCATGCAGGTTTACCGGGGTGTGACGGCGTTCCACCTGACGGCGGTCAACGAGGGCGTCGACGCGGTCGAGCAGGCACTGCTGTCCGCCGGGATGACCTTCACCCGCACCGCGGTCACCGTCGGCTGGCCGGGCGGCCGCGGCGAGGGCGCCGAGTTCGTCTTCGTGCTGCCCGGCACCAACCAGCGCCCCGGCCTCGACCTCGTCCAGCACCTGCGATCCACCGGTATGTGGCTGCTGATTCGGAAGGTCGACGCCACGACACCGGGGTGACGATGCGAAAATGTCCGTGTCTCGTCGTGACTCACAGCGAACGTCCAGGGTCGCGGAGCATGATGGGACTCGCGAGAGGTGACTGCATCCGTGCTGGGGGTGGCCTGTTCTGCGCCCGGCCTGGCCGGCGTCGCCGGCATCATCCTGTAGCACCGTCGACAACACGTCAGCCGGCTCGGACCGAATTCCTGCCGGCATCGATCTGGAGGATTCATGGGAGTCAGCCTCACCAAGGGCGGCAACGTCAGCCTGACCAAGGCCGCGCCCGGCCTGGCCGCGGTCAACGTGGGCCTGGGCTGGGACGTGCGCACGACCACTGGCGCGGACTTCGACCTGGACGCCAGCGCGCTGCTCGTGGGCGCGGACGGCAGGGTCCTGTCCGACCAGCACTTCGTGTTCTTCAACAACCTCAAGTCGCCCGACGGCACGGTCGAGCACACCGGTGACAACCTGACCGGTGAGGGCGAGGGCGACGATGAGATGATCAAGGTGAACCTCGCCGGCGTGGCCCCCGAGGTCGACAAGATCGTCTTCCCGGTGTCCATCCACGACGCCGACGCCCGCGGGCAGTCCTTCGGGCAGGTCACCAACGCGTTCATCCGCGTGGTCAACTCCGCCGACAACAACGAGCTGGCCCGGTACGACCTGAGCGAGGACTACTCGACGGAGACCGCGCTGGTCTTCGGCGAGCTGTACCGCAACGGCGGCGAGTGGAAGTTCCGCGCCGTCGGGCAGGGCTACGCGTCCGGCCTGGCCGGCATCGCCAAGGACTACGGCGTCAACGTGTAACCAGGCGTCACCAGACCGGCGGGCCCGTCCGACCATGGACGGGCCCGCCGCGTCGTGCGCAGAAGGGTGCCGGCGGCGCCGGCAAGATCGTCGGCTGAACCGCCGGCGCGGACCGTGTGCTCGCCGACGGTGGTGCCGGACCGCTCACCGCTGACGCGAGCGGGCTCGCAGGAGCTCGACGGCGATCGGCACCACCGACAGCACGACGACGCCGACGAGGATCAGCTCGATGTTGGACTTCACGAACGCGATCTGGCCCAGAAAGTAGCCCAGCACCGTGACGCCGGTGCCCCACAGCGCGCCGCCGACGGCGTTGTACAGCACGAACGTGCGGTAGTGCATGCCGCTGGTGCCGGCGACGATCGGGGTGAACGTCCGCACCACCGGCACGAAGCGGGCCAGCACGATCGACCGGGCACCGTACCGGTCGAAGAACTCCTGCGCCTTGGCGAGGTTCTCCTGTTTGAACAGCCTCGAGTTCGGCCGCCGGAACAGCGCGGCGCCGACCCGCCGCCCGAACAGGTAGCCGAACTGGTCGCCGGCGAACGCGGCGACCGACACGAGCAGGCACACCAGCCACAGCGGCTGGTGCAGGTAGCGGCCGTCGGCGACGAGCAGCCCGGTGGTGAACAGCAGCGAGTCGCCGGGCAGGAAGAACCCGATCAGCAGGCCGGACTCGGCGAAGACGACAGCCAGGATGCCGAGCATCCCGAAGTTGGAGATGAGCCATTCGGGGTTCAGGAACGTCACGCGGTCTTCCTTACGACGGTTACGGCCGGAGCCGATGCGACCAGGGCGACCGCCGCGGCGGCGATGCCGAACGCCGCGAGGATGTCGCCCGGGTAGTGCACGCCTACCCAGATCCGGGCCAGCCCGACCGCCACGGCGGCGACCAGCAGCGCGACGCCGGCGCCGCGGTGCAGGAACACCCCGACTGCCAGGGCGACCGCGAACGCGGCGGTGGCGTGGTCGCTGGGCAGCGACACCCCGCCGGCATGCGCGACGAGCTGGTGCACCCGGTGCGTCTGGAACGGGCGCAGCTGCCCGTTCAGGTGGTTCAGCAGCTGCGCGCCGAGGAACGCCACCAGCAGCGCGGCGAACACGTACGCGACCTGACCGCGCCGCCCGCGCCGCAGCGCCCACACGACGGTGGCGGCGAACGCCGCGAACACGACGTAGATGAACGGGCCGGCGAGGAACTCCATGACGTCGTCGACCTGGTCGATCCGGCCGGCATGGTCGTTGATCAACTGGAACAGTCGGTAGTTCACCCGGCCAAGGTAGGGATCCGAACCTGAGAATCCGATGAAGACAGGCTGTCACCGGCCGGCGACGACCGCGCTCTCAGGAGAGAGGCAGGGGGTCGGATGTGGTCGGGATGGTGGCCGACAGCCAGGTGCCGCCGTCGGTGGGGCTGGTGATGGTGAGGTGTCCGCCGAGTGCCTCGACCCGGTCCTGGAGGCCGGTGAGGCCGGTTCCGCGGTGTGGGTCGGCGCCGCCGATGCCGTCGTCGTGGATCGAGAGGTGCAAGCTGTCGTTCCGGGTCGCCTGCACGTGCACGACTGTGGCGTGGGCGTGTTTGGCCGCGTTGGTCAGCGCCTCGGAGACGATGTAGTACGCGGCCGTCTCGACCACTGGAGGCATGCGCTGGCTGGTGTCGAGCTCGAGGTCGACCGGCACCGGGGATCTGCGGGCGAGCGCCTTGAGCGCGGTCGGCAGACCGTCTGAGGCGAGCAACGCGGGATGGATGCCCCGTGAGATCTCGCGCAGGCTGTCCATGGCACTGTTCAGACCGCCCAGTGCGCGCGACAGTTCCGCCTTGGCCTCCTCCATCTCCGGCGGCAGGATGGCCTGCATGGCACCGAGCTGCATGGCGACGGCGAGGAAGTGCTGCATCGCGCCGTCGTGCAGGTTGCGCTCGATGCGCTGGCGGGCCTGGTCCGCGGCGGCGACCAGCCGGGTGCGGGAGGCGGCGAGCTCAGCCTTGCTGTCGGCGTTGGCGATCGCGGTGGCGGCGAGGTCGGTGAACTCCGCGACGCGTGCCTCGGTGTCAGGCGGCAGCGGCTCGGACCGGGCCCACGCCACGCCTGACACGCCCCACAGCCGCCCGTCAACCACGATCGGCACCCCGACCACAGCGCGGATACCCAGCTCACGGGCGAGCGCGGCGATGGGGCCGGCCGCGTTCTCGAAGCTGTCCACTCTGGCGGCGCGCCCCGTGTCCCGCACCATGGCCAGGACGTTCTCGCCCTCGAGCGGCAAGCGCACTCCTTCGGTGAGCTTGCCGGTGAGGTTGGTCGAGACAATGCAGGCCGTGCCGTCGGGCTCGTAGCGACACAGCCACGTGCTGTATTCACTCAGCAGTCCGTGCAGCTCGACGGTGATCGCGTGGAAGACGTCGGGTGGAGAACCACCGTGGGCCACGAGCTTCGCCACCCGCCCCAACGCGGCCTGTTCGGCGGCGAGCCGGCGCAGCTGCTCCCGGCTTGTTTCGAGCGAGCCCAGCACGGCCGCACGCTCCCGGCAGGCCTGCAGCAGTGAGGCCAATGTCGGCGCCACGCATTCCCGCAGCCGCTGCGTCGTCCGCTTGGGCAACTCGGCGGGCACCACCAGGGTCCCGACCTGGGCGGCCCCGGTGCGCAGGGGAAACGCCGAGTGCCGGTCATCACCGGCGACGGCCGCGAGGTGGATGGTGGCGTCCGGCAGTTGGAGGCACCGCGCGATGTGCTGTGCGACAGCGGGCACCACCGCGGGAAAGTCGTCGGCGGACAGCAGCTGCTGGGTCATCTCGGCGGTGAGGTCAGACTCCTCGGCCTGGACGGCGCGCTCCCGGGACAGGTCCGCCACCGCGCTCGTGGCCACCGCGACGAGGAGCAGGACCGCCAACCCGACGACCTGCCGCATGTCCGAGGCAGCGAAAGTCTCGACGGGCCGCACGTGGAAGTAGACGAATGCCAAGGTACTGGCCACCGCGGTGGCCAGCCCGAGCCACATGCCCCAGACGATCGAGGTGACCAGCACGCCGACGATGTAGATCACGCCCGGGAAGTACGGCTCCATGACCTGCCGGAGCGGATAGGCCAGCAGGGTCTCGACCACGATCACCAAGACGCCGACCGCGATCCCCAGCCGACGGGGCGGGGGTGTCGGTCGCACCAGCCGGGCCAGCGAACCGAACTGCACTGACAACAGTCTAGTCCGGCCCCGCCGCCCCGGCGTGTGGCGTGAGGTGGGGCGGTGCCGGCGAGGAGGGTGGCGTACTCCAGGAGGTCGGCTCAACCGTCGTGGTCAGGTCGCACACGGTCTGGTCGCCGCCCGGCAGCACGCCGGCACCCTGCGGGTGGCGTCCGCCACGACCGTTCAGGGCGCCGGGCTGGCGTCCCCTCGGCTAGCCGACACTCGCCCGCGTCGTGGCGTGCACGGCCCTGCTCCTCACCCGTTCGGGTGTGGGCGCTTTCAGCGACCGTTCAGGTCCCACCTGTGAGTCTCCCGTCATGACGATCGCCCGCGTACGTGCTGACCCGCCCGCTGGGCGCGTCCCTCGGCGACTGGCTGTCGCAGTCCCGCGACGACGGCGGCCTGGGTCTCGGTACGGTCGGACCGAGCGTGGTGTTCATACTCGCGTCGGTCCTGCTCGTCGTCCACCTGACCCGCAGCCGGGCCGACGTCACCAGCGAGCGGCCCGGCGAGCCGGCGCCGGTCAACGCCCGGACCTATCCGTAGGAGGCAGGAATGCGGCTGCTGCTGGTCGAGGACGAGGTCGGGCTGGCCGAGACGATCCGGGACGGGCTGCGCATCGAAGGCTTCACCACCGACCTGATGTTCAACGGCGTGGACGGGCTGTGGGCGGCGACCGAGTCACCCAACGGTGCCTACGACGCGATCGTGCTGGACATCATGCTGCCGGGGCTGAGCGGCTACGAGGTGTGCCGGCAGTTGCGGCAGCGTGACGTGTGGACGCCGGTGCTGATGCTGACCGCGAAGGACGGCGACTACGACGAGGCCGACGGGCTCGACCTCGGCGCCGACGACTACCTCACCAAGCCGTTCTCGTTCGTGGTGCTCGTCGCCCGGCTGCGGGCGCTGATCCGCCGCGGCGCGCCGCAACGGCCGGTCGTGCTCAGCGCCGGCGACCTGTGCCTGGACCCGGCACGGCGGCGGGTGACCCGCGGCGACGACGAGATCCCGGTCACGCCACGAGAGTTCGCGCTGCTGGAGTTCCTGATGCGGCACGCCGGTGACGTGGTCACCAAGACCGCCATCATCGAGAACGTGTGGGACGCCGCGTTCGACGGCGACCCGAACATCATCGAGGTTTACGTCGGCTACATCCGCAAGAAGATCGACCATCCGTACGGGCGGTCCGCGATCCGCACCGTCCGCGGGGCCGGTTACCGCATGGACCCGGACGGCGGCTGATGCGTCGCGTCCCGGTGTTCTGCGCGGCCGCGCTGGGCCTGCTCACCGCGCTCGTCGTCGTCCGGTTCGGCCCGCTGGTCCGTCTCGACGATGCGGTCAGCGAGGCGGCCCGCCGCGCCGCGCTGCGGCACGACGGCTGGCGCACGGTGATGTCGGCGATCACCCACAGCGCCGACAGCCCGGTGCTGCTGGCGGCCGGGCTGCTGCTGGCCGCGGTCCTGCTGTGGCGGCGGTGGCGGACCGGCCTGTGGTTCCTGCTCGGCGCCACCACGGCCGCCACCGTCGTCCGGCTCACCGTCCTCACCCTGGTGCACCGGCCACGCCCGGTCGACCGGCTCACCCCGACCGCCGGATGGGCGTTCCCGTCCGGGCACACCACGTCCTCGGCGGTGACCGCCGGCGTCGTCGTCGTGCTCGGGTGCGCCGTCCTGTCCGGCCGCCGGTCGCGCCGCGTCCTCGTCGCCGTCGCCGGTACGTGGGCCGTGCTGGTCGGCGTCAGCCGGGTCGCGCTGCTCGCGCACTGGCCCAGCGACGTCCTCGGCGGCTGGCTCCTCGCCACCGCCGTCACCGTCGCCTTCGCTCGCGGTCTGCGGGTTCAGCGTTCCTTCAGCAGCACACGGCAAGGATCCCCGCAGCGATCCCCGCAGCGTGACGACGACCAGGACAATCCGGCCACGATCCCCTCGGCGTGACGGCTGCCGTCCGGTCAGCCGGGCGGCATGGGTAGCCGGATCCGCAGCAGCGCGCCACCGTCCGGCCCTTCGTGGATGGTGAGCGTGCCGCCGTGCGCGGCGACGACGTCACGGGCGATCGGCAGCCCCAGGCCAGTGCCGCCGGCCTGGCGGGAGCGGTCGTCGTCCAGTCGCACGAACCGGCCGAAGACCCGCTCCCGCTCGGCGGCCGGGATACCGGGTCCGTCGTCGGCGACAGTCAGCTCGGCCACGCCGCCCGCCGCGCTCAGGCCGATCCCGACGCGGCCGCGGGCGTGCCGGGCGGCGTTGTCGAGCAGGTTGCGCAGGACCCGCTGCAGGTGGTGCGGGTCGCCGTCGACGCGGACGGGGCTGACCCGCGCCTCCACCCGCAGGCCGGGGTGGCCCACGCTGAGACGGTCGCGTTCGGTGTAGACGATGTCGTCGAGGTCGACGTCCTCCCGGCGCAGCTGCGGACCGGACTCGTCGATGCGGGCGAGCAGCAGCAGGTCGGCGATGAGCCGGGCCATCCGGGCGCTCTCGTGCCGCATCCGGGTGACGTGGACGCCGGCGGCCGGCGGCAGGTCGGCGGCGGCCAGCAGGTCGAGGCCGGCGTGGATCGTCGACAGCGGGCTGCGCAGCTCATGGCTGGCGTCGGCGACGAACCGGCGCTGGGCGTCCGAGGCCGACTCGATCCGGTCCAGCATCGTGTTCATCGTCGCGGCGAGCGCGGAGATCTCGTCGGCGGTCGCCGGCACCGGCAGCCGGGCGTGCAGGTTACGTGCGGTGATCGTGTCGGCCTGGCGGCGCATCGCGTCGACCGGGCGCAGCGTCCTGCCGACGAACAGGAACGTGGCCGCGCCGACGACGAGGGTGAGCAACGGCATCCCCACGGCGAGCGCGCCGAGGACCGCCTCGGTGCCGTCGTCGACCTCATCGAGGGACTGCGCGACCAGGACCGTCCGCGGCCCGTCGGAGGTACTGACACCCAGCGCGACGATCCGGAAGTGATCATCGTGGGCGAACTCGAGTCCGCGCTGCTCGCGCAGCGTCTGCCCGGGCTGGGGCCGCAGCGGGGAGATCGCGGCGATCCCGGCGACGGCGGCGGACGCCGCGACGACCCTCCCGCCGCCGTCGACGACCTGGACGACGGTGCGGTCCCGCGCGGACGGGCGCAGCGTGGCGGTGAGACCGGCCCCGTCGGCGGCGCCGAGCGCCCCGGCGACCTGGGTGGCGCGCTGGCCGATCGCCTGGTCGATGTTCTGGGTGAGGATGAAGCGGGCGCCGGCCACGAGCGTCGCCCCGCTGGCGAGGGCGGCCACGGCGACGACGGCCGCCGCGGCGAGCGCGGACCGCATCCGCACCCCGAACCGTCCCGTCAACCGCCGCCACCACCTGGCCATACTCCCGAACCTAGCGGTGGCGACCTGAAGCAACGCTGAAGACGCGAGGCTTCTCCGTCACGCACGCCCGCGAGGCCTCTCCCGACATCCTCGACCTCTACGCCTTCACCCCGGCCCGCCGCATCCGGCAGGCCCTGACCCGACCTGGATCCCGTAGGCACGACAGGCTCGCGGCCGCGTGATGTTCAGCCGGCCCTAGACTTACGTTCATCGATGACTTGGTCTGGTCCGGAAAGGTCGGGCTCCTCGGTTCCGCAACCTGGGAGGCTGCCTCATGGATCGTCGTACGTTGCTGCGTGCCACCGTCGCCGGTGCCGGCGGGCTGGCGTTGCCCTTCACCGCGTGGTCGGCGGCGTACGCCGCGCCCGCGCAGAACGCCGCCGGGCCGTACGGGGCGCTGCAGGCCGCCGACGCCAACGGCATCCAGCTGCCCGCCGGCTTCACGAGCACGGTCGTCGCCCGGTCCCGGCAGACGGTGCCCGGCACCTCGTACGTGTGGCACGACGCCCCCGACGGCGGCGCCGTCATCCCCAACGGCACCGGTTGGATCTACGTGTCCAACGCCGAGACCAGCTCGGGCTCCGGCGGCGGCGCGTCGCGGCTGGTCTTCGACGCCAGTGGCACCGTCGTCGGAGCGTCACGGATCCTCTCCGGTACCAACAACAACTGCGCCGGCGGCAAGACGCCGTGGAACACGTGGCTGTCGTGCGAGGAGATCAGCCTCGGCAGGGTCTGGGAAACCTACCCGCTCGGCGGCACCGCCGTGGCCCGCCCGGCGATGGGCCGGTTCAAGCACGAGGCCGCCGCGGCCGACCCGGTACGGCGCGTCATCTACCTGACCGAGGACGAGACCAACGGCAAGTTCTACCGCTTCGTGCCGACCACCTGGGGCGACCTGTCGTCGGGCACCCTGCAGGTGATGGTGGCCGGCACCGCCACGTCCGGCTCGTTCACCTGGGCGAACGTCCCCGACCCCGACGGCTCCCCCACCACCACCCGCAGCCAGGTCTCCGGCGCGAAGTCGTTCAACGGCGGCGAGGGCTGCCACTACGCCGACGACACCGTCTGGTTCACCACCAAGGGCGACAACCGCGTCTGGCAGGTCAACCTCGCCGGCAACACGTACGAGCTGGCCTACGACGACAACCTGGTCAGCCCCGGCACCGCCCCGCTCACCGGCGTCGACAACATCACCGGGTCCACCGCCGGGGACCTGTACGTCGCCGAGGACGGCGGCAACATGGAGATCTGCCTCATCACCCCGGACGACAAGATCTCCGTCTTCCTGCGCATCACCGGCCAGAGCTCGTCGGAGATCACCGGACCGGCGTTCACCCCGGCCGGCAACCGCCTCTACTTCTCCTCGCAGCGCGGCACGACCGGCGCCTCTTCGGGCGGCATCACGTACTGCGTCACCGGCCCGTTCCGCACCTGACCCGAGCACCGCGACAAGCAGATGCGGGAGTGCGGAGTTCCGGGTCGCCCGACCCGGAACTCCGCACCTCAGGAACTTCAGTCCGGAAGGACGAACCGGCGGCGCCGACGACGGCCCACGACGAATGCGGCAGCGCCGATGACGATCACAGCGGCGCCGACGAGCAGCGTCCGCCCGGTCTGGCTGCCGGTCACCGGGAGCCCCGGAGCTGGGCTGGACGGCGCAGGAGTGGCGGTGCGGGTGGGCCCGGGCTGGCTGCCGCCGGGCACCAGGGGAAGGGCGATGCTGGCCGTCTGGCCTCCGAGGACCTGCGCGTTCGCGGAATTCTCGCCTTCGACCTTCCAGCCGGCGACGCTCAACACGTACACGCCGGCCGGGAGCGTCATGGTGAACGCGCCGTCTGCGCCCGTCTTGGTCGTCCCGGCGGTCTTGCCCTTGGCGTCGGCGACGGTGAGGGCGACGCCGGCGAGACCGGGCTGGTCGCTGTCGAAGTCGCCCTTCACGTCCACGTAGACCTTGCCGCTGAGTACGCCCGTGGAGCCGGGCACTTCGATGCGGAACCTGCCCGTGTTGTCGTCGGGGTTGGCCTCGCCCGCGTCGTTGGTGAACGCCCAGGCGCCGGTCGCGAAGCCTTGCACGGCCGCGGCCTCGCCGACCGTGCCGGCCCAGGCGAAGGAGCGGCTCGCGCCTGGCGCGAGGTCGAACTGATCGCTTGGTTCATCGGTCTTGCGGTCGATGCCTTCCTCGTTACCGCCTTCGATACGGGCGTTCTTGGCGGTGGCCGCACCGACGTTGACGACGATGAACGTGGTGGTGATGGTGTCGCCGACTGCGTAGGTCGCCTTGACCGGGGCGACAGCGATCTTGACCTGCAGATCGGGAAGGGATGCCGCCATGGCAGGGCTCGGCGCGACGATGCCGGCCGAGGCGATGCCGGCAGCGGCCAGCGCGGCAGTGGACAGCAGAAGCCGCCTGAGGGGATGAGCGCTGATCACAGTTCTCCTCGATGCGATCCGGGTTGCCGCGGCAGCATATGCCCCAGCCGGCCAACCGGCTGCCCCGAAAAGTCAACGGTGACGGCGGGGTACGCGTGGGCGACGACCCAGAGCACGTCCTCGGTTTCCATGTCGAGCCCGTTGCAGGAGTGGATCCCGCCGCCGGCGGAGACCGAGGCCAGGAATTCCTCGAAGACCGCCCGCAGCTCGTGTTCGTCGGGATGGTCCAGGCGCGCTGACCCATCCTTGCGGACGAGTCAGCGTCGGGGGAATGAGCGGACGGGTGCTGGCACCGCGATGCCCACCTCGTCGCCCGGGCGAGGTGTCCGATCGCCGGGGACCCGCGCCACCAGATGGGTGGTCTGGCCGGGCAGATCCAGGCGGACCATCGCATCGGCGCCGTGGTAGGTCACCGACGAGACCGATGCCGTGGTGCCGGACGGCTCACGCAGGACGAGTTGCTCGGGTCGCACCATCACAAGCACGTCGCCGGTGGCCGGTTCGGCCAGCTCGAGCCGGCCCAGGCAGCAGTGGACGGTCCGGCCCGCGGCCTGTCCGCTGAGCAGCATCGCGTCGCCCAGGAAGCGGCCGACCTCGGGGGTGGCCGGTGCGCCGTACACGCCGGCCGGGCTGTCGACCTGGGCGAACCGGCCGTCGAACATGACGGCCACCTGGTCGGCGAAGGACAGGGCCTCGGCCTGGTCGTGTGTCACGAGCACGGTGGTCGCGCCCCGCTCGGCGAGCGCGGCGCGGGTGGCCTCGCGGGTCGCGGCGCGCAGCGCGGTGTCCAGCGATGAGAACGGCTCGTCGAGCAGCACCACCGATGGTTCGCGGGCCAGCGCCCGGGCGAGCGCGACGCGCTGCTGCTGGCCGCCGGACAGCTCGTCCGGCCGGCGGCGGGCCAGGCTCGGCGACAGGCCGACGAGCTCGAGCAACGGACCGACCTGGGCCGCTCGGCGCCGCTCGGCCCGCGGCAGCCCGAAGGTGATGTTGCCGGTGACGTCGAGGTGCGGGAAGAGCGCGCCGTCCTGCCGGACGTAACCGATGCCGCGCCGCTCCGGAGCCACCAGCGTCGGTCCGTCGGTCAGCACCTCACCGCGCACCTCGATCCGCCCGCGGTCGGGCCGGATGAACCCGGCGATCGCCCGCAGCAGCGTGGTCTTGCCGCTGCCGGAGGCGCCGAGCACCGCGGTGACGCCGCCCGCGCGCACCTGCAGATCGACCTGGTCCAGCACCGGCGGACCGCCGTACCCGACGGTGAGCCCGGTGACGGAGATGCCCGCGCCGCTCAACGCTGGTCCAGGATCTGGCGGCGCAGCAGGATGGTGAGCGGGGCGGACAGGGCGATCATCGCCGCAGCGTACGGGGCGCTCGCCACGTAATCCAACTCGTCGCTCGCCGACCAGAACGCGGTGGCCAGTGTCTCGGTGCCGGTCGGGGCGAGGAGCAGGGTCGCGGTGAGTTCGGTCGACGTCGCGAGGAAGACCAGCACGAATCCGGTCAGCGCCGATGGCAGCACCAGCGGCAGGACCACCCGGAGGAGGGTACCGAGGCCGGACACCCCGAGCGACCGCGATGCCTCGAGGAGCTCGGGCGGAGCCGCGGCCAGGCCGGACCGCCAGGCGACCACGGCGCGGGGCATGAAGAGCACCGTGTAGGCCAGCACCGCGAGCGCGGCGGTCTGGTAGACGGGACGGGCCCACTGCACCGCCAGCGTCACCAGCGCCAGCCCGATCACCACCCCGGGGAGCGCGCTCGCGATGTACGTCACCCGCTCCAGCGATGTCGCCAGCCGGGACGGATACCGGTGGAGCAGCCATGCGGCGGGCAGCGCGGCGACCGACGCCGCCAGGCCGGCCAGCACCGCGAGGCCGACCGTCGAACCCGTCGCCGCGAGCAGCGGACCGACGGCCACCGCGCCGGACGTCATCGCCCGGATCAGCCATCGCAGCACCAGCACCAGCGGCACCACCAGCGCCAGGCCGACCAGCCCGACGAGTGCGGCGGACGCGGGGATGGTCCACGCGCCAAGGCGGTACGCGACCGGACGCTGCCGGGCGCCGGCGCCCACCCGGGCGATCCGTGCGCGGCCGCGCAGCGGCACCTCGAGAGCCAGCAGACCGATGCAGAGCACGACCAGCACGGCGGCCAGGATGCTGCCGGCGGCGTTGCTGAACCCGACCGCGAACTGCTGCAGGATCGCCGTGGTGAAGGTGGGGAACCGCATCATCTGCAGGACGCCGAACTCGGCCAGCAGGTGCAGGGCGACCAGCAGCGCGCCACCGGTGATGGCCGGACGCAGCTGTGGCATCGCCACCCGCAGCACCGCTGCCGGACCGGATGCGCCGAGCGATCGCGCGGCGTCCAGGTGTCCCTGGTCGAGGGCCCGCAGCAGGGCCGCGGCCGGCAGGAAGACGAACGGATAGTAGGCCAGGACGGTGATGAACACCGCGCCACCCAGCCCCTGCACCGACGGCAGCACCGACGTCCAGGCGTAGCTGCTGACGAACGCCGGGATGGCGAGCGGTGCCAGGAGCAGCGTGCGCCACGCGCCGGCGGCCGGCAGGGTCGTCCGCTCCACCAGCCAGGCCGCACCACACCCCAGCAGCACGGTGATCGGCACGGTCAGCAGGACCAGGAGCATCGTGTTGCCGAGCAGTTCGGCCGTCCTCGGCCGCAGCAGCAGCCTCGACACCTCGTCGCCGCTCGTGGCGGCCTGACCGATCACGACCAGGACCGGCAGGATCATCACGGCCGCGACCAGGACCGCGGCCGTCACGACGAGCCATGGCATCCGGGTGTACCGACGGGCGCGTACGACTGGCCGGGTCGGTGCCGGTTCGTCGTACGCCGCGGCGGCCGGCTCGCGAAGGTCAGAGGATGCCGGCATCGGTCATCAGCCTGTTGACCTTCTCGGAGTTGAGCGTGAAGGGGTCGACCGGCGGCGCCTGCAGGCTGTCCAACGGCGGCAGCTCGGGCGCGGAGGCGACACCGTTGCCCACGGCGTACTCCATCGACTTGGAGTCCACCAGCACTCGCTGCCCGGCCTCGCTGGTGATGAAGGTCAGGAACTTGTGGGCCTCGGCCGGCTTCTTCGATCCCGCCAGCACAGCACCCCCGGACAGCGACACGAACGCTCCGGGGTCCTGGTTGCGGAAGTAGTGCAGGGCCGTGTTGGCGCTGCCTTCCTTGGTGCCGGCCTGGTCCCGGTACCAGTAGTAGTGGTAGATCACGCCGCACTCGATCTCGCCGGCGTTGACCGACTTCATCGTGGCGATGTTGTTCTGCAGCGCCCGGGCGTTGGACTTCAGACCGGCCAGCCATGCAGCGGTCTTCTGCTCGCCCTGGCCGGCGAGCATGCCCGCGACGATGGCCTGGAAGTCCGCGCCTCCGGGGGCGCACGCCCAGCGGTCCTTCCACTGCGACCCGGCGAGATCCATCAGCGACTTCGGCAGGTCGGCCTTGTCGAGCTTGGCGGTGTTGTACACCAGTACCGTGGACCGAGCGGCGATCGAGGTCCACACCTGCGACGACGGGGTCAGGTTGGCCGGCACCTGCCGGCGGGTCTCCTCGTTCAGCGGGGCGAGCAACTTGTTCCGCTCGACCAGCGTCATGGCCGGGCTGTTCTCGGTGAGGAACACGTCGGCGGGTGACTTGGCGCCCTCGGCGACGATCTGATGGCCCATCGATGCGTCGGAGCCCTTGCGGATCTGCACCTTGACGCCGGTCGCCGCGGTGAACGCCTCGGCCCACGCCTTGGTGAGGTTCTCGTGCTGCGCGGAGTAGACCTGCAGCGAGCCGGGGTCGGCGGCGTACCCGTCCTCGGACTTCGACCCGCACCCCACGAGGCTCACCGCCCCGACTGCCCCCAGGCCGGTCAGGAACGTGCGTCGACGCATGTCATGTCCTCTCTCACGAGTTGCCTCGCCGCCATGCGACGACGGATGACCGCGACCTGCGGCAGCGGCGACAGCCGCCGGTGCGGGACGTGGTTGCCGGCCGCGCAGAACCCCAGGCCGGCGGCGATCGCGACCGCGAACTTGAGGATCGGCGCGCCGAAGAACGTGAACACCTGGAACTGCACGAGGTAGATGTGCAGCGAGGCGGCCGCGAGTGCGCCGAGTGGACGGACGAGCGGCCGCGGCACCGGGAGCGCGGGAACGAGCGCCAGCAGGCCGAGCCCGATCATGATCGCCAGGTTGCGTGCGGGTTGTCCGGGGAAGAAGCCGACGGCGGCGCCTGCCGCGGCCGCCGCCGTGACCAGTCGGCGCCGCCGGCTGCCGGCCACCGCCATCGCGACTCCCGCGACGAACAGCCACGCGACCGTGACCGGCAGGCCACGCAGCGGGCCGTCGTACAACGCGATCACCAGGTAGCGAGGCACCAGCAGCACCCCGAAGGCGACCATGGCGGTGCGCCAGGCGTCGGCGGCGTATGCGGCCCGCAGCCGCGGGACAGCCAGCGCCGCGACGGTGGCGACCATGATCACCAGGTAGGCCTCGACGAACCAGAAGTTGTTGGAGGCCTGCGGCCGGACGAGCCAGTGCAGCAGTCCGACGTTCGACCAGTGGACCGTCCCGAACCCGAACAGCATCACCGCCGCAACGGTCACCGCCGGGACGGCGACCCCGACCGCGATCCGGACACTTCGCCGCACGCGCTCCGCGGTCATCGGCGAGGTGAGTACATACCGGGCGAAGAGGAAGCCGGCGACCGCGAGCAGGATGTGCGCACCGCCGGCCAGCCGGAACAAGCCGACATGACTGCCACAGATCGTCACCACGGCCACGCCGCGCAGCACGACGGTCGTGTCGACCCGCTGCACCAGCGGGTCCCACCAGCGGGAACGTGGCCGCCGGTCGGCGAGCGCGACCAGGTCGCGCACCGGGCGGTGGTGCCAGTCGGGCGGGAGGTCACCGAGCAGCCGCGTCAGGCCGACGGACGCCACGACGTGGCTGAAGGAGTCGCCGCCGAGCTCGGCGAACGACCGGTCGAGGTCGACGCCGTCGCGCCCTACCAGCGGCTCCAGTACGGCGGTCACCGCGGCGGCGGTCTCTGCCTGCTGGCCGGAGATCTCCGTGACGTGCAGGTCGGCGCTGCCCCGGCGGTCGAGCTTGCCGTTGGGCAGCAGCGGGAGTTCGTCGACGGCGCGGACCGAGATCACCGACCGGCCGAGGCCGGAGGCCTGGGCGGCCCGGTCGCGAACCTGGTCGGGAGACTGCTCGCCGCGCCGGTAGGTGACCTGAAGCTGATCGTCGCGGCCGGTGACGCAGGACTGCAGGCCCTGGCCGCGCAGGGAGCGCTCGACCTGGCCGAGGTCGATGCGGATTCCCATGATCTTCACGAAGTCGGACCGCCGGCCGACGATCCGGACCAGTCCGTCGGCGTCGATCCTGGCCAGGTCGCCGGTCCGCAGCTCGGTGTGTGTCCGCCCCAGGGCCAGGTCGTCGGGGTGCTCGGCGTACCCGAGCATGACGCCCGGACCCGTGAACACGAGCTCGCCGACCGGACCATCGGGTGAAGCCACCGGCTCGTCGATCCCGGCCGGTTCGAGCCGGAACGCCGAGCCGGCGATCGGCCATCCCACCGCATCGGGGTACCGCTCCGACAGTTCGGGTGGCAGCACGGCCATCCGTGCGGTGGCCTCGGTCTGGCCATACATCACCGCCAGGCCCCAGCCGGCCGCGCGCCCCCGGGCGGCGAGCGCTCGCACCCGCTCAGGCGGCAACGCCCCGCCGGCCTGGGCGAGCAGCCGGAGCGAGGGCTGACGATCCAGCACACCCTGGACGTCGAGCAGGTCCACCACGTACGGAGTGGCGGCGACCACGGTGACCCCGTCGCGGCGCAGGTCATCGGCGAAGCCGGGGTCCGTCACCGACCCCGGCCGCAGCACTGTGGTGGCACCGGCCCGGAGCTGGGCGTGCAGCACCGACAGCCCGAAGCAGTAGTGCAGCGGTAGCGAGGTGACCGCGCGGTCGGCCGGCGTGATCGACAGCGCGGCCGCGATCGCCTCGGCGTTGCTGAGCACGTTGCCGTGGCTGAGCCGGACCAGCTTGGGCGAGCCGGTGCTGCCCGACGTACTGAGCAGCAGCGCCAGATCCGGATGCAGGACGTGCCGCGGTGCATCGGTGCCACCGTGCGGCGTCGCGGCCTCGAAGGTGCCGTCCGGATGGAGCCACAGGTCGGGCTGGTAGGCCGCGGTGATCGACCGGTGCTCGGGCGGGGTGACCAGCGCCACGTGCCCGGCCGACAGCACCGCCAGATACCCGAGCACCAGATCACGATGCGGAGCGAGCGGCACATGTACGAGCCGCCGGCCGGCCTGTGCGGACGGCAGGCCGGCCGCGAGCGCGGCCACCCGATCGGCCAGTTCCCCGTAACCGAGACGGCCGGTCGAGTCGATCAGGGCAGGGTGGTGCGCATCGGCCGTGTCGGACACCGGGAAGGCGGCGCGCACCTGCCGGGGATCCAACAGAGACACAGTAGGTGAGGCTAACCTAATCACCCACTCCTGTCGAACCGTCGGCACCGCGTCCAGGACGGCCGGTCTGTCTGCACGAGCGGCCGCCATCAGGGCGCATTCCGCGGCGCGGTGGGGGTAGGGGCGGATCCGCCGACAACGGGAGGGGCCATGACCGCCAATCGTCGACCGGTGATCGTGGGTGTCGACGGCTCACCGGCGAGCTTCGGTGCGGTCCGCTGGGCCGTGGACGAGGCGGTACGCCACGGGCAGCAGCTACGGGTCACCCACGCGATCGCCGTCCCGGACGCGTTCGAGCCGGCGACCGACGAGCACGAGGTCGCACTGCACGCCGCCGTCGAGGCCCGCAACTGGCAACCCGGCCTGCACGTCACCACGTTCACGTGGTGCGGCAGCCCGGCCGCCACCGGCAGGGCGAAAGGCGGCGCGCCGGGCCCATGAGCCCCGCATCGTCGCGATCTCCGCCTGCTGCTCGGTACCGATCTTCGCGGCGAGCTGCCTGACGTCCGGATCGGTCGCCTTCGCATGGGCCAGGGCGGCCATCTCCACAGCCTGCACGTGATGCGGAATCATCATCTGGGCGAACAACGCATCGGCGTTGTTGAACGTCGGATTGACGCTCACGCTGCCGTTGCCCGGCGCCGTGGGGGTGTCGCCACTGCTGGCGGTGTCACCGCAGGCGGCGAGTGTGACGGTGACGGCGACGGCCGCGCCGGCCAGCACGGCGCGCTCTCGGATGGAGTACTGCACGACCGTCGCTTCCCGGACCAGGCGGAGGTATGCGGCCGGCTCAGGTCGGGGCGGACGCTGCCGGCATGAGGCTGAACGCGTTCTCCTCCTCCTGGGCGTTGTGCAGCTGCATGATGGCGTACAAGCCGTAAAGGCCGGCCCGCAGATCGATCACGTCCTCCGTATCGACCTGGCCGGCGGTGTCCGGCAGGATGCGGCGCAGCCGGCGGATCTGGTGCTCGATCTCGGCGTGGGTACGGCTGAGCGCCGCGATCGGGTCGGGACCGCCGAGGGCCCGCGCGACGATCGGCAGCAGCTGCGCCTCCTCGGCCCGCTCGTGCGGCAGCAGGTCGGTCTCGAGGCGGTCGAGCAGCTCACGGACGGGCCCGAGGTCGGCTCCGGTGGAGGAGAGGTCGTCGGCGACGGCCCGGATCCGCTCGACGAGCGGGCGGATGGCGGTGTGCTGCGCGTACAGCTGCCGGGTCACGGCGAGGTCGGCGGTCGGCATGGTGACGGTGTGCGTGCGCTGCGGCAGCAGGACCGTCAGGGCCAGGCCGATGGCCGCGACGTCGATCGCCTCCTGGAGGATCGCACCGGCCACCGGTGTGAGCAGCCCGGCCGCGGCGGGGACCATCGCGGCCAGTGACAGGGCCATGCCGAGCGCCGCCGAGCGGCGGGCGATGCGGCTGGCGCGCCGGGCGACGAGGATCGCGTCGGCGAGACCGTCGACGCGGTCCGCGGTGAGCATGACGTCGGCGGCCTCGGCGGCGGCCGTGACACCGCGGGCCGCCAGCGCGACGCCGACACCGGCGGCGGCCAGCGCCGGGGCGTCGTTGACCCCGTCGCCGACCATGACGGTCGGTGCGGCGTCCTGTTCGGCGCTGACGATGGCGAGCTTGTCCGCAGGGTCGCGGTCGGCGTACACGGCGTCGATGCCGGCGATCCGCCCGACGGTCTCGGCGACGTCCGCCCTGTCTCCGGTGATCAGGACGGTGCGCTCGATGCCGGCGTCGCGCAGCGTCCGCATCATGCGCGGCGCGTCGGGCCGCAGCGGGTCGGTGAGCAGCAGGACTCCGGCGGGCCGGCCGTCCACCGCCGCGAACACGGTCAGCGACCCGTCCAGCGCGGCCCGGCGGCGGGCCCGCCGCACCCACTCCGGTGCGGCGCCGTCGACGACCCAGGCCGCCTTCCCGAGGCGCACCGGGTGCCCCTCGACCGTCCCTTCGATGCCGAAACCGTGCCGTTCGCGCACGTTCGTCGCGGCCGGCAGGCTGCGCCCGCGCTCGCGGGCCGCGGTCACGATGGGCGCGGCCAGCACGTGGGCCGACGCCTGGTCGAGCCCGGCGGCCAGCCGTAGGACCTCGTCGGCCGGCAGGTCATTGCCCGTGATCACCGCGGACAGGACCGGCCGGCCGCGGGTCAGGGTGCCGGTCTTGTCGAACAGCAGGACCCGCCCGGCGGCCAGCCGCTCGAGCGCCGCGCCGCCCTTGAGGATCACCCCGTACCGGGCCGCCCGGGACACCCCCGACATGATCGCGATCGGCGCGGCCAGCAGCAGCGGGCAGGGCGTCGCCACGACCAGCACGGCCACGGCCCGCACCGCCTCACCCGAGATCGCCCAGGCAAGCCCGGCCACCAGCAGCGTCAGGGGTACGAAGGCCAGCGCGAACCGGTCGGCGAGGCGGACGAAGGGGGCACTGCTCGCCTGGGCCTGCTCGACCAGGCGCACCACGCCCGCGTAGGTCGACGCGGCCGCGGTCTCGGTGGCCAGCATCCGCACCGCCGCCCCGGCGTTGACCACACCACTGCGGATGTCCTCGCCGGCCCGGCGCTCGACCGGCAGCGGCTCACCGGACAGCGCTGACTCGTCGAACACGCCGTCGCCGAGCAGCCGGCCGTCGACCGGGACGAGCTCACCCGCGCCGACCAGCAGCCGGTCACCGGCCGCGACCCGGTCCACCGGGATCTCCTCCACGCCGTCGGGGCACTCCCGGCGGGCGATCCGCGGCGCGCCGGCAGCCAGCCGGCCCAGCTCCCGGCGGGCCCGGGCCGACGCGCGCGCCTCCAGTACGCCTCCCGTGAACAGCATGACAGCGATCACCGCGCCCGCCAGCGGCTCGCCGACCAGCAGCGCGCCCGCCAGCGCCAACCACGCGATGACATCCACCGAGGGCCGGCGGCGCGCCAGCGCGACAGCGATGGTGACCGTCGACCAGGCCAGCCCGACCAGCGCCGCACCGGCCCACAGGGCGGACGCCCAACTGCCGGCGCCCACGGCGGCGGCCACCACACCGGCGATGAGCAGCAACGTCACCAGGCAGAACAGGACTGTCTCCCGGACGGCCCACAGCCGGGCGGCAGGGGCCGGATGCAACCGCCCAACGGACATCGCAGTCCTCCGTCCCACAGGGAACCGGTCGGCACGGCGGACCGGCCACGTTTCATGGTCCACGCGCCGCGGCCACCGTTCCAAGGCCGAAGGTCCCGAACCGTTCCTACTCCCTGGCCGCCGCCTCCCTGGCCGCCGCCTCCTTGGCCGCCTCCCTGGCCGCCGCCGCAGGACCGGCGGAGACGGGGGCTGCGGGGAGGATCATCGTGAAGCGGGCGCCGTGCCCGGGGCTGCCGTCGATGCGCAGCTGCCCGCCGTGCGCGTCGACGACCTCCTGCACCAGCGCCAGCCCGAGCCCGAAGCGGCGGCCCGGCCGGTCGACGGGATCTTCGCCGCGGGCGAAGCGGGCCAGCAGGTGCGTGGCCCGGGCCGGGTCGAGCCCCACGCCGTCGTCCACGACCGCCAGACGCACGCGGTCGTCCGCCCGGCCGACGCTGACCGTGACGGTGCCTCCCGCGCTGACGTGGGCGAGGGCGTTGTCGACCAGCGCCGCGAGGGCCCGGCGTAGCGAGGACCGCACCCCGGTCACGTCCATGGGCCCCGCACCGATGTCGGTGCGCAACGTGACGTGTTGCGCACCGGCGTACGGCTCCACCGACGCGGCGACCTCCCGCGCCAGGCCGGCGGCGTCGACCGCGACGCCGCCGGTGGGCCGGTGCGACAGTTCCGCGGACAGCAGCAGATCCTCAACCACCTCGCCGAGCGCGTGGGTGTCGGCCACCAGCTCGGCCACGTCCGCGCGTACCCGTGCGGTGTCGACGTCGCGGTTGAGGCGCCGCTGCAGCAGTTGGGCGCGGGTGTGCAGCACGGCCAGGGGCGTGCGCAGCTCGTGGCTGGCGTCGGCCACGAAGCGTCGCTGCAGCGAGAGGGCGCGCGCCAGCGGGCGCACCGCCCGCCGCCCGAGGACGGCACCGACCGATGCGGCCGCGACGATCCCGATCAGACCGGCGACCAGCAGGGATCCGATGAGACGCTCGCCGGACTCCTCGCGGGCGGTGACGTCGAGCAGGCCGACGGTCCGGCTGCCATCGGCGCCGTCCACCGCGTACGCCTCGAAGTGCCGGTCGCCGATCGTCGCGTTGCCGCGTCCGGGCCGCAGCCGGGTGACGTCCATCCGGACGACGGCGGGTGGTGTGCCGCCGCTCGCCGTGACGACGCCGTCAGGTGCGCGGCGCACCAGCACCACGCCTTCGGTGCCGATCAGATCCGCACCGGCGGCAAGCGTCTGCGCGCGGACGGTGCGCTCCTCGGCCCGGTGCTCGGCGCGGATGGTCAGCGAGAACGCCAGCACGCTGACCAGGACGACGGTCGCGGCGACGGCGGCGGCGACCTGCACGGCGATCACGGCGGTGGCGCGGCGCAGCAGGCGCGCCTCGGGGTTGCCCGTCATGCGGAGCCGATCTGGTAGCCGAGCCCACGCACCGTCCTGATCACCGGGCGGCCCAGCTTGCGGCGCAGGTAGTGCACGTAGGTGTCGACGACGCCCGGGTTCTCGGCGGCGTCGAAGACGAGCGCGCGCAGGTCGTCGCGGCTGAACACCTGATGCGGCCGCGCGGCGAGCGTCTGCAGGAGCGCGCACTCACGGTCCGACAGCGCCACCACGTCACCCGACTGGTCGTGCACCTGGCGGGTCGTCGCATCGAGCCACCGGCGCCCGATCGACAGCCGGTCGGCCAGCTCGCGGTGGCGGCGGCGCAGTGCCCGCAGCCGGGCCAGCAGCTCCTCGGCGTCGAAGGGCTTGGTCAGGTAGTCCTCGGCCCCGGCGTCGAGGCCCTCGACCCGGTCGGCGACCGTGCCCCTGGCGGTGAGCACGAGCGCCGCCGTGGTGACGCCGCGCCCACGCAACCGGCGCAGCAGGTCCAGTCCTTCGATCGCCGGCAGGCGCCGGTCGAGCACGATGACGTCGTACGCGCGGGACAGCCCGAGATGCAGCCCCGCCTGCCCGTCGCGGGCCCACTCCACCAGGTAGCCCTCGTCGGCCAGCAACTCGTGCAGCACGCCGGCCAGGCGCCGGTCGTCTTCGACCAGCAGCAGCCTGGGCGGCGCGGGAGCGTTGAGCACGGGCCCAAGCTTGGCACGCGACGGGCTAAGAATCCTCGAAGAACGGCGCGGCACAGTGTCCATGAGATCGTCGGTTCGAGGAGGCTCGTTCGTGCCGGACACCGTCAACGGCCTGCCGCTGCACCCGCTCGTGGTGCACGCGGTGGTCGTCCTGTTGCCACTGGCCGCCATCGGTGTGATCGCCATCGCGGTTCGGCCCGCCTGGCGGGGACGCTTCGGACCGGTCGTCATCGCTGTGGCCGCGCTGGCCACCGTGGCGATCCCGATCGCCACGAGCACCGGCGACCAGCTCGCCGAGCGCGTCGGCCTCCCCCACGACCACGCCGAACTCGGCGAATCGCTCATCTACTTCGCGGTGCCGCTGCTCGCCGCCGCCGTGGCCCTGGTATGGACGCACCGGCGTCAGGCGAGCGCACCGCCGCGCACGGTCATGACCACCGTGCTCGCGGTCCTCGCCGTCCTCCTGGCGCTGGCCAACCTTGTGCAGGTCGTCCGCGTCGGCGATTCCGGCGCGCAGGTCGTATGGGGTCACAGCGCGGCCACGGGCAGGGATTAGGGCACGATGCGTCGCCGCTCTCCGACCCATGCCGTCGCCGGCGCGCGGCGTGATCCCGTCCGGTGGTGGCTACCGCCCACACCGGACGGCGGAATGCGACCGGGACGACGAGAGCGTGGTCCGGGGCCACGCGCCTGGTGGGCCGATCTCGTGGGTGCTGCCGCGATGCTCAGCATGCTCATGGTCCTGGCGCTCTGGGTGCACAACCGTGGCGTGCAAGACCTCACCGGCCCGGCGTCGGGGCTGAGGTCGCTGGGCCGGCTCACCGGCCTGATCTCCGCCGATTTGCTGCTGATCCAGGTGCTGCTCATGGCCCGCGTGCCGTGGGTCGAACGCAGCTTCGGCCAGGACCGCCTCGCCGCCTGGCACCGCTGGACCGGGTTCACCTCCTTCCACCTCATGCTGGCGCACATCGTCCTGATCACCGTCGGCTACGCGGCGAGCGAGGACGCGGGCCCGCTGGGCGAGCTCTGGCAGTTGGTCACGGCGTACCCGGGGATGCTGCTGGCGGCCGCCGCAACCGTGGCGCTCACTCTCGTCGTGGTGACGTCGGTGCGCGCGGCCCGCCACCGGCTGCGCTACGAATCGTGGCACCTGCTGCACCTGTACGCGTATCTCGGCGTCGCCCTGGCCATCCCGCACGAGCTGTGGACCGGCACCGACTTCGTCTCCTCACCGGCGGCGCGCGCGTACTGGTGGACGATCTACCTCACCGCGGCCGGCTGCCTCGCGGTGTTCCGGCTCGGCCTGCCGGCCTGGCGCACGCTACGGCACCGGCCGGTTGTCACCGCCGTGGTGCCCGAAGCGGCCGGGGTGTTCTCGGTGTACCTGCACGGCCGCCACCTGGACCGGCTGCCCGCGCGGCCCGGGCAGTTCTTCCTGTGGCGCTTCCTCGACGGGCCGGGCTGGTCGCGGGCCAACCCGTACTCACTGTCGGCCGGCCCCCGGCCGGACCTGCTGCGCGTAACGGTGAAAGACCTCGGCGACGGCAGCCGGCGCGTGGCGACGATCCGGCCCGGCACAAAGGTGATCATCGAGGGTCCGTACGGCCGGTTGACTGCGCCGCCCGCCGATGGCCGCCCGATCACCATGCTCGCCAGCGGGGTCGGGATCACACCGCTCCGCGCGCTGCTGGACGAGGTCCGGGTGCCGGTGACGCTGCTGTACCGCGCGCGCACCGCGGACGATCTGCTGTTCAAGGACGAGCTCGACGCGGCGGTCGCCACCGGACGGCTCCGGGTCGGATTCCTGGTCGGGCCGCGCTCCCGGGATGGTTCCTGGGTCCCGGCGGGGTTCCGGGACGACCAGCTTCCCCGTTGGGTGCCCGACGTCCACAACCATCACGTCTACGTCTGCGGGCCGGACGCCTGGATGTCCGCCGCGTCGGCGGCGGTCCTGCGGGCCGGTGTACCCCCGCAGCGCCTGCACACCGAGCGGTTCAGCTGGTAGGAGAGCACGGATGAGGCGGATCACGCTGTGGCTGGTGTCCACGGTGGCGGCGGTCGTGTTGCTGTTCAGCTACCGCACCAGCACGATGGGCGCGACGGCACCGAACACGCCCGGCGTCGTCGGTGCGGCGCCTGGCGTGGTGCCTGGCGGCTCCGCCCCTGGGCCGTCGGCCGGCTCCTCCGCACCGTCAGGCGCCACGGTCGTCAACGGCACCGTCGCGCAGACCCGCTGGGGGCCGGTGCAGGTGCGGGTGACCATCTCCGGCGGCCGGATCACCGATGTGGTGACGCTGCAGGTGCCAAGTGGCAACCGGCGCGACCGGCAGATCAACTCGTTCGCGGTGCCGGCGCTGCGTGATGCGGTCCTGCGGGCGCAGAGCGCCGACATCGACTCGGTGTCCGGCGCCACCGTCACCAGCGACGGCTACCGCCGCTCCCTGCAGGCCGCCCTTGACGCCGCGCACTTCGGCTCCTGAACCGGCAGCACATCGCGCCGTGGATCGCCAGCCGATGAGGAAGCCGGGTCAGCATGGTGTCGACTGTGCCCTGTGCGGCGCGTCGCGGACTTCGCCGGCAGGACGTGCTCGCCGCCTTTGCGGGATTCCGCGCTGCTCGTCGCCGGCGGTGGGATGGGTGATGGGTGAGTCTGCTCGCCTGGCCGGTCACCTCATCGGTGAGATCGGTGGTGCCCCCGGCGCGACGTCTCGGCCCGGCAGGTGTGTGGGCGCTGGCCGCCACGTGGCGAACCGTAGCTCTGCCAGGTAGGTGACTTTCTCTGACAGCCGTGGGCACGTCCGCCATTCGCAGACCATGCTGTGGGTGAGGTCCCAGGAAGCGGACGCGACGGTGCAGCCGGGAGGTCGGCGCCATGGACATGCCGATCGGTCTGGCGGATCGCGCCCCGGCCCGGCCCTACCGGATGAATGGCCCGCCGCGAGCACTTCGACTGGCGCTGACGGGCCAGGAACGGGCCGAATTCCACCTGCCGCCGCGGCGCATGCCGCGGCACGGTGAGGGTAGGGGCGGATCCGCCGACAACGGGAGGGGTCATGACCGCCAATCGACCGGTGATCGTGGGTGTCGACGGCTCGCCGGCCAGCTTCGGTGCGGTCCGCTGGGCCGTCGACGAGGCGGTGCGCCACGGGCAGCTGCTACGGGTCACCCACGCGATCGACGTGCCGGGCGCGTTCGAACCGGTCGCCGATCAGCACGAGGTCGCAGTGCACGCCGCGGTCGAGGCCCGCAACTGGCAGCCCGGCCTGCTCGTCACCACGTTCACATGGTGCGGCAGCCCGGCCCGCGTGCTCGTCGACCAGTCACGGTCCGCCGCGCTCATCGTGGTGGGCAGCAGAGGGACGGGTGGCTTCCACTCGCTGCGGATCGGCTCCGTCGGGCTGCAGCTGGCCGCGCACGCGCGCTGTCCAGTCCTGGTCGTGCACCACGCGGAGCGATGGGCCGGCCCGGAAGTGCCACTGCCACAGCATCAGCCGATCGTCGTCGGCGCCGACGGCTCGGCGCACGCCGAGATCGGGGTGGAACTGGCCTTCGCGGAGGCGATGTCGCGCGGGGTGACACTGATCGCGGTCCGCGCCTGGCAGGAGCCCACCCACCATTGGGGCCGTGCCCCGGACCTCACCCGGTGCGCCACCTCGGCCCACGACGCGCTGGCCGCCGAGTTGGCACCGTGGCAGGCGAAGTACCCGACCGTGCCGGTCGACCTCCGCACCGTCCAGGGGGCGCCCGCTCCGGCGCTGCTCGACGCGGGCCGCGACGCGCTCATGATCGTCCTCGGCCCTCGCGGAACGGGCGGCTTCGACGACCTCCGGCTCGGTTCGGTGACCCAGCAGGTGCTCGACCACGCCTCGGCCCCGGTCCTCGTCGCCCGCCACTGACGCACGCCGCGCAGCCGTAGGCGCCGGGCAGAATGCCGTGCGCCCGTTGGTTCCGCCGCGGGCCGGCGCCTACAGCCCAAGCTCGTCGAGCAGCTCGGCGGCCTGCCGCCGGGCGGGTGTCATACCTTCGTCGCACAGCAGCTGGACCGCGAGCGCCAGCTGCTCGACACGCCGTTCCGCGCGGCACAGTCGCAGCATCACGTCGCCGGTGCCGGTGGTCGGCAGCCACGTGTGCGCCGGTGCCGGACGCGCCTTCCGCTCTGTCGTCGCCTCGATCGTCGTCGCGGTCATCGTACTCGCCTCCGCCCTCGCTCTGCCCGATCCTTCGCTTCTCGAGCTCACTACAAGCCTTCCCGGGTTCCGTGCGCCGGTTCAGGCCGATGGTCCCGGGACGGCGCGACCTCCGGCCGCAATTCGCGGACCGCGGCGACGATGTGCTCGAGCACGCGATCGATGGCGGTGGCCACGGCCGGGGTCAGGCCGGTGCCGTAGCCGGTGTCCGCCGCCTCGATGCCGAGCAGCAGCAGGCGGTCGGGAAGCCGGTCGAGTTCCCGGGCCAGGGCGAAGGCGTCGCCGAGGTCCATGGCGTGGGAGCTGGTACTGCCCCCTGGTCCGGACGGCCGGCGGGCCATGAGGCGGCGGTGGACATGTCCGGCTGGGGCGTGGTGCGTGTGGACCGTGTCGACGACGACAGCAAGCCGGCGCTGTTCCCACAGGGTGATGAGAGTGCCCGGCTCGCCGTCGCTCTCGGCCAGGTCGACACCGGGCAGGCCGGCGAGCCGGAGCCGCTCGAGGACCGCCGGGCCGGCGCCGTCGTCACGGCGGAACGGGTTGCCGACCCCGATCACGACGACCGGCGGGTTCATCCGCGTTCTACGGTGAGGTCGAGGAAGTGGGTGGCGCAGGAGATGCACGGGTCGTAGTTGCGGATCGCCTGCTCGCATTGGGCGGTGAGTCGTTCGTCGTCGAGGTCCAGCCGGTCCTGCACATACTGGCGCAGGTCGTTCTCGATGCTCGGCTGGTTCTGCGCCGTGGGCGGCACGATCCGGGCGCTGACGATCGTCCCGTCGCCGTCGAGCTCGTAGCGGTGGAAGAGGGTTCCGCGGGGTGCTTCGGTGGCGCCGTACCCGATACCGGCGCGCGGCGACACCGCCAGGTGAGGCGGCGCCGGAGGCTCGTACGCCTCGATGATGCGCAGCGCCTCGTCGAGGGCGTAGACCATCTCCACCGCGCGGACGACGATGCTGCGGAACGGGTTGTCGCAGCGCTCGCCGAGGCCCGCCACGGCGGCGGCCTGGCGGGCCGTCGGCGACAGCCCGCTGTGATTGAGCGTGTACCGGGCGAGCGGGCCGGTGAGGTACTTCCCCGCGCCGGTCAGCGTCGCATGGAGGGCGGTCGAGTGTGCCGCTTGCGCCTCGACGATGTGGTGCTCGAAGTCACGGACCGGGAACGACCGGCCGGCCGAGGTTCGCGGTGCTCCCCGGTCGATCGGGTACCGGTCCGGGTCGGTCAGCGCGAGCAGCTCGTGGTCCATGGTGAAGTCCGGGAACGGGAAGCCGGCGACCCAGTCGACAGTGGCGAGGGCGTGGTCGAGGGCCGGTCGCAGGGTGTTACGGGCGAGCGCGCGCAGCTCGTCCGGTGACGGGGCGTGGTAGAAGCCGCCGACGCGGACGTTGATCGGGTGGATCGCGCGGCCGCCGATGAGTTCGAGGATGGCGTTGCCGGCCTTCTTGAGGGCCAGCCCGCGTTCGACGGCGTCACGGTGGTCCCGCGCCATCTCCACGACGCCGGGGTAGCCGAGGAAGTCGGGTGCGTGCAGCAGGTACACGTGCAGTGCGTGGCTTGCGACCCACTCGCCGCAGTACAGCAGCCGACGCAGCTCGGCGATCGGCTCGCTGACCCGCACGCCGCATGCGTCCTCGATCGCCAGGCAGGCGCTCATCTGGTACGCCACCGGGCAGATGCCGCAGATGCGGGCGGTGATGTCGGGTGGTTCGAGGTGGCCGCGGCCGCGTAGGAACGCCTCGAAGAACCGGGGCGGCTCGTAGATCTGCAGCCGCACGTCGGTCACCGTCGCACCGTCGACCCGCACGTGCAGGGCGCCCTCGCCCTCGACCCGGGCGAGCGCACCGACGTGCAGGGAGCGGTCGTTGCGGTGGCTCACAGCTGCTCCCCCTGCTCGGCGGCGGCCCGGAACTCCGGCTTGGCGGTGTGGAAGGTCCGGAAGACGCGGGCCACGTCGGCCGGGGACATGCCGAGGCTGCGCAGCGAGGCGACCATGGCGGCGGTGTTGGGCTTCGCCATCGGACCGAAGCAGCCGTAGCAGCCGCGGCCGTACGCGGGGCAGAGCGCGCCGCACCCGGCCCGGGTGACCGGCCCCAGACACGGAATGCCCTGCGCCACCGTGACGCAGGTCGTCCCGCGCAGCTTGCACTCCTGGCAGACGCTGTGCACGGGCAGGCCCGGACGGCGCCCGGCCAGCAGGGCGGTCAGCACTCCGATGAGCTGGCGCCGGTCGATCGGACACCCCGGCAGCTCCAGGTCCACCGGAACGTGGGCCGAGATCGGCGTCGACTCGGCCAGGGTCGCCACGTACTGCGGTCTGGCGTACACGACCGAGCGGAACTCCTGGACGTCGGCGAAGTTGCGCAACGCCTGGACGCCGCCGGCATTGGCGCACGCACCGATGGTGATCAACATCCCCGACTGCTCCCGGATGCGGTGGATCCGCTCGATGTCGTCCTGGGTGGTGACGGAACCCTCGACGAGGGAGACGTCGTACGGGCCTTCCACCACCGCGCTGGACGCCTCCAGGAAGTGTGCGATGTCGACGTGCTCACTGAGCGGCAGCAGCTCGTCCTCGCAGTCGAGCAGGGTGAGCTGGCAGCCGTCGCAGGACGCGAACTTCCACACCGCGAGCTTCGGCCGAGCCGTCACAGTCATCACAGCTCCTTGACCGTCATCAGCGGGCCGGCCCGGTCGTAGGCGACCACCGGGCCGTCGCGGCAGACGAGCAGCGGTCCGAGCTGGCAGTGGCCGCAGTGGCCGAGTCCGCACTGCATGTTGCGCTCCAGCGACAGCCACACCTGGCCGGCGGGCACGCCCCGGCCGACCAGGCCCCGCGCGGCGAACCGCATCATGATCTCGGGCCCGCACACACAGGCGACTGTGGCGGTCGGCCGGTGGTCGAGCCGGTCGTACAGCGCGGTCACCACTCCGACGTGACCGCCCCACTCGGCGGTGGCGCGATCCACCGTCGTGTACACGTCGAGCCCGGCGGACCGCCAGTCTTCGTACTCGCCGGGGTACAGCAGGTCGTCCGGAGTCCGGGCACCGATCAGCACAGCCACCCGCCGGTAGCGGTCCCGGTCGGCCATCGCGTGAAGGACGACCGGTCGCAACGGGGCCAGCCCGAGCCCGCCGGCGACGACGACCAGGTCGGCACCGGCGGGTGCGGGCAGCTCCCAGCCGCGGCCGAACGGCCCGCGCACGCCGAGCATCGCGCCCGGATCGGCCCGGCACAGGGCGCCGCTGGTGGCCCCGACCGCCCGGATCGTGTGCAGGGTGCCGGCTGTGCCGTAGCCGGAGACGGAGATCGGCACCTCGCCCACCCCGAAGGCGTACAGCATGGCGAACTGGCCGGGCCGGAACACCGGCAGCGGCTCGTCGACCGGTTCGAGCGCGAGGGTGACCGTGTCGCCGGTCTCCCGTCGACGCTCGGTCACCCGGTAGCGGGCGGCGGTCATCGTGGTCATGCGTGTGCCTTGTACAGGTCGAGCAGCCGGATTCTGGTCGCCTGCATGCGCTCCACGACGACGGCCATGAACCGCCTGGTCAGCTCGTAGCCGAAGCCGGGGTCGGCGTCGCACAGCGAGCGGACCGCGGCGCCGTCGATCGCGATGCTGCGCACCTGGTCGACTGCGACCGCGCCGAAGTGCCAGCGGTACGGCGGAAACATCCAGGACCAGCCGAGGACCGTGCCGGCGCCGATCGTCTCGATGACGGCGTCGCCGCGGCCGGGCACCCGGATGTCGAGGTGGACGCAGCCGTCGCGGATGAGCCAGAACCGGTCGGCCCGGTCGTTCTCCTCGAAGATCCGCGTGCCGGCGCTGAACGGCGCGGGGGACGCCCAGCGCGAGAGGCGCCCGACGTGATCCGCCGGCAGCCCGGCGAGGAACGGATGCGTGACGAGCATGTCGTGCGTGGTCGTCATGGCGTGTCCTCGGCCGGTGTGGGCGGGTGCGCGTCGAGGGCGTGCAGTTCGGCGGTGACGTCGATGCCGACCGGACACCAGGCGATGCAGCGGCCGCAGCCCACGCATCCCGACTCGCCGAACTGGTCGTGCCAGGTGCCGAACTTGTGCGTGAGCCAGTGGCGGTAGCGCCCGGCGTTCGACTCGCGCACCGGCCCGCCGTGCAGCGAGGTGAACTCCAGGTCGAAGCAGGACTCCCAGGACTCCCAGCGCTCGGCGTGGTCACCGGTCAGATCCGTCGTGTCGGTGACCGAGGTGCAGAAGCAGGTCGGGCAGACCATCGTGCAGTTGCCGCAGGTCAGGCACCGCTGCGCCACGTCGTCCCACTGCGGGTCCGCCCGGTGACCGGCCAGCAGCGTGCGCAGGTCGGTCTCGGGCAGGGTCCGGCCCATCCGCGTCGCGGCGGACTCCACCGCCCGCTCCGCGGACCTGATGTCGCCGGCGGATGCCGGCGTCGCCGGAACACGGGCGAGCAGCGCTTCGCCGTCGGCCGTCCCGCTGCTTGCCAGGTACGTCCCGTCGGAGCGTTCGGTCAGCGCGATGTCGTAGCCGGTGTCGGCGCCGGGTCCGCCGCCCGCCGACACGCAGAAGCACGCGCCGCCCGGCTCGGTGCAGTTGACCGCGACGATGAGCACCTCGGCGCGGCGGGCGGCGTAGCGTCCGCCGTCGCCCAGGACGTGGTCGAGCACGCCGATCGCGCGCAGGTCGCACGGGCGGACGCCGAACAGCGCCAGCCGCCGCGGCGGTGCCGGTTCGTCGGCGACCGTGAAGCCGTCCTCGGTTCTGTCGGCCGACCACAGCCGCTGCCGGGGCGGATGGAGGACCTGCTTCCACGACTGCGGCCCGGAGGTGTGCGTGAACGCGAGCCGCTCGTCGCCGGGCAGCAGCCGGTAGACGCCGGCCTCGACCTCGGTCCGCCGGCCGTACGGCAGATCCGCCGCACCGCCGATCTCGGTGAGCACGATCGCGTGCCCGCGCACCGTCGGGCCGATGACGGTGCGTCCGTCCTGCCGCAGGGCGGTGAAGAGGTCATCGAGCCGGGACAACACCACCGGGGCCATCGAGCGCGCCTCCACAACTGAGCAAGTCAGCATCACTACCCCTTCAAGGCCGTTTGACCCCAGCTGTCAGCAGATCCGGGGCAGTTGCTCACCGACGAGCATGTCGACGATGCGGCGGCCGCCCATGAGGGTGCGCATGACCACCCGTCCGGGGTGCTCCCCCACCACCGACCCGAGCCGGACCGCATCCCGCCCCTCCGGCGTCGCCCGCATCGTGGCCAGCACGGCCTCGGCGGACTCGGGCGCCACCACCGCCACCAGGCAACCCTCGTTGGCCACGTGCAACGGATCCAGGCCGAGCAGCTCGCACGCCGACGCCACCGGCGCCGGCACCGCGACCGCCGCCTCGTCGATCTCGATCCCCACCCCCGCCGCGGCGGCGATCTCGTTCAGCGCCGAGGCCACCCCACCCCGGGTCGGGTCACGCATCACGTGGATCGCCTGCCCGGCCCCGGCCACCATCGCCGCGACGAGCCGGTGCAGCGGGCGGGTGTCGGAGGCGATCTCGGCCTCGAACCCGAGCGCCTCGCGCGTGCTCAGGATGGTGGTGCCATGCGCGCCGATCGGCCCGGACAGCAGCACCGCGTCCCCGGGACGCGCGAACGCCGCCGAGACCCGGGCGCCGGGCAGCCGGCGGCCGAGCCCGGTCGTGGTCACGAACAGGCCGTCGGCCGCACCGCGCCCGACCACCTTCGTGTCGCCGGTGACGACCGGTACCCCGGCGGCCGTCGCGGCGGCCCCGACCGAGGCGGTGATCCGCCGGAGATCGGCGACCGGGAAGCCCTCCTCGATGACGTACGCGACCGCGAGCGCCAGCGGCGTCGCACCCATCATCGCCACGTCGTTGACGGTGCCGTGCACCGACAGCACGCCGATGTCACCGCCGGGGAAGAACAGCGGGCTGACCACGAACGCATCGGTGCTCACGACGAGGTCCAGGCCGTCGACACCGACCACGGCGGCGTCCTCCGGCACGGTCTCGGCGGCGGCGGTGCCGAGGGCCGGCACCACGACGTCGCGCAGCAGCTCCGCGGACAGCTGGCCGCCGCTGCCGTGGCCGAGCAGCACCTTCTCGGTCTCGGCGAGCGGCACCGGGCACCCGCCGCGGGAGGGGTCGGCGGCGGTCGTCGCGGTCCCGCCGCGGGACGGGTCGGCGGTGGTCATCGCGGTCCCGCCGTGGCCGCCGGGCGCGTGCGCCCCGCGTTGTAGAAGGCGGCGCACGTCCCTTCGGTCGACACCATCGGCGCGCCGAGCGGCGTGCGTGGGGTGCAGAGGGTCCCGTAGGCGGCGCAGTCGGTCGGCACGCGCGTGCCCCTGAGGATGTCGCCGGCGATGCAGGCGGGGTGCTCCCGGGCGGTCAGGCCGGCCACCGCGAAGCGCAGCTCGGCGTCGTATCCGGCGAACTCGTCGGTGAGCATCAGGCCGCTGCCCGGGATGGTGCCGATCCCACGCCAGGCGCGGTCGCCGATGCGGAACACGCGCCGGATCGCGTCCTGCGCCTGGGTGTTCCCCGAGCGGCGCACCGCGCGGGCGTACTGGTTCTCCACCGCCGCACGGCCGTCCTCGAGCTGCCGGACGGCCATCAGGATGCCTTCGAGGAGATCCAGCGGCTCGAACCCGGTCACCACGATCGGCACCCGGTAGCGGGCGGCGATCGGCTCGTACTGCGTCCAGCCCATCACCGCACAGACGTGCCCCGCGGCAAGGAACGCCTGCACCGCACAGTCCGGCGCGTCGAGGATCGCGGTCATCGCGGGCGGCACCAGCACATGGCTCACCAGCATGCTGAAGTTGGGCAGCCCGAGCTGGTGGGCCCGCAGCACGGCCATGGCGTTGGCCGGGGCGGTCGTCTCGAAGCCCACGGCGAAGAACACGACCTCGCGGTCGGGACGGTCGGCGGCGACGCGGACCGCGTCGAGCGGCGAGTAGACCACGCGGACGTCGGCGCCGCGGGCGCGCAGTGACAGCAGGTCGGTCCGGCTGCCCGGCACGCGCAGCATGTCGCCGTACGACGTGAAGACGACCTCGTCGCGCCCGGCGATCTCCAGGGCCTTGTCGATGAGTTCCAGCGGCGTCACGCAGACCGGGCACCCCGGCCCGTGGATCATCCGCAGCCCTGCCGGCAGGAGCTCGTCGATGCCCTGCCGCACGATGGTGTGGGTCTGTCCGCCACACACCTCCATCAGGGTCCACGACCGCGTGGCCGCGGCGCGGATCTCGGCGAACAAGCGCCGGGCGAGGGCCGGGTCCCGGTACTCGTCGACGTACCTCATGGCGCCGCCCCCGGTCCGCCGGCGAGTTCCTGCTCCAGGACGTCGCCCATCGCCTCCAGGATCTCCAGCGTCCGCCGCGCCTCGGCCTCGTCCACGACGCTGATGGCGAATCCGACGTGCACGATCACGTAGTCACCCGCCCGCGCCTCGGGGACGTAGGCGAGGCACACCTCGCGTTCCACGCCACCGAAGTCGACCGTGCCCATGCGCAGGCCGCTCGCGTCGTCGACCGACCCGATCCGGCCCGGGATGCCCAGGCACATCCGCCTCACCCCCTCCGCATCCGGGCGGCGGCGACCGCCGCCTGGCCGTAGCTGATCCCGCCGTCGTTGCCCGGCACCAGCTCGTTGACCAGTGGCTCCAGCCCCGCCGCCGACAGTCCCCCGACGATGGCCTCCACCAGGAGCTGGTTCTGCATGACCCCGCCGGACAGGCAGACGGTCCGCAGCCCGTGCCGCGCGGCGACGTCGGTGCACAGGGCGACGGTCACGACGGCGATCGTGGCGTGGAACCCGGCGGCGAGCGGCCCCGCACCGACGCCGTCCCGCAGCGCGTCCGACAGTGCCAGCAGGGTCGGCGACGGGTCGTACACCACCAGGCCGTCCCGTGCCGTCAGCCGCCACGGCAGTTCGGGCGCGCCCGGAAAGCCGGCCGCGAGCGCCTCCAGTGCGACCGCCGCCTCCCCTTCGTAGGTCGCGTCGTCGCGGACGCCGAGCAGTGTGGCGACCGCGTCGAAGAGCCTCCCCGCGCTCGACGCGACCGGGCAGTTGACGCCGCGCGCGACCATCCGGCGCACGGTGGCGACCTCGCGATCAGGCAACCGGCGCAGGAACGGCTCGGCCGCGCGCGGCACACGTTCATCGGGCAGCTCGGAGCCGAACAGATAGCCGAGCGCCATGCGGGCCGGGCGCCGCACCGCGGCTTCACCGCCGGGCAACGGCGCCCGGGCGAACCGTGCCACCCGCCGGCACGAGACGAGGTCGGCGACGAACACCTCGCCGCCCCACAGGGTGCCGTCGTCGCCGAGCCCCAGCCCGTCGTAGGCCACGCCGACGAACCGGCCGGTCACACCGTGCTCCGCCGCGCACGACGCGACATGCGCGTGATGATGCTGCACCGCGATCCGCCGCCCGACCGGCAGCGCCGCGGCGTACTGCGTCGACAGGTAGCCCGGATGCAGGTCGTGCGCGACAACCTCCGGCGTGACGCCCACGACGCGGGACAACTGCGCGAGGTTCGCCGTGAACGCCTCCATCGTGGCCTGCTGTTCCAGGTCGCCGGTGTGCGGACCGACGAACGCGGTGCCGCCGTCGGCGAGCGTGAAGGTGTGCTTGAGCTGAGCGCCGACGGCCAGCAGCGGCGGCCGCGCGGGCACCGGCAGGGCGATCGGCTCGGGTGCGTAGCCGCGGGCACGCCGCACGAGCGACGCCCGTCCGGCGACGACGCGGGTCACCGAGTCGTCGTACCGGGACCGGATCGCCCGGTCGTGGCCGAGGAAGCCGTCGGCGATCCCGGCCAGCCGCCGCCGGGCCTCGTCGTCGTCGACCACGATCGGCTCGTCCGAGACGTTGCCGCTGGTGACCACCAGCGGGCGGGCCAGATCGGCGAGCAGCAGATGGTGCAGCGGCGTGGTGGGCAGGAACAGCCCGAGCCGCGGGACACCGGACGCCACGGCGTCCACCACGGGGCCGTCCGCCAGTGGGGCCAGCAGCACGACCGGGCGCGCCGGCGAGGTCAGCAGCGCCGCCTCCGCCCCGCTGACGCGGGCCAGCCGCCGCGCCGTCGCCAGGCTGTCCACCATGACGGCGAAGGGTTTGGCCGGGCGATGCTTGCGTTCGCGCAGCCGGGCGACGGCGGTCCCGTCGGTCGCGTCGCAGACGAGCTGGTAGCCGCCGAGTCCCTTGAGGGCGACAATACCGCCGCGGCCGATGAGGTGCTCCGCCGCGGCGAGCGCGTCGTCGCCGTGGGTGGCCGGGACGGCGTCGCCCGCGCCGTGCCATGCCAGTCGCGGGCCGCATGCCGGGCAGGCGATCGGTTCGGCGTGGAAGCGCCGGTCCGCCGGATCTGCGTACTCCCCCGCACAGTCCGCGCACATCGGGAAGTCCCGCATGCTCGTGCGTGCCCGGTCGTATGGCAGGGCGTCTGCAATCGTCGCCCGGGGACCGCAGTCGGTGCAGTTGACGAACGGATAGCGGTGCCGCCGGTCGCCGGGGTCGAACAGCTCCGCCAGACACCGGTCGCAGGTGCCGAGGTCCGGCGGTATCCGGCCGGTCGCGGCACCGGCCGTGCGCGGGCGGATCGACAGGCCGACCCGGAAGCCGGCGCCGGGCGCCGGCGCGCGACCGTGCAGTTCGCTCACCCGCACGTCGTCGACGCGGGCCTGGACGGGCGCCTCGGTCCGCAGCCGGGCGACGAGCGCGTGCAATGCCTCGGCAGAGCCGGCGGCCTCGACCACCACGACGCCGCCGTCGTTGCGGACACAACCGTCCAGGCCCAGCCCACGGGCCAGCCGGTAGAGGAACGGCCGGAAGCCGACGCCCTGCACCGTCCCACGGACCTCGATACGGCGCGCCACCCGCGTCGCGACCGTCTGCACGAGTTCAAGTCTCGTCCTCGCGCACCCATCCGCACACGAAATTCCGGGGCTTCTCACCCGTCACTCCCGGCGGCCGGCGTCGATCACGGCGTCGTACGGCCCGGTGCCGGCGCCGTCCGCCGCGGCGGCCACGGCCGCTCTGACCCGCCAGGCGTCGACCGCGAGCGCGGCGGCCGCGCCGACGGCGGGACGGCCGTCGAAACCGGCTGTGCGCAGCAGCCCGTGTGCGTCCCGGCCGACCCGTGCCCACCAGCCCGCCTCCGCCCGCCAGAGCGCATCCGGCGACGGCACGTCGGCGAGCGCCCACGCGGCCGGGGCCGGAAGCGCTGCGACGAAGCCGGCGAACGAAGCGGCGTCGAGCGCGCGTCGGCCGAGCAGACCGGCGGCGCGGGTGTGGGCCGCTTCGGTGAGCGGCCGGCCGGTGAACCAGCGCTCCCGGGCCACCATCAGGGCGAGGCCGCCCGCGGCCCACGGCTCGGCCGGAGGTACCGCCGCGGCACGCACCGCCCAGCCGGCCCGCATGCCCTGTCCGATCGCGCGGGCGGTCGCGCCCCCGGGGTCACCCCACGCGGATGACGCCAGCGCCGCCCGCACCTGGTCCACTGTGAACGTGGCGGACAGCGGCGGCCGCACGACCGCCAACGACCCCAGTTCGAACGGTGCAGGGCCGTCATGGCCCCGTCCGTGGCGCAACATCCGCTCCACGTTGCGGATCTCGAACCAGCCGGCGATCGCCCGCAACTGCTCGACGCCGTCCCGCGGCAGCCATCCCGCGAGGATCCGCAGGTGCCACAGCGCCGTGCGGGACACCGCCTCCTGCACCGACCGCGTGTCCTGGCCCGGGCGCACCTCGCGGCCGTACGGTCCCGCCGCCAGCATGCCGATCGCCGCGTCGAGCCCCGAACTCCCGGCCAGCACCCGTGCCGACGCGGGACCCACACAACGCCGGGCGAGGGCGCGTGCCCGCACGGCGCCGGCGACCTGCGCGGCACCGGATCGCATACCCCCAGGATGCGCCGCGGCGAGCCGTTGCCGGCCGTCCGGCGGGGGTAGGAACCGACCGTGACGACGCTGCGGCAACTCCTGCAACGCTTTCGGCCGGCCGGCCCCCCGGGCGCGGCCGGGCAGGCGGCGGTGCCCGCCGACCGGGCGGCTCGGGCCGAGGAGGAACTGCGCCCGGTCTTCTCCGTGCTCGCCGCCGCCGACGCGGAGGCCGCCGCGATCCGGGCCGAGGCGGAGGCGGCGGCCACGCAGCGACAGCGCCGGGCAGGTGTCGCGGCGCAACGGATCATGACGGCCGCGCACACCCGTGCACAACAGGCTCGCGCCGAGGCGTTCGCCGCGGCACGCGCCGACACCGCCCAAGCCATGGAGACCGTCATGGCCGACGCGCGGTGCACGGCCGAAGCGTTGCGTGCCCGCGCCTGGGACCGCCTCGACGTCGCCGCGCCGTCGATCGTCTCGGCCGCGCTGGACGAGATGTACGGCACCGGCCGGGGCCGGGACACGCCGTGACCCCGCCCGGACCGGCATCGTGGCGGCAACGGCTGCGGCCGGTGCGCATGACGCGGGTCGCCCTGGTGGCGCCCGAGAACACGCTCGACGCGGTCCTGACCGAGGTCGGGCTCGCCGGCGTGGTCGAGCTGGAGCCGGTCGACCACGGCGCCGGCGATCCGGACGCGGTGGACTTCGACCGGATGCGGGCCGCGGCGTCGCGCCGCCACGGCGCGGCCGCGTACCTGGGCTGGTGTCCCGAGCCGGCCCGGGGTGCGTTGGCCGACCGGCTGGCACCACTCGGTGGTGCGCTCGCCGCGCTGCGACCGCCGCCCGGGACCGAGCCGCCGACGCTGCTCACCCGGGCCGGGCGGGTGAGCAGGTCGTTCGCGCCGATCGTCGAGACGTACGGCGCGGTGCCCTACGCCGATGTCGACCCGACGCTCCTGGCCGGCGTGGCCTACGTGGTGATGTTCGGAATGATGTTCGGCGACGCCGGTCACGGGCTCGTCCTGGTGCTGGTCGCCGCATTGCTGGCCCGGCGCCCACCCCGGCGGTACCCCAGGCTTCGCGACGCGTGGCCATTCGTTGCCGGCGCGGGCCTGGCCGCCACCGTCTTCGGCGTGCTCTACGGCGAGTTCTTCGGGCCCACCGGGCTGCTGTCCGCGCTGTGGCTGCGGCCGTTGGCCGAGCCGGTGCGGCTGCTGGTCGCCGCGGTCGGGCTCGGCGGGGCGTTCCTCGCCGTCGCCTACGTGGTGGGCATCGTGAACCGCTGGCGGGAGGGCTCGGCCGGGTTGGCGTTGTACGCGCCGTCCGGCATCGCGGGCGCCGCCGTCTTCGCCGGCCTGGGCCTGCTCGCCGGCGGAGTCTTCGCCGCGAGCATCCCGCTCGTCGCCGTCGCGGCGGCCGTCGCGGCCGCGGGACTGGCGATCGCCGCTGCCGGCCTGTATGCCGCCGCGGGCGAGGGTGCCGCCGTGGCGCAGACCGCCGTCCAGCTCTTCGACCTCGTCGTCCGCATCTGCGCGAACCTGGTGTCGTTCGCCCGGCTGGCCGCGTTCGGGCTGACGCACGCGGCACTCGGCGCGCTCGTGTGGGCCGGCACGACCGGGCTGTGGCACCGGGGCGGGACGTGGACGGTCGCGGCGGTGACCGTCTTCGTGCTCGGCAACGCGGTCGCGTTCGGCCTCGAGGCCGTCGTCGCCGGGGTACAGGCGCTGCGCCTGGAGTACTACGAGCTGTTCTCCCGGGTGTTCGAGGGAACCGGCCGGCCCTTCCGGCCGTGGCGCTGTGTTCCGGCTTCGAAGGAGGTTCAGCGGTGAACGCACTCTGGCTCGGCGCGGTGCCGGGTGTCCTGATGGTCGCCTGGGCCGTACGGCGATTCGCCGCCCGGCGGCCCCGGCTGGTGACCCGCGCGCTGGTCCTGGCGAACGCCGTGCTGTTCGCCGCCGCCGTCTCCGCCGCGGCGCTGCTGCTCACCCCGGCTCGGGCCGGTGCGGGCACCACGGCGGTCGCGCAGGCCGGGACGGGCGGCGCGAGCTGGGCCGCGCTGCTCGGCGCGGCCATCGCGGTGGCCGGCTCATCGATCGGCGCGGCGATCGCCGTGGCGTACACCGGCGCCGCGGCACTGGCGGCGTTGAGCGAGCGTCCCGAGCTGTTCGGCCGCGCCATGGTGGTCGTCGGCCTGGCAGAGGGCATCGCGATCTACGGGCTCATCGTCGCGATCATCCTGATCGGCAAGGCGTGAGCATGGACGCGACGGTTCGCGTCGCGGCGATCGGCGAGACCCGTCTGGTCCGCGGCTACGGCCTGGCCGGGGTCACGGTCGTCACCGCGGAGGACGAACGGGCGGCCCAGGCCGCATGGCGGGAGCTCGACCCCCGGGTCGGCTTCGTCATCGTCACCCCGTCCGCGGCTCGGGCCGTGGTGGCGGCCGGCGGGCCGGGTGGCCGCCTGCTCGCCGTGCTGCCGGACCCGGACGGTGTCGCATGAGCATGCCGGTCCGTGAGAGCCTCGAGCCGGTCCGTTCGGCACTGCTGCACCGTGCGCAGGCGGACGCCGCCGCCGTCCGCGCCGAGACCGCACGGTCCTGCACCCGGCTGCTGGCCGACGCCGGCGCCGAGGCCGAACGGGTCCTGGAGGTGGCGCGCGGCACCGGCCGCGCCGACGCCGCACGCCTCGCCAAGGCCGAGGAGGCGCACACCCGCCGTGCCGCCCACGCGCTCGTGCTGGCGGCGCAGTGGGACGTCTACGACGAACTGTGCCGTCGCGTGGCCGAGGCGCTGCGAGCGGCACTCGACGACAGGCGGCTCGGACCCGCGCTCGCCGCCCGGGCCGCCGCCGCGCTCGGTCCGGGCGCGACGGTCGAACCGGCGGCCGGTGGCGGCTTCACGGCCCGTCTCGGTGACCGGCGCGTGGACTGCTCCGTCGCGTCGCTCACCCGGCATGCCGTCGAGTCGGCCGAAGCGGTGGCGGAGCTGTGGCGATGACCGCACGGGGCATCGACTCCACGCCGGCCGCCCGGATCACGCGCGTCAGCGGGCCGCTGGTGCAGGTGGACGGCGCGGACGCCGCCATGCACGACGTGCTCGAGCTCGGCCCGCACCGCTCACCCGGCGAGGTGGTCGCCGTCCGGGGCCCGGCCGTCACCGTGCAGGCGTACGAGTACACCGGCGGGCTCCGCCCCGGAGACGCCGCCGTCCCGCTCGGCCGGCCATTGGCGGCGCCGCTCGGGCCGTGGCTGCTCGGCGGGCTGTTCGACGGCCTGCTGCGCCCCCTCGCCGGCGGCCCGGTCTGGCTCACCGCGGGGTCGCTCGGCGCGCCGGCGCAGGGCGCGACCCGGCGTTTCACACCGCGGGTGGCGAAGGGCGACACGGCCGTACCGGGCGGGATCCTCGGCACCGTCGCCACCGGCGGCCCGATCGAGTTCCGGGTGCTCGTCCCGCCGCACGTGTCCGGCACCGTCCGACAGGTCGCCGCACCCGGCGAGTACGGACCCGACGACGTCCTCGTCACCGTCGGGACGGCACCGGTGACGATGACCACGTCGTGGCCCGTACGCACCCCGCGCCCGTACACGGACCGCCGCGCCGCGGACGCGCCGCTGCTCACCGGGCAGCGCGTGGTCGACGCGTTCTTCCCGATCGCCAAAGGCGGCACGGCGGCGGTGCCGGGCGGCTTCGGCACCGGCAAGACCCTCCTGCTGCAGCAGATCGCCAAGTGGTGCGACGCCCACGTCATCGTCTACGTCGGATGCGGCGAGCGCGGCAACGAGATGGCCGACGTCGTCGGCGAGCTGTCCACACTGGAGGACCCTCGGACCGGGGGCCGCCTGCTCGACCGGACCGTCGTGATCGCCAACACGTCGAACATGCCGATGATGGCCCGGGAGGCCAGCATCTACACCGGCGTCACCGTCGCCGAGTTCTACCGCGACATGGGCTACGACGCGGTGGTCATCGCCGACTCCACGTCACGGTGGGCGGAGGCGCTGCGCGAGTTCGCGTCCCGCAGCGGAACACCACCGGCCGAGGAGGGCTACCCCGCCGACCTCGCCTCGGCGCTGGCCGCCTTCTACGAAAGAGCCGGCGTCGTGCGGACGCTCGGTGGCGGCTCCGGCTCGGTCACGATCGTCGGCGCAGTGTCCCCGCCCGGCGGCGACATGACCGAGCCGGTCGTCGCGAACACCGAGCGGTTCGTGCGCTGCCGGTGGACGCTCGACCGGGATCTCGCCTACGCCCGCCACTACCCCGCGGTGTCCTGGTCGGCGTCGTTCTCCCGCGACACCGGGCTGGTCGGTGCCGACTACGCCCGTCGCGGGGATCCGGGCTGGGACGCCCGGCGGGCGCGGGCGCTGGACGTGCTCGCCGACGCCGACCGCATCGCCGCGCTCGCCGACCTCGTCGGCACGGGCGGGCTGCCGACGCACGAACGGATGACGCTGCTCGCCGGGCGGCTGCTGCGCGACGGCGTGCTGCAGCAGAACGCCCTCGTCGCGAACGACGCCTACTGCACGGCGGTGAAGTCGGCGGCGCTGCTCGACGCCGTCCTCACCGTCTGCGACCGCTGCCACGCGCTCGTCGACGCCGGCACCGGGCCGGCCTCCATCGAGGCGATCGACTTCGGCCCGCTGGCCCGCGCCCGCGAAACGCTCGGCCCCGCCGACGCCGGCGGCGTCGCCCGGCTGCGCGACTCGATCCTGGCCCAGCTCAATGCGGCGGCCCCGGGGAGGATGGCATGACCGCATGGCCCTTGGTCGAGTACGGCGACATCCGGGAGCTGCGCGGCCCCCTGGTCGTCGTCGGCGGCGTCGCGGGAGCCGGCTACGACGATGTCGTCACCCTCCGCCTGCCCGCCGGCGCCCGCCGGCACGGCGTCGTGCTCGAGGTCGACCGCGACACGGCCGTCGTCCAGGTGCTCGAGGGAACGGCGGGCATGGGGCGCCACGGCAGCACCGTCGCGTTCGCCGGCGCACCGATGCGCATCACGGTCGGCGACCGCTGGCTGGGGCGCACCTGCAACGGCCGCGGCACGCCGATCGACGGCGGCCCGCCCGTCACCGGTGAGCGCAGCGCGGCGGTCGCCGGAGCACCGCTCAACCCGACGTGGCGCGAACCACCGGCCGAGCCGGTCATCACGGGCGTCTCCGTGGTCGACGCGCTGACCACCCTGGTGCGCGGCCAGAAGCTCCCGGTGTTCAGCGCCGCGGGCCTGCCGCACCTCGAACTGGCCGTCCAGATCGCCGCGCAGTCCCATGTCGGCGGCGCACCGTTCAGCGTGGTCTTCGCGGGCATGGGCCTCACCCACGCCGACGCCGCGTACGTCCGGGACGCCCTGGACGAACGGGCCACCGCCGGTGAGCTGGTGCTGCTGCTGAACACGGCGGACGATCCGGTGATCGAACGGATCCTCACGCCGCGGCTGGCACTGACAGTCGCCGAGGACCTCGCGTTCACCGGCGGCCGGGACGTCCTGGTCGTGATGACCGACATGACCAGCTATGCCGAGGCGCTGCGGGAGGTGTCGTCGGCCCGTGGCGAGCTGCCCGCCCGGCGGGCCTATCCCGGGTACCTCTACACCGACCTCGCCTCCCTCTACGAACGGTGCGGCCGGATCCGGCACCGGCCCGGCTCGGTGACGATCCTGCCGGTGCTGACCATGCCGGCCGGGGACATCACGCATCCGGTGCCGGACCTCACCGGGTACATCACCGAGGGGCAGATCGTGCTGTCGGCCGAACTGCACGGCCGGGGCGTGTATCCGCCGGTCGACCCGCTGTCGTCGCTCTCCCGGCTCATGCGCCACGGGGCCGGCCCGGGCCGCACCCGGGACGACCACCTTCCGCTCGCGGCGCAGGTGCTCGCCGCCTTGTCGCGGGCCCGGCAGACCCGCGAGCTGGCCGACCTGATCGGGGCGGCGGCGCTCGGCGACGTGGACCGCCAGTACCTCGGCTTCGCCGACGTCGTCGAACAGCGGCTGATCGACCAGCGGCCCGACGAGGCGCGGGCCCTGGACGACACGCTCGACCGGGCCTGGCAGGCGGTGCGGACCCTGCCGGATCGGGAGCTCGTCATGCTGCCCGAGGCGATCCGCACGGCCCACGCCACCGAGGCCCAGGGATGATCGCCCTGCGCCATGTGCCGGTGGGCCGCTCGGGTCTGCTGTGGCTGCGCCACCGCCTCGAGGTCACCCGGCACGGCAGCAGCGTCCTGCGGCGTAAGCTCACCCTGCTCGCCGCCGAACAGGACCGCCTCCGGCGGCGCCGTGCCGAGGCGGCCAGGGACTGGACGGCGGCCGACACGGCGGCCCGCGGCCGGCTCGAACGTGCGATGCTGCTTGACGGCCTGGAGGCGATCGAAGCGGCGGCCGAGCTGCCGGCAGCTGAGGTCTCGGTGCCGTGGACCGCGGTGATGGGCGTCCGCTGCCCGGGAGAGCCGTCGGTGCTGATCCCGCAGCGCCCTGCGCAGCTCCTGGCGCCGGGAGGGGCCGCGCTCTCGCAGGCCGAGGCGGCGTACCGCGCGGCGGCGCTCGCCGCGGTGAGGCACGCGGCCGCCGACGCGGCGCTCGCCGCCGTCGAGAGCGAGATGGCCGCCACCCGGCGGCGGGTACGGGCACTGGACCGCCACTGGATCCCGGCCCTGGAGGCCGCGCTCGCCGCGCGGACCCTGCAGCTGGCGGAGCTGGAGGCGGCCGACCTCACCCGGCGACGCGGTGGTCCTCGTCCGGCGACACCGGCGCCCGGCGCGCTGGGGCCCGGCCGTGACACACCATGACGATCGCGGCGGGCATGGATGCGATGGTCACGACGGCTCCTCCTGTCCCGGGGCACCGCGCGGGACGTGCGCGATCAGCACCGGGCAGTGCGCACGGTGGAGCAGGCGCAGACCCACCGAGCCGAGCAGCAGGCCGGCGAACCCGCCGTGCCCGCGACTGCCGACGACCGTCAGCTGCGCTCGTTGGGAACGCTCGACGAGCACATCGGCGGCGTCACCGGCGACACCGTGGCACTCCCACCGCACGTCCGGGAAGCGCTCGCTCGCCCTGGCCACCTGCTCGACCGCCTGCTCGGACAACGCGCGCTGGACCTCGGCCGTGTCGTACACCACCGGCGGCGCGCCGATCGGCACCGGCACCAGCGGCGTCTCCACGGCCCGGACCGCCACCAATCCGCAGCCACGCTGCCGGGCCTCGTCGAACGCGAGTGCCAGCGCGCGGTCCGACGGTTCGGAGCCGTCGACGCCGACGAGGACGTCACCGGTCGGGTCGGTCCTTCCCCGCACGACCACCACGGGACACCTCGCGTGGACGGCGACCTGCTGGCTGACCGAGCCGAGCACGGCCCCCACGGTGGCGTGCCGGCCCCTGGTCCCCAGGACCAGCAGCGCCGCGTCCTCTCCCGCCGTCAGCAGCGCCTCGGCAGGGTGCCCCTGCACCGCCTCCGCCCGCACGTCGGCCTCGGGATGCGCGGCGGACGCCTCCCGCGCGATGTCCGCGACGAGCGTGTCGGCGGACCGCCGCGCGGTCTCGGCGAGCTCACTCGCCGGGGCGAACGCGGCCAGCGGCGTCCTCCAGTAGTACGCGAGCAGCACACGCAGCGGCGCGCCCCGCCGGGCCGCCTCCTCCGCCGCCCATCGCACGGCCTGCAACGACGGCTCCCCGCCGTCGGCGCCGACCACGACCGCTCTGTCGTCGTTCACGTCAACCTCCGCTCGACGGCTCGCGTGCCTACGCTCTCCACTCCACCGACGACCACACCCGGACACGACCGATTCGCCCGCCGAGGATGACCAGCGGCGAGACCCACCGCCGCCCGCCCCTGCCGCCCGCCCCTGCCGTTCACCTCGGTCGTGGGCGAGAATGACGTGAACGGGCAGGGCGCATTCCACCGAACGCCGCTGACAGCGGCATCACGGGCTGGAGGCGATCATGACCAACCGGATGAGCGCCGTCGACTGTCTGACCACGGACGGCCGGATCGTCCGGCTCCGCACGATCCGGCCGCAGGACGCGCCGGCCCTGCTCGCACTGCACCAGCGGCTCTCCCCGGCGAGCCGGTACCTGCGGTTCTTCAGCGCTGGCACGGCATTGGACGGCGAGGTCCGCAGGCTCGTCCGGCCGTCGGGGCCGGACCACGTACACCTGCTCGTGGAGGAGCGCGGCAGCGTCCTCGCCGCCGGCTCCTACGAACGCATCGACGCGGCACGGGCCGACTTCGCGCTCGTGGTCGACGACGATCACCACGGCGAGGGTCTCGGCACGCTGCTGCTGGAGCATCTGGCCGCCGCCGCGCGCCGGGCGGGCATCGCCGAGCTGGTCGGCGACGTGCTGCCGGGCAACGCCGCCATGCTGCGGGTGGGCGGTGACCTCGCGCCAGGTGTCGCCCGACGGCTCGAGGCCGACGCCGGGACGTTCCAGATCCGGGTGCCGACACTGCCGGACGAGGCGGCGCTGGCCGCCGTCGGGCTGCGGGACCGCACCGCGGCGCACCACTCGTTGCGACCGCTGCTGGCCCCGGCCTCGGTGGCCGTCATCGGTGCCGGGAGGCGACCCGGCGGGATCGGCCGCGAGGTGCTCGCGGCGCTGCGGGCGGGCGGCTACACCGGGGCCCTCCACGCGGTCAACCCGAACGCCGCGGAGGTGTGCGGGATGGCCGCCCATCCCAGCGTGGCGGCGATCGGCGGTGCCGTGGACCTCGCCGTCATCGCCGTGCCCGCGGCGGCGGTCCCCGAGGTGGTGCGCCAGTGCAGCACCGCGGGCGTGCGCGCCGCGGTCATCCTGACCGCCGGCATCGAACCGGCGACCCAGGCGGCCCTCGTCCGCCACGCACGCCGGCACGGCATGCGGATCCTCGGCCCCAACTGCCTCGGCGTGGTGAACACCGACCCCGCCGTGCGGCTGACCGCCACCTTCGCCCCGGCACCGCCCGTCGCGGGCGGCCTGGCGGTGGCGTCACAGTCCGGCGCGGTCGGCGTGGCCATCCTCGACGCCGCCACCGGCTGCGGCGTCGGCATCTCCAGCTTCGTGTCGCTCGGCAACAAGACCGACATCAGCAGCAACGACCTGCTCAGCTACTGGGCCGACGATCCGGCGACCCGCGCCGTCGCGCTCTACGTCGAGTCCTTCGGCAACCCGCGCCGGTTCGCCTGGATCGCCCGGGCCCTGGCCAGCCGCAAGCCGGTGCTGGCCGTCAAGAGCGGCCGCTCGGAAGGTGGCCGGCGGGCGGGTGCCTCGCACACCGCCGCCGTCGCGGCGCCGGAGACGGCGGTGGCGGCGCTGTTCGAACAGGCCGGCGTCATCCGCACCGACACGCTCGGCGAACTGCTGGACACCGCACGGGTGCTGGCCGACCAGCCGCTGCCCACCGGCAACCGCCTCGCCGTGGTGGGCAACGCCGGCGGGCTGAACGTGCTGGCGGCCGACGCCGCCCCGGCCGCGGGCCTCGTCGTGCCCACGCTGACCCTGCCCGGCCGCACGCCGGCCGCCGTGAACCCCATCGACCTCGGCGCCCAGGCCACCGCCGATTCCGTGAGCGAGGCGATCCGGGTGGTCGCCCGGTCCGGCGAGGCGGACCTGCTGGTCGTCACGTTCGTCGCCACGAGGAGCAACGACACCCCCGGCACCGTCGCGGCGATCGCCGCCACGGTCGACGACTGCCCACAGCTGCCGGTCGCCGTCGTCGTGGTCGGCGCGCCGGACGTGCCGAGAACCCTCGGGACCCGCAAGGTGCCGGTGTTCGACCTGCCGGAGCCGGCGGTGCTGGCGATGGGCCGGGCGGCACGGTACGCGGCCAGGCGGCGCGAACCGGTCGGGACCCGCCCCTCGCTGCCCGACGTCGACCACGGCGCGGCCCGTGGCATCGTGCAGCGGGCATTGGCGACCGGCGGCGGCTGGCAGCCCGCCGACGTGGCCAGATCGCTGCTCACCTGCTACCGCGTGCCGGTGGTGGAGACGCGCATCGCCACGGACGCCGGCGAGGCGCTGCGCTACGCCGAAGTGATCTCCTACCCGGTGGCGCTGAAGGCCGCCGCACCGGATCTCGTGCACAAGAGCGACATCGGCGCTGTGCGGCTCGGGCTCGCCGACGAGGCCGCGGTCCGTGTGGCGTACCGGGCGATCGGCGCTGCCGTCGGCACCGGGCAGCCCGCCGTGACCGTCCAGCCGATGGCCGATCCGGGCGTGGAGATGGTGGCCGGCGTGGTACACGATCCGGTGTTCGGCTCCCTGCTCATGCTCGGCCTCGGCGGTGTGTACACGGACCTGCTCGGCGACCGGACGCTCCGGCTGCTGCCGCTCACCGACCGCGACGCCGCGGCGATGTGGCGCGGGCTGCGCGCCGCGCCACTGCTGACCGGCTACCGCGGGGCGGCACCCGCGGACACCTCGGCGCTGGAGGATCTGCTGCTGCGCCTCGGCCGCCTCGCCGAGGACTTCCCCGAGATCGCGGAGCTCGACCTGAACCCGGTCCTCGTGGGCCCGCGCGGCTGCACCGCGGTCGACGTGAAGCTGCGCCTGGCGCCGGTCGGCGCCGAGCCCGACCCGTACCTTCGGCACCTCGCCACGGCGGACGGCCGGCACTCGAGCTGACACCGTCAGAGCACCGGCGATCCTGGGGCTGCAGCCGGCGACCTCGCCGACGCGACGAGGTTTCGTCGATTCCCAGGCGGGAAGCGAACGGGGATGGCGTTCGAACCGATCGCGGGCAGCGTGATCCCGGCCTGATCAGGAGCCGCCCAAGGATCGGAAGGACCCTCGGACCGCCACACCACTGAGGAGCCGACGATGCACGCCAAAGACATCATGACAGCGCCGGTGCACACCGTGCGTGCCGATGCGCCGCTGGGCGACGCGGTGGCGCTGCTGGAGCGGGAGTCCATCACCACGGTGCCCGTCGTCGACGAGCGAGACGTCCTGGTCGGGCTGATCAGCGAGCTCGACGTGCTCCGGCAGCAGACGGCCGCCGCGGCTGCCGGCGTGACGGGCGGCGTGACAGGCGAAGCGGCGCCGGGCGGCCGGGGCTCCCCCGCGCCGCGCGTCGGCCAGGTGATGTCGGGCCGGCCGCTGGTGGCCTGGCCCGAGGCCGACGTCGCCGACATCGCGGCCGCCATGGTGGAGCAGGGCGCGCACAGCGTCCCGGTCGTCGTCGAGGAGCACGTCATCGGCATCGTCAGCCGGTGCGACGTGCTGCGGACGATCCTGCCCACCGACGAGTCCGCGCAGCGCGAGGCGCAGCGGCGCCTCGACAGCTACGCCGGCGGGAGGCACCGCTGGTCGGTCTCGGTCCACGACGCCACGGCGGCCGTCGACGGCAGCTTCGACGACGACACCGAGCTCGCGGTCGCCCTGGCGCTGGTGCGCACCACCAAGGGAGTGAACGAGGTCCGCGTGCCCGCACGGACCGGCCCGCGCGGCGGTCGGTGAGGGTCAGGCCGGGTCATCCGACGATTGCCACCGCACCCGGGGGCCGGTCGGCGAACGCCCGGCTGACCGAGCCGAGCCGCAGCGGCGCAGGCAGGCGGTGTCCGTGACGGCCGAGGACGAGCAGCACAGCGCCACCGGCGGCGCGGCGCAGGCCTTCGACGGGTGGGCCGAGGAAGACCGCGCGCTTGAGCGGCACCTGGGGGAACCCGGCGGAGACCGGCTCGACCGAGGCGGCCAGGAGCCCGATCGACTCCGGCTCGGTGGCGAAGTGTGTTTCCAGCGTCGTCTCGTCGAACCAGAAGTCTCCCACCGCCCGAGCACTGACATGGACCGCGGCGAGCGGCACGCGGTGTCGATGGGCGTACCGGAAGCCGAACCTGATGGCGGAGTGCGACGCGGCCGAGCCGTCGACAGCGACGACGACGTGCCCGGCGAACGGCCCTCGACGGTGCGGCGGCGCCGGAGCGGGCACGATCACCACTGGCACGGGCGCGTGGGCGGCGACGCGGGCGGCGGTCGACAGGTGTCCCAGATGAGCCGGCACGGCCGCGCCGAGCACGAGGAGATCGGCGCGGTCGGCCAGGTCCAGCAGGGCGTCGACGGCACCGCCGTCGGCCACGTCGAAGTCGACGTGCTGCCCGCCGAGACGGTCGCGCGCGGCGTGCAGGTGCCGGGCCAGGACGGGATCGACGCGCTCCAGCACCGGCAGGTCCGGCCCGGGGCCGCGGATCCGGTGGGGTGGGTCGGTGTGACGGACGGCGATGTCGGCGGCGCCGGCCTCGGCCTCGTCGCAGGCCCAGGACAGGGCGGTCCATCCGGACTCGGTGCCGTCGACACCCACGCCGATACGCCGGCACGGCCGGTCCGTCGACGGCGCCGTCTCGGTCGTGGCCCCCGTGCCGCGGGCGATGAGCACCGGGCCCGCGGCGTGGTGCAGGACCTGCCCGCTGACCGAGCCCAGCCGCGATCCCGTGAACCCGCCACGTCCCCGGACGCCGACCACGACCATCACGGCGTGCTCCGACGCGCGGGTCAGCACCTCTGCCGCGGTGCCGGGCAGCAGCCGGAGATCGATCTCGACGTCGGGGTACTTCGCCTGCCAGGGCTCGACCTCGACGGCCAACGCGTGACCCGCGGCGGCCTCGGCCGATGCCGAGCCGGCGTCCGGCACCTGCCAGGCCCGGACGACGGCCAGCGGGAGATGGCGGGAGGCCGCCTCTTCGAAGGCCAGCTCGAGCGCCAGGACGGAGCCGGAGGATCCGTCGACGCCCACGACGACCGGGCCGTTCCGCGGCAGCGAGGCCTCCGGGCCGGCCCACCGCTCGGCGTGGTGGACGACCAGCACCGGGCACGCGGCTTGCGAGCTCAGGTGCATGCCGACCGAACCGAGCAGCAGCCCGGCGAAACCGCCGAGGCCGCGGCTGCCGATCACGACCAGCCGCGCGCGGTGGGACTGTTCGCACAGCACGTCGGACGGCTCACCTGCGGCGACGACGGTCTCGACCTCGATCGCCGGCTCCCATCCGCGCGCGAGCGCGGCCGCGTTGCCGGCGAGCGCGGGCTCCTGCGCGGAGAGACCGAAGGGGACCGGGATGCCCAGCGCGTGCACCACCATCAGCGGGCACCTGTGCCGGGCCGCTTCGTCCGCGGCCCAGCGCACCGCGCCGCGGCTGGCCGCCGACCCGTCGACGCCGACCACGATCGGTGCGATGTCTCCCGGCATGGCTCCTCGCTCACCAGATCCGGTGTGTCAACGACTCGTCTTGCCCACACGACCACGTTCATGACCACCCGACCGGGTGATCGTCCACCGTTTGCGTGGTCGGGTGAGGCGGCGGCCGGTCCGGGGGTGATTGGTGCGCGGTGCCCGGGGTAGTGCGCCGTGCGTGACGCCGCGCGCCCGGGCCGGCGCAACACTGGTGTCGCAACCGTCCAGCAGGAGTCTGGAGTGTGGAATCCTCAGGAGACGAGCGGGCTCAGCGGTCACCTGGCCTTGGTGATCGAGCGCTCGCGAATCGCGATGGAGCACGTCTCCGAAGCCCTGTCGGACTCCGGTTCTTCCGCCGCGGACGCGCTCCAGGCCGCCGGGAAGGCGTTGTACGCGCTGCGCCAGGCCGTCGACGACCAGGCGTTGGCGATCGGGGAGACCCGGGACGCGTCGCCTGCCGCCGCTGTACGGGCGGTCGTCGCCGCCGCGCAGGTCAATGCCGACGCGGAGGGCGTCGAGGGGCTGGCGAAGCGGCTGGCCGAGATCGCCGGCTCGGGGCCGGCGCGGCCGGCGATGCCGGCCGAGGTGCAGGCCGTCGTGAGCCGCTTGGGCCGGATCTGCGTCGACATGATGGTCACGGCGGGCAGCGCCGGGACGTCGCCGCGGGCCGCCACGGAGGCGCGGATCGCAGCCGCCGATGCCGAGGTGCGCCGGCTGCGACAGCGGCTCGACCACCTGCTGCTGCACGATCCTGCTCCGGTCGATGTGGACGCCGCGCTGGACGCCGCATTGGCCTGCCGGTACTACGCGCACTGCACTGGGCTCGCGGCTTCCATGGCGCGGCACGCGATCCTGGGCGCGCACGCATCAGGGCACGCCCGCCAGTGAGGTCTCGTCCAGGATCCGCCGCCACACCGTGTCGTTGAGGATGTCCCGATGGTGTGCCACCACCAGTTCGGCCTGGACGGGATCGGTGCGGTCGATCGACAGCCGGCCGTCGTGGACAAGATGCCTGAGCAGGACGGCGATGCTCGTCGCATAGATCTCCGACGCGTCGGTGGGTGCCTCCGAGACCTGGTTGTCGTCGCCGACGACTCGCACGGACACGAGTACAGGCGGCTGCTGACCCGGAATCTCGGCTGTGGCGATGACGATGTCGCTGTCCCCGACGCCCGCCGCAATCTCCGCGCTGTCTCCCCGCAGGCTCAGCCAACGGTAGCCCGTCCGTGGACCCGCGGCGACGCGTCGCCGGCACCGGAAGAGGAGGCTCGCAATGGTAGGCGGACGGTGGCAGTTCTGGATCGACCGTGGCGGCACGTTCACCGACGTCGTCGCCAGGAGGCCGGACGACGGCCGGCTGGTGACACGCAAGCTGTTGTCGAACAACCCGGCACGCTACGCCGACGCGGCGGTCGCCGGAATCCGGGCACTGCTCGGTGTTCCCGATGCGGCGCCGATACCGGTGGACCGGATCGAGGCGGTGCGGATGGGGACCACGGTCGCCACGAACGCGCTGCTGGAGCGCAAGGGCGAGCGCACCGTGCTGGTCATCACGGAGGGCTTCGGCGACGCGCTGCGGATCGGCTACCAGAACCGGCCACGCATCTTCGACCGGCGGATCGTGCCGCCGGAGGTGCTGTACGAGCGCGTGATCGAGGTGGCCGAACGGATGTCGGCCGACGGCACCGAGCTGCGCTCGCCGGATCTCGACCGGCTCGCCGGCGACCTGCGGCGGGCGCACGACAGCGGCATCCGCGCGGCCGCGGTGGTCTGCCTGCACAGCCACCTGTACCCGGCCCACGAACGGGACATCGGAAGGCTGGCGGAGCGGGCTGGCTTCGGGCAGGTCTCGTGCTCGAGCGAGGTGAGCCCGTTGATGAAGCTGGTGCCGCGCGGCGACACCACCGTCGTCGACGCGTACCTGTCGCCGGTCCTGCGCCGGTACGTCGAAGCGGTGGCGGAGCAGCTGCACGGCGTACGGCTGATGTTCATGCAGTCCAACGGCGGCCTGGCCGAGGCAGGGCACTTCCGCGGCAAGGACGCGATCCTGTCCGGTCCGGCCGGTGGCATCGTCGGCATGGCGCGCATGTCGCGGCTGGCCGGCTTCGACAAGGTGATCGGCTTCGACATGGGCGGCACCTCCACGGACGTGTCGCACTACGCCGGCCAGTACGAGCGGGTCTTCCACACCCAGATCGCGGGGGTGCGGCTGCGCGCCCCCATGATCGACATTCGCACCGTCGCGGCGGGCGGCGGGTCGGTCCTGCACTTCGACGGCGCCCGCTACCGCGTCGGGCCGGACTCCGCGGGTGCCGCCCCCGGGCCGGCCTGCTACCGCAACGGCGGGCCGCTCACCATCACCGACGCCAACGTGATGCTCGGCCGGATCCAGCCCTCGACGTTCCCCCAGGTCTTCGGACCGGACGGCGACCAGCCACTGGATGCCGGCGTGGTGCGACGCAGGTTCGCCGAGCTGAGCGCGGACATCGCCGGGCGGACCGGCGACGAGCGCACGCCGGAGCAGGTCGCGGAGGGGTACCGGCAGATCGCGGTCGCGAACATGGCCAACGCGGTGAAACGGATCTCGGTGCAGCAAGGCCGTGACGTCACCGGGTACGTGCTCACGACGTTCGGGGGTGCCGGCGGGCAACACGCGTGCTCAGTGGCCGACTCGCTGGGTATCCGCGCCGTGCTCGTGCCGCCGATGGCGGGCGTGCTGTCCGCGCTCGGCATCGGCCTCGCCGACACCACCGCGATGCGCGAACAGTCGGTGGAGCGCCGCCTGGAGCCCGCGGCGATGCGACGGCTGACCGGCGTCGCGGACGCGCTGGAGGCGGCGGCCCGCTCGCAGCTGCTGGACGAGGACGTGCCGGTCCGGCGCATCCGGGTGCACCGGCGCGTGCACCTGCGCTTCGAGGGCACCGACACCGCGCTGCCGGTCGAGCTCACCGACCTGGACGCGATGGTGGCGTCGTTCCGGACGGCATACCGGCGCATGTACGCGTACCTCATGGACCGCCCGCTGATCGTCGAGGCGGTCTCGGTCGAGGCCGTCGGGCTGACCGAACCCCCGGACCTCTCCCGCCCGGACGAGCCCGCCAGCGTGCCGGAACGCGCCGCCGCACGGCCGCTCGGCACGACCCGCTTGTACACCGGCGGGTCCTGGCGGGAGGTGCCGCTGTACGAGCGGGACCGCCTACGCCCCGGCGACACCGTCGGCGGCCCCGCCATCGTGGCCGAGGCGGACGCGACCACGGTGGTCGACGACGGCTGGCGGGCGGCGGTGACGAAGTTCGGCCACCTGCTCCTGGAACGGATCCGGCCGAGCGACCAGGCCTCCGAGGCGACCACCCAGGTCGACCCGGTGCTGCTGGAGATCTTCAACAACCTCTTCATGTCGATCGCCGAGCAGATGGGCGCCCGGCTGGAGTCGACCGCGCAGTCGGTGAACATCCGCGAGCGGCTGGACTTCTCGTGCGCGCTGTTCGACCCGGACGGCGATCTCATCGCCAACGCGCCGCACATCCCCGTCCACCTCGGCTCGATGAGCGCCAGCATCAAGGAGGTCATCCGTCGTCGCCACGCTGGCATGCGGCCCGGCGACGTGTACGCGATCAACGACCCGTACCACGGCGGCACCCATCTGCCCGACATCACCGTCGTCACCCCGGTCTTCGGCGCCGACCGGTCCGCCGTGCTGTTCTACGTGGCCTCCCGGGGTCACCACGCGGAGATCGGCGGGCTCACGCCCGGCTCCATGCCCGCGACCAGCCGCGACGTCCACGAGGAGGGTGTGCTGTTCGACACCTGGCCGCTCGTCGAGGACGGCCGGTTCCGCGAGGAGGAGACGCTCCGGCTGCTCACGGAGGCGCCGTACCCGTCCCGGAACCCGGCGACCAACCTCGCCGACCTGCGCGCCCAGATCGCCGCGAACGCCAAGGGTGTCGAAGAGGTCGGACGGATGATCGACCACTTCGGCCTCGACGTGGTGCAGGCGTACATGCGGCACGTCCAGGACAACGCCGAGGAGGCGGTACGGCGCGTCATCGACGCCCTCGGCGACGGCGAGTACCGCTACGAGATGGACTCAGGGGCGGCGATCGCGGTCCGGATCACGGTCGACCACGCCGGCCGCGGCGCGACGATCGACTTCAGCGGCACGTCACCGCAGCTGGCGACGAACTTCAACGCGCCCTCGTCGGTCGTCACCGCGGCGGTGCTGTACGTCTTCCGGACGCTGGTCACCGATGAGATCCCGCTCAACGACGGCTGCCTGCGCCCGCTGCGCATCGTGGTGCCTGCCGGTTCGATGCTCGCGCCCGCCTACCCCGCGGCCGTGGTCGCCGGAAACGTGGAGACGTCACAGGCGATCGTCGGCGCGCTCTACGCCGCGCTCGGCGTCCAGGCCGAAGGGTCCGGGACGATGAACAACGTCAGCTTCGGCAACGAGCGGCACCAGTACTACGAGACCGTCGCCTCCGGGTCGGGCGCCGGCGACGGGTTCGACGGGGCCTCGGTGGTGCAGACCCACATGACGAACTCCCGGCTGACCGACCCCGAAGTCCTCGAATGGCGCTTCCCGGTGCTCCTGGACGAGTTCGCCGTCCGGCACGGCAGCGGGGGCGCCGGCCGGTGGCGGGGCGGCGACGGCGCGGTGCGCCGCATCCGGTTCCTCGAGTCGATGACCGTCAGCACCCTGTCGGGCCACCGGCGCGTGCCGCCGTATGGCCTCGCCGGCGGTGCGCCCGGCGCGCTCGGCGCCAACCGGGTGGAACGCGCCGACGGCAGCGTCGTCCGCCTCGCCGGCTGCGGCTCCGTCGACGTCCGGCCGGGCGACGTGCTGGTCGTCGAGACACCCGGCGGCGGCGGATACGGCAGCTCGTGACCGCGCATGGTCTGGCGCACGTGTGAGCGCTGGCGTCAGGTGGCTGGCGTATGGCCGGTGCGCGGGCCGCTGGCCCTGGCTGTGGCTGGTCCGCCGGCCCAGTACCGGATCGGGACAGGCCGGACACTGCCGCACCTCTGGCCGGATCGGCTGCGGCGACCGGCACCGCTGGAGCGCCGGCGATCGCCAGGGCGTGCCGGGTCTGCTCGGCGTCCGGGACGACGCCGTGCTGAGCCCGGCGGGCCGAGCTGACCGGCCGGCACCGGCGACCGTGGTGCCGGCGCCCGTCACCGCGCCGCGATGGCCAGCAGTTCCGCCGCCACGGTGGTCGGGGTGCGGCCGAGCCACAAGGCGTGCAGCGGGCGGGACAGGCGAAGGCCCTCCACCCGCAGCTCGACCAGGTCGCCGGCGGCGACGGCGGACGCGGCGGCGCGGGCGCTGATCACGCCGATGCCGCCGCCCGCGCGGACCGTGGCGAGGATCGTCGTGGTCGAGCCGAGGCTGATGGCGTGCGGCAGCACCGGCGGGAAGCCGAGCGCCTGTTCGAGCGCGTTCAGGAAGGTGTCGCGGGTGCCGGAGCCCGGCTCCCGCAGCAGGAGCGGCTGGTCGGCGAGGTCGGTGGGGCGCAGCTCGCGCCAGGCCTGCGCGGCGAGCGGGTAGCTGGCGGCGACGACCAGGGCGAGCCGGTCCTCACCGACGGCGCGGGAGCCGAGGTCTGCCGGGATGTCGGGCGACTCGACGAAGCCGAGGTCGGCCACGCCCCGGCGGACGGCCTCGACGACGCCCTGGCTGTTCGCCACGTCGGCGGCGATGTCGAGGCCGGGATGGGTGCGGCGCAGGCTCAGCAGCCAGCCCGGCAGCAGGTGCTCGGCCACGGTGAGGCTCGCCGACAGGCGCAGCCGCGCCTGCCGGTCGGCGCGCAGGGTCAGCACGCCGTCGGCGAGGGCTTGCGCGGCGTCGATGACGCCGTGCGACCAGGCGACGACCGCCTCCCCGGCGGGGGTGAGCAGGCTTCCCCGTCTGGAGCGCACCAGCAGGGGCACGCCGAGCCGGCGCTCCAGCTTCGCCAGCCGCGCGCTCGCGCTGGGCTGGGTGATCCCGTGCGCCAGCGCCGCGCGCCCGACGCTGCCGGTCTCGGCGACGGAGACCAGGAGATCGAGCGCCGGCAGGTCGTTCATCCAGGGCGGCAGTGGCATCGTGCGCAGTCTGTCACAGCCGCCTTCCGGCCGGTCCGTCATCCGGTGAGCAGGTGCTGCAGCCCGAGGCTGGTCGCGCTGACCGCGACCCAGAGGATCAGGCCGAGCAGCAGCGGCCGGACGCCGGCCCGGCGCATGGCCGCCACGTCGGTGGACAGGCCCACCCCGGCGAGGGCGATCGCGATGCACAGCAGCGCCAGCCGGTGCAGCGCCGTCCCGGCCCCGGCGGGGATCAGGCCACCGGTGTTCAGCGCGGCCACGCCGAGAAACGCGACCAGGAACCACGGGACGAGGGAGGCCGCCAGCCGTACCTTCGACGTCGGCGCGGGCTCCTCGCGGCGGCGGGTCCAGGCGGTGACGACGAGCACCACCGGAATGATCATCAGCGTCCGGGCCAGCTTGACGACGACCGCGAACCGGTCGGCGCCGTCCCCGTAGGCGCCCGCGGCGGCCACCACCGAACTGGTGTCGTTGACCGCCGTGCCCGCGAACAGCCCGAACTCGTGCGGGCTCAGGCCGAGTGCGTGGCCGAGCGGCGGGAAGACCAGCACGGCGGCGACGTTGAACACGAAGATCGTCGAGATGGCGTACGCCACGTCGCCGCTCTTCGCCCGCAGCGCCGGCGTGGCGGCCGCGACGGCGGAGGCACCGCAGATGCCCGTGCCGACGCCGATCAGCGTGCGCAGGTCGCCGGAGACGCCGAGCCGCCGGCCGACCAGCCAGGCCAGCAGCAGGCACACCGCCAGCGTGCCGAGCATGACCGGCAGCGACCCCGCGCCGACCCGCAGCACCTCGCCGAGCGACAGCTGAGCGCCCAGCAGCACGACGGACAGCTGCAGGACCGCACCCTTGGCCACGGCCAGCCCCGGCCGCAACGCCTCGCACCGGCGCCGGGCCAGCGGACTCAGCAGCACCCCGGCGGCGACGGCGAAGACCGGCGCGCCCAGCACGGGGACCCGCGCGCCGAGCACGGACGCGGCCGCGCCGAGCACGACGGCCGCACCGAGCCCTGCGGCCTGGACCGGCAGGCGACGCCCACGAGCCTCAGCAAGAACGATCACCGACTCAGGCTCCGCCCCGGCGGAGCGCCCCGGTAGCGGCCGATCCGGAACCACGGTCATAGACAATGCCTATGACCTCCGCCGGCCGGCCGCGGCGAGGTTGCCCATGGCAGGCACGTTCATCGATACTTGAGCTTCCGCCGCCTTGTCATTGGAGCACCCATGCCGAGCTGCCGGCCGCTTGCCGCCGTCCTGTCCACCGTCGTGCTCGCGGCGCTGACCACCACCGTGGCGACCGTCGCGCCGCAGGCCGTCACGCCGTCAGAGGCCGCCACCGCCGGGCCGAAGACCGTCATCGCCAACCTGTTCGAGTGGAACTGGACATCGGTCGCATCCGAATGCTCCACCTTCCTCGGGCCGCGCGGCTACGGCTACGTCCAGGTCTCCCCGCCGCAGGAGCACGTGCGGGGTCAGGAGTGGTGGGTCGCGTACCAGCCGGTCAGCTACCGCATCGAGTCGCGCAAGGGCACCCGGTCGCAGTTCCAGTCGATGGTCAGCGCCTGCCACGCGGCGGGGGTCAAGGTCATCGTCGACGCGGTCGTGAACCACATGGCCAACACCGACAAGAGCGGCCCGGGCTGGGCCGGGTCCGCCTGGACGCACTACGACTACCCCGGCACGTACCAGACGCAGGACTTCCATCACTGCGGGCGCAACGGCAACGACGACATCGTCAACTACAACGACCGCTACGAGGTGCAGAACTGCGAGCTGGCGAACCTGGCGGACCTCGACACCGGCGCCACCTACGTGCGCGACCGGCTCGCCGGCTACCTCAACGACCTGCTGTCGCTGGGCGTCGACGGCTTCAGGATGGACGCCAGCAAACACATGCCCGCCGCCGACATCGCCGCACTGAAGGCCCGGCTGTCCCGGCCGGTGTACATGGTGCAGGAGGTCATCTACGGCGCCGGCGAGCCGATCACCCCGCAGGAGTACACCGGCAACGGCGACGTGCACGAGTTCCGGTACGGCAAGGACCTCGCCCGCGTGTTCCGCGACGAGCGGCTCGCGTACCTCTCGAACTTCGGTGAGGGCTGGGGCTACATCCCGGGCAACGTCGCCAACGTGTTCGTCGACAACCACGACACGCAGCGGGACGTCCCCGGCACCCTGACCTACCGCGACAACGGCATCTACGCCCTGGCCAACGCGTTCATGCTGGCGTGGCCGTACGGATCCCCGACGGTGATGTCGAGCTACGAGTTCACCGACCGCAACCAGGGCCCGCCGTCGGACGCGTCCGGCCGCACCAACGCCACCACCTGCTTCACCGGCTGGCGTTGCGAGCACCGCTGGCAGGTCATCGCCAACATGGTCGGGTTCCGCAACGCGGTCACCGGCACCGGCGTCGTCAACTGGTACGACAACGGCTTCCAGCACATCGCGTTCGGCCGCGGCAGCGCCGGCTACATCACCATCAACGATGAGGACTTCGCCGTCACCGGCCGCTCGTACCGCACGAACATGCCCGCCGGCCGCTACTGCGACGTGATCCACGGTGAGAAGAGCGGCACGGCCTGCACCGGCCCGGTCATCACGGTCGACGGGACCGGCTGGTTCCGCACGGACGTCGCCGCCCACGACGCCGTGGCCATCCACGCCGGCGCCCGCATCTCCTGACCGTCGCGGCGCTCGGCCGTGCCCGGATCCGCGGACCGGGAACGGCCGAGGCGGGACCGCGGCCGGTCAGAGCCGGCGAATGTCCCATTCGGACGATTCGCCCATGGGTGTACCAGGGATCGGCGCCGGTGGGACGGCTGGCACGATGTGCTCGTGACGGGCCGGGATGTGCGGGAAGCGGGGTACCTCCTGCTCGGCGCCGTCTTCGGGGTGTTCTGGGTAGCGCTGGTCGGTTCGCTGTACCTGTCGGGCATCGTCACCCGGTTCGCGCCGGTGACCGTGGTGCTGCTGCTCGCCGCGCACCTGTTGCTACGGCCGATCGGGCGGTTCGAGCGGCTGCTGGCCCGGGTCCTGCTGGGGCAGGACGTGGCCGCGCCGGCGCCGGTCGGGTTCCGGCGCGCCACCCACCCGCGGTGGCGCCGGCTGGTCGACCCGTGGCGGTGGACGGCCGCGGTGGTCCGCGACCCGCACAGCTGGCGGGTGCTGGCGTGGACCCTGGTCCGCGCCGTCAGCGGTCCCCTCGGCGCCGCCGTCGTGCTGCTGTACGCCGCCTCGCCGCTGCTCCTGCTCTGGCCGCTGGCCGCGCTGGCGGACCGGATGAGCGACCGGATCGCGATCGGCGCCGGCGGGACGGCCTGGTCGCTGCTCGGCCCGGTCGCGTTCGTCGCGGCGGTGCCGGTGCTGCGCGGTGCGCTGCGTGCCCTGGCGGGATGGCACCGCCGCCTCGCCGTCTGGGCGCTCGGACCGGGCCGCAGAGAGGTCGAGGCCGCCGTGCTGGCCCGCGCCGTACGGGCGGAGGAGCAGGTACGTATCGACCAGGAGCTGCACGACAGCATCGGCCATCTCCTGTCGATGATCGTGGTGCAGGCCGGGGCGGGCGTGCACGTGTTCGACCGTGACCCCGGCTTCGCGCGGGCCGCGCTCGCCACGATCGAGGAGCGCGGCCGGGCCGCCCTCGGCGAACTGGACCGCATCATCGCCGGCATCCGCGGGCACGGGCCGGACGCCCTGGCGCCGCTGCCGGGCGCCGGGGACCTCACGGCGCTGCTGGACGGTGCGGCCGGCGCCGGGATGCGGGTGCGGTCCCGGATCCGGCTCGGGCCGCTGCCGCCGGTCGTCGGCCGGGGCGTGTACCGGGTCGTCCAGGAGGCGCTCACCAACGCCGCCAAGCACGCGCCCGGCCGTGACGTGGACGTCGACGTCGCCGCGGACGAGCGGATCGTGGCCCTGTCGGTCGTCAACCCGGTCGGGGAGGCACCGCCGGCCGGCGGCGGCGGGCTCGGGCTCGCGTCGATCCGCGACCGGGTCGCCCTGCTCGGCGGCCGCGCCACCCTCGGGCGCACCGCCGGCGGCGGGTTCGCGGTCCGCGCCGTCGTGCCGCTCGGCGCCGCCCTGCCTGACGGGGCCGCCGCCTGCCGCCTCACCGCCGGGTGCGACTGCCTCGGCTGCGCGCTGCGCCGTACGGTGTCGGGATGAGGATCGCCATCGTCGACGACGATCCGCTCGTCCGGATCGGGCTGCGGGTCATCCTGGCCTCCGAGCCCGGCTGGGAGGTCGTCGCCGAGGCCGGCGACGGGGACACCGCGGTCGCGGTCGCCGCTGCCGATCCGCCGCCGGACCTGATCCTCATGGATGTGCGGATGCCCGGCACGGACGGTATCGAGGCGACCCGCCGCATCACCGCCGGCGGCGCGTCGGTGCGGGTGCTGGTGCTGACGACGTTCGAGGTCGACGAGTACGTGTACCGGGCGCTGCGCGCCGGCGCCAGCGGGTTCGTGCTGAAGCGGACCCCGCCCGCGCAGCTCATCGAGGCCGCCCGGGTGGTCGGCACCGGCGAGTCGCTGCTGTTCCCCGCATCGACCCGCGGCATCATCGAACGGTTCGCCGCACCTTCCGGCGCCGGCCTGCCCGACCTGTCCGAACGCGAACGGGACGTCCTGCGCCTGCTGGCCCGCGGCCTGTCCAACGCCGAGATCGCCACCGAACTGTTCCTGTCCGTGCAGACCGTCAAGTCGCACGTGGCGACGCTGCTGGCGAAGCTCGGCGTCCGCGACCGCACCCAGGCCGTGGTCGCCGCGTACGAGTCCGGCTTCGTCACCCCGGGGCAGTAGGTTCCCTCCAAAGGACCAGCCGGGTTCCCTCCGTGGAGGGTACGAACGCGGCGCCGCCACCAATAGCGTCAGGACCGCCACGTGCCAGCGTGGCACTGACGCGAAAGGCACGCCACCGTGACCGGGACCCTGCTCACCGACCGGACGACCCGCCGCGACCGGGCCGTCGTGCTTTCGACGCTCTGGATCTTCGCGGTGCTCAGCTACCTGTACTGCGACGTCCTGGGCCACATGGACTCGGCCGTGCTGGCCGACCTGCTCGACGGCGAGGTCAACGGCATGCGGATCAGCCCGGGATTCCTTCTCGGCGCCGGCTTCCTGATGCAGGTGCCGATCTGGATGGTGCTGCTGTCGCGGGTGCTGCCGCACCGTGCGGCCCGCTGGGCCAACATCGCCGCCGGCGCAGTGATGACGCTCGTCCAGGCGGCCTCCCTCACCGTCGGCACGCCGGCCGCGTACTACGTCCTGTACAGCGTCGTGGAGCTCGGCTGCACCGCGTTCATCGTCTGGTACGCCTGGACCTGGCGCACGGACCAGCGCACGGACCAGCGCACGGACCAGCGCGCGGACCAGCGCACGGACCAGCGCACGGCCTGAGCCGCGCCGCGGCGTGCGGCTTGACCCGGCACGCCATCATGATCGGCGTGACGGGACCGGACCTCTCCCCTGACCACTACCTGACGCTGTTCGGCGGCCTGGACGCCGGCCTGCCGGCGCTCGCCGCCGACCCGCTGCTGGCGGGCGTCGACGACCTCGCCCCGCTGCGGACCCTCGCCGCCGGCCTCGCCGCCGCCGGCCGCCACCGCGACCTGCGCCGCCTGCTGCTCACCGGCACGCTCGACAACGTCTGGTTCGAGGCGCACGACGCCCACGACCACGTCGACGGCTTCCTCGCCGACGTCGACCTCGCCCGCCGGCACGCCGCTGCGGAGACCGACGCGGCCCTCGCCGCCGGCAGGCCCGCGCCGTCGCTCGTCGACGAGGTGTGGCTGGGCCTGGTCGCGGCGAGCGTCCACAGCCGCCGGAGCCGCGTCTCCACCGAGGTCGCGGCCCGGCTGAGCGAGGCCGGGATCGGCGCCGCCGAACGGCTGGCCCGCCGCCGCGATGCCCGCTGGGCAAGCCAGTGGCTCAGGAAGGCGCTCGCCGACGACGGCCACTACCGGGTCCAGACCACCGCGTACTTCCTGCCGTTCCTGCCGTCCGGCGACCGCCCGGCCGTCGTCGCGGACACTCTCGAGTACACGCTCGCGTTCCGGCTGCCCGTGCCTGACCCGGAGCGGATCTCGGACCACGAGTACGACTGGCGCGGCGCCGCGATCGCTGACCTGGCCCCGTTCCTGGACCCGGACCAGGCCTCGGCCGCGCTGGACGCTCTCGCCACCGTCGAGCACCCAGGCTTCTACGAGGTCATGGCGTGGGCCGCGCTCGTGCCGCTGCTGCCGCCCGACCGGCGCGCCACGGCCGTCACCCGAGCGCTGGCGGTGGCCACCGCGATCGTCACCCCCCGGGACCGCGGCGAAGCGCTCGCGGCCGTCGCCCCGCACCTGGACGCCGCGCAGCTGCAGCGGGCCGTCGAGGCGGCCGCCGCATACGACTGGCTCTATCAGGCCGACGCGCTGACGCCGCTCGTGCCGCATCTGCCCGCCGAGCATCTCGCCGGGGTGCTCGCGTTCGCCGTCGGCCACCCTTTCGAGACCCCCCGGGCCGCGCTGCTCGCCGCCCTTGCCCCGCGGCTGCCGGACCGGCTGCTGCCGCACGCGCTCGCGGCCGCCAAGGCCATGACGCACCCGGGGCCGCGCGCCGAGGCCTTGACCGCGCTCGTGCCGCACCTGCCGGTGAAGCCCCGCGCCGCCGCCGCTCGGCACGCTCTGGACGCCGCCGCCGCCAGCCCGGAGTGGCAGCGCGCCCCCGCCCTGACCGGCCTCGCCGCCCACCTGCCGGACCGGCTGACCGACCGCGCCCTCGACATGGCCGCCGCCATCGCCGACGAGCAGAAGCGCGCCGCCGCCCTCGCCGGACTGGCCCCGCACCTGCCGGACCGGCACGTCGACGCCGCGCTCGCCGCGGCGACCGCGATCCACGACGAGGAGCACCGCGCCGAGGCACTGGAGGCTCTGGCCGCCCACCTGCCGGCCGACCGGGCATTCCAGGGCCTCGCCACCGTGCCGACGCTGCACCAGCCTGGGCTACGGGCCCGGGTCTGGACGGCGCTCGCGCCACGCCTCCCGGCCGGCGTGCGCGAGGTGATCCTCCGCCGCGCGGCCGCCGCCGCCACGGCCGTCGGTGACGACGACTGGCGGGCCCGCGCCCTGACCGCCCTCGCCCCGACCGCGCTCCGGACAACCGGCGCCGGCGATCGGGACCACGGCGTCCCCGGCCACGCCGCCCGGCGCGGTGACGTGACGGCCGATCAGATGCTGGACGCCGTACGCGGCATCGTGTCGGCCTCCGCTCGGGCGTGGGCGCTCGTCGGGGTCGCGCCGCACCTGCCGCCCGACCTGCTCGGTGACGCGCTCGGGATCGCGGCGGCGATCACCGAACCGGGCGCCCTGGCCGATGCCCTCGCCGGACTCACCCCGCACCTGCCCGCGCAGCAGCGCCGGGACGCCGTCGCCGCGGCGGCCCTCACCGCGGACCGGGCCGCGCGGGGGCAGGCACTGGCGGGCCTCGTGCCGCACCTGTCCGAACCCCACCGCGCCGCCGCCCTCGGCCTCGCGCTCGACGACGCCGAGGCCGACCCGAAGCACCGGGCCCAGATCCTCGTCACCCTCGGGCGCGCGGCGGCCGCGGGCACCCTGCCGCCGGACGTGGCCGACCGGGCGCTGCGGCTCGCCGCCGCGGTCCTCAACCACTACCAGCGGGCGGACGCCCTGGCCGCACTCGCGCCGCATGTACGGGACGCGCGGCCGGACACACGCCCGGCCGTCACCGGCACCCGCGCCGAGCAGGCGGACGCGCATGCCGCGCCCGCCCCCGACATGAGCACCGAGGAACCGGCCGAAGCCGTCAGCGCGGCACTCGGTGCCGCGATGGCGATCAACGACCCCACCCGCCGAGTGAGAGCCCTCGGCCGGCTGCTGCCCGTCGTCGCCGAGCACCAGCGCAGCGAGATCGGTGCCCGGGCCTTGGACGCCGCCGAGGCGATCGCCGCTGGAGGAGACATCGACGACACGTGGACAGGCCAGTCCGGACAGGCCCGGGCGGATGCCGTCGCCGAGATCGCCCCGCATCTGCCGGCGGCGCTGCTGCCCCGGGCCGCCGCCGCGGCGGCCGGTGCCGGCGGCAACCGGCACGGTGACGACGCCGCGCGCGCGATGCTGGCGGTCGCCCGCCGGGCCCGCGAGTGTCTCGACGCGCAACCCGGGGCCGCGACCGCCCGGGCCGCTGTGCTCGTCCTGCGGACCGGCCTCGACGCCCAGAACCGGCGCGTCGGGCTCGCCGCCATCGCCGGCCTCGCCGGAGCCGTCCAGACGCTCGCCGGGACCAGCCCCGCCGCGGCCGTGCTCGGCACCGCCGCATGGTGGGGCTGACCGCCCGGCGAGCCGGGCCGGCGTGGCGCGCGGGTGGTCAGCCGGCGAACTCCCGCACGGGCAGGCCCTGGATGCCCACGGCGGCGCGGAAGAGTGTCCCGGCGACGGGGTCCTCGCCCGGCTGGAGGCCTTCCCGCGAGGTCGTGATGAACAGTTCGTCGAGGCGGTCGCCGCCGAACGTGCAGGCGGTGACGCGGGCGGTGGGCACCTGGACCACCTCGTCGAGGACGCCGGCCGCGGTGTAGCGGTGCACGGCACCGCCCTTGTACAGCGCGACCCAGACGCCGCCGTCCACGTCGACGGTGAGCCCGTCGGGGAGCCCTTGCCCTTCGGGGATCGGCACGAAGCGGCGCCGGCCGGTCAGCCCCAGGCCGGGGTCGTAGTCGAACGTGGCCACCTCGCCGGTCGCGGTGTCGTTGTAGTAGGCGCGGGACCCGTCCGGGCTCCATTCCAGGCCGTTGGAGATCGTGACGGCGTCGAGCACGACCTGCACCGACCCGTCGGGGTCCAGGCGGTACAGGGACGCGGCGCCCTTCCGCTGGTCGTACGCCATGGAGCCGCAGTAGAAGCGCCCGTCGGGGTCGCAGCCGCCATCGTTCATCCGCACACCGGTGTCGGTCCACAGCTCCGGCAGGTGGGTGAGCGTGCCGTCGGCGTCCTCGAGGGCGAACCCCCGCTCGACGCCGATGACGGCGCCGCCGCTCCTGCGGGGACGCACGACCGCCGCGACGGTGCCGACGTGGCGGCGGGTGACCGTCGCGTCGGCGGCCAGCGACAGGACGTCACCGGCGAGCATGTCCACCCAGCGCAGGCCACCCCAGCTCGCGGACCAGACGGGCCCTTCACCGTGGTACGTGACCGGGTCCGTGATCGGTTCAGCGTGCACGCGTCTGCCTCCACACGACGTCAACGATATCCGCCGGACCCGCCGGCGGCGTGGCGCATCGGGGTGAAGAACACGGCCGAGCTCCGCCGGTCAGCACCGCCGCAGGGAGCCCAGCAGCGTGTCGATCTCATGTTCGTAGGCGGCGTCACCGGTCTCGGCCAGGGCGTGGACGTACTGCCCGCCGCCGTCCTCCACGAGCGCCTCCCGCAGGTGCCTGGGCGGGGCGCCGGCCTCCTTCGGGAACACGTGGACCCAGTCGGTCGGCAAGCCGAGCAGCCGCCCGCCGCCCCGGGTCACCGAGTCCTGCGGGAAGGCGGTGTGCGCGAGCGAGGGCGCGCTGCCCCGGTACACGCTCGCCGCCACGTACGGCCCGTCCAGCGGCGTCAGCCGGCGCAGGCGCAGCACGACGAACGACAGGCCGAGCTCCTGGTAGGCGACCCAACCGGCCGGCGCGTCCACGGTCAGGACCGCCTGGCCGTCCAGTCCGACCAGTGTCCTCGTGCCGGCCGCCCAGTCCGTCCCACGACCGCCCGGGGTGACGGTGGACAGGATCCGCGTGGCGAGCTCGGCCAGCCCGTCCGGGTCGTCGGCGGCGTTCGGCGACACGAACAGCTGCACCCGTACGACGCTCGTGTCCCCGGTCCGGACGAACGCGTCCGCGATCGGCACGGCCTGGCGCGTCGTGTCCAGCGGCCGGTAACCGTGGGCCACGACATCACCCGGGACCGGGATCGGCACGAGCCGCTGACCGGCCGGCAGTGGCTCGGCGGCGACGACCGTGCCGACGGCCGTCCCGAGATCTCCGGCCACCGTCCGGAACAGCTCGGTCGCCAGCAGCACCAGTCGTTCGCCGTCCAGGTCGTACACCACCCGGGTCTCGGTCCGCGCGGACGTCGCCACCCCCATCAGCGACTGTGGCCGCGCCTCGACCCGGGCCCCGTCCGGCGGCGCGACGCTCAGCCGTCCGTCGAGCAGCGACAGTACTGGTCCGGCCACGAAGGCTCCGCCGGCCCGCCCGAGTGCACCCATGTCTGCCGAACCTAGTGCCCGGGTCGGGCCGGCGTCACGCCGGCCAGCCGTCAGGCGATCGCCTTCGTGCTCATGAGCGTCAGGGTGTCCACGACCCGGTTGGCGAAGCCCCACTCGTTGTCGTACCAGCCGACGACCTTCACGTGCCGCCCTTCGACCCTGGTCAGCGCCGAGTCGAAGACGCATGACGCCGGGTCGCCGACGATGTCGGCGCTGACGATGGGGTCCGTGCAGTACGACAGGATGCCCTTGAGCGGACCTTCGGCCGCGTTCCGGTAGGCGTCCAGCACGGCGTCGCGCGTCACCTCCGTCTCGACGGTCGCGTTGAGCTCGACCAGCGAGCCGACCGGGACCGGCACCCGGATCGAGTCGCCGGACAGCCGCCCGGCCAGGCCCGGCAGGACGAGCCCGATCGCCTTCGCGGCGCCGGTGGTGGTCGGCACGATGTTCACCCCGGCGGCCCTGGCCCGGCGCGGATCCCGGTGCGGGCCGTCCTGGAGGTTCTGCTCCTGGGTGTACGCGTGCACGGTGGTCATGAACCCGTGCTCGATCCCGGCCAGCCCGTCGAGCACGGCGGCCAGCGGCGCGAGGGCGTTGGTGGTGCAGGAGGCGTTCGACACGACCGTGTGCCGGAACGGGTCGTACGCCTCGGTGTTCACGCCGTACGCGAGCGTCACGTCGGCCCCGGCGGAGGGTGCGCCGACGAGCACCCGCTCGGCGCCGGCGTCGAGGTGTGCGCGGGCCGCGTCGGCGGCGGTGAACCGGCCGGTGGTCTCGAGCACGATGTCGACGCCGAGCTCGGCCCACGGCAGTTTGAGCGGTTCGCGCTCGGCGAGCGCGTGGATGCGCCGCCCGTCGACGAGCAGGTCGTCGCCGTCGACCGCGACGATGCGCCCGAACCGCCCGAGCGTGGTGTCGTACTTCAGCAGCTGCGCCAGCGCCGCCGGCGCCGCGAGGTCGTTGACGGCGACGACGTCGAGGTCGCTGTCGCGCTCCACGATCGCGCGCAGCACGCCGCGCCCGATGCGCCCGAACCCGTTGATGGCAATTCGTCCTGACATGCGACAATCGTGCTGGTTCGCTAGGTCAGCCGACAGCGGTAGGTTCGCCAGCCTCCGCAAGGATCGCGCCATTGGGACGGGCGAAGGTCTTGCGGTACTCGCTCGGCGACGTGCCCAGAATCCGCTGGAAGTGCAGCCGCAGGTTCGACCCTGTCCCGAGCCCGACCCGCGCCGCGATCTGCTCCACCCCGAGCCCGCTGCGCTCCAGCAGCTCCCGCGCCCGGTCCACCCGCGCCCGCAGGATCCACTGCGTCGGCGTGTACCCGGTCTCCTCCACGAACCGCCGCGAGAAGGTCCGCGCCGACACGTTCGCGTTGCGGGCCAGGTCCTCGAGCGCGAGCGGCTCGCCGAGCCGTTCGAGGGCCCACTGCCGGGTCGCCGCGAAGTGCTCGCCGACGGCCTCCGGCACGCTGCGCGGGATGTACTGCACCTGTCCCCCGCTGCGGTACGGCGCCGCCACGAGCCGCCGCGCCACGTGATTGGCCAGCGCGACACCGTGGTCGCGGCGCACGAGATGCAGGCAGAGGTCGATCCCGCTGGCCGCGCCTGCCGAGGTGAGCACCTCCCCCTCGTCCACGAACAGCACGTCCTCGTCGACGAGGATCGCCGGATGGCGCCGGGCCAGCTCACGCGTGTAGTGCCAGTGCGTGGTGGCCCGCTTGCCGTCCAGCAGCCCGGTCGCCGCGAGCGCGAACGCCCCGGTCGAGATCGCGGCGAGCCGGACCCCGCGCGCGTGGGCGGCGCGGAGGGCGGCGACGACCTCGGCCGGCGGCTCCTCACGGTCCGGATGCCGGTACCCGGGAATGAACACGGTGTCGGCCGCGTCGAACGCGTCGAGCCCTTCGGCCACGTGGTACGCGAGCCCGTCGCCACCGGCCACGAGCCCGGGCGCGGCCCCGCACACGTGCACCGCGTACGGCATGCTCGGCCGGTTGGTGAACACCTGCGCCGGGATGCCCACGTCGAGCGGCTTGGCTCCGTCCAGCACGAGCACCACGACCCGATGCACCCCGTCGGCCACGGCAGCTCCTCCTCTCACCCGTGCAGCCTCACATCCGCGCAGGCCGCCCTGACAGTGGCGGGAAAGCCACGTACCGCAAGTTTCTCGCCATCGCGCCTGTCAGTGCCGGCCGCGGCGACCCACCCACCGGCGCACCGCACTGGCGAGCGATGTCACCGCGCGGACGGCGGCCCGCCCCGGTTCCCCATTGAACACGTGCACGAGCGCGTCGACGGCGCCCAGGCGCAGGCGGCCGCCGGAGAAGATGGCGGCGCCGCGCAGCGGCAGCTCGTTGATGCCGTGCTCGTACATGGCGAGTGCGGCCGGGTCTGCCCGGACGTCGTCGTCGATCGGGGCCATCCGCCACAGGATCGCCTTGAGCAGCCGGCCGGGGCGGGTCGTGCCGACCTCGTCCAGGGTGGACTGGCGGGTGAAGGGCCGCACCGGCCGGGGCCGCGGGACCGGGTGCCCCAGCCGCTGCCGGAACTGCTCGTCGTCGGCGGCGACAAGCGGCTCGGCGGCGGTGGCAGCGGCGCCGTCGAGGCCGCCCTCTACCGTGACGGTGACGACGCCGACCACGTCGGTGCTGGACCGCGCCACCTCCAGGTCGTGGGCGCCGGACGGGATCCGCCAGTCGGCGACGCGTACGTCGTAGAACGCGAACGCCCGGGCCGCGACGGCGACGGTCACGGTCTGCCGCTCCCCCGGCTGGAGGCGGACCTTCGCGAACCCGGCGAGCTCGCGGCGCGGGCGGGAGACGACGCCGGTGCGGTCGTGCCGGTAGACCTGCACGACGTCGGCGCCCGGGCGCGAGCCGGTGTTGGTGACGGTCACCGTGACGGTGACGTCGTCTCCGGCCTGGACGGTGGGGCGGTCCACGCCGATGCCGTCCCAGGCGAACGTGGTGTAGCTGAGCCCGTGCCCGAACGGGAACAGCGGCTCCCGCTGCGCGGTCGTGTGGTACCGGTAGCCGACATACAGGCCTTCGCGGTACTCGACCTGATGCGGGTCGCCGGGGAAGTACGGGTCCGCGGCGACGTCCTCCAGCGACGCCGGGAACGACTCGGCCAGCCGCCCGGACGGCTCGGCGTCGCCGTACAGCACGTCGGCGAGGCCCGCCCCACCGGTCTGACCGCCGAGGTAGGACTCGACGATCGCCGCCGGGGCGTCCTTCCACGGCATGAGGACCGGTGCGCCGTTGGACAGCGCGACAACGGTGCGCGGGTTGGCCGCGCAGACGGCCGCGACGAGGTCGTCGTGCTGCGCGGGCAGCGCGAGGTCGGTGCGGTCGAACCCTTCGCTCTCCTTGGACGGCGGCAGCCCGACCATGACGACGGCGACGTCGGCGGCACGGGCGGCGGCGACCGCCTCGGCGATCAGGGCCGGGTCGGGGCGCGCGTGGACGGGGTCGTACCCGGGCGCGTAGGTGACGGTCACGCCGCGGCGGGTCAGCTCGTCCAGGACCGTGGTGATCCGGGTCGGGGCGACCTGGGAGCTGCCGCTGCCCTGGAACCGGGGTCGCTGCGCGAACGCGCCGATCAGCGCGACCGGGCGGCCGGGGTCCAGCGGCAGGACGCCGTCGTTGGTGAGCAGCACGGTGCCTTCGGCGGCGGCGCGGCGGGCCAGGGCGTCGTGGTCGTCGACGGGGATGGCGGGACCCCGGGTCCGCGCCGACCTCGCCACCAGGTCGAGCACCCGCTGGGCGGACCCGGTGACCAGGTCGGCTGGGAGCCGCCCGGACGTGACCGCCTCCTCGACCTCACGGTCGAACAGGCCCTGGCTGCCGGGCATCTCCAGGTCCATGCCGGCGGCGACGGCCGCGACCCGGTCGTTGGTGGCGGCCCAGTCGCTCACCACGAGGCCGTCGAAGCCCCACTCGTCGCGCAGGATGCCGGTGAGCAGCCGGTGGTGCTGGGTCGCCGGGTGGCCGTTGACGTTGTTGTACGCCGCCATGACCAGCCACGGCCGGCCGGCCTTCACCGCGTGCTCGAAGCCGGACAGGTACAGCTCGCGCAGGGTCCGCTCGTCGACGACCGCGTCGACGACGAACCGGTGGGACTCCTGGTTGTTGACCGCGAAGTGCTTGAGGCAGGCACCGACCCCGTGGTGCTGCAGGCCGGTCACCATCGCCGCGGCGAGCCGGCCGCTGAGCAGCGGGTCCTCCGAGAAGTACTCGAAGTTCCGGCCGCACAGCGGGTGCCGCTTGATGTTCAGGCCCGGCCCGAGCACCACGTCGACGCCCAGGGCCCGCGCCTCGACGGCCAGCGCCTGCCCGATCCGCTCCGCCAGGTCCTCGTCCCAGGCGCTGGCGATGGTCACCGCCGTCGGGAAGCACGTGGACCGTTCGCTGCCGGTGACGCCGAGATGGTCGCCGGCGTCGGCCTGGAACCGCAGGCCGTGCGGCCCGTCGCTCAGGACGGCGGCCGGCACGCCGGCCTCGGGCAGCGCCCGGGTGCGCCACACGTCACCGCCGGAGAGCAGGCGGATCCGTTGCGTGAGGGTCAGCTCGGCGGCACGGGGCAGCGCGGTCATGGACGCTCCAGGCAGGGTCGTGCGGGCGGCGGGCGCGTCCAGCATGCCTTCCGCACGGCGCGGCGATGATTCGGGGCCTGACGAACGGCCGTCCGATGTGGACGCCCGCCACGCCGGTGCCGCGGTCCGCCGGGGCCGCAACACCGCCGCGCCGGCGGCCACCGCGCGGACCAGCAGCGCGGTGGCGACGGCGGTGCTGGAGGCGTTCGTGAAAGGTCGGTGGCGGGTCACCGCCAACGGCGGCAGCTGCCTGCTCGCCTGACCCGGCGCGGCCGCCGGCCCGCTCCCTCGTCAGGGCGGGCTGGCGGTCGTGCGGTGCGAGCCGCGGCGGTCACCGCCGCAGCAGCCGGGCGATCCACTCGTCCCGGGTCCGCACGGCCTGGCGGGCCATGGGCGACTGCGGGACGAGCTGGTCCCAGCCGTGCGTGCCGCCGGGCCACACGTGCAGCTCCGCATCGCCGCCGTCGGCCCAGATCCGGGTGGCGAAGGCGACGTCCTCGTCCCGGAAGACCTCGGCCGAGCCGACGTCGATGAACGTCGCCGGCAGGCCCGCGAGTCCGGTCGCACGGCCGGGTGCCGCGTAGATCGACACGTCGCCGGTGGCCCGCCGGTCGCCGAGCAGGGCGGTCCAGCCGGTGCGGATGCTGCCCCGGTCCCAGGCGCCGACGCCGTCGAACTGCCGCATCGACATCGTCTGGTCCCGGTCGTCGAGCATCGGGCAGATCAGCATCTGCCCGAGCAGCGCCGGTCCCCCGCGGTCGCGGGCCAGCAGCGCCGTGCCGGCCGCCAGGCCACCCCCGGCGCTGGCCCCGACGAGCACGATGCGGTCCGGATCGGCGCCGAGCTCGGCGGCGTGCCCGGCTACCCAGAGCAGCGCCGCGTAGCAGTCCTCCACCGGGACCGGGTCCGGGTGTTCGGGGGCCAGCCGGTAGTCGACGGTCACGGCCACCGCACCGTGCTCGACCACCCAGGGCAGCACGGCCGACATGCCGGCGAGGCGGTCGCCGAGCATCATGCCGCCGCCGTGGAAGTGCAGCACCACCGGCGCCGGTCCGTCCACAGTGGACCCGGTGAAGACCGACACCCGCAGGGCCGCGCCCTGATAGCCGGCGATGGTCAGGTCCCGCCGGTCGACCGGGAACGCCGAGAGGTCCTCCGGGACCGCACTCGCGCGGCGCCCGGCGATCTGGTCCGCGGTCACCGAGACCAGGGTGCCGTCGGCGCGCATCCGCTCGAGCTCCGCGGCGACGGCAGGTTCGAACGGGGGCCGCCTGCGCGGAGCCGGCGTCATCGGTCGGTCACCTCGGCGAACCTGCTGGTGATCCAGGCCGGATCGGTGATCGCGGTGCCGACGACCACGGCGGCCGCGCCCGCGTCCAGGGCCTGCCGGACGTGCTCCGGCCGGTGGTAGCGCCCTTCGGCGACGACCGGCACGGCCGGCACCTCGGCGGCCAGCTCGCGCACGAGGGCGAGGTCGGGCCCGGTGAGCTGCGGGCTGTACGGCGTGTACCCGGACAGTGTGGTGGCGATGAGGTCCACGCCGCAGGCGGCCGCCGCGACCCCTTCGGCCACTGTGGACACATCGGCCATGACGAGGCCGCCGGCATCGTGCACCGCCTGGACGGTGTCGCGCAGGGACGCGCCGTCCGGCCGGGGACGGGCCGTGGCGTCGGTGGCAACGACGTCCGCCCCGGCGGCCAGCACCTCCAGGGCGTCAGCGACGGTCGGGGTGATGAACACGCCGCTGCCGCCGCGCTTCGTCAGCCCGATGACCGGCACCGTGACGGCGTCGGCGACGGCGCGGACATCGGCCAGCCCGCCGACCCCGCCGCACCGCACGGCGGTGGCGCCGCCGAGCACGGCGGCCTCGGCGAGCCGGCGGATCGTGGCCGTGTCCCGCAGCGGATGCGTCGGTCCGGCCTGGCACGAGACGACGAGTCCGCCGCGGATCGCCGTCATGAGTTCGGTGAGGTTCAAGCTTGCTCCTGTACGGATGGCGAGAGGTTCAACGGTGCCCAGCCGCGGTCGTGCGGGCCAGGTGCGCCGCCCCGAGCAGCGCGGTGTCGGCGCCTGTGGCCGGCACGAGAACGGGCACGGACCGCAGCGGCGGGAGCGCCTCCTCGCGGAAGGCCTCGCCGACGGCACCGGTGAACTCGGCGACGTTGAGCGCGACACCGCCGCCGAGGGTCACCGCGTCGACGTCCACGGCGGCGACCAGACCGGCCAGGGCACGACCGAGCAGGTGCCCCGCGCCGCGGACCACGATGTCCGCGGCGCGGTCGCCCGCGCGCAGCCGCGTCACGACGTCGGTGAGCGGCACCGTGTCGACACCCTGCTGCCGCGCGTACGCCGCGGCGATGGCGGGGCCTGCCACCGCCGCCTCGAGATGGTCGAGGCGCCCGCAGCCGCACGGGATCGCCCCGCGCACCGGCACGAGCAGATGCGCCAGCTCGCCTGCGCTCGCGTGCGGGCCCGCCACGGCGGCGCCGTGCCGCAGCAGCGCGCCGCCGACACCGGTGCCGATCGAGACGTGCAGGACGTCCCGGTAGCGCGCCACGGCCGGGTCCCGGGCCACGCCCATGGCGGCGACGCGCACGTCGTTCGCGACGGCGGTCCGCAGGCCCGTGCGGGCGGACAGCTCGGCGCCCACCGCGGTTCCGGCCCAGCCGGGCACGATGTCCGTGGCCGAGCGCACCGTCCCGGTCGCCGGGTCGATGACGCCCGGGGCGCCGACGCCGGCGGCGCCGACCTCGACCCCCCACCGCTCGGCGTGCTCGCGCATGCCCCGGACGAGCCGCGCGGCGGCGTCGAGGATCGCCGGGCCGCCGGCGGGGGTGCCGACGCTGCCGCGTTCCAGGACGCGGTCGGTGTCCTCGACCAGCCCAGCCGCGATCTTCGTGCCGCCGATGTCGACCGCGATCCACGCCCGGCGCCGGCCGGTGGTGTCCCTGGTCACAGCAGGCCCGTCGCCACCAGGGTGCGCCGCACGACGTCGATCTCGGCGTCGTCGAGCTGGATCTGCGGCGGCGCGGTGACCGCGTGGTCGATGACGCCGCGCAGCCGCAGGGCCGCCTTGAACGCACCCAGCGCCGAGGATCCGCGGCCCATCCGCGCCGACGAGCCCACGTGCACGATGCGCATCAGCCGCAGCAGCCGCTCCTGCTCGCGGGCGGCGAGGTCCCACTCCCCGGCCACCGCGTGCCGGTAGAGCGTCGCGTACCCGTGCGGATCGACGTTGCCGAGGCCCGGCACCACCCCGTCGGCGCCCATCCGCAGCGCGTTGTCGACGGTGAGCTCCGAGCCGGTGAGCACGGTGAACGTCGACAGCCCGGCGTCGTCGCGCGCGGTCAGCAGGTCCCGCAGCCCGGCGTCGTCGCCGGTGGAGTCCTTGAGCCCGGCGAGGACCCCGTCGGCGGCCAGCCGCAGGAGCATCTGCGGGTCGAGCCGGGTGTGCACCGACACCGGCAGGTCGTAGGCGTACACCGGGGTCTGGCACTGCTCGGCGATGCGCCGCAGGTGCAGCTCGACCTCCGCCGGATGGGTCCGCGTGTAGAAGGGCGCGGTGACGACGATGCCGGCGCAGCCGGCCCGCACGGCCCGGTGCGCGTGGTCGAGCACCCGCAGGGTCGTCATGTCGATGACCCCCACCAGCACCGGCACCTGCCCGGCGACGTGCCGCACGACCGCGTCGACGACCGTGGCGCGGTGCCGGTCCGGCAGGAACGCCACCTCGCTGGAGGAGCCGAGCACGAACAGCCCGTCCACGCCGCCGGCCAGCTGGAAGTCGACCAGGCGCAGCAGCGACGCGACGTCCACCTCCAGGTCCGGGGTGAGCGGGGTGCACACCGGCGGCACCACGCCGGTCAGCCCCCGGGGCACCGTGGATCCCGCGGTGGCCGCCGCGCCGGTCGTGGAGGTGATGGTGCTGGTCATCGGATTCCTTCCGTGGATCGGCCGGCACCGTCCGCCGGGCCGGCGGCGCGGTGCAGATCCGAGTAGTCGGTGACAGGGTGGTAGCAGCGGAACCGCTGGGCCGGGTCGACGCTGTCCTCGGCGTAGGGCGGCATCGCGGTGGCGCACGTGTCGGTGGCGCGCCAGCACCGGGTGCGGAAGGGGCAGCCCGACGGCGGGCGCACCGCGGACGGGACCGGACCGGTCAGCGGGATGGGACGCATCGGCCGCAGCAGCCCGGGTGTGGCTGAGAACAGCGCCTGCGTGTACGGGTGGCGCCCCCGCTCGATGCGCGCGACCGGCAGCTCCTCGACCACGCGGCCGAGGTACATGGTGACGATCCGGTCCGACACGCGCCGGACCGTCTGCAGGTCGTGCGACACGAACACCATCGCGAGCCCGAGCCGCTCGCGCAGGTCCATGAGCAGGTTGAGGATCTGCGCCCGCACCGACACGTCCAGCGCCGAGGTCGGCTCGTCGGCGACGAGCAGCGCCGGCTCCAGGGCGAGCGCCCGGGCGATGGCCACCCGCTGCCGCTGCCCGCCGGACAGGTGCGCGGGCAGCGCGTCACGCGCCGAGGACGGCAGGCCGACGAGGTGCAGCAGCTCCCCGACGCGCTGCAGGCGCTCCCGCGGGGTGCGCCACCGCTGCACGTCCAGCGGATCGGCGATGATCCGCTCGACGGGCAGGCGGCGGTTGAGCGACGTCGACGGGTCCTGGAAGACCATGCCGACGGTCCGGCCGATGTGCCGGCGACGCTCGGTGGTGCTCAGCCGCCAGATGTCGCGGCCGCCGAGCAGGACCGTGCCCGCGGTCGGCCGCTGCAGGCCGACGAGCACCTTCACCAGGGTCGACTTGCCGCAACCGGACTCGCCGACGACGCCGACCGTCTCGCCGGGCGCCACGGTGACGTCCGCGCCGGTGAGGGCGTGCACACGGTCGCGGTTGAGCAGCGAGCCGCCGGGCGCCCGGTGCTCGACGCTGACCTCGCGCAGCTCCGCCAGGCTCCCCAGGTCCACGCAGGACGATGCGGTCATTGGACAGCCACCTTCACGTCGTTGTCGCGTGGTGCCGGGTGATGGCAGGCCGCCAGGTGGCCGTTGAGCTCGGCGAGCACCGGGCGCTGCCGGTCGCAGCGCTCGGTCGCGCTCGGGCAGCGGTCGGCGAAGCGGCAGCCGGCGGGGAAGTCCGCGGGTGCGGGCACCGTGCCGCTGATCTGCACCAGCTTCGGCGCCTGCGACTCCAGCGACAGCACCGAGCCCAGCAGCCCACGGGTGTAGTGGTGGGCCGGCGCGGCCAGAACGGCCGCGGTGGCGCCGTGCTCGACGATGTGTCCGCCGTACATCACCGCGATCCGGTCGCAGACGTCGCTGACCAGTGCCAGGTCGTGGGAGACGAGGACGAGCGCGAAGCCGAGCTCGGCGCGCAGCCGCAGCAGCAGCTCGATGACCTGCGCCTGGACCGTGACGTCCAGCGCGGTGGTCGGCTCGTCCGCGACGACCAGCTTCGGGTCGCGCGCCAGCGCCATCGCGATGACGACGCGTTGCCGCTGCCCGCCGGACAGCTCGTGCGGGTAGGACGACAGGGTCCGGTCGGGGTCCAGCCCGACGAGCGTCATCAGCTCGGGCGCCGTGCGCGTGCCGCCGCGGCGGATGATCTGCTTGAGCTGCGCCCGGACGGTCATCGACGGGTTGAGCGCCGACAGCGCGTCCTGGTAGATCATCGCGACCTGCCGGCCCGTCACGGCCCGCCGGGCGGCACCGCGCAGGGTGAGCAGGTCGGTGCCGGCGAAGTCGACGGTGCCGCCGACCCGGGCGCCGCGCGGCTGCAGGCCCATCAGCGTCAGCGCGGTCAGCGACTTGCCGCAACCGGACTCGCCGATGAGTCCGAGCACCTCGCCGGGGCGCACGTCGAAGCTCACCCCGTCGACGATGTCGACGCCGTTGTGGCTGCCGGGGAAGCCGACGCGAAGGTCACGCACGGACAGCACCGGCGCCGCGGTGACCGGTGGACGGGCAGCGGCGGCGATCCGGGCCGCCGCCTCGGCCAGGCCCGGCAGGGCGACCGGCGTGCGGTCCGCGACCGCCTTGTCCAGCGGTTCGCCGGACCCGCTGCGGCGCCGGCCGGCCGGTGCCGCCCAGGCGTCGGAGATGCCCTCCGCCAGGATGTTCAGGCTCAGCACGGTGAGCAGGATCAGCAGGCCGGGGAAGAAGGTCGCCCACCAGCCCTTGCTGGCCAGCAGTTGCTGCCCGTAGGCGATGACGCTGCCCCAGGACGACGGGCCCGCCTCCGGCTGCAGCCCGCCGCCGATGAACGACAGCGACGCCTCGAAGACGATCGCGTTGGCCACCATGATCGTGGCGTACACCAGGATCGGCGCCGCGCAGTTGCGGGCGACGTGCCGCACGACGATGTGCCAGCGGCCGGCGCCGATCACCCGCTCGGCGGCGACGTAGTCCTCGTGGTACTGGGCGGCGACGTTGGCCCGGACCAGCCGCGCGATCTGCGGGGTGAAGACGAACCCGATGGCGCCCACCAGGACCGGGAGGCTGTCGTTGCCGTACGCGACGACCAGGATCGCCGCGAGCACGATGGTGGGGAACGCCATCACGACGTCCAGCGCCCGCATGATGATCTCGTCGACGGCGCGCCGGCTGGTCGCCGCGACCGCACCCAGGATCGCGCCGGCGAGCAACGCCAGCCCGGCGGAGCAGAAGCCGACGACCAGCGAACGCCGGGTGCCGGCGACCAGGCGGGAGAAGATGTCCCGGCCGAGCCGGTCGACGCCGAACCAGAAGTCGCCGTTCGGGCCGGTCGTCGGCGCGGCGAGGGCGACCTGGGTGGGGTCGTGCCGGACGAGCCAGGGCGCGGCGATCCCGACCGCCACGACCATCAGCAGCAGCCCGAGGCAGATCTTGGCCGGCAGCGGCAGCCGGCGGACGCCGGAGCCGACGGCCTGGACGGCATGGACGGCCCGCGCGATCATGCCTGCGCTCCTCGGAGTCGGGGGTTCGCCGCCAGGTACAGCAGGTCGACGACGAGGTTCACGATGACGAAGCCGAGCGCGATGACGATCACCAGTCCTCGGGCCAGCCCGATGTCGTTCTGCTGCACCGCACTCATGATCTGCGTGCCCATGCCCGGCAGCGTGAAGATGGCCTCGATGATGATCGCGCCACCGATCAGGTAGCCGACCTGCAGACCGAGGACGGTCATCGGGGTCAGCAGGGCGTTGCGCAGCACGTTGCGGCCGACCACCACGATCGGTGGCAGCCCGGCACCGATCGCCGTGCGCACGTAGTCCTTGTCGAGCTCCTCCACCATCGAGGTCCGCACGACCCGGGCCAGCGCGCACCCGACCGGCACGGCCAGGGCGACGGCGGGCAGGACCAGGTGCTGCAGCCAGCCGCTGAACGACTCCGACGGTGCCACGTAGTGCCCGCTCGGCAGCGAGCCGCCGCCGATCGTCGACAGCTGCTGGATGAGCAGGATCGCCAGCCAGAACGACGGGATGGAGATGCCCGCCATCGACAGCAGCCGGGTGAGCTGGTCGGGCCAGCGGTCCCGGTAGAGCGCCCCGGTCAGTCCCAGCACGAGCGCGACCACGATCGCGCCGAGGACGCCGAGGAAGGTCAGCTGCAACGTGACCGGCAGCGCCTCGGAGATCACCGAGCTGATCGGCACGTTGAGGGAGAAGGTGTTGCCGAGGTCGCCCTGCAGCAGCGACCACAGGTAGTCCAGGTAGCGCACCAGCAGCGGGCGGTCCAGGCCGTTGGCCTTGTTGAAGGCGTCGATCTGCTCCGCCGTCGCCTGGTTGCCCAGCACGGAGATCGCCGCGCTGTTCGGTGACAGCGCCATGACGAGAAAGATGAACAGGATGATGCCGAGCATCAGCGGGACGAGCGCCGAGAGCCGGCGCAGGACGATGCCGAGGATTGCGTTCACCCGCCGCTCCTTCCATTGTCGGGGTGCGCCGCCGGGGCCACAGCCGGGCCGGGATCACCGGTCCGGCCGGCGTCCGGCGGCATTCGCTCGAACCTCAGGGGGCGACGGTTCACGCCCGCGACGTGTTGAGGAAGTACAGGCCGGTGGTCGAGGCGCCCTGGAAGTTCTTGAGCTTCTTGGGGTCGTGCGCGGTCACCATCTTGACGTGGAACACCGGGTACAGCGGGGCCTCGTCGGCGATGATGTCCAGCGCCTGCTTCCAGATCGCCTTCTGCTCCGCGCCGGAGGCCTTCGCGGCCGACTCGATGAGCTGCGCGCACTGCTTGGCCTGGTCGTTGGTCCAGCGGTGCCGGTCCTTGGTCCACGTCTGGTTGAGGTAGAACCAGCGCAGCAGGAGGTCCACGTCCGGGCCGAATGTCGTCGGGTCGCCGGAGGCGGCGAGGACCCGGAAGTTCGGGCCCGGCACGACGGTGCCGTAGATCGCCGAGGACGGCATGGTGTTCAGCGTCGCGTTGACCCCGATCGCCTTCCAGGCGTCGATGACGATGGGGGCGCTGTCCTTGATGAACGCGGCGTCGGTGGTGTGCAGCTCGAACGACAGGTTGCTCGCGCCTGCGGCGGCCAGCAGGCTCTTGGCCTTTTCCGGGTCGTAGTTGTAGACGGTGCTGGCCTGCTGGTAGCCGGCGTTGCCCGCGTCGAGGTAGCTCGTCGCCGCCGTGCCGTAGCCCTGCAGCGCCGTCTTGATGACCTTGTCCTTGTCGATGGCGTAGTGCAGCGCCTGGCGCACCCGCTTGTCGCTGAAGGGTGCGGCCGTGCAGTTGAACATCAGGAACATGTGGTTGAACGCCTGCTTCTCCTCGACCTTGCGGTCGCCGCCGCTGAGCGCCTTGACGTCGAGGTAGGGCACGGCCTCGATCGCCTGGGACGATCCGCCCCGCAGGTCGTTGAGCCGGGCGGTGCCGTCCGAGCTGGTCCGCAGCGTGATCTTCTCGACCTTCGCCGGGCGCGGGCCGTTGTAGGCGGCGTTGATGCCCATCACGACGCCGGCGGTGGCGTTGGCGCTGACGACGGTGAACGGACCGGAGCCGATCGGCGCGGTGTCGAACGCCTTTGACGCCGCCGCGTCACCGGTCTTCGCCTTCGGCACGATCTTGATGACCGCGATCCGCTGCGGGAACAGGCTGAACGGGTGCTTGAGGGTGAACTCCGCGGTGCGCGGGTCCTTCGCGGTGACCTTGTCGAGGAAGGTGATGAAGCCCGCCATGAGCGCCTTGTTGGCCGGGTCCATCGCCCGCTGGAACGACCACGCGACGTCCTCGGCGGTCACCGGCGTGCCGTCGGAGAACTTCGCGCCCTCGCGCAGCGTCACGGTCCAGGTCAGCCCGTCGGCGCTCGGCGTCGGCTGCGAGCCCGCCAGGGCCAGGTAGGGCTCACGCGTGATCGGGTCGAGGTCGATCAGCGCCTCGAAGACGTGCTGGTTCACCGCCGTGGCCACCGCGCTGGAGGCGTTCATCGGGTCGAACGCGCTGGACAGGGTGAAGGCGAGCGTGGCCTCGATCGTCTTGCCGGCCGGGCCGCTGTCGGCGCCGCTCGTGGTGTCGCTGTCACCGTCGCCGCAGGCGCCGAGGCCGGCGGTGATGGCGGTCGCCGCGCCGAGGATGCCCGTGTACCGCAGAAGGTCGCGCCGGGACACGCCTTCGAAGCTGTTCTTCATGCCTACTCCCGAGGTTGTAAGACATCGTATGTCTGATCAATGTAGGCGGTACGCTAGAAGCCTGCCAGGGCTGAGTCAAGGCCGGGGCGAGAACCATCTGTAACGGATGCGCAACATCGATTCCGGCGACCCGCCGGTGTCGACCCGCGCTGCCCGCCCATCGGGCCGACCCCCGCCGAAGGTGCAACATGCCTGATGGCGGCATGCGCCGTCGACCCGCGCACCGGCCCGCCGGCGGGCACGACAGCACGGCGCGACGCGCCCGCCGAACCGGGCATGCGTCACGCTGCGTATTCATTCCCTCGGACCATAGCGCGCACCGGGACCGCCGCAGTACCGGCGCCGGGGCGCTGCGGTCAGCCCGGGTCGGCGGCGGTGATCCTCCGGCGGACCGGCGCGTAGTGCTGCACCACGGCGGCGGCGAACGCGTCCACATCACGCCGGCGGGCGGCCTCCACCATGGCCCGGTGCGCGGCCAGGGCCTCGGCGTCCTCCTGCGGGCTGGACATGCCCAGGTACGGCGCCACGATGGCGTGCACGTCCCAGAACGCGGTGGTGAGCTGGCTGACGAGGTGGTTGCCCAACGGCTCCATGAGGAGCCGATGGAACTGGCGGTCGGCCTCGACCTGCGGCGCGCTGCCGGGCGCACACCGCTCCAGCTCCGACGCCGCGTGCTCGAGGCTGGCCACGTGCGCCTCGTCGAGCCGCTCGACGATCCGGGCCGCCATGCCCTCCTCGAACAACTGCCGGACGTCCACGAGATCCCGCAGGGCGCGCACGTCGTCCCCGGGACTGAGCAGGCTGCGGAACGTCAGGCTCTCCACCAGCGAGGACAGCGACAACCGCCCGACGAAGGTGCCCGACCCGTGGCGGACCTCGACGATGTCGAGCGCGGCGAGTGTCTTGATCGCCTCACGCAGGCTCGACCTGCTGGCGTTGAGGGCATCGCACAGCTCCGCCTCGGTCGGCAGGGAGTCACCTGGCCGGAGCCGGTTGTCGATGATATACGTCTTGATGCGGTCCGTCACCGCTTGCCGCAGCAAGGTGCGGTCCGGCCGGACCGGCTTGATGTCCGCGCGCATGAACACTGCCCTCCCTAGCCCCACCCGAGGGCACTCCCGTCATGACATCAGACATCATACGCCTGATGTCCCCTGGGATCGGACGAGGGGTTTCGCCCGCCTCACCTCGTACGCACAGTGATGGATGTCTGATGTCCGACGCTTGGTAGCATAGCCAGCACCCCTGGCAGCGAACGATCGGAAACGCAATGCGCACGGACATCAAGCCGGCCCGCGCCAGCCGCGCGCTGTTGCGGCACGCGGTCACGGAGCAGATCAAGTCGTACATCATCGAGAACCGCCTCAAGCCAGGCGACTCCCTGCCGACCGAGGCGGAGCTGTGCGACGCGCTCAACGCCAGCCGGTCCAGCCTGCGCGAGGCGATCAAGACCCTGGCCGCGCTGGACATCGTCGAGGTCCGCCACGGATTCGGCATGTTCGTCGGCCGGCTGTCGCTGTCCTCCCTGGTGGAGAGCCTCACCTTCCGGGGCCTGCTCAGCCCCGAGGACGACTTCCGGGTCCTGCTCGACCTGGTGGAGATCCGTCAGCTGTTCGAGGAGGGCCTGGCGGCCCGGATCATCGAGGGGCTCGACGACGAGCAGCTGTCCAAGCTGGATGAGGTCGTCGACCAGCTCGGCGGGTGCACCACCGACGAGGCGCTCGTGGAGACCGACCGCGCGTTTCACGACCTGCTCATGCAGCCGTTGGGCAACCAGCTGATCACCCAGCTCAACGGCGCGTTCTGGGACGTCTACACGATCGTCGCGCCGTACCTGGGCATCGCCAACAGCGAGGCGAAGGCCGACACCGTCACGGCGCACCGCGCCATGGTCGAGGCGGCCCGCGAGCGTGACGCGGCAGCCTTCGCCGCCGCCGTGGTGGCGCACTACGCCCCGGTCCGCCAGCGGATCGCTGCCGCCACCCGGTCCGCGGCGGAGCACACCGAGCACTGACCCACCACCGACCCCGACCGCGAGGCCGCCGGATGTATCCGGCGGCCTCTTGGCATCCCGGGGCCACATCGCGGGGCCACCTCGCGGGGCGCCGCATCGCCGCATGACCTCCCTTGACGGGGTATCCACGTCACCCTATGGTCATCGGACATCGTATGTCCGATGACCTATCCCCCGCGGTCATGCATCCGAAGGAGCCGATGTGACACATCCGAGAGCTTTGATCCGAGCTGCGACGGCGGTGATCGCCGCGCTGACCTTCACCGCCGTGCTGCCGGCCGCCTCCGCCCAGGCCGCCCCCGCCGGCGTCATCGCCGTCGCCGGCGCCGACTGCGCCGCCAGCCGGCTGACGCTGAACCTCGTCAACACCAGCACCGCCGCACAGACGTACACGGTCACCTGGCCGGGGCGCTCCGGCTCGCCGTGGACGCGCACGGTCCCCGCCGGCGGCTCCTTCCTGCACTACTGGACCCTCGCCCCCGGCACCGCGTACGACCTGCGCACCACCACCCCGACCGGGCTGGACACCACGGCCGCCGGGATCTTCCACTGCGGCACCGGCATGTCCGCGCTGGCCAGCATGGACTGCACCGCCGGCCGGCTGCAGCTCACGCTGGAGAACCGGACGAGCGCCGCGACGACGTTCACCACCACGTGGCCGGGGCGGTCCGGCTCCCCGTGGACCACAACGGTGGCGGCGGGCGGCAACGCGCAGCTGTACTGGACCGTCCCGGCGGGCACCGCGTACACGCTGCGCACGACCGCGGCCGGCTTCGACCTGACGAACCAGGGCACCGCCACCTGCGGCCTGGCCGACGGCACCCCCAAGATGAACGCCGTCACGGTGCTGACGACCCAGAGCGTGATCCGCGGCCTCAACGGACCGAACGGCACCTACGACGGCACCGTCGCCTCCGTCCGGATCCCCGGCATGGCGGTGACGAACAACGGCACCGTGATCGCCGTCGCCGACGCCCGCGTCAGCGGCAGCTACGACCTCGGCGGCGGCGACAACAACATCCAGATCGCCATGATGCGCAGCACCAACGGCGGCACGAGCTTCGAGCAGCCGCGCATCATCCACCACGCGGCGACCGTCAGCGAGGGGGTCGGCGACCCCAGCGTGCTGGTCGACCGCACCACCGGCGCCGTCTACGTCTTCTTCACGTACTCCCCGCGGCCCGGGATCAGCTACTGGTCGGCCGGCTCGGGCGTCAACACCGCCACCGACCCCAACAGCCTGCACCTGCGCTACGTCAAGAGCACCGATCACGGCGCGACGTGGGGCGCGGCCGTCGAGCTCAACCCACAGGTGAAGGACCCGGCGTGGAAGCAGGTGTTCTTCTCCTCCGGCCACGGCATCCAGACCAGCTCGGGACGGCTGATCCAGCCCATCTCCTACCGTGACGCGAACGGCGTCAGCAACGCCGGCAACGTGTACAGCGACGACCACGGCGTGACGTGGCGGCGGGGCGGCTCGGCCGGCGCCGTCATCAACGAGAGCAAGGCCGTCGAGCGCAGCACCGGCGCCGTGGTGCAGAACATGCGCCACGACAGCGTCCGCAGCCGCTACTACTCGACGTCCACCGACGGCGGTGTCACCTTCGGCGCGGCGACGGCGAGCAGCCTGCTGCCCGACCCCGGCTGCAACGCCGACGAGACGAGCTACCTGCGCCCGTCCGACGTCGGCGCGAACGGCGCGCCGACCCGCACGAGCACCGTGCTGTTCAGCAACAACGCGAGCTCGAGCGCCCGCAACAACCTCACCGTGCGGCTGTCCACCGACAACGGGGCGACCTGGCCGACCCGGGCGCTGCTCAAGCCCGGCGCCGCCGGTTACTCCACGATGGCGGTGCTGGCGGACGGGCAGGTCGCGGACCTGTACGAGATCGGCAACACCGGCGGCATCATCTTCACCCGGTTCTCCCTGGACTGGGTGCGCGGCGCCTGACCCACCGGAACACCACGGCGGGCGCGTCCGACTCGGACGCGCCCGCCGCTGCGTGCCTGACAGGTTCCTGGCTGTTCCCGGTTGGCCGTCGTGGCGCGGCTATCGGGGGCGCACGGTGTAGGTCAGGTGTGTCACCCGCGGGGACGGCTCCGCGCGGACCGGCTCCAGGGCCACGCGGGCCGCGTCCACGCCCTCGAACAGGCGGATTCCGGAGCCGAACAGCACGGGCGACAGCGCGATCGAGAACTCGTCGACCAGGCCGGCGTTCACGTACTGCAGGATCGTCTCGGCGCCGCCGGCGATGCGGACGTCGCGGTCGCCGGCGGCCTCGCGGGCCCGGTCGAGCGCGGGCCCGATGCCGTCGTCGACGAAGTGGAACGTGGTCCCGCCCGGCCGCTCCCAGGGGTCACGCCGCTCGTGCGTCACGACGAAGACCGGCGTGTGGAACGGCGCCTCCTCCGGCCACATCCGCTCGCCGGCGTCGAACATGCGCTTGCCCATCACGCTCGCGCCGGTGCGCTCGAACGTCTCCCGCACGATGTCGTTGTCGCGCCCTTCCTCGCCGCCCTCGCCCAGGTGGAGGTTCTCCCGGAAGAACCGCTGCGGGAAGATCCACTGCTGCAGCTCCATCCACTGCCGCCCCATCAGTTCCCCGAGGGACGCGGGCGCGATGAACCCGTCCAGCGACATCGACACGCTGAAGAACACCTTCCCGGCCATCAGCCCTCCGCTCCCGTCCGGACGATCTCGGTGACGTAGGCGGCCAGGCTGCTCAGCGTCTGCCGGCCGCCCTCGATCGCGTGGTACTTCTCCACCGCCTCGTCGCGCAGTTCCTTCGTGGGGAACACCGTGCGCATCTCGATCCGGGTCGCCGCGCCGTCCGGCTCGAACGTCAGGACCGACTCGAAGGCGTTCGGGTCGTCGCGGGACTCACCGTGCAGCAGCGCGATCCGCTCCGGCGGGACGATCCCGGTCCAGGTGATCCACTCGGGGTAGTCGGTCCCGTCCGGCCCGTGCATCACGAAGTCCCAGACCCCGCCCTCGCGGAACTCGAAGGACCGCGTGGTGGTGGTGAACCCGTCCGGGCCCCACCACCGTGACAGGTGCCGGACCTCGGTGAACGCCTCGAACACCAGCTCCTGCGGGGCGGCGATGACCCGGGAGATCACGACCTCCCGGTCGGCCGTCGCCGGCTCCGCCCCCGTTTCCTGCCCTGTCCCTGCCATCGGTCACTCCCCTTGCCGTGTCTGCTTGAGCTCCTGCACGTAGGTGTCGAGCCGGTCGAAACTCTCGTTCCAGAACCGCTCGAACCCGCCGACCCACTCGTGGATCGGCCGCAGCCCGCGGGCGTCCAGGCCGTAGAGGCGCTGCTTGCCCACCTCGCGGACCCGCACCAGCCCCACCTCCCGGAGCACCCGCAGGTGCTTGGACGCCCCCGGCTGGCTCATCCCCAGCTCCCGGGCCAGGTCGGTCACCGGCCGCTCACCCGCCCGCAGCAGCGCCAGGATGTCCCGGCGCTGCGGCTCGGCGATCGCGTTGAACGTGTCCGACGTCGTCACTGCTCGTGCCACGGCAGTCATCATATTCCGATAACGGAATGCGTCAAGCCGGATTACTTGACCGCGCCGCCTGACCCTGTGGTGCCCGGGACGGTCCGCCGTCCCGGGCGCCACAGCCGCGCGTTCCCGGCGTCAGGGGCGGCCGAGCACCAGGGAGGTCGCCTCGTCCGGCACCACGTCGGCGGGCAGCGGCGTGATGCGGTGGACCGCACCGTCGAGCCCGAGCAGGACCACGCCGTCGGGGCGTGCCACGGCCAGTTCGGCCGCGCCTGTCCAGTACACGATGCGTGCGTCGTCTTGCAGCGTGTACGCGGGCTGCCGGGTCGACAGGTCGATCACGACGGCCTGTCCGCGCTCGGCGACGACGACGAACCGGCCGTCCTGCGACCACGAGTGGCGGCCCGGGACCGCGCCCGGCACGGTGTCGCCGACGCGGGCGCCGGTCGCCGCCGAGTACACGGCGGTGCCGTCGTTCATCAGCTTCTGCGTCAGCTCGGTGCCGCCGGGTCGCCAGCCGGGCGCGCACTGCTCCAGGCACACGATGCTGGGGCCGACCTTGCTCGCGGTGGCCGCGGCGGCGTCGGCGACCGCCATCTGGATGCTGTCCGGTTCGGTGCCGGTCGTCGCGTAGACCAGCCGTGTGCCGTCCGGGGACCAGTCCGGCGCACCGCTGACGATCTTCGGTCCGGTGACCCAGCGGACCTTGCCGGTGCCGACGTTCAGGATGCCCACGGACTGCTCGTCGACCACGGCGGCGAGGTCGCCGGAGGGCGCCGGACGGACGGTGCCGTACTGGACGGTGCGGTAGGTGCCCTTGCTGCGGTTCAGGACCATGGTGCCGTTGCGCACCGGAGCGGCCACGATGACGAGGCCACCGCCGACGTCCACCGGACCGTCGGCGAACCTCGGCGTCGCGACCGGAGCGGGTGGGGCGGGCGGGCCGCTGGAGGCCACCGCCGGGCTGGTCGTCGGCTGCGCCGGCGCCGTGCTGGCGACCGCGCCGGGCGTGACGGGTGCCGCCGTGTCGTCGGGTAGCACGGCGTAGGGGATCGCGAGCGCGCCGACCGCCGCCACCCCGGCCATCCCGACCAGCGCGCGGCGCCGCCACAGCAGCCGCCGGTACCGGCGCACCGCCGGTCCGGCGAAGTCGACCGGCTTGGCCTCGTCCACCAGGTCCTCGAGCGCACCCCGCAGCGCGGTGTCGAACGGACTGTTCACAGCGATGCTCCATCCAGGGTCGGGTGACTGGCGGCGGCGCGGCGCAGCTTGGACAGCGCCCGCGACGCCAAGCTGGCGACGGTGCCGGTCGAGCAGCCGAGCAACTCGGCGACCTGCTGCTCCGTCATGTCGTCGAGGTAGCGCAGCACGACGACCGCCCGTTGCCGCGGGGTCAGCACCCGCAGCGCCTCGCGGAGCACCAACCGCAGGTCGGAGCGCTCGCTCGGATCGGCGATGGTCTCCTCCGGCGGCACGGCCATCAGCGTCTCCGGCCGGCGGCTGCGGTGCCGCCACACGGAGACCCAGTCGCGGTACACGATGCGCTTGACGTAAGGCTCGGGGTGGTCGTTGATGCTCGACCACTTCATGAGCGCCTTGGCCAGCGCACCCTGCAGAAGATCCTCAGCGGTGTGTTGCGCACCGGTCAGCGCGTACGCGAACCGGAACAGCGCATGACTGCGTTGCTCCACGAACTCCGTGAACTCGTACTTGGTCACTGCATCCACGTAGTGCACCTCCGCCGCTACATACGCCACGCACCGGCGGAACCTTGCCGTCCTCCAGCGAGAATTTTCGCCGGCGGATCAGCCCACGCTGTAGGACAGGGTGACCGCGTTGTTGGTCTCGTCGTACTCGGTCCACCGGTAGCTGTCGACGTCGACGCCGAACTGGTAGGTCCCCGGCACGCCCGGTGTCTCGAAGTAGTACGTGAACTGGCTGGTCGTGCCCGTCGGAAGGCTTTCGGCGTGGCAGACCACGTGGCCGGCGCCGCTGCCCCACCGGAAACAGTCGAAGGGCACCCCGCTGTCGTTGGTGAAGAGCACGTCCAGCTCACCCGCCGCCCGGCGGAGGTGCACGTACACCGGTCCCGAGTCGGGACCGATCCCCGGCCGTGGCGCGGTGTTCCCGCCGACGCGCCAGCCCGTGTTGGTCACCTGGACCGTGTAGCTGTGGATCACGCCGCCGGTGACGGGCGTCGCCGGGTCGACCGTCACCGCGACGGTGATGTCCGCGAGGTACCGGACGCACGTCACGCCGGTGCAGGGGGCGGCCACGGCCGGGCCGGCTGGGAGAATCGCCCCTACCAGCACGAGGCCGGCGGGAAGGGCGCGCCACAACCTTGGTAACCAGGACATGACCCGATGCTACGAATTGGTCATTGTCGAACCAAGCAAAGGCGCGCAACCCGACAGACACCTGATCCAGCCCGTCGCCGGCCACAGGGAGGAACAACCATGACCCGGTTCCCGCGCCACTCGGTCAGCGTCGCCGCGGTGGTCACCGACGGCAGCGGGCGGGTGCTCGTCATCCAGCGACGCGACAACGGCGAATGGCAGATACCCGGTGGCATTCTGGAACTGGACGAGACCCCGCAGGACGGCGTCCGTCGTGAGGTCCTGGAGGAGACCGGGGTGGAGATCGAACCGCTTCGGCTGACAGGCATCTACAAGACCGTGACCGTCGGCATCGTCGCGCTGGTCTTCCGCGCCCGCCTCGTCGCGGGCACGCCGGCGGAGACCGAGGAGTCGGCCGCCGTCGACTGGTGGACCGTCGACCAGGTCACCGCGGGCATGACCGAGGTCTTCGCCGTGCGCACCCTCGACGCGCTTCGAGCGGATCCCACACCGGCCGTCCGCAGCCACGACGGCCGGCGGTTCGTCGACCAGCACGAGCAGTACACAGGCTGAAAAATGCCCCGGACGGCCGAGGCGTGCGTTCAGCGCATGGTGTCGAGCAGTCCCCGCGCGGCGGACTCGGCCTCCCGGCACGCCGTGGCGCAGATGCGGCAGTGCTCGTGCGTCTGGGCATGGCTGCTGCACTCGTCGCCGCACGACCTGCACGCCATCACGCACGCCTCCAGCAAGGTGTGGCTGATGTTGGCGTCATAGCCGGTGTGCCGCGACAGCACCCGTGCGGTGGTGGCGCAGATGTCGGCGCAGTCCATGTTGGTGCGGATGCACTTGGTCAGTTCGGCGACCATCCCCTCGCTCAGGCAGGCGTCGGCGCACGCCGTGCACGCCTCGCTGCACGCGATCAACGCATCGATCGCCCCGGCCAGCTTGGCGCGGTCGAGGTTGATCGTCTGCGGGTACGTCTCCAGCATGGGCATTGTCGTGGTCACGGCGCGCCTCCTTCGTGTCGCTGCCGACCCTCGGCCACCACCCGAATGAGCGCGATGACGAGCGGTGGTCGAGGTGTGCCCGGTCGTCCAGGCCGAGCTCGGTCCGGACCGGGGCAACCGGGTGCTCGCCGTCGTGGACCGTGCGCAGGCGGTGTCGGCACAGGTCACCATCGTGCCTGGCCGCGCCTCGGTTCCGGGCCTTGTGTTCGCCCTACCCCGATTCGGGCGGTCCAACCGTCGAGTGTCGCCGTTTGCCGGTGAGCCGGCCAGGTGGCGGACCGCCTGCCGTGAGCCGCTGCGGCCGGCGGCGATGCACGCGCGGCAGAACGGTCCGGCGACCGTTGCCGTCGGGCTGCGACCGCGGTGCGGGTGGGCAATCCGCTCAGCGTCGGCCCGCGCCCGTCGACGGTGACAGCACTGCTGGGTTCGATCGGAGGCCGCGATGCGTGACGGGAAGCTGCGGGTGATGTCACGGCCGCTCCAGCATCGTGCCCGGGCGGCGGGCGGGGCGACGCTCGCCTCGGCCGTGCTGGCGGCGTTCGCCGTGTCCGTGTTCGCCGTCAACCTGTCCGGTCCCCGGACCCCGCTGGTGCTGTTGTGGCTGGCGGCACCCGTGTCGGTGGTGATCCCGGTGCTCGCCGCGGCGAGGATCACGCGCGCGGCCCGGTTCCCCGCGCCGACCCGGCGCTTCTGGAGACATCTGGCCACCTGTGCCGCCCTGGCCGGGATCGGTGTGGCCTCCAACGCCCGCGACGCGCTCGGCAGCGACACCGCCAGTCAGGACCTCTCGCCTGTCACCGTGGCCACCTACAGCAGCGCCGTGCTGACGCTGCTGTGGGGGCTGTGGCGGTTGCCGCTGGGCACCACCAGCCGCGGGGACAGGATGCGGATCGGCATGGACGCCGGCACGGTGCTGGTGGCGGCGACGGTGTTCATGTGGCACTACCAGACCCGCCCACTGCTCGAGGCCGGCAACTACCGGGCACCGTCGTTGATCGCGGCCAGCTTCACCCTCGTCCTGGAGCTGCTCGCGGTGTTCGCCATCGCGAAGGTCGCGCTGTCCGGGCACAGGTTCGTGGCGCGCGGCGCGTTGCACCTGTTCGCCGCGGGCATGGTCGCCGGTGCGCTCAGCGGCTTCCTGCAGCGGCTCATCGTGGACAAGCCGCACCTGGGCCTGTCCCAGATCACCGTCCCCCTGGTGATGATCTGCGCGACGGCGGCGGCGAGACGGCAGTGGCAGGCGTCCACCGCGCCCGGCCGGCGATGCCCGGCGGGCACCCGACCGTCGAGCAACCTCCCCTACCTCGCGGTGGCCGCCGTCGACACGCTGCTGCTGGTCACCATCTTCACGGACGACGGCGATGAGCGCCTCGCGGCGGTGGCCGCCGTGGCGTTGACCGCCCTGGTGGTGTGGCGGCAGATCACCGTGTTCCGCGAGAACGCCCGCCTGGTCGCCCGGTTGGACCACAACGCGACCCACGACGCGCTCACCCAGCTGCCCAACCGGGCGCTGTTCAACGAGACGCTCGCCGCGGCGCTGTCGTCGACGGCGGCTGGGCACAGGCACGGCGTCAGCGTCGCGCTCGTCGACCTCGACGACTTCAAGACCGTCAACGACACGCTCGGCCATGCGGCCGGCGACGCGCTGCTGCTCGCCGTGGCCCAGCGCCTCGTCTCGGCCGTCCGCCCCGGCGACGTGGTGGCGCGCCTCGGCGGCGACGAGTTCGTGGTGATCCTCGACGACGTCACCCCCGCCGGCGCCGAGCAGGTCGCGCGGCGAATGATCGCCGCTCTGGGGGAACCGGTCGTCGCCGACGGGCACGAGCTGCTCGTGCGCGCCAGCATCGGCATCGCCGGCGGCCGGTCCGGCGACGACGCCGGTGACCTGCTGCGCCGGGCCGACATCGCGATGTACGCCGCCAAGCACGGCGGTGGCAGCAGCTGCCTGTCGTACACCGACGGCATGGCCGGTGCGGTGGCCGGCTCGGCCGCGCTCGGCGCCCAGCTGCGCCAGGCCGTCGACAACGGCGAGCTGTTCGTGGAGTACCAGCCGATCGTGTCGCTGGACAACGGCCGGATGACCGCCGTCGAGGCGCTGGTGCGGTGGGCGCACCCCACCCGCGGAACCTTGCCGCCGGCGGAGTTCATCCCGGTCGCCGAGCGGACCGGTCTCATCGTGGCGGTCGGCGAGTTGGTGCTGCGCGAGGCGTGCCGGCAGCTGGCCCGCTGGTCGGCCGAGCACGGCCAGCTGGCACCGGCCGCCGTCAACGTCAACGTGTCCGCGCGTCAGCTCGCCGAGCCTTCCTTCGCCGACCGGGTCGCCGCGGCGCTCACCGAAACGGGCCTCGCGCCGCACCGGCTCACCCTCGAGATCACGGAGAGCACCGCCGTGGCGCTGGGCGACGCCGTCGCGCACCTGGAGGCGCTGCGCCGGTTGGGCGTCCGCGTCGCCCTCGACGACTTCGGCACCGACCAGTCGTCGCTCACGCTGCTGCAGAACCTGCCGGTCGACGAGATCAAGCTCGACCGGTCGTTCGTGCAACGCCTGGCCTCGGGACGCGCCGAGGCCATGCCGGCCGCGGTGCTGGCGCTGGCCCGGGTGGTCGGGCTGGACGTCGTCGCGGAAGGGGTCGAGGTGCCGGAGCAGGCACAACAACTCGCCACCCTCGGCTACCGGACCGCGCAGGGCTACCACTTCGCCCGCCCGATGCCCGCGGACGCCGTCGACCGGCTGCTCACCGCCGCACCGGTGGCCGGCGCGTCGACATAGCGGGACGTCAGGGCCCGCGCGTCAGCCGACGGCGGCCTTCACGTCGTCGAGGGGCACCGCCGTGGCGTTGGACACGAACGGTGCCGGACCCGCGAACGCGAGCTGTCCGCTCCCGTCGACCGTGGCGATACCGGCGACGTACAGCCCGGCGGCCTTCACGGGCACGGCGGCCGGCTTCGGTGCCGCGAAGACCGCGAACGTGGTGCGGCTACTGGAACGCCCCGGCCACGCGGACCTGCCCGTCGGGGTCGGGCCGAGCCGCGTACACGGGGTCGGCGTCATCGTCCCAGGAGAACAGCGCGTCCCGCTCACCCAGCAGCTCCCAGGCCCTGCGCAGCTCGTCGTCGTCTGCGACGCGCGCCGCCGTGAGCAGGACGGAAGCGCTCGACCGGTGGAAGATCCGGACCCCGCCCAGCAGCATCTCGTCGCCGAGGACCGCCTCGGCGGACTGCCGTGACCCCGGCGCACGCCGGACCAGCCGAGGCCGCCGGAAGACCGCGAAGACGGCTCGTGGGAGCACGTCCTGCCGCACCGCCTCCAGGTCGGCCGCCGAGGCGACCAGATACCAGCGCTCGCCGCCGAACCCGGCCGCCCACTGCTGCAACACCAGCAACTCCCCCGCTCCGGCGGCGAGGTGCCGGTGCAGCCCCGCCCAGAACTCGTCGTCCGCCGGCGGGTAGTAGGGGAATCCGGCCCGATCGATCGCGTACGGCGAGGAGCCGACAGGTTCCGCATCCACGAGGCCGAGGTCGTCCAGGGATCCGTAGGAACCCAGGTAGACCGCGTCCTCCGTCACGTAGACCTCAACGTGGTCGGTGACCAGCCGGCACCAGAACTCAGCGCCCGCCAGCATCACGCCGACCAGCGAGACCGCCTCGTCCGGCGTCAGGAGACGACCGTCGTGGTACTCGGAGACCGGCCAGCGCTCAGCCGGTCCCCAGACCTCCGGCTCCCGGATGGCCACCCGCGCCGCCGTACCGATGGCGAAGACTCGCTCCAGCACGGTGGTCAACCGGCCGCTATCGGCGGGCACCATCCACCAGCGACACACCACCTCAGTCACCCACCCATCATCGAGCTCCCAGGTTTGCACCCGCAGGCCTTGCCAGCGAACTGTGCGCCGTCTCTTGCCGTCGTGCGGACGGCCGTCGGCCGCGGCGGCGCGGAAGGTGTGCGCCGGCTGACCGGAGACTGGCCGGCGTAGCGGCTGGGCCGAAGAAGCTGTACGCGGGTGGTGATGAGGGTGCGGCGCCGGGTCCTGGGTGGGACCCGGCGCCGCCGTGCCCGGCCCGCGGCGCTGCGTTCCGTTACGTCAGCAGCCGGAGCGACCGTTGGCGGACGTCGACGTAGCGCTCGTGCACCTGCGGGGTGCCGGCGGCGGTTACATCCTCGGCCGCGACAGGCCACTGCGGCGGCTCGGCACCGCCGGACAGCGCCCAGGCCGCCTGACGCGCCGCGCCGCGCGCGACGTACTCGCCGGGGCTCGGCACGCTCACCGGCGCGTCGAACAGCGCTGGTGCGATCGCCCGTACCGCGCGGGAGTTGGCCGCGCCGCCGATCAGCAGCACCCGGTTGACCGGGGTGCCCTGAGCGCGGAGCGCGTCGAGGGCGTCGGCGAGCCCGCCGAGCATGCCCTCCACCGCGGCCCGCGCCAGGTTCGCCGCCGACGCGTTCGCCCGCGTCAGCCCGGCGAGCAGACCGCGCGCGTCGGGCAGGTTGGGGGTACGTTCCCCGTCCAGGTACGGCAGGAGCGTCAGCCCTCCCGCGCCCGGCGGCGCCGAGAGCGCCAACTCGTCGAACTCGGCCAGCGATCGGCCCAGCAGGTCGGCGACCGTACCCAGCACCCGGGCCGCGTTGAGCGTGCACACCAGCGGCAGGAACCGGCCCGTCGCGTCGGCGTAGCCGGCCACCAGCCCGCTCGAGTCGGCGGTCGGAACCTCGCTCACCCCGAACGCGCACCCCGAGGTGCCCAGCGACACGACCACGTCGCCGGGCCGCAGGCCGACGCCGAGCGCCGCGGCCATGGTGTCACCGGTGCCGGCGGCGAGCACCGCGCCGGACGCGGTCTCGCCGACCATCTCGGCGGGCCCGGCGACCCGGGGCACCGCCAGGTCCCGGCCGAAGGCAAGCTTCACCAGGTCCCGGCGGTACTCCCCGGTCGCCGGCGACCAGTACCCGGTACCGGAGGCCTCGCCGCGGTCGGTCGTCGGCTCGCCCCCGTCCGCACGCAGCCGGTGGGTGAGCCAGTCGTGCGGCAGCAGCACCGTGGTCGTCCGAGCCGCGAGCTCCGGCTCGGCGCGGGCGAACCAGCGCAGCTTGGTGACCGTGAAGCTGGCCACCGGCACCAACCCGACCGCATCGGCCCACGCCTGCGGGCCGCCGAACTCGTCGGTGAGGTCGACCGCGGCGCGCGCCGAGCGGGTGTCATTCCACAGCACGGCGGGACGCACCACTTCGCCGGCCTCGTCGAGGCAGATCATGCCCTGCTGCTGCCCGCCGACGCCGATCGCGGCGACACCGTCCAGCAGCCCGGCGCTGGCCTGCTCGTACGCGGCCCACCACAGGCGCGGATCGGCCTCGGTACCGTCAGGGTGCGGCGCGCGGCCCTCCCGGAGCACCTCGCCGGTGTCCGCGTCGCACACCACGACCTTGGTCGATTGGGTCGACGTGTCGACCCCGGCAACCAGTGTCATCGCACGCCCAGCAGGTGTTCCATAGCCAGTCGATCGAGGCGCTCGAACACCGTGCCAGCGGCTTCGACCGGGTCGAGTGGGGCGCGGGTGGCGTCATCGAAGTCGTCGGGGGCGGTCCAGCCGACCGTCCACGATCCGAACGAGGACTTGTCCTGCGGAGCAGGCGTGAAGCCACTCATGGCGGTGCCTCCGTTGTTCGCGGTTGAGGCGACTTTACGCACATCAACCGGTTAGTTCAATGCCCTTCCAAACCCCGTTCGGGCGATGGCGCCGGCGGCCGGAACGGAGCAGGCGATCGTCGCATCGGCACAGGCTACCGATGGTAGGGACAGCCCTACCATGAAGATCAGGGTCGGCCGTGTGCCCTGATCGAGCGTGCTCGACAACGCTGAGGTCCATGCGAAACACGGTGGCCGTCGAGTTGTTCGACGTGACGAAGACGTACCCGGGCGCTGGGGTTCGGGCGCTCGACGGGGTGTCGGTGGCGTTCAGCGCCGGCACGTTCAATGCGGTGATGGGGCCGTCCGGCTCGGGGAAGTCCACGCTGCTGCAGTGTGCGGCGGGGTTGGACCGGGCGGACTCGGGGCGGGTGCTGCTGGCCGGTGAGGAGATCGGGCGGCTGCGGGAGCCGAAGCTCACCGAGGCGCGCCGGAAGCTGGTCGGGTTCGTCTTCCAGTCGTACAACCTGATCGACTCCCTGTCCGTCTGGCACAACGTGCTGCTGCCGCAGCGGCTCGCCGGGGTACGGCCGGACCGGGCGTGGGCGCGGGAGGTCGTGCGCCGGGTCGGGCTCGCCGGGCGGGAGGACGACCGCCCCGCGCAGCTGTCCGGTGGGCAGCGGCAGCGGGTGGCCCTCGCAAGGGCGCTCGCCGCCCGGCCCGAGGTGATCTTCGCCGACGAGCCGACCGGGGCGTTGGACCTGACGACCGGCCGGGAGGTGCTCGACCTGCTGCGCGAGGCGGTCGACGGCCTGCACACGACGATCGTCATGGTCACGCACGACCCGGCGGCGGCCGCGCGGGCGGACCGGGTGGTCTTCCTCGCCGACGGCCGGATCGTGACCGAGCTGGCGAACCCGTCGGCGGCGCAGGTCGCCGCCCAGATGACCGCCGTCACCGACCGCAAGGTCACGACCACGACCGGGAGCGCCCGATGACCCGCCTCGCGATCGCCACCCTGCGCAAGCACCGTGGCGCGTACCTCGGCACGTTCGTCGCCGCGCTCCTCGCCGTGGCGTTGCTCGCCGGTGGCGGACTGCTGCTGTTCTCCGTCCTCACCGCGAAGCCGCCGGCGGACCGGTTCGCCGCGGCCTCGGTGGTGGTGGCGGGCGAGCGGGAGATCAGCCTGGAGACCGTGACCACGAAGCACAAGAAGGAAGGCAAGACCAAGGTCAAGCGCAAGGTCAAGACCGAGCGGCTGACCGGTGCCGGCACCCTGCCGGTCGACCTCGCCGGCCGGGTCGGCGCCCTGCCGGGCGTCACCGGAGCCGTTGCCGACTACGCGTTCCCGGTGCAGGCAACCACCAAAGACGGGCGGCCGCTGCGGGGCGCCGACGACGCGCCCGTCATCGGGCACGGCTGGGCGTCGGCGGTGCTCACCCCGTACACCTTGAACAACGGCCAGAAGCCGGGCCCGGGCGACGCCGTGATCGACGCCGACCTCGCGGCGCGAGGCCACGTCGCGGTCGGCGACGAGCTGCTGGTCACCACGCGCACCGGGGCGCGCACGGTGCGGGTCAGCGGCGTCGCGGCACCCGCCGGCCGGGACGGGCTGCCCGCGCAGGGTGCGCTGTTCCTCGCCGACGCCGACGTCGCGGCCGTCTCGGGGCTGCCGGGGCCGACCGCGGTCGGGATCTTCGGCACGGTGGACCCGGCGCAGGTCCGCGCCGCCGCCGGCGCCGCCGACGTCCTCACCGGCGCCGACCGGGTCCGGGCCGACCTGCCCGGTGCGCTGCCGGACTACATCGGCCCGATCTCGATCTTCGGGTTCGTCATCGGCATCACCGCGTTCGCGGCGATCTTCGTCCTCACCGGCACCGTCACGCTCAGCGTCCGGCAACGGCTGCGCGAGCTGGCGCTGCTGCGGGCGATCGGCGCCACACCGAAGCAGCTGCGCCGCATCCTCGGCCTGGAGAACGTCGTCCTCGCCGCCGTCGCCGCGCTGCCCGCCGCCCCGCTCGGCGTGCTCTTCGCCGAGGTCGTCGCCGCCCGGTTCCAGACGCTCGGCGCGGTGCCGGCCCAGTTCGAGGTCCAGACCAACGTGCCGGTGCTGCTGCTCGCGGCGGCCGCCGGGGTACTCGTCACGTTCGTCGCGGCGCGGATCGCCGGGCGGCGGGCCGTGCGGATCGCGCCGACCCAGGCGCTCGTGGAGACGGCGACGGCGCCCACCGGCGGCCTCGTGGTGCGGATCCTCGCCGCGCTGGTCGCGACCGCGGGTGCCGTCGCGGTGCTCACGTTCGTGCCGCTGGACGGGCCGTTCGGCATGGGGATGAGCTTCATCTCCTCCGCCCTGCTGCTGTGCGCGGTCGCCGCCGTCGGCCCGCTGCTCGTCCGCCTGCTGACCACGATCGTCGCCCGGCCGTTCGGGCTGGCCGGGCTCGTCGCCCGCGCCGAGTACCGCCGGGTCTCCGCCGTCGCCGTCCCGCTCGTGCTCATGTTCGCGATCAACACCGTCATGCTGCTCAACGGCGCCCTGTCGAGCCGGCTGGCCGGTCAGGAACAGGTGGCCCGCCAGGCGCCCGCCACGGCCCAGGTCGTCGGTACCGGCGGACTGCCGCTCGACGCCGTGCGCCGCCTCGCCGCACTGCCCGGCGTGACCGGCGCGGCCGCGCAGCTGCCGACCCGGGTGATCGTCGCGCAGGGCGGCAAGCCCGAGGACTACCAGGCGCAGGGCCTCCTCGTCACCGGCACCGACGCCGCCCTCGACCTCGGCGTCGTCGCCGGCGCGTACATCACCGACGGGTTCGCCGGGAGCTTCGGGGCAAGCTCGGCCTTGGTTCGGCAGTACGGCTGGCGGATCGGCGACCAGGTCCCGCTCTGGCTTCCCGACGGCCAGCAGCAGCAGTTGCGTCTTTCCATGGTGTACGAGCGGGCGCGCGGCTTCGGCGACCTCGTCATCCCCGCCGACCTCGTCGCGGCCCACGACCCGCGCGGGCTCGTGCGCACGGTCGGCCTCCGGTACACGCCGGGCACCGACGAACGGATCCGCGCCGAGTTCCCCGCGCTGCGCCTCACCCCGACGCTCGACGCCGCGCCGCCCGGCGACGCGTCCAACCAGCAGGGCGCCTGGGAGCTCATGGTCGTCATCTCGCTCGGGTTCACCGCGATCGCCGTCATCAACACGTTCGCGATCGCCGCCACGGCCCGCCGCCGCGAGTACGCCGACCTGCGCCTCATCGGGGCGACGACCCCGCAGCTGCACCGGCTCGCCGGCGCCGAGGCCGTCGTCACCGTCCTCGTCGGGCTGCTGCTCGGCGCGGCCGTGACCGGGATCGTGGTGGGGGCGTTCAGCATCGCCCAGGACGGCGTCTTCCGGGTGTTCGTCGAGCCCGTCACGTACGCGGCGATGGCCGGCGGGGTCGCCGCCCTCGGTCTGATCGCCGGGTTCCTGCCCACGCGGCTCATGCTGCGGCGGCGGACGCTGGCGAGCCGGGTCTGACCCCGTACCATCTGCAACGATGCGCAAGATCATGGGTTCGGTGCGGCCGCTGGCCTACCTGGCGACCGCACCGATCGCCGGGGTGGTGGGGTTCGTCTGGAGCGTCGCCGCCACGGTGGTCGTCACGGTGCTGGCCGTCACGCAGCTCGGCGGGCCGGCGTTCCTCGGGGCTGCCTGGGTCACCCGCGCGCTGGCCTCTGTGGAGCGGCGCCGGGCGGGGTGGGTGCTCGGTGCGCCGATCTCCGCCCCGTACGTGCCGGTGACCGGCTCCAAGGTCGCCGGTGTCGCTTCCCAGCCGGCCACCTGGCGGGACCTCGCCTGGCTCGTGGTGCTGTTCCCGCTCGGCCTGGCCGGCGGGGTCGCCGGCCTGGTCGTGGCGATCGTCGACCTCGCGTCGATCGTCGCGCCGCTGTGGGCGTGGGCGGTGCCGAACCCGCACGCGCCCTGGCCGATGAAGCCGCTCATGACCACCGTCCCGGGGCGGTTCGGGCTCACCGTCCTCGGGCTGGCGCTGCTCCCGGTCGCCGCCTGGATCGTCCGTACGCTCGCGACCGCCCTCGCCCGGCTGGCCGCCGCGCTGCTCGCACCGGGCGAACACCGCCGGCTCGTCGAGCAGGCCTCCCGCCTCGCCGAGACCCGCCGCCGGGTCGTCGACGCCCAGGCCGCCGAGCTGCGCCGCATCGAACGCGACCTGCACGACGGCGCGCAGGCCCGCATCGTCGCTGCGGGGATGACGCTCGCCCTGGCCGCCCGCAAGCTGCGCACCGACGGCGACGCCGCATCCGACGTGGCCCTCGCCCGCCGGCAGCTCGACGATGCTCTCGCTGAGCTGCGCCGCCTCGTCCGCGGCATCCACCCACCGATCCTCACCGACCGTGGCCTGCACGCCGCGCTCGCCGCCCTCGCCGGCGACAGCCCGTTCCCCGTCACGGTCAACGTCTCTTCTTCGAGCGATGACCGCTACCCTGCCGCGGTCGAGTCGGCCGCCTACTTCGTCGTCGCCGAAGGCCTCACCAACGCCGCCAAACACGCATCGGCGTCGACCGGAGTCGTCGAGATCCGCCGTACCGGCGACACGGTGCACGTCACGGTCACCGACGACGGCCGCGGCGGCGCCGACCCCGACGGCACCGGCATCGACGGCCTGCGCCGCCGCGTCGAGGCCCTCGACGGCACGCTCACCCTGTCCAGCCCGCCCGGCGGGCCAACCGTCCTGCACGCGGAGCTGCCATGCGCATCGTGATCGCCGAAGACCTGCTCCTCCTCCGCGACGGCATGATCCGTCTGCTGACCGACACCGGCCACACCGTCGTCGCCGCCGTCGACACCGCCGACGCCCTCGTCGATGCCGTCACGGAACACCAGCCCGACCTGTCGATCGTCGACGTCCGCCTACCACCGGGCTTCCGCGACGAAGGCCTCCGCGCGGCGCTGCGACTCCGCTCCGCCGACCCGTCGGCGAAGGTCCTCATCGTGTCGCAGTACGTCGAACGCGCCTACGCCGCGGACCTGCTCGCCGACGGCCGCGGCGGCGTCGGGTACCTGCTCAAGGACCGCGTCACCGACCTGGACGAGTTCCTGGACGCCGTCGACCGCGTCGCCGCCGGCGGCACCGCCCTGGACCCCGAAGTCGTCCGCCAACTCTTCACCCGCAACGCCCGCAACCACGGCGTCGAAGGCCTCACACCCCGCGAACGCGAAGTCCTGCATCTCATGGCCCAGGGCTTGTCGAACACCGCCATCTGCACGACGCTGGTCCTGGCCCCCGTCTCGGTCGAGAAGCACATCACGAATATCTTCGCCAAACTCGACCTACCGCCCGCCGACGACGCCCACCGCCGCGTCCGCGCCGTCCTCACGTACCTCAACAGCTGACCGGTCTCCGCGGAACCATCCCGTAGGCACGGAAGCACGCATCGTCATGGGAGTTGGTCGATTCAGAGGCATTGGGCCGGAAATGCGCCAGAGCGCGCTCTCCACTGAATGTTCCTACGACTGCTCCAACAGTCTGATACGTTCCTCCACTGCACCGGCGCGCGCATCTCCGAGGATACTGTAAAGTTCTACCACTCTCACGAGATGCTCAATCGCCTGAGTTGGATTACCGATCTCCTCATAACGGTCCGCCGCCGTCAGACTGGCCGCAATTTCAGCACGATAGTCCTGAAATCTGCGAAATACTGTTATCGCCGACTTGAGTGCGTCAGTTGACTCGTCGACATTGCTCGCATCGGCCAAACTCTGCGCCAAGGCGAGTGACGCCCATGCAACCGACCACACATCACCGATCTCTTTCAAGATCGAGATCGCTTGCCTCTGCATCGCGATGGCTTCGCCCAAGTCTCCGAGCTCGCGTTTGCATTTGCCCAGGCTGAGCATGGACATGGCCACCCCTCGGCGAACATCATGCTCCCGGAACACGACAATCGCGTCATGATAGTGCCCGAGCGCTGTTCCGAACTCTCCGCGCTCCTCAGCAACAAGACCGAGGCCCCTGAAGGCAAATCCTTCGAGCCAGCCGATTGCGAGGCGATGAGCCAGTTCCGCAGATCGGCTGTATCGCACACGGGCATCCTCCAGCCCACCTAGGCGCCATGCGGCATCTCCGAGCAATTGCGTATTGGCCGCTTCCCCGAATTCATCACCGAGCGCAACGGCCGCCGCCAACCCCAACCTGTGATTGTCTTCCCAGTCGGACCAGTAGGACCCGATCTCGAAGAGGGCACTGGACGCCATCGCCATCTTCCAACATATGTCATATTGCCCTACTTCGTGAGCGTGCCGGAGCAGCGCAATGAGGTTGAAGCGCTCGGCCTCGAACCATGTCATGGCAGCAGGCCCACTTTCGAACCCGTCAGGCAGCTCCAGCTCACCGACTGGAACAAGAGGCACCACGACCGAGTAGGGAAGAACCGCGTACCTCGCAGCGTCGGCCACGTGCAGGTACCACGTCAGCAGGCGTCGAACAGCAACTGTTCGACGCACTTGCGACTCCTCGGCCCGGACGCGCTCGAGCGAGTACGACTTGAGCAGGTCATGGAAACGGAATCGATTTGCCGTTACCTCCTCCACGAGATGCACGCTTGCCAGATCGCGAAGACTCCGTCTTGCAGATGCCACATCAAGCCCGAGAAGGGCGGCCGCCGGTTCTACGGCAAGTTCGGACCCTGGATGCAGCGAGAGCACTCTGAATACTCTCCTGAGATCGTCCGACAAGGCGCTGTATGACCAGGAGAAGACAGCACGCGCATCGCTCAGTTCGTCTTCGCTGGAGGCGACAGCATCGAGCCTGCTTCGCTCACTTTCGAGTTCGACGACCAGATCCGCCAACGAGAAGCCCGCCAGGCTCGCCGCGCGCTCCGCAACTACCCTTAGCGTCAACGGAAGTCGCCCACACAGGTCTGCGACCCGAACCGCATCTGCGGGGTGTCTCGCGACGACGTCGGCACCCAGCAGCTCCGCGAGAAGGTACACGGAGTCGTCGAGCGAGAGCGTGTCCAAACGAATCCGCATTGCCCCATCCCTAGCAACGAGACCCTGGAGCGAGCTGCGGCTGGTGATGACCGCACAACATCCCGGCACGGCGGGCAGGAGTGGCCGAACCTGGTCAGACGAAGCAACATTGTCAATCATAATGAGCAGGCGCCGGCCGTTGATGACCGACCGAAACAACGAGGCGCGATCCCCAACGCCGTCGGGGATCTCGTCTGGCTGGACATTCAATGCCCGCAGAAAGATGTCAAGAGCGTGCGCGGGAGTGAGCGGCAGCGATCGCCCGTACCCATGCATGTCAATATAGAGCTGACCGTCCGGGAACTGACCGCGAACGCGATCCGCCCAATGCAGGGCAAATGCCGTCTTGCCGACACCCGGAAGCCCAGCGATTGCGGCGATCAAGGGAGCAGATGTCACCTGCATCGAATGGTCAAGCTTCGCCAGGTCGACCATCCGGTTGATGAACGTCGATGGTGCCGATGGGAGCTGATGCGGTGAGGGCAGCAACCTGCGGCCTGAGTGAACGTTGATGTCACCGTGCATCGACCCGACCTGGATGACGTTCTCAGCATCACCCGAAAAGTCATTGACGTTCCGCTTCAGGTCAGACATGCGGCGCCAGCGAATGCCCATGGTCTCGCCGGACGGCAGGTCGGACGTGCTTGCCGGACCCGACCCAAGGCCCGAATTCCGAGTCGGCCGATGACACTCGTCCAGCACTGCCCAAACCTGGAACCGACACGGCGGGTCGATCCAGGCGCTCCGATGATCCACAAGTCCCTGATACTTGTCGGACACCAATCACAGTGGTCATACTGCTTGAATGTCGAGTCGCAGAGTTCGCTTGATCGGAATACTTCTGACAGTAACCGCGACCAGCCTCCTTGCCTGGTATTTCACGAGCGTTGGCCTTGAGGACGCCGACCGAGTCGCCAGCGTGATTGGGGTCTTCCTCGGATTGGCAGGGCTTGCCATTACCCTGTTCGGTCCAGAGCTGGGAGCGCGCGCCGGTCGGACATCTCGACGCGACAGCAGAGACACGCGAGGCGGCACTACGCACAACACAGTATCGGGCGGCACAATTCACGGATCAGTTCTCCAAGGACGGGAATTCTCGGGACCAATCAGTTTGGGTCACGACTCAACTCGGCCGGTCGACGGCGGAGACGAAGAAGCCGCGCCGGAGCAAGGGCAAAGGTGAAGGCGTCGCGCACCACACAGTCAGCGATGCACGACGCGCTCCGAGTGCCACATGGGACTACGACGATGCCTACGTCGGCCTGTAGTTCCGATGTTCAATGGCACGCGCCCAGGCCGCTTCAAATGACGTGACGCAAAATTGCGCAACGGTCCGTTCCGTTACGATCTCCATCCCGAGATAGGTCCCGTCACCGGCAAAATGTCCAAATCGTACGATCTCATCGTCGAAGACCCAGAAGTCGTTACCTGGAAACGCCAGGTCAGAGGCCTGCCGCCTGGGCAGCCACCGTACGTCCTCACCCGCCGCCAGATTGAGATCCGCAGTTGATTCGTACTCATGTCGAAGAAAATCAGTAATCGGCTCCGATACGATCCGGAGTCTCCGGACAGCGACCCCTCGTGCCGTGGTGGATACCATCAAGTCGTACCAGTCTTTGAACTCTTTCCGGATGTCCACCCGCTCATTCATCTTCCAACGAAGATAGACTTCGTCGTCGGGCGTGTACGTGTCCCGCATCTCCATATGAACGGCAGACCGGTGACAATTGGCAAACAGCTCTTCGAATGTTGGATCGTCCGCCAACTACAGTGCCTCCTGAATGATCGCTCGCATGCGTGCCGGCAGCCTGACAACCTTCTCATGCGAGGCGATTGGGCTCATGATGTTGATTTCGTCGAGCATGGAACGGTCAGTGACCTCCCATCCTTGCAGCAGCAGGTCACCGGTGGCTTCATCAACCCACACCGAAGGACAGTTCCCCCCGTTGGTGTCCGGGTCGATGCCGATGAACTTGAGTCCCATGGCAACCTCCGCGCCAAGATGTAGTGAAGAGCCACTTCGGGTTCAGGCTCCCCCTTCACTGTTCGGCCGGTCAAGGACTATCCGCCACAAGCCTGAACTCTTCTTGGTCGGTGCAAGTAGTGACATTTTGCCGGACTCGATTACCACAATCAATGCTGGTTTCGAGGTCTAGCTTGATCGAACAGGCCTCGCTGCTCGATCCGCACAGGATGCCGCATCATCGAAGGCGGCGCCTCAGTCACCGGTCGGCGTTGTAACGCCAGCAACAGCCTGCTCGGCCTGCCGTGCCAGCTGATGGTGAGTCCGTTACTGGCTCTGGTGACCGCAGCGAACAGCAGCGATCGCGCCTCGCGCAACTTCCGTTCGCGCCGGATCGAGTCGTCCCGAGATACCGCTCGACGCCGGCTCGCCGGACGGCGCCGTGGCTCACTCCGACGATCGCGAGCTTCTGGCATGCAAGACCGTTGAACTGGTGCATGGTGCCGCCGTGGGCCTCGCCGTCGCCGCTGTCGAAAGCCTCGCTCACCCGCGAACGCGAAGTCCGGCACCTCATGGCCCAGGGCCTGTCGAACACCGCCATCTGCGCGACCCTGGTCCTGGCGCCCGTCTCGGTCGAGAAACACATCACAAAGATCTTCGCCAAACTCGACCTCCCCCAGCCGACGACGCCCCCGCCGCGTCCGCGCCGTCCTCGCGTACCTCAACAGCTGACCAGCCTCCTGAAGCAGTCATTGCGGGGAACGGTGGTACGACGCAACTCGGGTTCGCACGGGTTCTGGCGGCAAACCATCCCCACGTGCGCAAGGAGCGCCCGGCCGCCTCCGATGCACGGGTCGGGCAACGCGGACCACCCCGCGCACGCGGGGCGGTCCCGGGAGGTAGTCGTTCAGGGGTGCGCGAAGGTCGTGCTCCCCGCGCAAGTGGGGGTTGTCCGCTGTCCGGCACCGTCACCGAAACACGTCGTGGTGCTCCCCTCGCGCGCAGGGTGGTCCGGAACGGCATCCATGTCGGGGCGGTCGCGTCCTGCGCTCCCCGCGCATGCGGGGGTGGTCCCTTCGGCGTGCGCTGCCTCGCCCGGTACACCATGTGTTCCCCGCGCGCGGGGTTGGTCCCGGACCACCATCGGCTGGTTGTTGACGTCCTCGTGCGCCCCGCGTGCTCGGGGGGCCCGAGTCGTGACTCCAGCGGGCCGCATCGGTGCAGTGCTCCCGCGAACGCGGGGCGGTCCCGACGTCGGGTCTGCCGTCGAAGCCCAGCAGGTACTCCCCGCGCACGCGGGATGGTCCCACCCGCTACCCCGAACGGGGTTCATCCCGTCCGGGTGCTCCCCGCGCACGCGGGGGTGGTCCAGACACACATGGCGACTCCTGCCGACGTAGAGATGATCCCCGCGCATGCGGGGGTAGTTCCAGGTGTGGTCGCACAACCCCGGCAGGAACGGGTCGCGTTCCCCGCGTAAGCAGGGATGGTCCGTCGTCGAGTTCGAATTGCAGGGCAATAATGAGGTATTCCCCGCGCCCGGGGCGGTCCCCTGACGGTCGCCGCAGCGTGCGATGTGTTCCCGCGCAGGCGGGGTGTTCCAGACGCCGACAAGCGCGAGATGCTCTTGCAGGCCTGCTCACCGCGTACCCGGGAACGCCCGCGTCCGAATGTGCGCCGGCCGCGGCGTCGCGCATCGGACCGGGCCGCGCTGCACTGACGTAGATCTATCCGTCGGCCATGCCCGTACGGTGTTGGCAGCGCGGCGCAGCATCGGAATGGACGAAACGGTGATCCGGAATTGGGCCGGCCGGTACTGGAGATTTATGTCCAACTATGGTATGATTAGTTGCCTTTGTGCCTACCGTGGGTGCACACCTTCGAAAGGACACACATGGCGACCTCAGCCGACGACGTAGAGCCGAACGTCAACGCGTTCCTGGTCGGGCTCACCAGCGGGGGCAGCGCGGAGCTGTTCGCGGACCCGTTCCTGTTCGCCGATGCGGGCGGTGCCCGGCCGGTCTCCCGGGCGGACTTCCTCGCGATCCTGCCTCGCAGGGCCCAGATGTTCGCCGCCGCAGGATACGGACCCGCCGAGCTCACCACCACCGATCAGCAGCGCCTCGACGAGCACTACCTGCTGGTCCGCACCGACTGGTCCGCGCCCAGTCTCACCGGTGGCGAGCCTGCCGAGCTCTCCTCGTCGTACCTGCTGCATGAGGACGGCACGTCGGTGTCCGTCGTCGCGTACGTCAACCACAAGACCGTGCCCGGCATGTAGTCGACTCGCGGCGGGCGGGGCGTCGAACACCGTGGCGGCCCGCCCGGCGCGATCACGACTGGCTCTTCGCGGTCGTGGTGGCGGATCGGGGCTGGTGTCGCGGTCGTAGCCCGTCGAGGATGATCTGGGCGATGTGCGCCGTGCGCTCGCGGCTGGTCTCGGCTTTGGCGTGACGGATCGCACTGAAGGCGCCGGCGACGAGCGCCATCACGTCGTCGACCGTGACGTCCGGGCGCACGGCGCCGGCTGTGTGTGCGCGATCGAGCAGGTCTGCGACATGGCGGGTGAGGTCTGCCGCGACCTTCGGGGCGGCGGTGCGCAGGTCGAGTTCCGCGGCTTCGAGGGCGCTCTTGACGGTGACGTTCTCGGCGCCCGTGGCGATCATCCGGGACAGCTGCGTGAACAGAGCCTCGGGATCGTCGGTCGTTGCGAGTGCTTCCGCCTCTGTCACGAGCTGTTCGAACTCGTCGGTCGCGACGGCGAGGTACAGCGCTTCCTTGCTGGGAAAGTGCCGGTGGACCGTGCCGGGGCCGACACCTGCGCGGCGAGCGATCTCGTCGAGCGACACGCCGAGGCCTTCCGTCGCGAACAGCCGCTGCGCCGTGCGCAGGACCCGTTCGCGGTTGCGACGCGCGTCGGCTCGCAGCGCCCGGTCACTGCCGGGAGCTGCCGACGACTCCGCTGAGGCCCGTTCGGGCGGTTGGCTGGACATGGCACGCCTAGCTTAACCGGGGCGGCGCACCGTATGCTGGCGGCAGTAACCGGGGCGGCGCACCGCTTATGGTGGTCGTTCCTCGCCGGACCGGACCCGCCAGCCACGAGGGAGACCACGCGATGATCACGCGCGACGATGCCAGCGCCCTGGTCCTGCGGATGCAGGAGTGCTTCAACACACGGCAGTTCGACGAGGCCGAGAGCCTGTTCACCCCCGACTTCTACAGCCACGCGCTCGGCACCATCGGATTCGAGGCGGGCAAGGACGTCTGGCGCCAGGTCGTGACACAGTTCCCTGACATGCGCGTCGTCGCCGAGGACGTTCTGGTGGACGGCGACAAGGTTGCCATTCGCTCGTCCGTCCAGGGGATCACGACCCCGGACGGCGGCGCGCAGCCGACGCTGATCGAGATCTTCCGTATCGAAGACGGCCGCCTCGCGGAGACCTGGGGGATCACCGAAGGCCCGGATCCGCGTGTGCGCTGACACCGTCGCCGAGCCGGCCATGAACAGCAGCCGCGGCCCGGTGCCGCGAACCCCGTAGGACAGCCTGCTGCCGGGTATCCGGAGTGTCATCGTGCGGGTCGTTTCGTGTCGACGAGATGACGTGGTGCACGTGGCGGCGGGTGGTGGCGGCGAGCACGGCGGGCGAGGCGACCGCGATCACCGCCGCCAGCACGGCCGGGATGAGCAGCGCGACCGGGAGCGACGCACGGGAGGCGACGAAGCCGATGAGCGCCGGTGCGACCAGCCCGCCGCCGTAGCTGATGGCGGTGACGGTGGACAGCTGCCGCGCCGGTCCGCCGGCGGCGCCGAGCGTGCTCGTCACCACCGGCCACACCACGGCGATCCCGGCGCCGGTGAGGGCCCAGCCGGTCAGCGCGCACCCGACCCGCGCCGACGCGGTGGCCGGGAGCGCACCGGCCAGGAGCACCAGGCCGAACCCCGCGGTGGCGGTGCAGCCGGCCAGCCGCATGGTGCGGCCGGCGCCGAGCCGTGACCGGGCCGCGTCACCGACCAGGCGGACGGCGGTCATCGCGGCGAAGAACAGGGTGTACGCGAGCGAGCCCGTCGCGGTGTCCGCGCCGAGCACCCGGGTCGCGTGGAACCCGGCCCAGTCGGTCGCGGCCGCCTCGGCCACGAACGCGGCGGCGCCGAGCAACCCGAGCGCGACAACAACCGCGGACGACGTCGCAGCGCCCGGCGGCGGTACAGCATCCGACGGCGTCACAGCATCCGGCAACGGCGCAGCGTCCGGCCCAGTCACAGCAGACGGCGGCGTCACAGCGTCCGGCAAGGGCGCAGAGGCCGGCGGCTCGACGAGTGCGCGTCCTGCCACGGTCACCGCCACCGCCAGTACGAGCGCCCCGAGCAGCAGCAACACCCGTGCGTCCGCGCCGGCGCGCAAGCCCGCGGTGACGGCCCCGCCCGCCGCGACCGCGCCGAGCGTCCAGGTCCCGTGCATCGTCGCCATCACCGGCCGGCCGGCCGCGCGCTCGACCGCCACCGCCTGCACGCTCAGCGCGACGTTGAGCACGCCGAGCAGCACGCCGAGGCCGGCGGCGGCGACCACCAGCAGCTCGACCGAGCCGGACAGCGCCGGCCCGGCCAGTGCGAGGGCCGCACCCGGCGCGGTCAGCCGCAGCAGCCGCCGACCGGTCCACCGATCTGCCAGCCGACCGGCGACAGGCATCGCCACGAGCGCACCGACCGCGACCGCCATGAGGACCGCGCCGAGCCGGCCCGCACCGAGGTCGAGCCGGGCGTCGATCGTCGGCAGCGACGCACCCCACATGGCGCTCAGCGCACCCGCTGCCGCGTACTGCATCGTCACCGCGCCCCGTGCGCCCACCGCGAACCACCTCTCATCGGTGATCCGATCGTGGCCCCGCCGGTGCTCCGGACTCCAACACCTGTTCAGCGGCGATTGACGCAGTACGTGTGTGAATCGAGTACAACTGACGGGTGCCCGAGGATCTGGACATCCGGCTGCTGCGCCACTTCGTCGTGGTGGCCGAGGAGCTGCACTTCAGCCGCGCCGCGCGGAGACTGTTCCTGGCGCAGCAGGCGCTCAGCCGCAACGTCCAGCGGTTGGAGGAGCGGGCCGGCGTGCGCCTGCTCGACCGCACCACGCGGCGGGTCGTGCTCACCCCCGCCGGGCAGACGCTGCTGACCCGGGCGCGGGAGCTGCTCGCGCTGCACGACGCCACGCTGCGCGAGCTGCACGGCGAACCGCGCTCGTTGACCGTCGACGTCGTCGGTGCCGGCCTCACCCCGGCGCTCATGCTGGCCGCCGCCCGCCGCATCGCGCCGCAGGTGGAGCTCTTCGCCCGGTTCCACACCGGCACCGACGACGCGGTGCCGCTGGTGCTCGCCGAACGGCTCGACGTCACGTTCGGCCGGGCCCCGCAGCACGTCGACGGCCTACGGCACCGTCCGGTCCGGCACGAGCCGGTCGCGGTGCTGCTGCCCGAGCATCACCCGCTCACCGAGCTCGACGCCGTCCCGCTGCGTGCGCTACGCGGCGCCGGCGTGTGCTACCGCGCCGGCAGCCACGCCACACCGGGCTGGGAGCACGCGATGCTGCAACTGCTCGCGCCGTTCGGCATCGACGCGGCCGGCGCGCACCCGCACGTCCACGGCGTCGACGAGCTGGCTCAGCACTTCGTCGACCGCAACGGCCCGATCCTCGTGATGAGCACCCAGCCGGCGGTGCCGGGCGGCGTGCTCCGCCCGATCGTCCAGCCGGTCCCGCTGTTCCCCTGGGCGATGACCTGGCGCGCCGACGCGGACCATCCGGGGCTGCGCGCCCTGCACGCCGCGGTCGACGAGCTGGCTCCGGATTGGCCTGCCGTACCTGGCGATCCGCGCGACACCTGGCTCCCCGAACCAGAGTCGGGCCGAACCTGACCTCAGCCGACGGCGCCGGCCGGACGATGCGAGGTTCACGGCCCTGCCGAAGAGCTGGCTGACACCACCGATGTCTGCGCGGTTTACGTTTGCCTTTGGTGCGGTTGAAGCCTGCCTTGGGCACGGCATTCATCGGATGTACGCATTGACAGGCCGCCATGCGCTTGCGACAGTCGTCAGCGGCGAGGAACCCTCCCCTCCCTCACGGAGGTCCCGTCCCAGCAGGTGCGTCGGCGCGCTCCTCCCCGCGTTCCCTCTGGAAGGAACCTCCCATGAGCCTGTCCCGCCGCCAGGTCCTGTCCACCGGGCTGGCCGTCGCCGGCCTCGGCGCGACCGCCTACGTCGCCGGCACCGCCGACGCGGCCAGCGCCCCCGGCGACGTCGTCGGCAAGATCTCCGTCGGGTACCAGGGCTGGTTCGCCTGCCGCGGCGACGGGTCACCGATCAACGCCTGGTGGCACTACAGCGCGAACAACAGCCAGCCGCCGTCGCCGGGCAACACCACGCTCGTGTCGTGGCCCGACATGCGCGAGTACACGAAGACCTACCCGACGGCGTACGCGAACCTCGGCAACGGGCAGCCCGCCACGCTGTTCTCGTCCTACGACCAGCAGACGGTCGACACCCACTTCAGGTGGATGCGCGACTACGGCTGCGACACGGCCGCGCTGCAGCGCTTCAACCCGTTCGGGGGCGAAGGACCCATCCGCGACGCCATGACCGTCAAGATCCGCAGCGCCGCCGAGGCGTACGGCCGCAAGTTCTACATCATGTACGACGTCACCAGCTGGACCGACATGCAGTCGCAGATCAAGACCGACTGGACGACGAAGATGTCGGCCTACACCGCGTCACCGGCGTACGCGCGGCAGAACGGCAAACCGGTCGTGTGCATCTGGGGCTTCGGCTTCGCCGACGCCGGCCGCCCGTTCGCGCCGGGCCCGTGCCTGGACGTCGTCAACTGGTTCAAGGCCCAGGGCTGCTACGTCATCGGCGGCGTGCCGACCTGGTGGCGCACCGGCGTCAACGACTCCCGCCCCGGCTTCCTCGACGTGTACCACGCGTTCAACATGATCTCGCCGTGGATGGTCGGCCGCACCGGCGACATCGCCGGCCTCGACTCGTACTACAACAATGTCAACGTCGGCGACCAGGCCGACTGCAACGCCAGGGGCATCGACTACCAGCCGTGCGTCATGCCCGGCGACCTGTCCGCCGGTGCCCGCGCCCACGGCGACTTCTACTGGCGGCACATCTACAACATGACCCGGCTCGGCGCGCAGGGGCTGTACGTGTCGATGTTCGACGAGTTCAACGAGGGCAACCAGATCGCGAAGACGGCGGAGAACGCCTCGATGCAGCCGACGAACTTCGGCCGACCGGCGCTGGACGCCGACGGGGTTGCCTGCTCGTCCGACTACTACCTGCGCATCACCGCCGACGGTGGCCGGATGTTCAAGCGGCAGACGCCGCTGACCGCCACCCGCCCGACCCAGCCGGTCGCCGGCGGCCCGTCGACGCCCCCGCCGCCGACCGCGGTCGCGCTGCGCTCCCGGGCGAACAACCGGTATGTCTCCGCGCAGAACAACGGCGCCGCGCCCCTGCTCGCCGCCGCCACCGCCGTCGGTGCCGCGGAGCGGTTCGAGCTCGTCGACCTGGGCGGCGGGAACGTCGCGCTGCGCGCCCTGGTCAACGCCAGGCTCGTCTGTGCCGAGAACGCGGGTGCCGCGGCGCTGATCGCGAACCGTACAGCGGCCGGCCCGTGGGAGACGTTCCGGCTGATCCGCAACGGCGACGGCACGGTGAGCCTGCTCGCCACGGTGAACAACCGCTACGTCTGCGCGGAGAACGCCGGCGCCGCGGCGCTGATCGCCAACCGCACCGCGATCGGCGCCTGGGAGCAGTTCGACCAGGTACCCGCGTAGCGGATCACGTCATGTGCCCGGCGGCGCAGCGGGGCGGCAGAGGTGGGCCGGCACGCCTGACCGGGCCAGGGACGCGTCGAGCAGCGCGGTCCACTGTGGACGCCACTGTTCGGTGCGGCCGGCAATCTCCTCGCGGAGCAGGAGCAGGGGCACTCCGACGGAGGGGTACGGCGGCCGCCACCAGTCGGGGACGTGGTCGTAGGCCCGCTGCACCGTCGCGGAGGGTCCGGTGACGTCGACGCGCAGGTAGAGCCAGCGGCCCGAGTCGGGGTCGGCGTCGGCCTCGCGCAACGCCGTCACGAGGTCGGCGAGCGCGCCGGAGACCTGGCCGGACTCGGTGCTGAACGACGTGCGGTGCCGCGGGCCGCACTGCACGGTCAGGACGGCGGTGCCGTCGGCGCGCAGTCGTGCCGTGAGGTCCCGCAGCGCGTCGCCGTCGGCGGGCGCCGGGCGTGGCTGCTCCGGCGCGGAGCGCATGACGCGCTCGACGAGGGCGGCGTGCTGGTCGGGGCCGTTGAACGGCACCGTGCGCCCGGCAGGTTCGCCGTCGCCGGCGGGGTGTTCGGGCCAGGTGCCGCCCGGTGTCAGCCCGGCCCGGGTCGCCGCCTCGAGGGCGGTGCCGGGGTCGATCGCCGGTTCCTGCGCCGATGTACGGGCGTGCTCCACCGCGGCGAACAGGGCCAGGTCGGCGGTGCGCGAATGGGCCGCGGCGCGCAGGCGGGCCAGCACGTGCTGCCGGTCCGCCGAGGAGTCGGTGAGCTGCTCGACCGCTGAAGCGAGCGCCGTGGCCGCCTCCTCGAGCAGGATCCGGCATCCGTCCTCGCGCAGGTCCGGCGGGTACAGGGCGCGGCTCCATGCGGCGCCGTCCCACCAGTACATGAAGCCGATCACCTCGCTGGCGAGCAGTGCCTGGAGCCGGGGCCACGGCAGCCACGCCGGGCCGCCCGCGAGCAGGTCGACGGGCTCCCGGCACAGCTCGATCTCGCTGTTGTCGAGGTCGAGCCCGTAGAGCACCGCCCGGCCGCCGGTCACGGGCAGCAGCGCCCACCAGCCGTTGCCGATGTCGCGCATCCGCAGGCCGTCGGCGGTGAGGTCATAGCCGGGCATGATGCTGGCCGGCCGGCCGGCGGTCAGGGCGGACAGCATGGCCGGCTCGGCCCACAGGTCGTGCGGCGGCGGCAGGTCCGGCACGGGCACTGTCATCGTCGGTTCCCCCGTCTGGTCGCTGGCGTGACCGCCGCGAGTGTACGGACGAGGCTCAGGGGCGCGAGGCGAGGCGGTGGGCCTGCCCGTTGTGCACGTCGCTGACCCACTCCCAGCCGGGCTTGGCCGATGGGCCGATCCGTGGTCGTCGGGAGTCCGGCCGTCGCGCAGGGCGTGCACGTACGCCCGGTCCCGCTCGATCCGTGCGCGCACCTCATCGGCTCCGCCGACCGACCCGTGGCCGGGGACGACGACGTCGACGCCGGCCGCCACGTCTTCCAGCAGCCGCAGCGCCGCGAGGTAGTCCTCGACCGGGTCGGCGGCGGCGCCGTACAGGTCGAGCATCGGGATCAGGACGTCGGAGAGCATGTCGCCGGCGACGAGCACCCCGCGTTCGGCGATGACCAGCGCCGCGTGCCCCGGTGCGTGCGCCTGGTGCTCGATGATCCGGACCTGCGGGCCGTCCCATGGGACCTGCGTCGTCCCGGCGGGCAGGGCGGTGACGAGGCCGTACAGGTCGAGCGGGACCTTGCCGGCGATCTCGGTCTCGGCCAGGTGCTCGACGATGGCGGCCTTGGCCCCCGGATCGGTCAGCTCTTCCTGGACGGTGGCCGCGCAGCGGGCGGTCCCGTACCGAGGGGGCGCACCGAACCGGGCGTGCCAGAGCACGTGGTCCCAGTGCGGGTGCGTCGAGAAGCCCGCCACGACGGTCTGGTCCGAGGTGGACAGGTCGTCGGCGAGGCAGGCGAGTTCGTGGTCCTGCACGCCGGGGTCGATGAGCAGTACACCGGCGCGGCCCTGCACGACGATGGCGTTGCTCTGCAGGAACTCGCTCTGGTGGACCAGCACACCGTCCGCGATCTGCTTCAGCACGAGCCCGCCTCCTTCGCGTCCTGCACCGAGTAGCGGTGCATCGTGACGCCGTGCTCGAACGATCGCTGCTCGAGCAGGTCGAGGTCGATCGGCAGGTCGTAGTCGTCGAACAGCGGCCTGCCGAAGCCGAGGACCGTGGGGTGGGTGAAGAGCAGCAGCTCGTCGAGGAGTCCCGCCCGGAGCAGCTGCGTGGCGAGCGTCGCGCCGCCCACGCCGATGGCGCCGTCGGTCTGGGCCCGCAGCGCGGCGAGCTGCTCGATCGCGTCGTCTCCGCCGATGATCCGGGTGTTGTGACCGGCGCTGTGGCGGGTGCGGGAGACCAGAATCTTGGGCGCGGTGGTCCAGATCTCGCCGTACTCGCGCATGACCTCCGGCAGTGACGCGTCCTCGCGCGCCCGGGGCCAGTACTCCTCCATGGTCTCGTAGACGACCCGGCCCTGGACCATGAGCGCGAGCGCTCGTGCCCGCGCGTTGAACTCGCGGTGCAGCTCCTCGCCGATGCGCAGCCAGTCGCCGGCACCGTTGTCCCCGGGGACCTGCTCGATCCGCAGGTCGAGGGACACGTTCATCCAGTAGACGAAGCGACCCATCCTCTCCCCCACCCCCTAGTGATTGCGATTTGCAACCACTATATTGGTGGCGAATTGCCTGTCAAGGAGGAGTCGTGGAGCCACGGTCCGGGTGTCCGATCAACGCCGCCGTCGAGGTGCTCGGGGACCGCTGGTCGCTGATCGTGCTGCGCGACGTCATCTTCGGCGACCGCCGCCACTTCCGGGCGCTGCTGACCGGGTCGATCGAGGGCATCGCTTCGAACATCCTCGCCGACCGGCTGGTGCGGCTCGTCGAGGCGGGCATCCTCACCCGCGGCACCGCGTTCCGGGGGCAGCGCGCCCGGTACAGCCTGACCGAAGCCGGCATCCAGACGCTGCCGATCATCTACGCCCTCGGCAACTGGGGGCTCGACTGGCGCCCGGGCAGCGACGAGCTCCGCAGCCGGCAGCAGCTCATGCGTGACGAGGGTCCGGGGTTCATCGAGGAGCTCATGGACGAGCTCCGGGAGCGGCACCTGGACGCCCCGCCGAAGCAACGCAGTGGCCCGGGACCCCTCGATCGCCTCAACGCCGTGTACGCCGCCTCCGCCGCTGAGCAGGAACGCCTCGGCGCGGCCGGTCAACAGGACTGACAAGACGAACCGTTCGAACAATGTACAAGCCCCCCAGCCGCCGGTGTTACTGGGTGAAGGACGTTCCTCGCCGGTGAGGGGAGAGCGTGGTGGCTCTGTCGTTCGAGGTGCAGAATGAGGCCGCTGGACGGGTGCTCATCGTGCTGCACGGCATGCTCGACAGCCATGGGGTGGCGGTGTTCCACCGTGCCCTCGCCGCGGCGCTGGAGTGGTATCCGTCGCTGGTCGGCATCGACCTGACCGAGGTCTCGTTGATCGACTCCGCCGGTGTGGGCGCGCTGGCGGCCGCGTTGCGCGTCGGCGGGCAGGTGGGGTACCGGCTGGTCGTCGCCGCCGTCAGCGCGACCGCACACGAACGCCTGCGGCGCAGCGGCCTGGCCGACTCCTTGGACGTCGCCGGGCGGGAGCCGCCAAAGCGGCCAAGGTACCCGTGAGCCGGACTTCGCTACCCGACGTGGACGTGCGGCCGGTGGATGCGGTCGGGCTCCTGCCGGCGCAGCACCTCGCGGGTGACCGGTGCGACCTCGCCCTGTCCGAAGATCAGGAAGCGGAGGAAGTTGACGGCCGGGTTGCCTTCCGTCCATTCGAAGTAGATGTGCGGGCGCCGGCCCGTGCGGTCCCGGATGCCGAGCAGCAGCGCCGCGATCGCACCCGCGACGGCCGGATTCTCCAGGGCGAGGACGCGGTAGCGGCCGTGCATGACCTCGCCACGCACGACGACGGCGGACGCGAAGTCTGAGGCGTCGGTGATGGACACCTCGACGAAGATCACGTCGGCGGCGTCGGGGATGTCGTTGTCGGCCTGGATCTGATGGAGCTTCTCCCGGTAGTCGACCGCCGCACGCCGCGCGGGCTCCTTCGCGACCAGGCGGATCGTACGCCGGGCGCATTCGTGGATGAAGGTGCTGGCGGTCGCGTCGAACCGCAGGTCGGTCACCCGGAGCTCGAACGACCGGTTGATCCGGGACAGCACCGACACCACCACGATACCGACGATGAAACACGCCGCGATCTTCACCCCGTCCGGGCGTTCCACGATGTTGGCGATCGTGGTGTACGTGAGGACCGCCGCGATGACCACGAACGACGTGAACGTGCGGTGCTGGCGGTGCCGGTGGGCGGACAGCGCGGCGGCGACCGCGGCCGAGGTGATCAGGACGAGGACGCCGGTGGCGTAGGCACCGCCCTGGGCGTTGACGTCGGCGCCGAAGTAGAGGGTGATCGTGACGGCGATGATGAGGAACACCAGGACCAGCGGCCGCACCGCACCGGCCCAGTCAGGCGCCATGCCGTAGCGGGGCAGGTACCGGGGGACCAGGTTCAGCAGACCGGCCATCGCCGACGCGCCGGCGAACCAGAGGATGGCGATGGTGGACAGGTCGTACACGGTGCCGAAGAGCGGACCGAGGTGCTCGTGCGCCAGGTACGCCAGCGCCCGGCCGTTGGCCTTCCCGCCCGCCTTGAACTCGGCCGGCGGGATCAGGACCGTGGTGACGACGCTGCTGGTGAGCAGGAACGCGCTCATGATCAGTGCCGCCACGGTGAGCAGCTTCCTGGTGTCACGGATCCGCCCGGCCGGCTCCTCCTCGCTGTCGCCCGGGTCGCCGCGCACGTGCGGCATCACCGCCACCCCGGTCTCGAACCCGGACAGGCCCAGCGCCAGTTTCGGGAACACCACCAACGCGATCGCCACGACCAGCAGCGGATTGCCGTGCCGGGCGGTCAACGCCGCCGCCCAGTCGGTGACCGCCGAGGGGCGGGTCACGATCAGCCACAGGCCCTCGACGACGACGACCACGTTCAGCGTCAGGTACAGCCCGACGATCGCGACCGCGATGCCGACCGCTTCGGTGAACCCGACGAGGAACACCGCACCGAGCAGCGCCAGCAGCACGAGGGTCACCAGGACCTCGTGGTCGCGCAGCGCCGCCGGCCAGAACGGGTTCTCGTCCAGGTGCGCGGTGGCGTCGGCCGCGGACAGCGTCATCGTGATGATGAAGTCGGTGGCGGCGAACCCGAGCAGGACCAGCACGAACAGCTTGCCCTGCCAGAACGGCAGCAGCCGCACCAGCATCGCGATGGACCCTTCACCGTGCGGGCTCTCCTGCGCGACCCGCCGGTACACCGGCAACGCGCCGAGCAGCGTGACCAGCACCAGCACCACCGTCGCCACCGGCGACAGCAGCCCGGCGGCGAGCGCGGCGATCCCCGGCTGGTAGCCCAGGGTGGAGAAGTAGTCCACACCCGTCAGGCACATCACCTTCCACCACGAGTGCCGGCGGTCCGCGGCCGGCCTGGCGCCCGGCCCCGCGTGCTGCAACGAACGGTCGTTGATCCCCGACAGCAGCCAGGCGCGGACCTTGTCCATCACGGCGGGCCACTACCCGGCAAGCCCTGAAGTAGTAGCCGATGACGGATGACTACTCCTCGGCGTCGGTGTCGTCGTCGGTGGGTGGGGCGGGCAGCGCCAGTTCCGCCCGGGCGGCGGCGCGGTAGCCGGCGACGGCGTGGTAGACGAACGCGCACGTCGGCACCGCGACGACGGCGCCCGCGATGCCGGCGAGGAGGGTGCCCACGCCGATCGCGAGCAGCGTCACCACCGGGTGGAGGCGGACCGCCCGGCGCATCACCAGGGGGTGCAGCAGGTGGCCTTCGAGCTGCTGGACGAGGAGGACCGCGGCCAGGACGAGCAGTGCGGTGGTCGGGCCGCGGGCCACGAAGGCCACCGCCACGGCGACCGTGCCGGCGACGGTCGCTCCGACGATCGGTACGAACGCAGCGATGAAGGTCAGCAGGACCAGGGCCAGGGCGAGGGGCACCCGCAGCACGACCAGCGCGATGCCGATGCCGATCGCGTCCACCAGCGCAATCACGACGATGCCGCGCACGTACCAGGTGACGGAGTGCCAGCCGGCCGCCGCCGCGGCCGTGACCCTGGTCCGCCGGTGTTGTGGCACGAGCGTGGTGGCCCGCTGCCACGCTGTCGGTCCGTCCCGGAGCACGAAGAACAGCAGCAGCAGGGTCAGCACGCCAGCGGTGAGGATCTCGGCGGCGTTCGCCGCTGCCGCCGGGCCGGGGATCGCGCTGCGCAGCGCCCGCTCCCCCGCGTTCGTCAGTTCCGTGATCTGCCGCTCGTCGAGGTGCAGCGGTCCGGACACCAGCATGTCGTGCAGCCGGCGCAGGCCGGCGGCCAGCTGCCGCCGCAGGTCGCTGAACTGGCTCAGGACCCGCACGCCGATCAGCACCACGCTGCCGAGCAGGACGAGCAGGAGCAGCAGCACCGTCAGCAGCGAGGCCAGCCAGGCGGGCAGTCGCAGCGCCCGCAACCGCCGGGCCAGCGGCCCGAGGAGCGCGCTGAGCAGCAGCGCCGCCACGATCGCCAGGACAACGGGGGCGATCACCACGAGGAGGCGGATGAGCGCGTAGATGCCGGCGCCGACGACGAGCAGGCATCCGATCACCGCGGCGGCGGTCAGCAGCCATCCGGGCACACGAGCGGCCAGCCGCACCGAGTCCGGTCGCATGGTGTCGCGGTACCCCGCCCGGAGTCTCCGAATCCCATACCCGCGCGGCGCGCCGTTTCGAGGCCTCGCCGAGGGGTAGCCGCCCCGGCCACAGGCGAGCGTGGAGGTCCGCATGCGCAAACGGCTCATCGCGACGGCGGCGGGTGTGTCCGCGGCCGTCGTGGCGCTGCACGCCGGTCCCGCGGTGACGGCGCTGCCCCTGGCGCGCCGGCACCTGCGGGCGCTCAACGGCGTCGGCCGCCCGGGCACCGTCGCGCTCACCCTGGACGACGGTCCCGACCCCGCGTCCACGCCGGCCTTCCTGGGATCGCTGGCGCGGCTGCGCGTCCCCGCGACCTTCTTCGTGCTCGGTGCCATGGCGGCGAGGGCACCCGGCCTGCTGCGCCGGATCCAGGAGGACGGGCACGAGATCGGGGTCCACGGCTGGACCCACCGCGATCACCTCCGGATGACGCCTGGCCGCGTCTACGACGAGCTCGCCCGGACGGCCGATCTGATCCTCGGCACCTGCGGGGTCCGGCCCGCCTGGTTCCGCCCGCCGTACGGGATCCTGTCCGCGGGGAGCCTGCTCGCGGCGGCCCGGCTCGGCCTGCGCCCGGTGCTCTGGAGCGCCTGGGGCCGCGACTGGGAGGCTGGCGCCACCCCCGGCACGGTGCTCGCCCACCTCCGGTCGGGAGGCATCCACGGCGGCGCCACCCTGCTGCTGCACGACAGCGACTGCGCGGCGGCGCCGGGCGCCTGGCGGTCGGCCCTCGGCGCGCTGGGCGCGGTCGTCGGCGAGTGCGAGCGGCAGGGACTTCGACTCGCCCGGATGAGCCACCACGTTGCCTGACGGACTGCCCCGTGCAAAGGGCGACGGGGCGAGGTGCGAGCCAGACGCCGCGCCGGGCAGCCGCAAGCTGCGGTGCCGGTTATGAGCGCGTGATTGCGGGTAGCGCGCCGCCATGCGCGGCATGGATCTCTTCGCGGTGTTGCAAGCCACCTCCGGCGCTGGGGCGGATGCCTGACATGAGCAGTGCGACAAAGGCACCGGCGGAACTGCCCGTCCCGCTGGAGGTGCGCGCCCGGGCCGAGAACTTCCCGGTCGCGCTGCGGATCCTGCCCAGAACCACCCGTCGGCACCTGCTGGCGCTGTACCGCTACGCCCGGTTCGTCGACGACCTGGGTGACGAGCCGGTCGTGGGCGTGACCGCGGCCGACCGGACGGCGATGCTCGACGTCTTCGAGACGGAGGTCCGCCGGATGTACGACGGGCAGCCGGTGCAGCACCCGGTGCTGTGCGCGCTCGCCCCCACGGTGGAGGCGTGCCGGCTTCCCGCCGGGCCACTGCTGCGGCTGATCGAGGCGAACCGGGTCGATCAGGTCGTCACCCGCTACGCCACCGTCGAGGAGCTCGTGCGGTACTGCTCGCTGTCGGCCGACCCAGTCGGCGAACTGGTCCTGCACGTGTTCGATCAGGCCGGCCCGGCGCAGTTGCAGCTGTCGGGCCGCATCTGCACCGCGCTGCAGGTCGTCGAGCACCTGCAGGACATCGCGGAGGACCACCGGCGCGGCCGCGTCTACCTGCCCGCGGCCGACCTCGACCGGTTCGGCGTCCCCGAGACCGACCTGGCCGCGGCCACGGCGAGCGGTGCGCTGCGGGCGGTCGTCCGGTTCGAGGCCGATCGCGCGAAGGCGTGGCTGGACGCCGGTGCACCGTTGCTGACGACGCTGCACGGCTGGGCCCGGGTGGCGGTCGGCGGCTATCTCGCCGGTGGGTACGCGACGTTGCGGGCGCTGGAGCGCTGCGGGCACGACCCGCTGCCCGCGCCGCCACGGCCCCGCAGGCGGGACATCGCGGCGTCCTGGCTCGCCGCGATGGTCAGGAGCGCCAGGTGAGTGCGGCCGCGACCGTCGACGAGGCATACCGGCGGTGTGAGGAGATCACCCGCCGGGACGCCCGCAACTTCTCCTACGGCATCCGCCTGCTGCCGGCGCACAAGCGGCGCGCGCTGTCCGCCGTGTACGCCACCGCCCGCCGGATCGACGACATCGGCGACGGCGGGCTGCCCTCAGACGAGAAGCTGGCCCGGCTCGACGGGGTCCGCGAGTCGCTGCACCGCCTGCCGGAGACGGCCACGGACGACCCGGTGCTGCTGGCCCTGCACGACGCCGCACGGCGGCTGCCCATCCCGCTGGAGGCCTTCGACGAGCTGATCGACGGCTGCGCGGCCGACGTCCGCGGCACCACCTACGCCACCATCGACGACCTGCTGTGGTACTGCCGGTGTGTGGCCGGCTCCGTCGGGCGCCTGTCGCTGGGCGTGTTCGACACGGGCGCGCCCGGCCGGGCCGCCGAGCTGGCCGACGGGCTGGGCATCGCCCTGCAGCTGACCAACATCCTGCGCGACCTGCGGGAGGATCGCTGCAGCGGCAGGGTGTACCTGCCCAAGGACGACCTCGACCGGTTCGGCTGCAACCTGGAGCTGGAGGGTGACGGCTTCGCCGACCCGCCCGACCGCTTCAGCGCCCTCGTGCGCTTCGAGGCCGAGCGTACCGAGCGGTGGTACGAGACCGGCCTGCGGCTGCTGCCGATGCTGGACGCGCGCAGCGCCGCCTGCACCGCCGCCATGGCCGGCATCTACCACCGGCTGCTGGCCCGCATCGTGAGCGATCCGATGGCCGTGACCCGGAAGCGGCTGTCCGTGCCGCCCAGGACGAAGGCCATGGTCGCCGTCCGCGCGCTCGCCCGGCGGACGGCATGACGCCGGGACCGGCGGCGGACGCCGGCCGCCAGGTGTGCGTCGTCGGCGGTGGGCTCGCGGGCATCACCGCCGCCGTCCGCCTTGCCGACGCCGGGCACCGGGTGACGCTGCTCGAGCGGCGCGGCGAGCTCGGCGGGGCGACGTACTCGTTCGACCACGGCGGTCTCGTCGTGGACACCGGGCAGCACGTGTTCCTGCGCTGCTACGAGCGGTACCGTGCCCTCCTCGACCGCCTCGGCAGCACCGGCCTGACACAGCTGCAGCCGCGGTTCTCCGTCCCGATCCTGTCGCCCGGGCGGGCGCCGCACGTGCTGGCCCGCGCGCGCGGCCTGCCCGCCCCGGCCCACCTGCTCCCGGGCCTGGCCGGGTACTCCCTGCTGGACGTGCGGGAGCGGTGGCGCGCGATCAGGGCGGCCAACGCGCTGCGCGCGGTGGACCCCGACGATCCGGGCAACGACCGGATCAGCTTCGGCGGCTGGCTCGCGGAGCACGGCCAGGGTGCCCGCGCGGTGCACCGGCTGTGGGACCTGATCACCGTCGCCGCGCTCAACACGCCCGCGGAGCAGGCGTCGCTGGCCCTCGCCGCGCGGGTGTTCCGGACCGGGCTGCTGGAGCGGGCCGACGCCGGTGACATCGGGCGTCCGACCGCGCCGCTGTCCAGCCTGCACGGCCGGCCCGCGCTGCGGCTGCTGACCCGGCTCGGCGTGCGGGTGGACACCGGGAGCCGGGTGGAGCGGGTCGAGCCGGACAGCGCCGGGTTCCGGCTCGCGATCGGCGGCGCCGGCGGTCGCGCGGGCCGGGACGAGCTCGTCGCCGACGCGGTCGTCCTGGCCGTTCCGCACCCCGCGGCCGCGCGGCTGGTGCCGGCCGCGGCCTGCGAGGACCGGGCCGGCTGGCAGCGGCTGGGCAGCGCCCCGATCGTGAACGTCCATCTGCGCTACGACTCGGTCGTCACCCGGCTGCCCTTCGCCGCGGCGGTCGAGTCCCCGGTTCAGTGGATCTTCGACCGTACGCCGCCGTCGATGTCCGGCGGCCAGTACCTCGTGGTCTCGATCTCCGCCGCGGACGACACCGTCACGGTGCCCGCCGGGCGGCTGGCCGCCACCTACGCCTCCGCCGTCGCCGGGCTCTTCCCGGCGGCGCTGCCGGCGCGGGTCCTGGAATCGTTCGTCACCCGCGAGCCGCACGCCACGTTCCGGCAGGCTCCCGGCACCCGCGCACTGCGTCCCGGTGCGGCGACCCGCCTGCCCGGCCTCGTCCTGGCCGGCGCGTGGACCGACACGGGATGGCCGGACACGATGGAGGGCGCGGTCCGCAGCGGTCACCGCGCCGCCGACGTCGTGCTCGCCCACCTCGTGTCTTCGAACCGAAACCTGGAGGGCACACGTTGACCATCGCACCCGTTGCCTGTCTCGATCAGGTACCTGCCCTGGTCGAACCCCGGATCAGGGACCTCCTCGGTCGCCTCGATCCCCGCAACCGGCGCGTCGGCGCCTACCAGCTGGGCTACTGCGACGCCGACGGGGCACCCACCGCCGCCGGCGGCAAGGGCATCCGCCCGGCCCTGGCCCTGCTGTCGGCCCGCGCCGCGGGTCAGCCGCCCGAGCGGGGCACGGCCGCCGCCGCCGCCGTCGAGCTCGCCCACAACTTCTCACTGCTGCACGACGACGTCATGGACCAGGACACGATGCGCCGCCACCGCCCCACCGCGTGGGCGGTGTTCGGCACCGCCGCCGCGATCCTCGCCGGCGACGCCCTCATGGTCCTCGCGCATGACGCGCTCGCCGGCGACGACGGGCCGGGCAGCGCGCAGGCGGCCCGGCGGCTGGACGCCGACGTGCACCGGCTGATCGCCGGGCAGGCCGCCGATCTGGAGTTCGAGCGCCGGGACGACGTCAGCCTCGACGAGTGCCTCGCGATGGCCGCCGACAAGACTGCGGCGCTGATGTCCTGCGCCTGCACGCTGGGGGCGCTGCTGTGCGGCGCGCCCGCGGCGCTGACCCAGGGCCTGTCCCGCTTCGGCACGCACCTCGGGATGAGCTTCCAGCTCGTCGACGACCAGCTCGGCATCTGGGGCGAGCCCGCGCGCACCGGCAAACCGGTCGGGTCCGACCTGCGGGCGCGCAAGAAGACGGTGCCGATCGTGCACGCGCTCACCTCCGGCACCGCCGCCGGCGACGCGTTCCGGTCGCTGTACGCGTCCGCGCACGAGCTGCGGGAGGCCGACCTCGTGACCGCCGGCCGGCTCCTGGAGGAGTCCGGGTCCCGGGACTGGGTCCAGGACGAGGCCGACCGGCACCTGGCCCGCGCCATCGACGAGCTCGCCGCCCTCGGCCTGCCCGCGGACGTGCACGGCGACCTGGTGGACCTCGCCCGCCTCGTGACTGGACGTGACCACTGATGACCCAGGTGCTGACGCAGGTCCCGGCCGGCGACGAGCTCTTCGACCAGGCCAGGGACGGCCTGGACCGGGCGACGGCGCACCTGCTCGGCCTGCAGGACGCGGCCGGCTGGTGGAAGGGCGAGCTGGAGACCAACGTGACGATGGAGGCCGAGGACCTGCTGCTGCGCCGGTTCCTCGGGATCTCCGACGAGCAGCTGACCGCGCAGACGGCCCGCTGGATCCGCTCCCGGCAGCTCGACGACGGCGCCTGGGCGACGTTCCACGGCGGGCCGGGCGACCTGTCCACCACCATCGAGGCGTACGCGGCGCTGCGCCTCGCCGGCGACGAGCCCGACGCGCCGCACATGTCGGCGGCCGCCGCGTTCGTCCGCGCCCGCGGCGGTGTCGAACGCAGCCGCGTGTTCACCCGCATCTGGCTGGCGCTGTTCGGCGAGTGGCCGTGGCACCAGGTGCCCGCCATCCCGCCGGAGCTCGTCCTGCTGCCCGCCTGGATGCCGTTCAACGTGTACGACTTCGCGTGCTGGGCCAGGCAGACCATCGTGCCGCTGTCGGTCGTGCGGGCCACCCGGCCCGTCCGGCCGCTGGGCTTCTCGCTGCCCGAGCTGCGCACCGGGCGGCGGCCGCCGCCACCGCCGCCGCTGTCGCGCCGGGCCGGCTGGCTGCACCGTCTCGACCTGGCCGCGCGCGGCTACGAGCGGGTCGCCGCCCGCTCGGTGCGCCGCCACGCGCTGCGCCGTGCCGCCGAGTGGATCGTGGCCAGGCAGGAGGCCGACGGTTCCTGGGGCGGCATCCAGCCGCCGTGGGTGTACTCGCTCATCGCCCTGCACCTGCTCGGATATCCGCTCAACCATCCGGTGCTGCGGGCCGGGATCGAAGGACTGGAGCGCTTCACCGTCCGTGAGCAGACCCCCGACGGGACGATCCGCCGGTTGGAGGCGTGCCAGTCGCCGGTGTGGGACACCGCGCTCGCGGTCACCGCGCTCGCCGACGCGGGGCTCCCGGACGACGATCCCGCGCTCGCGCGCGCCGGGAGCTGGCTGGTGGCGGAGGAGATCACCGCCCGCGGCGACTGGGCCGTGCGCCGCGCGGACGTCCCGCCGAGCGGGTGGGCGTTCGAGTTCGACAACGACGGCTACCCCGACACCGACGACACAGCCGAGGTGATCCTGGCGCTGCGGCGCACCCCGCTGCGGGACCATGCCGTGCTGGACCGGGCCACCCGCTGGCTGGCCGGCATGCAGTCACGCGACGGCGGCTGGGGCGCCTTCGACGCCGACAACGACCGCGCGATCGTCGCCGAGCTGCCGTTCTGCGACTTCGGCGAGGTCATCGACCCGCCCAGCGCCGACGTCACCGCCCACATCGTGGAGGCGCTGTGCGCCCAGGGCCTGACCGGCTCGGCCGTCACCCGCGGGGGCGTGCGATGGCTGCTGCGGGCCCAGGAGGCAGACGGTTCCTGGTTCGGCCGGTGGGGCGCCAACCACGTGTACGGCGTCGGCTGCGTCGTCCCCGCCCTGGTCGCCGCCGGCATCCAGCCGCAGCACCCGGCGGTCCTGCGCGCCCTGGACTGGCTGCTGCTGCACCAGAACGGTGACGGCGGGTGGGGCGAGGACATGCGCTCCTACGACGACGTGACCATGCGCGGGCGCGGGGTGTCGACCGCGTCGCAGACCGCCTGGGCGCTGCTGGCGCTGCACGCCGCCGGTCAGCATCGCGCGCCCGCCGCGCGCCGGGCGGTGGCGTGGCTGCTGCGCACCCAGCGCCCCGACGGCACCTGGGACGAGCCGCACTACACCGGCACCGGCTTCCCGGGCGACTTCTTCATCAACTACCACCTGTACCGGCTCGTGTTCCCGATCAGCGCCCTCGGCCGCGTGCTGCGGGACACCCCACAGGAGGACCGATGAGCACGCCGGAACGGCAGCGGACGGATGGTGACTGGGTGCTCTGCGGACCGATGCGCATGGAAGCGGCGGCGCTGCGCCGGGCCCTGCCCGGCCCGGCCGGCACCGTCCTGCACACCGGGGTCGGGCGCCGCCGGTCCGAACGGGCCACCCGCTCGGCCGCGATGACCGGCGCCGGGGCACTCGCCGTGGCCGGTGTCGGCGGTGGGCTGGACGCGGCGCTGAAGCCCGGCGATGTCGTCGTGGCCACCGAGGTCCGCGCCGCCCCGTGGGTCACCGGTCCGCAGCCGGCGACGACCGTGCTCCCCGCGGCCGGCATGCTCGCGGGCACGCTGCGCCGGCAAGGGCTCACCGTCCGGACCGGCCCGGTGGTCAGCACGGAGCGGCTGGCCCGGGGAACGACCCGGGACCGGCTCGCCGCCACCGGTGCGCTGGCCGTGGACCTGGAGTCGGCCTGGCTGCTCGCCGGGCCCGCAGACCGGCCCACAGACCGGCCCGCGGCCTGCGTGCGGGTCGTCGCCGACACCGGTGCGCTGCTCCAGCCGGGCACCCTGGGGCAGCTGCGCACGGCGCTGGCGGCCCTGCCGGCCGTGGCCGCCGGACTGGACGAGTGGGCGGCGGCCACCACCGTCCGCCGGGTCGTGCTCGCCGCACCCCGTTCGTTCTGCGCCGGGGTGGAGCGCGCCATCCTCGTCGTGGAACGCGCCCTCGAGCTGCACGGACCGCCGGTGTACGTCCGCAAGCAGATCGTGCACAACACGCACGTGGTCGCGGACCTCGCCGCACGGGGCGCGGTCTTCGTCGACGACGTCGAGGACATCCCGGAGGGAGCCGTGACCGTGTTCTCCGCGCACGGCATCTCGCCCGCGGTCCGGTCCGCCGCCGCCACCCGGCGGCTGGCCGCCATCGACGCGACCTGCCCGCTCGTCACCAAGGTGCACAGCGAGGCCCGCCGGTTCGCCGACCACGGCGACACCATCCTGCTCATCGGGCACGCCGGTCACGAGGAGACCGACGGCGTGATCGGCGAGGCGCCCGACCGGATCCGCCTCGTCCAGGACGTCCGCGACGCCGAGCGGGTGCGGGTCGACGACCCGCGGCGGGTGTCCTACCTGGTGCAGACGACCCTCGCCGTCGACGACGTCGCCGACATCGTCGCGGCGCTGCGGGACCGGTTCCCCGACCTGGCCGCGCCGCCGTCGGACGACATCTGCTACGCCACGACCAACCGGCAGCGCGCGGTGTCCGAGGTCGCCGCCGGCTGCCAGGCGATGATCATCGTCGGCTCCGCCAACTCGTCGAACTCCCGCCGCCTGGTCGAGGTCGCCGAACGTGCCGGGACGCCCGCCTACCTGGTGGACGGCGAGTCTGGCATCGACCTGCGGTGGCTTGCCGGAGTCCACACCGTCGGCGTGTCCGCCGGCGCCTCGGCACCGCCCGTGCTCGTCGACGAGGTGGTCGGCGCGCTGTCCGGGCTCGGTGCGCAGGCGGCCCACGAGCACACCGCGGTGAGCGAGGACGTCCGGTTCATGTTGCCCAAGGAGGCACGACAATGAGCATTCCCCTGCGGCAGCGGATGCGGATCGGCCGGTACCTGGTCGCCCAGAAGCTGCGACGCCGCGAGAAGTTTCCCCTGCTGGTCGAGCTGGAGCCGCTGTTCGCCTGCAACCTCAAGTGCGCCGGCTGCGGCAAAATCGAGCACCCGGCCGACATCCTCAAGCGGCGCATGCCCGTCGAGCAGGCACTCGCCGCGATCGACGAGTGCGGCGCGCCGATGGTGTCCATCGCCGGCGGCGAGCCGCTCATGCACCCACAGATCGACACCATCACCGCCGAGCTCGTCAAGCGCAAGAAGTACGTGTTCCTGTGCACCAACGCGGTCCTGCTGCCGAAGAAGATCGACAAGTTCCGGCCGTCGCGGTACTTCTCGTTCACCGTCCACATCGACGGCCTCCGGGAACGGCACGACGCCTCCGTGTGCAAGGACGGCGTGTTCGACGAGGCCGTGGCCGCCGTACGGGAGGCGCAGCGGCGCGGGTTCCGCGTCACGACCAACACGACGTTCTTCAACACCGACACCCCGCAGACCGTCATCGACGTGCTCGACCATCTCAACGACGAGCTGCGGGTCGACGAAATGATGATCTCCCCGGCGTACGCCTACGAGAAGGCCCCGGACCAGGAGCACTTCCTCGGGGTCGAGCAGACGCGTGAGCTGTTCCGCAAGGCCTTCGCCGACGGCCGGCGACGACGCTGGCGCCTCAGCCACTCGCCGCTGTTCCTCGACTTCCTGGAGGGCCGGGTCGACTTCCCGTGCACGGCCTGGGCGGTGCCGTCGTACTCGCTGTTCGGCTGGCAGCGACCCTGCTACCTGATGGCCGACGGATACGTCAAAACGTACCGGGAGCTGGTGGAGACCACGGACTGGGAGCGCTACGGCCGCGGCCGCGACGCGCGCTGCGCCAACTGCATGGCCCACTGCGGCTACGAGCCGACGGCCGTGCTGGCGACGATGTCGTCGCTCAAACAGTCGCTGCGGGCCCTGCGGACGGGGTGAGCCGCACCGGGGAGGGCGCGGCCCGGTGCCGTCAGCCGAACCGGGCGGCCAGCCGCCGGTACAGGCCGGGGGCCGCCCCACGCACCGCGACCGGCAGCCGCAACCAGCCCGGCGCGTAACGCTCGGCGCTGCCGGTCGCGATCGCCTGGACCAGCAGGTCCGCGACCCGGTCCACGGGCAGCGGCCGGGGGCTGCGCCGCTCGTACGGCCGCCCCCGGCGCTGGAAGAACTCGGTCTGGACGACCCCTGGCACCAGCACGCCGACCCCGACGCCCGAGCCCCGCGTCTCCAGCCGCAGGCTCTCGGCGAAGGTGTCGAGACCGGCCTTGGTCGCCGCGTAGACCGCCTCGCCGGCCACGCCCGTCCGGCCGGCGATCGACGTCACGAACATCACGCACCCGTCCCGGCGGGCGCACATCGCCGGCAGCAGCGCCCGGGTGAGGCGCAGCGGCGCGACCAGGTTGACCGCGACCAGCCGCTCGATGTCGGACGGCGCCATCGCGTCGAACGGCCCGGCCCAGCCCACGCCGGCGTTGTTGACGAGGATGTCCACCCCGCCGGCCAGCCGCTGCGCCGCCGCGGCCAGCCGGTCGGCCTCCTCCGGCTCGGCGAGGTCGCCCGGCACCGGCAGCCCGCCCGTGCGGCTGGCCAGCACCGACAGCCGCTGCCGGTCCCGGCCGTGCAGGACGAGCCGGGCGCCCGCGGCGGCGAGCCGCAGCGACGCCGCCCAGCCGATCCCCGACGAGGCACCGGTGACGAGCGCGACCCGGCCCGCGATCCGCATCGGATCTCCCTTCTTCCGGCCCCGGGCCGCGCGTCCGGCCGCATTCCGGCTGCTGCCCGGCAGGCCCGGCGGGTTAGAACCGCACGGTTTCGCGGTAGATCGCCTCCCGTGTCAACCACCGTGTCAACCACCGAGTCTGGTCCGGTCCGTGCGGACCCGCACCGCCGCATCGTGGTGATCTCCGCCAGCGTCGGCGCCGGGCACGACGGCACCACCCGCGAGCTGGCGGCCCGGCTGCGTGCGCTGGGCTTCCAGGTCGACTGCCTGGACCTCACCGACGTCCTGCCGTGGCGGCTCGGGCGGCTGCTGCGCGGCACGTACCACGGCCTGCTGCTGCGGCTGCCGTGGATCTACGACGGCCTGTTCGCGGTCGCCTGCCGGTTCCGGGGTGCCGGACCGGTCACCCGCGCCCTGCTGCGCCCGGCGCGTTCCCGGATGCTCCGGGCGCTGCCCACTGACGCCGCCGCGGTCGTGTCGACCTACCCGATCGCCAGCCAGCTGCTCGGCCCGCTGCGCCGCGACGGGCCCCTCACCGCGCCGGTGATCACCTACCTGACCGACTTCGCCGCGCACCCGATCTGGCTCTCCCCCGGCGTCGACGCCCACTTCGTGGCGCACGAGACCAGCCGGGTCCAGGCGCTCGCCCACGCGGCGGGCGACGTCCGGGTGGCCGGCCGGGTGGTGTCACCCCGGTGCCGCCCGGCGTCGGCGGCGCAGCGGCGGCGGGCCCGGGAGCGGTTCGGCCTGCCGCCGGACGCCCGGATCGCGCTGCTCGTCGCCGGCGCGTGGGGGGTCGGTGAGGTCGCCGCGACGGCCGCCGAGATCGCGGCCACCGGCGCCGCCGTCCCGGTCACCGTCTGCGGGCACAACGCGGTGCTGCGGCGACGGATGGCGCGGGCCGGGACCGGGCCCGTCCTCGGCTGGGTGGACGACATGCCGGAGCTGCTGCGCGCCGCCGATGTGCTCGTGGAGAACGGCGGCGGGCTCACCGCGCTGGAGGCGATGGCCTGCGGGCTGCCCGTGCTCACGTACCGGCCGCTGCCCGGCCACGGCAGGGCGAGCGCGGCCACCATGGCCGCGGCCGGGGTGACCACGCTGGTGCGCAGCCCGGACGAGCTCGGCCGGGCGCTCGCCGACGCCGCCGGTGGCGAGGCGGGCCGGCGAACCCGTGCCGCCGGGATGGCGCTGTTCGCCATGGATCCGGCGGCCGGGATCGCCGGGATCGCCGCCGGCGGACGGCTGACGCTCGCGGGTGCCGATGCCGGCCCCCGGTGAGCGCCGTGGGCGGGCGCCATGACCGTCATCGCGGTCGTCACGGCGCTGGCCTCGGCCGCCGCGTTCGCCGTCGGGGCCGCGCTCGAGCAGAGTGAGGCCAAGCAGGAGGAGCGGGCGCCACCGGGCGACCCGCGACTGCTGCTGCGGCTGGTGCGGCGACCCAGGTGGCTGCTGGCCTGGGTGCCCGAGGGCATCGGCACCGCGCTGCAGGCCGTGGCACTCACCTTCGGGCCGCTCATCCTCGTCGAGCCGCTGCTGATCACCGGCCTGTTCCTGGCGATACCGCTGGCGGCGGCCCTCAACCGGCGGCCCGTCCACACGCGCGACTACGCCGTGGTGGCGCTCGGCGGCGCCAGCCTGGCCGCGTTCCTGATCGCCGCCGATCCCCGCCCCGGCATCGCCGAGCCGTCGGTGAAGGACTGGATCGGTGTCGCGCTGTGGGCCGGGCCGCTGCTCGGGGTGTGCCTGGCCGCCGCGTGGTGGGCCCCCAACGGCCTGCGGGCCGTGCTGCTCGGCGTCGCCAGCGGCGTGCTCTACGGCACCGCCGCCTCGCTGCTCAAGGCGCTGACCGAACAGCTGACCACGGATCCGGTCTCCGTCCTCACCCGCGGGCAGACCTACGCGCTCGTCGTCGTCGGGCTCGGCGCGGTGCTGCTCAACCAGAACGCCTTCCAGAGCTCGCGGATCGCCGTGCCGCTCATGGCGATCACCATCGCCGACCCCGCCGTCGGTGTCGCGATCGGGGTCACCGCGTTCCACGAGCAGATCGCCACCGACGGGCCGCGGCTCGCGATCCAGGTGGTCGCCGTGCTCGCCATGCTCGGTGGCATCTGGATGGCCGCCACCACCCAGTCGGATCGCCACCATCAGCAGGCGGCGGACGGACACGCCGGCCCGGCACCGCAGCGCGGACCGGACCCGAGCTGACGCTCCCACAGGAAGGACGATGCGCTGTGATCGACTCTGGAGAATCGCCGGATCATTCCGGTCCCGCGTCGGGTGCCGCGTCCCCGGACACCGCGACGCCGCTGCTCGATCTGATCACGGGCCCGGAGGACCTCCGGGCGCTCGGCCATGCGGAGCTCGTCCAGCTGGCGGCGGAGATCCGCGCCTTCCTGGTGCACTCCGTGTCCCGCACCGGCGGCCACCTGGGCCCGAATCTCGGCGCGGTGGAGCTGACCATCGCCGTCCACCGGGCATTCCGGTCACCACACGACCGGATCATCTTCGACACCGGCCACCAGGCGTACACCCACAAGATCCTCACCGGACGCCGGGACCGGTTCGGCTTCCTGCGCAGTTCCGGCGGGCCATCCGGCTACCCCAACCGGGCGGAGTCGCCGCACGACATCGTCGAGAACTCGCACGCCTCCACCGCCCTGGCGTACGCCGAAGGCCTGTCCCGCGCCTACGCGCTCGACGGCGCCGACCGGGCGGTCGTCGCGGTGGTCGGCGACGGTGCGCTCACCGGCGGGCTGGCGTGGGAGGCGCTCAACAACCTGGCGGCATCGCCCGGCCGGGTCGTGATCCTGCTCAACGACAACGGCCGGTCCTACGCGCCCACCATCGGCGGCGTGGCCGCACACCTCGAACGGCTCCGGCGCGGCGAACGGGGCGGCGACCGGGGCGGCGAACGGGGCGGCGGCGACCTGTTCGGGGCGCTCGGCCTGGCCTACATCGGTCCCGTCGACGGCCACGACCCGGCCGCACTCGACGCGGCGCTCGACCAGGCCCGGGCGTGCGGCCGGACGGTCGTGGTGCACTGCGTGACCCGCAAGGGCCTGGGGTATCCGCCCGCCGAGGCCGACGAGGCCGACCGGATGCACACCGTGCCGGTGAGCGACCCGGCGACCGGGCGCCCGGCCAGGCCGCCCGCACGCACCTGGACGGACGTGTTCTCTGACGAACTGCTGGAGCTCGCCACCGAGCGTGCCGACCTGGTCGCGATGTCGGCGGCCATGACCGGACCGACCGGGCTGACCGCCCTCGGCCGGGTGTTCCCGGACCGGGTGGTCGACGTGGGAATCGCCGAGCAGCACGCGGTCACCGCCGCCGCCGGACTCGCGCTCGGCGGCAAGCACCCGGTCGTGGCGATCTACGCCACGTTCCTCGGTCGCGCGTTCGACCAGGTGCTCCACGACGTGGCGCTGCACCGCCTCCCGGTCACGTTCGTCCTCGACCGCGCCGGCATCACCGGTCCGGACGGCCCCAGCCACCACGGGATGTGGGACCTCGCCATGCTCGGCGTCGTCCCCGGCCTGAGGATCGCCGCGCCGCGCGACGCGACGACGCTGCGCCGGGCGCTGCGCGAGGCGGTGTCGCACCCCGGCCCGACCGTCGTGCGGTTCCCGAAGGCCGACGTGGCCGCCGACGTGGCGCCGGTGGCGCGGATCGAGGGCCTGGATCTGCTCCGCGCACCCCGCCGGGCGGGCACTCTCCTGGTGTCGGTCGGCGGGCTGGCCACCGCCGCGACGGCGGCGGCCGACCTGGTGGCCGCCACGGGTGAGGAGTGCACCGTGGTCGACCCGCGCTGGGTGCGCCCGGTCAACCCCGCACTGGCCGCCCTGGCCCGCGCGCATCGCCTGGTGGTCACCGTCGAGGACGGCGTACGTTCGGGCGGGGTGGGCGCGGCGCTCGCGCAGTACCTGTCCCGGCGCGACGTGACCACGCCGGTGCGCACCGTCGGGCTGCCGACCAGGTTCGTGCCGCACGGCGGCCGCGACGAACTGCTCGGCCGCTACGGACTCGACCCGGCGGGGATCGCCGCCGCGGTCTTCGACGGCTTGGCGGACACGCACGGGACGGACCACGGCCCGCTCCGGAGGCACCCGGCCCAGCGGTGACGGACCGGGCCTCTCCGCTCAGCGGTGTGGACCGGACCCGGCATGCAGATGGGGAGGGTGAAGCCGATGGTGGTGGTGCGCCTCGACCAGCCGCGAAGCGGCCACCGCGTAGATGCCGGCGATCATCACCGCCAGCGCGAGGACCTGCACGACGATCACCAGCGGCCCGATCCGCAACGCGCCGCCGAGCACACCGACCCCGATGGCGACCCCGGCCAGCGGCTCCGCGGCGGTCACCGCCGGATAGGAGACCGACAGCGGCGCCAGTTTGTACGCACTCTGGGCCAGCAGTATGCCGACGGCGGCGACCGCCACGACCGCGTACGGCGTCCAGGACTTCAGCACCGCCGGCAACCCGGCGTCGAACAGCCGGTGCGCGGCGGTGCTGGTCAATGCCGCCTGGAGCCCGAACAGCATCCCGGCACCGATGCCGAGCACCGACGCCTCGTGCTGTGGCCGCATCCGCCGGGCCGCGTGGACCAGCCCCCAGGTGATCGACCCGATCGCCCCGGCGGCGAGCCCCCATTGCCACAGCGGGGCATCCGCCCGTTGACCCGGCTCCGGCTGGCCGGCCAGCAGGAAGGCGGCCAGGCCGAGGACGACGGCGAGCGCGCCGATCCACTCACGGGGGCCGAGCCGGTACCGGCTCCAGATCGCCGCGACCGGCAGTGCGAACAGCAGCGACGTGACCGTCAGCGGCTCCACCAGCGTGACGGTGCCGAGGCCCAGCGACACCCCGGTCATGATGTTGCCGGCCACGGCGACCGCGAGACCGGTCAGCCACAGCCGCTGCCGGAGCAGGTACCCCAGCAGCCGCCAGTGCAGGGTGCTTCCGGCCGGTGCACGCACCGCCGCGCGCTGCTGGATGGCGTTGCCGACGCCGCTCAGCGCCGCGGCGCACACCGCCAGGACGTAGATCATCGCCGCGAGCTATCCGACGGCGCGGTGCCGGACATCCGGTGCCGCTGTCATACCCGTCGTTCCTCCTCGCGTCGTCGAACCGGGCTCGATGCGTCAGACGGAGCCCGGGATGGTGCCCGGGGATGCGGAGGTGACGCCTGAACCGCGACGAGCGCCACCGGCTGCCACCACGCATCACGCTACTCGCGACACGGACCGGGCCGTCGCCACCGCTGGGTGATTGCCGGAGCTCAGCGCTGGCGCTCCGACATCGACGATCTGCCTCCCGAACGGCTTCCGGTCCGACCCGACGTGAAGAGCATGCCCACCGCGGCCAGACCGAGCAGCAGCGTCACGGCACCGGTCACCACGTTGTTCCAGACGACGCCGGCGTTCCACTGCATGGTCACGAACGGCGCGATGATGACCCAGACACCGATCGCCGCCATCGCCCAGCTCAGCCGGTACATCCGCGCCGGCGACCAGGTCAGGCCGAGCCCGATCACACTCACCATGACCCCCAGGATCAGGTTGTTGATCATCACGCTGGGCGCGGACGCGTTGAAGTGCACGATCCATGGGGAGATCGCCAGCCAGGCGCCTGTCAGCAGCACGAGGCCGTCGATGACGATCGCCCCGCTGCTGGCGGTGACTCGCTCGTAGCGCTCGCGCATCTCGGCGACGTCCGGATGCTCCGAGAACGTCCGGTAGTTCGATGCCTCCGACATGACGCACCTCCTGAAGCTCACTGAAGCTCATCTGCGCCGTCTACCGTTCCAGCTACCCTTCGCCCATCCGAATGCACATCGATCCGCCCACCTTCGAGCGGTAAAACGGGTGATCCAGGCGCCTTGCGTGCTGTCCGCCTGACGTCGGCCGGCCACCTCGCGGGGTCATGATTCCGGGCGTGCCGCCGAGAGCATGCGGATGGCCTGGTCCGCGTAGGTGTAGGCGACCTGCTCCACGCTGTGCGGGCCGTCCGGGCGGAACCATGCCGCCACACCGATGCCCATGTCGAGGATCGAGTAGGACGCCAGCCGCGGGTGCTCGACGGCGAAGACGCCCGCGTCGCACCCCTCCTCGATCACGCCGCGCAGGGTGCGCTCGTACGTCGCCCGCATGGCAAGGATCTGGTCGCGGGCCGGCTGGTCCAGGTTGCCGATCTCGCGGTTTCCGACGAAGGCCTGGTCACGGTGGCCGGCGTGGTAGCGGACGTGGGCCTCGACCATCCGGCGCAGCCGCAGGACCGGGTCGCCCCCGGCACCGGCGGCGGCGCGCTGCGCGTCCAGCAGCGCCTCCATGGTCTCGACCATGACGGCGGCCAGGAGGTCTTGTTTGGACTTGACGTGCCGGTAGAGGCTCGGCCCGCGGACACCGACCGCGGCGCCGACGTCGGCCATGGTGGTGGCGCGGTAGCCGCGCTCGGCGAAGAGGCGCAGCGCGGCACGGCGGATCTCCGCCACCTCCAGGCCCGGCTCGCTAATCATCGTTAGCCTACTCGTCACTATCGCTTGACTTCGGTCGCACCAGCATACCTAAACTGCGCTAATGATGGTTAGCAAGCGGACGGCGCTGGTGACCGGGGCCTCGCGCGGGATCGGGCTCGCGGTGGCGCGCCGGCTCGCCGCCGACGGCTTCGCGCTCACCGGTGTCGTGGCGGAGCCGGAGCTGGCCGCTTACCGTGCCAGCAAGGCCGCCCTGATCTCGTTCTGCGAGTCGGTCACGGTGAGCGAGGGCGGTCAGGGCGTGACGGCGACGGCGATCTCGCCCGGATACGTCGACACCGACATGACGGCGTGGGTGCACGACCGCCTCGACCCGGCCGCGATGATCCGGGCCGAGGACGTCGCCGAGCTGGTGACCGGCGTGTGCCGCCTGTCGCGCACCGCCGTCGTTCCGGACATCCTGATGACCAGGCCTGGGCCGCAGCTGTGGCGGGCGTGCGACGGGAGGGGCCATGAGCTTTGACTTTTCGCTGAGCGAGCGGACCGCCGAGTGGCGGGACCGGATCGCCGCGTTCGTCCGCGACGAGGTGATCCCCCGCGAGCAGGACGCGTTCGCGGGCGGAGTCACCGACGCGCTGCGCGCCGAGTTGCAGCAGGCCGCGCGCGAGGCCGGCGTATGGGCGCCACAGGCGAGCACCGAGCTGGGCGGCGGCGGGTTCCGCTTCGACGAGGCCGCGGTGCTGCTCGAGGAGGCCGGCACCAGCCTGCTCGGCCCGCTCGCGCTGAACTGCGCGGCACCCGACGAGGGCAACATCCACCTGCTCGACGCGGTGGCCACCGGCGATCAGCGCGAGGCGTACCTCCGGCCGCTGGCCGCCGGTGACATCCGGTCCTGCTTCGCGATGACCGAGCCGCCACCGGGCGCGGGCTCGGACCCGGCCGCGCTGCGCACCACCGCCACCCGCGCGCCCGGCGGCTGGCGCATCACCGGTCACAAGCACCTGATCACCGGCGCGGACGGCGCGGCCTTCGCCATCGTCATGGCCCGGCACGACGACCGCGACGGCGCGAGCATGTTCCTCGTCGACGCGGACAACCCGGGCATGACGGTGGGCGCCCACGCGCGGACCCTGGACGCCACCATGCCCGGCGGCCACTGCCAGGTGACGTTCGAGGGCGCGTTCGTCCCGGACGAGGCGGTGCTCGGGGAGCCGGGACAGGGGTTCCGGTACGCCCAGGTCCGGCTCGCCCCGGCCCGGCTGACCCATTGCATGCGCTGGCTCGGCGCCGCCCGCCGGGCGCACGGGATCGCCCTGGACCGGGCACTCGGCCGGGAGCTGTTCGGCGCCCCGCTGGCCAGTCACGGGATGGCACAGCAGCTCATCGCCGACAACGAGATCGACCTCGCCGCGGCGCGGGCCCTGCTGTGGCACGCCTGCTGGCAGATCGCCGAGGGCGCCCGCGGCACCGAGGAGTCGTCGCGCGCCAAGGTCTTCATCAGCGAGGCGGCCTGCCGGGTGGTCGACCGCGCGGTGCAGCTGGCCGGCGGGATGGGCACCTCGGACGAGCTCGTCATCGGGCGCATCTACGCCGACATCCGCGCGTTCCGCATCTACGACGGCGCCTCCGAGGTGCACCGCATGTCCATCGCCCGCCGGGTCGTGCGGCGCGCCGAGCACCAGAGGACCGCCGATGCCTGAGCTTCCAGGACTGCCGTCCGACCGGATCGGGCCGTGGCTGCGCGAGCACCTGCCGGAGCGCTTCACGGGCGACTGGGACGCCGAGCTCATCTCCGGCGGGCTGTCGAACATCACGTACCGGATCGTGCCCGCCGGCGGCGAGGCGGTGATCCTGCGCCGGCCACCGCTGGGCGAGGTGCTGCCGAGCGCGCACGACATGCGCCGCGAGCACCGCGTCCTCACCGCACTGGGCGGCACGGCCGTGCCGGTGCCGCAGACGCTGGCGCTGTGCACCGACGAGGAGGTCCTCGGCCGCCCGTTCTACGTCATGACCGAGGCGCGGGGGCGGGTGCTGCGCACCGCCGCGGACACCGCGGAGCTGCCCCCCGCACTGCGGTCCGAGCTGGCCGACCGGCTGATCACCACGCTCGCCGACCTGCACGCGATCGAACCGGCGGCGGTGGGGCTGGCCGACTACGGGCGGCCGGACGGGTACGCGGCACGCCAGCTGCGCCGCTGGGGCGGGCAGTGGGAGAAGTCGCGGACCCGTGACCTGCCGGACATGGACCGCCTGCTGGCCCGGCTCGCGGAGCGGCTGCCGGCGCAGACCGGTTCGGCGCTGGTGCACGGCGACTACCGGCTCGACAACACGGTCGTCGACCTGACCGGACCGGCGCGGATCACCGCCGTGCTGGACTGGGAGCTGTGCACCCTGGGTGATCCGCTCGCCGACCTCGGCGTGGCGCTGTCCTACTGGCACGACCCCGGCGACGACGAACGCGGCCTGATCCCGGTGGCCGCCGGGGTGACAGCGCACGAGGGCTTCCCGCGGACCCACGAGCTGGCCGAGCGGTACGCCCGCCTGACCGGTCGCGACCTGACGACGCTGCCGTTCCACCTGGCGCTGGCCTCGATGAAGCTGGCGGTGATCCTGGAGGGCGTGCACGCACGGTTCCTCGGCGGGAAGACGGTCACCGCCGGCTACGACGACGTCGGTGACGCGGTGCCGGTGCTCGTGGCCCGCGGCCTGCGCCGGCTGGACGAGTCAGGCGTCTGAGCCGCACTGCAGCAGCCACGTGCGTTCGACATCGCCGGCCGGGCGCGGCGCCCCGTTCTCCATCAGCACCAGCACCTGACGGGTGATCGCCGCCTCGGCCGCGTCCTCGGTCCGGCGCAGCCGGTAGGTGGCCTGGATCGAGGTCCGGCCCACCTTCTCGACGGTCAGCCCCACGTCGAGCGCGTCGTCGGAGAGCGCGACCGGGATGCGGAAGTCGCACTCCAGCCGGGCGATGACGAAGCCGGCCGTAGCGGCGCTGGTCGATCGTCATCGGCGGGTCTGCTCGATGAGCGAGGCGACGAATCCGGCCACTCCTTCGGCGCCGCGGGGGTCGGACGCCGGCCAGCGGGTCATCAGCAGCGGCGCGGCCCGGTCCAGCACCACACCTTCGCGGGCGAGCACGAAGTACAGCGCGAGCGCCGCCGACCGCGCGTTGCCGTCGGCGAACGGGTGGAAGAACAGCACGTCGAGGTAGACCCGCGCGGCCCGCGACGGCAGCGGTACCGCGGGGTCGGTGGCCTCGGCGAGGCACGCCTCGAACGCCGCCGGTAGGTCGTCGTGGTACGCGTACAGCTCCCTGCCGGCCCTCGCCCAGGCGGCCGTCGTGCGGAACGGTGCCTTGTCCACGCCCAGCACCTCCCGCTGCCACGCCGCGAGGCGCGCGAACGTGAGCGGCCCGCCCTCGGCCGCGTCCGCGCGCACCAGCTGCAGCGCGGCAAGGGCACGGCCGGCGCCGTACCTCCGTCGCGCGAGGTGCTCGGCGACGCCGTCACGTGCGGTGCGCGCCGGCCCGGAGACGTGCCCGGCGGCGTCCTCCCACCGGGCCGCCTGCCGGACCTGTCGCCAGCTCGCGAGGAAGTCGTGAACCACCGCCGTCGGCTCGGCCCGCGGCGCCCGCGCGGCGGTGGGCAGCTCGGTGCTGCGCCGGCTCGGCCAGTCCTGCGGCCAGGTGTCAGGCCACGCGTCGTCCGGTGGCGGCGTGATGCCGGTGAGCGCCGCCGCCAGGGACTCCGCCACGTCGGTCACCTCCGCGCCCAGCGGGGAGACGAAGCTCCAGAACCGCCCGCCGATCGCGGTGTCGACGAGCGCGTCGTGCCCCTCGCCCGGCACCTCGGCGACGGCGAGGAACCACTTCAGGGCCAGGATGCAGACGGGGTACCAGTGCTCGTCCGCAACGGACCGCGCCGCCACCGTCGCGACCAGGCTGGCGGCCGTGGCCTCCCAGGCAGCGAACGCCGCGCGGGGCTCGACCGGCAGCGGCAGGTGCCCCGCGAAGATCTCGGCCAGGTCTTCCAGAAACATCCGCCAGTCCAGCAGCGCCCCGGCGACGGCGCGGAGCGTCTCCTCCGGCGTCGTGATCGAGTCCCGGGCACCGCTCCACCGCAGGATCAGCGCACCGTCGGCCGTGTGACCGCCCATCTGAGCAGTCCAGCCACAGGCCCAGGACCCGTAGTGCCCGACGAGGGCGACGTTCATCGCCCGCTGCCACTCCCCGCGCGCCTCGTCCGCGGCGCGATCGAAGCCACGGCCGGGGCGGTACCGGTACGGCGCCGGCACACCGCCTGCCGGCGCCACCGCGCGCACCACGTCGAGCACGGTGTCCGGGTCGAACGGGTGCCGGTCGGGGTCGACGTCCGTCCAGGTCAGGGTCTCGATCCGCAGCGGCGGGCCGGCAGGCTCGATCGTCATCGCCCGTCATCGTGCCACGGCACCCGCCAGGAGGATGCCCCGTGCGGACGCCCGTGCCGCCGCGCGGGTGGCGATGCCGCGGCGGGTCATGCCATCGGTGGGAGTTGTGGCTCGCTCGGTTGCCGGCTGAGGAGCCGGTCGGTGAGCCGGGTCTGGGCGATGACGGGTTTGCGGTCTTCCCGTGGAATGAGGAACAGCCAGGTGGTCAGGACGAAGGGGGCGGTGAGGGTGGCGATGCCGACGGGTTGGAGCCAGGTGTTCAGTGCGGCTTGGACGGCGGTGGTGAAGAGGATGGCGAACAGCGTGTAGACCGCCGTGCGGATGACGGTGGGGTAGAAGACGGTGCCGAGGGCGACGGCGGTGAGCACGGCGCTGAAGCCGTAGAGACCCTTCAGGGTGCTGTCGGCGTTGGCGCCCAGCCAGAGTGCGGTGATCGTGGCGATGAGACTGCCGCCGAGCGCGTAGAGCGCGGCCCAGACGCTGCTGGCGGCGAGTCCGGCGAGGATGATCAGGCCGCTGACCCAGTTGTCCAGGAGGAAGACCTGGCTGACGCCGCGCAGGATCGCGGTGACGAACGATGTGGTGGACAGCTCGGCGTGGGCGGCGCCGGCGGGGATGGGGGCCGGGAGTGAGGCAGGCCCGAGGTGGGTGGCGTCGACGTGGTGGAACTGGTAGGCCGCGAGGAGCAGCAGCCAGGTGGTGAGGACGAAGGGGGCGGTCAGGGGTGGCACGCCCCAGGCTTTGGCGATGTTGCCGATGGCGAGGGTGACGACGGTGGTGACGGCGGTGCCGATGACGAGCAGCACCCACAGGTGCGGGGTGTTGGGCAGGAACGTCGCGAGGGCGATGCCGGTGAGGAGGGCGTTGAACCCGTAGAGACCCTGCCGTATCGATGCGTCCGGCACTCTGAGCAGCGCGGCGGCGAGGGTGCCGACGATCAGGCCGGTCACGGCGCCGGCGAGCACGTCGAGGTGGCGGCCGGTGACGGCGGCCCAGCCGATCGCGATCAGGAACAGCAGGCCGGTGGTGGGATGGTCCTGCAGGAAGACCTGGCCGGCGCCGCGGAGCACCGTGTCGAGGAACCGCACGGCGGGACGGTGCTCCACGGCTGTGTGCCATCGGGTGGAGGCGGGCATCGTGGCGGTCCTTCCGACTGTCAGCGGGTCGCTCGCGCCGCGGAGCGGCGGTGGTGGTGCCGGGTCATCGCCAGGCGAACGGTGGCGGCGCGGGCCGGCCGGTGACGGCGCGCCGGGTGGCGTCCCAGCAGGTGCGGACGAGTCGTCTGGCGGCGTCGGTGTCGCGGCTGAGGATGCGGTAGCCCAGGCCCGCGTGGTTGGGCAGGAGTGCGGCGCCGGCCGCCCAACCCGCCGCGGGGTCCGTGCCGGCGGTGAGGTGCGGCATGATCTGCTCCGCCGTGGCGGGTGGGGTGAGCACCCAGACGGAGCCGAGCACCGAGTAGTCGTGCATCCCGGCCGGGTGGCCGGGGTGCCACTGGCCCGGTGCGATGACGAACTTCTCGCCGCAGAGCCGGCGGCCGTCGGGTCGCGCGGCGTCGACAGTGAGGGACAGCAGGTCGTAGCCGAAGTGTTCGGCGGCGTGGTGGTGGGTCCGGCCGGGCAGCACGATCTCGGCGATCAGGGCGGTGGCGGTCGGCGGGAGCACGACGGTGGTGTGGCCGTGGAAGCGGCTGCCGCGGTACGGGATGACCGGTTCGGGGAGGTACTCGAGGTAGGCGTGCTCGCCGAGGGTGAACGCCTGCCGCTGGCTGGCGTGGTTGGCGTCCATCTGCTGCAGCTTGGTGGCCGATTGGGTGGTGAGGTGCGTGCGGGCGTGGTCGTCGAGGCGGATGTCGATGTCGTAGCGGTCGCCCTGCACGACGCCACCGCCGGTGGTGACCACGACGATGCAGGCGCAGTCGGGCAGGGTCTCGTCGTAGTGCAGGGCCTGCTGGACGAGCAGCGGCGTCTGCCGGTAGAGCTCGACGAGTTCGGTGCGGCCGCGGCGTGGTTGCAGCCGCAGGCGCAGGATGCCGTGCTTGCCGGTGGTCCCTGCCGGGAGTTGGGCCGGCTGGTCCTGAAACGGCGCGAGCTCCGGCGGGATGGTCGTCGGGGTGGTCACGTCATGGCGAGGTCGAAGAGGGCGTCGTCCCTGATGCGGGCGACGAGTTCGTCGATGCCGGTGCCGGCGCGGCAGTTGGTGAAGATCACGGGTTTGTCGCCACGGAGGGCGGCGGCGTCGCGGGCCATGACGTCGAGGTCGGCGTCGACGTGCGGGGCGAGGTCGGTCTTGTTGATCACCAGGATGTCGGAGCGGCTGATGCCCGGGCCGTTCTTGCGCGGGATCTTGTCTCCGGCGGCGACGTCGATGACGTAGATGAAGAAGTCGACGAGGGCGGGGCTGAAGGTGAGGGTGAGGTTGTCGCCGCCGCTTTCGATGAGCACGACGTCGGTGTCGGGGAACCGGCCTTCCATGTCCTCGACCGCGGCCAGGTTCATCGAAGGGTCTTCCCGGACTGCGGTGTGCGGGCAGGCGCCGGTCTCCACGCCGATGATCCGGTCTTCGACGAGGACGCCGGTGAGGGCACGGCGGACGTGTTTGGCGTCCTCGGTGGTGACGATGTCGTTGGTGACGACGAGGATTTTGAGGCCGTGCCGGACGAGGTACGGGACGATGGCTTCGATGATGGCGGTCTTGCCGCTGCCGACCGGTCCCCCGATGCCGATCCGGCTGATCTTCTTCACGGTTCCCCCTCGATGGATGTGAGTGGTGGGTGCGGTGCCGGCCGGTCAGCTCATGAACATCCGGACGTGTGCGCGGGTGTGCGCGGCGGTCAGGATGTCCAGGTGCGGCGTGAACGACGACATGTCGGTCAGGGCCAGCTCGCGTACGCGTTGATAGTCGGCGGCGGCGTGCTGGTTGAGCTCCCGCAGCACCTGCTGCGCCGTGAGATGGTCGAGGCGCATGAGGCGCAGCGCGGCGCCGGTGAGCATGGCCGCCGTGCCGTGCTGGTGCACCGCGAACGCGGCCTGTTCGGGCACGCCGAGACACGCGCACAGCAGCCCGAGCCCGACGGGGAACGTGCCGGGGGTGTCACCGGCACCGATCGCGGCCCGCCATTCGTGCAGCAGCGGCACGTCGGTGAGGACCGCTCCGGCGTCGGCGAGCTTTCCGCCCATCCGCACGCTTTGCACCCGTGGCTCCTCGTTGGTCTTCCTGCTGTACACCGCGTCGTCCGCGGCGCGGATCCCGGCCGGGTCGCCGCGGACGGCGGCGCGGTGGGCGATGAGCAGCGCGACGCCGTCACCGCCGGCACCCTGGTGGGTGATCCCCCGCGCGAACCGGGTCAGCGTGCCGGCGTCGTGGACGACACCGAGTTCGACGGCGGTCTCCAGGCCGGCGGAGAACGCGAACGCGCCGACCGGGAACAGCGAGTCACCCAGCTGTACCGCGCAGATCAGCGCGGCGACGTCGCAGACCTCGGGTGCGGCGGTCACCGCACCGGGTGGTGCGTGTGCTGCTCGACCGCGCCGAACAGCCGGCGGGCTTCGTGCGGCGCCAGGTACGGGATGACCTCGGCGCCTGGCACGAACCGGTAGCTGATCATCGTGAACCGGTGGGTGCGCATCACCGAGTCCATCACGGTGCGGTCCAGGGTCACCGGGACGAACAGCTGTCCCTCTTTGACCACTGCGGGCCAGTGCTGGTTGCCCAGGGCGTGCCCGAGCTCGACCGCGGCCCGGACGGCGGCCTGGATCCCGGTGTCGGTGCTGCCGGGGCCGGGCCTGGGCAGATCGACGACCATGACCTCGCCGAGCAGCGGCCGGGCGACGATGACGGACGATCCGGCGGGGTCGGACCACAGCACGTCACCGTCGCGGAGCCGGGTGCCGCGCGGCAGCGACAGGGCCACGTCCGTGCCGTCGCGGGTGGTGGCACGCAGCCGGTTCTTCTGGGCCTGCCACTGGTCCAGCACCAGCTCGTCGATCCAGGCCGGCGCACCGCTCCCCTGCCAGCGGGCGTCGTCGAGATTGCCCTGCAGGGACTCGATCAACAACCTGCACTCCTCTGCATCGATGAAGTCGGACGTCAGCTGAAGAAGTACAGCTGGCCGAGGGCGACCGACGACGTCGGCGCGACCGTGGCATGTTCGCCGTCGACGGTGACCGCGAACGTTTCCGGGTTCACCTCGATGCGCGGGGTGCCGCCGTTGCGGATCATGTCCCGCTTCGTGAGCGTCCGGGTGCCGTACACCGGCATGACCTGCCGGCGCAGGCCGAGCCGACCGGCAACGCCGGCCTCGAACCCGGCCCGGGACAGGAACGTCACGCACGTCTCGGTCCGGGCCGTGCCGTGCGCGGCGAACATCGGCCGGTAGATCTCCGGCTGCGGTGTGGGCAGCGATGCGTTCGGATCGCCCATCAGCGACCAGTTGATCGCCCCGCCCTTGAGGACCAGTTTCGGTTTCGCGCCGAAGAACGCCGGCTCCCACAGCACCAGGTCGGCGAGCTTGCCCGGCTCGACCGAGCCCAGCACGTGCGACACCCCCTGGGTGATCGCCGGGTTGATGGTCACCTTCGCCACGTAGCGCAGCACGCGGGCGTTGTCGTGGCCGCCGGTGTCCTCCGGCAGCGGTCCCCGGGCCCGTTTCATCGCGTCAGCGGTCTGCACCGCGCGCAGCCACGTCTCCCCCACCCGGCCCATCGCCTGCGAGTCACTGGAGATCATCGAAATGACGCCGAGGTCGTGCAGCACGTTCTCGGCGGCGATCGTCTCGGCCCGTACCCGCGACTCGGCGAACGCGACGTCCGACGGGATCCTCGGGTTCAGGTTGTGGCACACCATGATCATGTCGTAGAGCTCGGCCTGCGAGTTCACCCCGAACGGCAGGGTCGGGTTCGTCGAGCTCGGCAGCACGTTGAGCTCGCCGGCGACCTCCATGACGTCCGGCGCGTGCCCGCCACCGGCACCCTCGGTGTGGAACGTGTGGATGGTCCGGCCCTCGAACGCGGCGATGGCGTCCTGCACGAACCCCGACTCGTTCAGGGTGTCGGTGTGGATGCTCACCTGGACGTCGAAGTCGTCCGCCGCGGCCAGCGCCGCACGGATCACCGCGGGCGTCGACCCCCAGTCCTCGTGGATCTTGAACCCGGCGGCCCCGGCGGCCAGCTGCTCATCCAGCGGAGCTCGGCCGGCGCAGTTGCCCTTGCCCAGGAAGCCGTAGTTGACCGGGAGCTCCTCGACCGCCCGGAGCATCATCTCCAGGTTCCACACGCCGGACGTGATCGTGGTCCCGTTCGTCCCGTCGGTCGGGCCGATCCCGCCGCCGAAGAACGTCGTCACCCCGTTGCTCAACGCCGCGTACGCCTGCTGCGGCGAGATGTAGTGCACGTGCGAGTCGATCCCCGCCGCGGTCAGGATCAGGTGCTCGCCGGAGATCGCGTCGGTCGCCGCGCCCACCACCAGATCCGGGCTCACACCGTCCATCGTGGACGGATTGCCCGCCTTCCCCAGCCCGACGATGTGGCCGTCCTTGATGCCGACGTCGCACTTGACGACACCCTGGACGGCGTCCACGACGGTGACGTTCGTGATGACCAGGTCCAGGGCACCGCCGGCGGACGTGAGCTGGTTGTCGCTGCCCATGCCGTCCCGCAGCGTCTTCCCGCCGCCGTAGACCGCCTCGTCGCCCAACACTCGGAGGTCTTGCTCGATCTCGATGTACAGGTCGGTGTCGGCCAGCCGGATCCGGTCGCCGACGGTCGGGCCGAACAGGTCGGCGTACTGCTGCCGCGAGATCTCCACGCGCTACCCCTCCTGGTGGTGCCCGGTCCGGAAGCCGCGGAACTCGGCGAGCATCTCCGCCTCGGTCCGCCGCGGCTGATACCCGGGCTGCGGGCCGGTTCCGGCCCAGCCGTTGACCAGGCCGTTGAATCCGTACACCCGCTGCCGGCCCCCGAACGCCACCAGCTCCACCGTGCGGCTGTCACCCGGCTCGAACCGCACCGCCGTCGTCGCCGGAATGTTCAACCGCATCCCGAAGGTCTGCGGCCGGTCGAACGCCAGCGACCGGTTCGCCTCGAAGAAGTGGAAGTGCGAGCCCACCTGGATCGGCCGGTCCCCGGTGTTCGCCACCTCGACCTGCACCGTCTCCCGACCGGCGTTGAGCTCCAGCGGCTCCTCCCGGAGCACATAGCCGCCGATCGGCCGGATCGCCTTCGACACCGGCGAACCGTGTGCGGCAGGCCCGGGCCGCGTCTCGTCCTCCCGGCGCGACCGCACATTGGGCGCGCGCTTCGCCGCCTTGGCCGGCTTCGTCGTCTTCGAACCGGTAGCCATGCTGCCGCCTCCCTTGGCCGTCACTGGATCGGCCCGTGCACCGTCACGAGCCGGCTGCCGTCCGTGAAGACGGCCTCCACCTGGATGAACGGCACCAGGTCCGCCACACCGTCCATCACGTCGTCGCGGGTCAGCACCGTCCGCGCATGAGCCATGACCTCCTCGACCGTGCGACCCTCCCGCGCGCCCTCCAGCGCGGCCGCGGCGATCACCGCGACCGCCTCCGGATGGTTCAGCCGCAACCCACGCTCCCGACGCGCCGACGCGACCTGCGCCATCGTCAGGATCGTCAGCTTGTCCAACTCCCGAGGCGTCAAATACACAGCCGGCCCCTTCCCGACAACAACGGGCTTCCCAACCGACCGTAGGCAGCCGCCCCACCGCACTGGTTCACCTGCACCGGACGAAGGCCATGTCAGCGGCCGGCCACGCCCTGACGAAGCATGCGTGGCCGGCCGCTGCGGTCGATGGTTACCGGTTCGGGGTGATGGCCCACTTCTCGACGGCGGTTCGCAGCGGTTGGAGGAGGGCGGACGCGACCTGGTCCTCGGTGAGGTAGCCGGTGATCAGCTTGCTCGCCAGTTCCTCGCGCTGGTCGCCGAGCGGCAGTTTCAGCATCTCGGCGTAGTACTCGGCGAAGTTCTTCGGCAGCAGGTTGTTGTCGTACAGGACCTTGCAGTCGGCGAGGGCGCCCGACAGCAGTTCGTAGTGGGCGTCCGCGGCCATCCTCACCAGGTCGACCTGGAGCGCGATCTGCTTCAGCACGGGCGCGTCGAGGGCCATGAGGTTCGGGTTGATCTCCAGGCCCTCCAGCTTCGGCTTGAGCGCCTCCTTCGTCGGGCTGATCCGCGACGTCGCCGACTTCGTGGCGGAGTCGTTCGCCTTCATCTCCTTCGCCCAGTCGTCGACCTTCTTGAGGTCGTCGCCTTCGAGGATCCTGCCCTTCTCGACCATCTTGATGACCTTGCGCAGCTTCTGGTCCTCGTCGTCCCAGTGGTTGAGGATCTCCCTGATCTCCGACAGGGTGATGACCTCACCGAACGCCTGGACCTTGAGCGGGTTCTCCATGCGCGCGTTGATCTTCTTGGTCTTCCAGGTCTTGTAGTTGATCGCGTCCTTCTCGTTGAGGCCGTCCAGGACGTAGTAGACGGGCTCGCCCTTCTCCGCGGCCCACCACAGGCCGGCCTTGCAGCCGAGGGCGCCCATCCACTTGTCGGGCTTCTTGCCGCTCAGCTCGGCGGTCGCGATCTTCGCCTTGGGCGTCTGCTTCGCCAGGAACCGCAGGTACGCCCCCGCCTGCTCCTCGAACTGCTGCTTGAAGGCGGCCGACTCCCGGCCGTAGTACTCGCGCGGCTTCTCCTTGAGGTTGGTCTCGAGCTTCGCCAGCCCGGCGGTGACGCAGTCGGCGATGACCTTCTCCGGATCCGCCAGCAAGCCGGGGTAGCCCACGGCGTTGAGGGCCTGCTCGGCCGCGTCCCAGATCTCGATCATCCGCAGCGGCTGCTTGCCCTTCGTGGTGTCGTGGGCGGCCTGCACGTACGGCAGCCGGACGTCCTCGAAGCCCCAGATCGTGCCGGGGGCGTCCTCGAACCCCTGGATGAGCTGGCTCGCCACGACCTCCTTCCAGGTGGTCAGGATCGTGGTGTCGGCCCGAGGGGCGATCCTCTCCAGGAGCTGCCTCGCGCCCAGCACCTTCCTGAGTTCGGCGGGGTCGGTCACCCCCTTCATGATCTCGGGGTCGGCGAGCCGGACGTAGTTGCCCAGCAGGTGCTCCAGCGGCTGCACCCATCCGCTCCAGACGCCTTCGCGGTTGCGGCCGGTGTCCGAGCCGTCGCTGGCCGGCAGGTGGGTGCTGACGTCCATGTCGATGAGCCGGAGCATGTCGTCGTACTGCCCGGCGTGCCAGAGCATGTTGTACGCCCGGGCGGCGAGGCCCTTCTCCACGTCGTTCCAGTCGGCCGGGTCGATGTTCGCGAGCAGCCAGCTGAACGTGTCCGGCTCCGCGGCCGCGCCGCTGCGCCAGTGCTTGGTGAGCGCGCTCGTCGCGACGGCGCGCGCCCCTTCCCCGCTGAGCTGGCCGCGCAGCGCGGCGACGTGGTCCCGGGTGACGTCGACGACCCGCTTCTCGTCCTTGAGCTCGGACAGTTTGATCGCGCCGACGATCAGGCTCGCGACGATGTCCGGCGCCGTCGTGGCCAGAGCCTGCGCGGCGCCGGTGCGGAACGCCTCGTCGATGAGCTGCTTCAGCAGCGTCCCTCCCTCCGCGGCGGGCAGCACCGTGTTGTTGATGAGCTCGTCCAGCAGGGTGCGGGCCTCGTCGAGCTGGCCGTTGGACAGGCCCTCGATGATCGACTTGATCAGGTCGGGCTTGCGCAGCGCCTCCCGGCGCTTCTTCTTGTCCTCCTCGGCGGCCTTGGCGGCGACGTCCCGGCGCTTGCCGATGAGCCAGGTGTGCTCGATGACGTACGCGGCGGCGTTGTACTGGCCGGCGGCGATCAACCGCTTGGCCCATTCGGCGTTGTCCCTGACGTGTTTGCCCTTGGGAATGGTGCTCACTATGGCCTGGACCTGCGCCTTGAGCGACGGTGTGGCAGCGGCGGCCGGATCGGGGGCCGCCGGCGCCTGCTGGTCCAGCTTCGCGGCGGCGGCCCGTTTCCGGTTCGCCTCCACCACCTTGGCCTCGAGCTTGGCGCCGTCCATTTCCCGCAGCTGCCGGAGGCCGATCGCGTTGGCGCTCGCGAGTCCGCCGGCGACCTCGGCCACCAGGTCCCCCGGCAGCGCCTGGTCCGGCGCCTTGAGCGCCTCCTTCGCCCTGGTGACGATGCCTTCGAGCGCCAGGATCTCCTGCGCGTCCGCCACCGGCACGAGCAGGCCCTCGTGCCAGCGCAGCAGCACGTCGATCTCGCCGAGCCGCTGCCGCATGACCTGCCGCGGGTCGGTGTTCTTCGCCCGGTCCCGCTTCGACCTGATCTGCTCCTGGTATGACAGGTCGTCGGCGGCGTTCGCCGGTTTCGCGGCACCGGCACCGGCCGCCGGGCCCCGGACCGGCGGCGGCGGTGGCGAGGGCGCCGCCTTGTTCGACGGCGGCGGCGGGGGCGGCGCGGTGACCGCCGGCCTGGTGTCCACCGGTGTGGTGCGCTGCGCCGGTGTACGGGTGGTGAGGCGAACGGGCCGCGACTCCGCCCGCCGTGACGCCTCGACCTCGCGGACGGTCCGGTAGGACGCGGGCAGCCGGGAAGACGAGGAGGACGGTAGGCGCGACGGCGTGTACGACGACGGCAACCGCGACGGCGTGTACGACGACGGCAGCCGCGACGGCGTGTACGACGACGTGTACGACGACGACGGCAACCGCGACGTACGGACCGGCGTGTACGACGACGACGGCAACCGCGACGAGGTGTAGGTCGAAGGCAACCGCGACGACGTGTACGACGAAGGCGACCGCGACGGCGTGTAGGTCGAAGGGAGCCGGGAGGAGGACGCCGGCAGCCGCGAGGATCGCAACGGCGTGTAGGACGTGGACGAGGTCGACCGGAGCTCAGAGGACGACGAGGGCCGGTACCCGTACCCGGTCCGCGACGAGGACGACGCGACAGGGCTGGAGTACCCGGAGGAGCCCGTCCGGGTCGTCGTGCCGGGGTTCACGGTCGTCCGGGACGTGTACCGGGGCGCCGGGAGCCGCCGGTTCGGGCTCGACCCGGACGAGCTCGTGGAACGTGGATAGGTCATTGTCAGTCTCCCTACTGGACGCGGGCCTGATAGGTCAGGACGAGCCCGACGTTGCCGAGGTCGGCCTTGTCGCCGTCGAGCGAGAACTCCCATCCGGGCCCGTCGTCGCGGACGGTGAGGCCGGGGGTGGGCAGGATCGTCGCCTCGGTGAGCGTGAGGCTGGGGTCGTTGTTGAGCACCAGGCGGGCCGGGGTGCCGTTGGTCAGCTCGTACGCGGGCGCGATGCCGGTGATCCGCCGCCCGGCCATGTCGGGGAACATGTGGGTGTTGAACGGCAGCACCAGCCGGTCCGCGCCGTTGCCGGCGAAGTCCGCCCATTCCTCGGGGAACTCCCGTGCCACGTCGAAGAACCGGGCGGCGGTGAAGGGTTTGAGCATGCCCTTGACCGCGTCGGCGAACAGCGCGCCGCCGTGCTCGGCGGTGTACTTGACGGTGACGAGCACGTCGGCGAAGTCGGCGGCACGGTGCGCGGAGCGTTCCAGCCGCCACGTCGACACCGCGCCGGTGCCCTCGAACGGCAGGTAGCGCTCGTCGTCGTAGCGCAGCTCGAACAGGCCGTTGTTGTCCCGCCCGTACTCCACCTGGGACAGCGCGATCCGCTGGCTGGGGCGCCAATCGGCCCGGATCGCCGGCGGCGGCGCGCCCTTCGGGTCGAGCAGGTGCTTGACGGCGGCCGGGTCGGCCGTGAGGACGGTCTTGTTGCTCAGCTGGGTCAGGGTCGCGTTGGCGCCGACCGGCTGACCTTCCGCGTCGAGGAAGGTGACCGTGACCGTGCGGATCTGGCGCCGGTAGTGGCCGGGGAAGTCCCGGTCGAACAGGGCCTCGGTGAGCGCGAATTCGGTGCTGCCGGCGGTCCGCAGCCGCAGCAGCGCGACGGGGTCGGTGTCCAGCAGCGACACCTGGCGGGTGATCTCCAGGGCGCGCCCGTCGCCGTCGAGGGCGGCGTTGCCGAGCCGCTGCAGGTCCAGCGCGAGGCCCTGGCCGGCGAGCAGCCCGTTGCGGCGGCTCTCCCAGTACGTCGGCCGGATGAAGCTGTCGGTGACGCCCTGCTCGAACTGATAGGCCCGCTCGGCGGCCTTCGCCAGGTCGTAGGCGAGGCTGTAGGCCTGGAAGTACAGGCCGGACAGCCGCGCGGCCATCCAGCCGTAGAGCTCGGCGTTGGTGAAGCGGTCCCGCATGAACGTGGCGACCGCCTCGGCGTGCTCGATCTGCCGCGTCTGGATGTCCGCCTCGCGCCGGGCGACGCTGAGCTGGTCGCGGGCCGCGATGATGCGGTGCTCCAGCTGCTCCAGGTCGTTGCGGGCGGTGGCGAGCTGCAGCGTCCAGTCCTGGGACATCCGCTCGTACTGCGCGGACACGCCGAGCACCTCGCCGATCACCTGGAAGCCCTCGCCGAGGGACTGCAGGATCTGCGCGGACGAGTCCAGGGAGTTGCCGGCCTGATCGCCGCCGGCCTCCGCGCCCATGATGAACGGACCCATCTTGATCTGCGGCAGTGCGTGGCTGATGGCGCCGGCGATCTGCAGGACGCTGGAAGACATGTGCATCGCCGCCCCGATCGACATCGTGGCGATCTGCGCGCGTTCCAGCGCCGTCATGCCGGTGGCGATGAGCGCGTCGTAGTGCGCGGCCCGCTCCTGCGCGCCGGCCCGGCCGGCGGTGAGCTCGGCGACGCTCTCCTCGGCGATGCGGATCTGCGCCTCCTTCACGGTGAGGCCGAGGGTGAGGATGGTCTGTTCCTGCCGGTTCTGCAGCAGGCTCAGCTCCTCGGCGCTGCCGCGCTCCAGGACGCTGAGCAGCTCCGAGCCGAGCTGGCCGAGCTTGTCGGCGGCCTCCTGCGCCCGGCGGTACACCGCGGAGAAGCGGTAGTGCGGCGGCTGGGCGGCCGTGGCGGCGGTGGCCTGGTCCAGCCCCGCTCCGGCGGCCGCCGCCCGCACGAGCGCCATCGGGTCGATCGGCGGCGCGAACAGCGGCAGCGGCTGGCTGATGCCGAGGATGTTCAGCGACTCCCGGATCTTGTGCAGCCGGTCGTCGACCCTCTCCCAGTACTCCATGAAGGCGCTGTTCTCCGGGATGGAGAAGTACGCGTCGCCGACCCCGGCGTGCACCTCGCCCGGGCCGGTGAGCATCACGCCGCCGCGGGTGAAGTAGCCGGTGAGGTCCGCGGTGCCGAGCGCGCCGAGGGTCTGCGCGGGCGGCAGGACCCGCACGCCGAGGCGCTCGGGGCGCTCGCCGAGCAGGTCGTGGGCGAGCACGTAGAGCATGCGCGCCTCGTCGACGCTCTCCGGCGTGTACTGCCGGAACAGCATGTCGGCCCAGTCGAGCAGGTTGTCGACGTAGCCCATGACGACGGCGCGGCGGTAGGCGACCGGGCGCAGCGCGGCGATCGCGTGCGGGTCGAACGGGTCCTCCCGGTAGGCATTGAGCAGGTCGTCCTCGTCGCGGTTGGCCTCGAACAGCGGGCCGAGGTCGGCCGCGATGAGGGTCCGCTCCTCCAGGCTCGCGGGTTTGCTCGCGCCGAGCGCGGCCAGCGCGTCCGCGATCCGCTTGTGCGTCGCGGCCGACTTGATGGTGCCGAGCGCGGCGAGCTCCTGCGCGGTGCGCGGATCCCGGTGCTCCGCGACCGGCAGGGCGAGCGCCCGCAGCGCGGTGACGACGGGTTCGAGCGACGGCCCGAGCTTCGGGGATCGCTCGGCGACCAGCGCGCCGACGTCGAGCCCGGCCCGGCGGGCCACCTCGAACTCGGCGGTCAGGCTGTCGGCGAGCGCGGCCGGGTCGATGGTGAGGAACGGCAGGAACCGCCAGTAGGAGCGCGGGTGGGTGGGGTCGAAGATGTACTCGTACCAGCGGCGGGCGTCCTCGAAGCGCTGCGCCCCGTTGAGGGCGTGCGCGATGAGCAGCGGCGCGTGGAAGAAGATCTCCCAGTAGTAGAGGCCGTTGGCGCTGCGGAAGTCCAGATGCGAGCCGGACGGCAGCCGGTCCGGGTCGACCAGCGCCGGCCTGACCCGGATCGCGCCGGCCGCCTGCGGGTCGGTGCTGAACGCGACCTCGTCGGTCTCCTGCGTGGCGAGGTCGAGCAGCGCCGGCACCCCGCCGGACAGCAGCCGCCGGTTGAGGTCCGAGGCGGTGCCGGTGGTGAGCCGGACGATCTCGAACGGCAGCGTCGCGAGCTCGTACGGCCGCGGCGGCTCGCCGTCCAGGTCGTGCCGGATGTAGGTGTCGCCGACGAACAGGTACAGGCCGGTCGTGGATTTGAGCGCCGCGTCGAACGCCGGCAGCTCGCCCCAGGCGCCGGCGACCGGCCGGAAGCCCGGCATGCTCGACGGCTCCCGCGACGCCGGCATCTTCGTGTACAGCGGGCCGCTCAACACGTACAGGTCGGCGCCGCGCGGCAGGACGGTGTCGACCGGCACCGGCAGCCGCTTCGGGTACCCGTCGTCGATGCACTCGGGCACGGAGTTGTCCGGGTTCAGCGTGTACCGGACGTACTCGTCGCCATGGCTGAGGAACAGCTTGCCGCCGCCGACCCACGCCGCGTCGACGATCTGGTTCGTGGCGATCGAGCTGGGCGCGGTGTAGGTCGCCCGGATCCTGCGCGGGCCGCGGGACGGGACCTCGGCGTAGCGGTGTTCTGTGTTGTCGAAGTAGTAGGCGGTCCCGTCGCGCCAGGCGGCCGCGTCGATGCGCACGTCGGCCGGGATGTTGTCGGGGTTGCCGGCGATCTGCCGCGGGTAGTCCTTGTCCGGCGTGTCGAACCAGTTGCCCTTGCCGGGCTTCTTGGTGTGGTTGATCCGCGCGTACCGGTCGCCGGCGAACAGGAACGCGTAGGTGTCGGTGACCATGACGGCGTCGATGCCGCCGAGGTGCTTGCGGACCCAGTGGTCCTTCCACGTCGTGGGGGTGCCGAGCTTGCCGTCGGTGACGACGACGTACTGCTCCAGCGTCTGGTTGAGGAACACCTCGACGTTGCCGGGCAGGGTGAAGGCGACGTCGACCCGGTCCCACTGCGGCAGCGTCTCGTCGTTGCCGAGGATCGCCCGCGGGTACCCCTTGTCGATCTTGCCGAACGGGGTGCCGGTGAACCGCACGTACTGGCTGCCGGTGAACACGAACGTCGACTCGCCGCGGACGAGGACCGCGTCGACGACGCCGTCGGCGGCCGGCAGCACCGTGCGGGGCAGGCCCCACTGCTCGCCGATCGGGACCATCGCCGGGATCCGGCCGACCGGCGGGACCGTCAGCGAGCGGGCCCGCGCGGTCGAGAAGAACAGCTGCGTGCCGGGGACGTCGGCGGTGCCGCCAGGTAGTTCGACGGCCGCGTCGACCGTGGTCCAGCCGGGGAACCGCAGGCTGTTCCTGGCCAGCGCCACCGGCGTCGCGTCGACCCGGTCGATGGTCACGGGTCGGCACAGGAAGCTGCCGCCCTTGTGGTCGACGCTGAACCACGGCCACGACTCCGCTCCCGTCGGCGCGTCGAAGCGCACCACGTCGGAGGGGCGCACCTGGTCGATGAAGATGTTCGCGACCCGGTCGGCGGTGGCGGCCTTCGCGGCGGACGCGGCGGCCACGGCCGTGGCGAGCTCCGTCCAGGCGGCGTCGGTGTCCGCGTCCACCGGCGCGGGGACGGCTCCGGGCAGCGTCACCCCCGTGACGGCCGCCGCGGCTCTGATCGCCTCGAGGATCGACGCGGCGATCTCCGCCGGGGTGGTGCCGTCGGCGGTGGGCACCGGCACGGGCAGCCGCTCCGCGTACAGCTCCGGGTTGAGCTCGTACAGGACCGCGCCCGGCTTCGGCGCGGGCGGCGGAGCATCCGCGGTGCCCTCCGCGGTGACCGGCGCGGCGGCCGGCGGGGTGGCCGTGTAGGTGCACGACACGACGACCGACATGCGGCCGGTGCCGGGCTTGATCCGCGGCAGCACCAGCAGCTGCACGTCGCCGATCGAGCCGGCCTCCGCGGGCCCGGTGCCGAGCGTCTGCGCCGGCACCCACTCGCCGTTGAGGTTGAGGAACGAGTACACGATGCGGACCCGGGTCGACTTCGCCTCGGCGGTGACGTGCTGCTCGTCGCCGCTGGCGCGGGCCACGACGGTGCCGCTGGACGGGTCGTCCAGGGCGACGGGCTCGACCACGGTCCAGAAGACGAAGACCCGGCCGAACGCGTGCACGGGGTGCACCAGGTCGGCGTCGATGCGCACGTCGACCGGCTGCCACGGCTCCCACGTCGCGGACAGCTTCTCCCGGCTGCCGAACTCGGCCCGCCGGTAGTAGTAGCGGCGCGGGTCGGTCTTCGTGCGGCCGAACAGCACCAGCCGGCGCGGCCCGTCCGGCAGCTGGTCCTTGGTGTAGACGTAACCGCCGGCGATCGTGAGGCGGGAGACCTCGGTGTACTCGTCGAGGTAGCGCTTGTACGCCTTCTCGACGCTCAGCGCGGTGATCTCGCCCTGCAGCAGGTCGCGTTCCAGGGCCTCGAACGCCGGCGTCTTGGTGTCGCGCAGCTCCGGGCGCAGGTAGTTCTCCGGGTACAGGAAGACCTTGCGGTTCGCTTCCCAGACCCGGTAGTTGCGCATCCACGTCCACCACTGCTTGACGCGCTGCCGCTGCTCGTCGCCGCCGTCGGCCGGCTCCAGGTTGAGCAGGTAGCGGTGCACGTAGAGCTGCACGGCGGCGATCGCCTCCCGTACCCGCGACGTCATCCCCTTCGCGCCCATCTCGACGTCGATGAGGTAGCGCTCGAACAGGTCGCGGCTGGTCCGCGGGCATGCGGCGGGTCCGGGATCGCGGGCCAGGACGGCGCCGACGAGCGCGTCGCGCAGCCGCACGGCCAACTCGTCGTGCAGCGTCCGGGACAGCGCCGGCCATCCGTCCGGGCCGGTCTTGCGGGCCAGGAGGACGGTCAGCGCCTCGGCGGCGGCGTCCAGAGCGTCCGGGGCGGTGGGCTGCGGACCGTCTGGATGCAGCCGGGCCCAGACGTCGGTCCGCAGCTTCGACGCGGCCGCGCCCAGCGAGCCGGTGAACCCGAACAGCTCGACGACCTCCAGCAGGAACTCCAGCTCGAAACGCTCCTCGTCGGAGGTCAGGAACCGGCTGTTGCGGCGGCACCAGCGCAGCTCCTCGACGTCCCAGCCGAACAGGTCGGCGACGACGCGGAACAGGTCCGCGGCCGGCCGGGCCGCCGGGGCGAGCGCGGCGGCGAGGTCGACGCCGCCGCCGCGGTGCGCGCGGACCAGCGCGGCGAAGCGGGTGATGGTCCGCAGGTCGCCGAGCCGGTAGTCGGCGATGTCGGCCCACCGGTGCGTGAACGGCTGCGGGACGGCACCGTCCGCCTGGCGCACGTACTGGCCCTGCGCGCACAGGTACGTGCGCCCGCGCAGCGTGAACGCGCCGTCGATGCCATCCTCGAAGTCGACCGGCAGGCTCCCCCACGCGTCGTGGATCAGGCGGGGGTGGCCGTCGTCGACGGCGGCGTACGCGGCCGGGACGGGCAGCCCGGACTCGTCCGGCGGCTCGGGCACCGCATAGCGCACGAACTGCTGGCCGGCGAACAGGTAGAGCTCGCCGGTCGGCGCGACGAAGGCCGCCCGCGGCCCACCGGCGGCGGTGATGTCGTTGCGCAGGACGCCCCACGCGCCGGCGACCGGGCTCAGCTCGACGGTGCCGGCGTTCGCCCCGGTGCCGGACCGCAGGCTCTTGTCGCCGGCGAACAGGTACGTCCAGCCGTCGGGGGCCCGCATCGCCGCGTCGATCCCGGTGTGGAACTCCTCCGGCAGCGCCTCGATCCCCAGGTCGTCGGCGAGCGCCGCGCCGATCGTGCGCGGGTAGCCGTCGTCGACGTGGGTGTAGTCGGCGCCGGTGTAGCGCACGTACTGGTCGCCGGCGAACAGGAACGTGTACTGGCCGGTGACGAGGGCCGCGTCGACGCGCTGCCGGTCGACGATCGTGTTGCGCACCTGCCCGAGCACGCCGATGTCGTACCCGGCGGAAGGCGCGGCGGACACGACGTGGCAGTCGCGGCCGCTGAACAGGTAGGTGTTGCGGCCGTTCGCGACGACGGCGTCGAAGTCCGCGACGGCGAGCGGCAGCGCCGCGAAGGGCTCCTCGTCACGCAGGTTCCCGGCGATCGGCTTCGGGTAGCCCTGGTCGACCCAGCGGTAGTCGGACGTGGAGTAGCGCACGTACTGCTCGCCGGCGAACAGGTAGGTCACCTCGCCGCGGTGGACGAATGCGGCGTCGACGGCGCCGGACAGGAACGCGTTGCGGGTGCGGCCCCACCGCTCCTGGATCGGCTGCCGCGGCGAGAACGCGCGGCCCTGGTAGCGGGCGAACTCGTGGGCGAAGAAGAAGTACGTCGCCCCGTCCCGGCCGGTGAACGCGGTGGTGAACCCGTCGACGGCGCCGATGCCGCGCCAGATGCGCTCCAGCGGGCGCGGCGCGGACCAGACCCGGTCGACCTCGTCGTACTGCACCACCGAGCCGCCGGTGAGCAGCAGCATCGCGTCGCCGGTGAACAGCACCGCGTCCGGTGCGGTGAAGCCGGCCGGGCGGTACTGCGGCGGTACACCCCAGAACTCGGCGTCGACGAAGCGCGGTTCGGCGTCGTCGGGCTGGTCGTACTCCTTGCCGGAGTACGTGACCAGACGCATCAGGCCGGTGTCGTCCACCGGTCCGAACAGGTGGGTGACGCCGTCGCGCACGTAGGCGAGCGTCACCCGGGTCAGCCCGGCGAAGTGCTCCTCGATCGGCAGCGGCCCGGCGGACACCTCGGCGTCGAGGTAGTCCACGCCGCTGTAGACGACGAACTGGTCGCCGCTGAACACGTAGGTCTTGCCGCTGCCGGCGACGAACGCCGCGTCGACGGCGTTGTCGTGGTAGATGGTGTTGCGCGGGCGGCCCCACTCCTCGGCGATCGGGTAGGCCCGGTCGAGGGTGGTGTTGTAGCAGGTGGCGCCCTGGAACAGGTAGGTGGTGCCGTCGGTGCCGGGCAGGACCGCGTCCAGGCCGGTCCGGTACTCCTGCGGCACGGTCCGCAGCCCGCGCGGCAGCGCCGGCTCGGCCACGACGGTGGTGCCCTCGAGGGAGCTGTAGCGGTGCCAGCCGCCGGTGTGCTCGAGGTAGACGGTGCCGTCCTCCACGAAGGCGCAGCCGACCTCGGCGACGGCCGTGCCGGGGTGCCGGCGGTAGCCGTCCAGGGACACGACGTGGAGGTCGCGGCCGCTGTACAGGTAGACGTTGCCGCGATCGGCGAACGCGGCGTCGACGCCGGCGAGCTCGACCTCGAGGTGCTCGAAGCCGGGCTCGTGGCGCAGCGCGGCGAGGTCCTGCGGGTAGCCGAGGTCGACGGTCGGCGGCCGGGTGCCGTCGGCGCGGTCGGTGTAGCGCACGTACTGGTCGCCGGAGAACAGGTAGGTACGCCGCACGACGGCGCCCTCCACGGGCGGCTCCACCGTGTCCAGGGAGCCGTCGGTGAGCGGCTGTTCGACGGCGGCGGGCCGCCGCACGACGAGCGCCGCGTCGACCCGGCCCGTCCGGGCGATGGTGTTGGCGACGTTGCCCCACAGCGACGTGATCCGCGCCGGGTAGCGGTCGTCGACGCGGGTGTACGTGCCGGAGTAGCGCACGTACTTCGGCCCGCTGAACACGTAGGTGCGCCCGTCGGCGCCGATGAACGCGGCGTCGACGCGCCCGAACGGCAGGCTGTCCCAGCCGGCGGCGATCGGTTTCGGCGCCGACCACCAGCGGCGCTTGGCGTCGAAGACTACGAACTGGTCGCCGGCGAAGAGGTGGATGCGCCCGTCGGCGGCGGTGAAGACGGCGTCGACGCGGGTGAACGGCCCGTCGTCGGCGGCGAGCTCGTCGGGCAGGTTCCACCAGTTCTCGCTCATCGGCCGCGGGTAGCCGGCGTCGGGGGTGGTGTAGTCGCGGGTCGAGTACTTGACGAAGAACGGCTGCGGGAGCCGCGGCTCCTCCCAGTACGGGCGCGACGGGTCCTCGGCGTCGGGGGTGACGTGCACCTGGAGACGCCGGCCGGCCTTGCGCAGCGTCAGGCGCAGCCCCTTCGCGGCGGTCAGCTGCCAGTCCGCGCCGGCGCCGGTGACCACGGCGTCGTCCGCGACGGTGATGCCGTGTTCGGCGAGCCGGTCGCGCAGCGCGCCCGGCAGCCGGCCGGCCTCGAGGTCGGCGCGGTGCACGGGGGCGAGCCGGTCCCGGGACCATTCGGTGCGGGGGCCTTCGTCCAGCGGCAGGTCGAACAGTTTGCCGCCGGCGCCGAACAGGTAGGTGGCGCCGTCCATGACGAAAGCGGCGTCCACACAGGTCAGCCCGCCCCAGTCGGCGGCGATCCCGCGGGGGTGACCGGCGTCCACGGTCGCGTAGTCGGCGCTGGAGTAGCGCAGGTACTGGCCGCCGCTGAACAGGTAGGTGCGGCCGTCGAGGCCGAGCAGGGCCGCGTCGACGGTGCGGCTGGGCAGGACCGGGCCGAGGACGCCCCAGCGTTGCGCGGTCGGGACCACGCCCGCGTCGGGCGCGCCGACCGCCGCCGTCCTGCCGTTGCGGAACACGTGGACGACCTGGCCGTCCGGTTCGGGCAGGGCGGCGTCGATGCCGGTCTCGAACACGGCAGGGAGCGTGCCGAAGTGCGCGGTGATCCGGCGCGGGTAGCCGCTGTCGACGCGCAGGCCGTCGTTCTCGACGCTGTCGCTGTGCCGCACGACCTGGTCGCCGGCGAACACGTACAGCGCCGCGCCGTCGACGTACGCGGCGTCGATGCGCTCCGCGGCGGCGACGTGGTTGACGACGGCCCCCCACGAGGCGGCGATCGGCCGTTCCTCGATCGCGCCGGTGCCGCCGACCGCCACGAACCGGTCGCCGGAGAACAGGTAGGTGACGCCGTCGGCGCCGAGGAACGCGGCGTCCAGCGCCGAACGGAACCGCGGCGGGAGCGGCGCGTCGCCGTCGCGGCGCTGCTCGCCCTCCCACCACTCGCCGAGCCGGCGCGGGAAGCCCTCGTCGACGACGCTGTAGTCGGTGCCGGAGTAGCGCACGTACTGGTCGCCGCGGAACAGGTAGGCGCGGCCCTCCTCGTCCACGAACGCGGCGTCGATGCGGGTGTCGCCGGTGAACGCGTTGCGGACCGCGCCCCAGACCTGGGTCCGCGGTGTCCAGCGGGGATGCCCGAGCGGCCGGACGAAGGTGCGGGACGTGCCGGCGTCGTCGCGCCCGACGAGCCACGCGGTGCCGTCGGCGTCGGTGAACGCCGCGTCGACCGCGACGAGCCCGCCGAAGCGGTCCGACAGCTCGGTCAGCGCCTTCGGCCGCGGGTCGACTGGGGTGTCGGAGCCCGGCGCGTACAGCCAGAAGCTCCGCTCCCGGAACAGGTACACGTCGCCGTCCGGCCCCTCCAGCAGCGCGTCGATGCGGTCGACACCGGGCGGCAGGGTCAGCGGCTCGGCGAACCTGCCGGCCAGGTCCTGGTCGTGGAACGCGACGGCGACCTCGTCGGCGCCGAGCCCGAGCCGGGCGGCCAGGTGGGCGAAGCCGCGGACGCGCCGCACCGCGCGGCGCACCTCGGGGTCCATGGCCGCGCCGACCGGGTCGTCCAGCGCGGGCGCGACGAGCAGGTCGAGGGTGCCGGCGGCGCCGCCGACGACCGCGGCGCAGATCGCCTCGGCGGTCGCGGCCGGCACGCCGAGCGCGTCCTGCAGCGTCGCGAACACCGCCGTGCGCTGCGCGGCCTCGGCCGTGGTGAGCACGGCGACGATCTCGTCGGTCGCGGCGCCGGTGGCGAGCGCGACGGCGTGCAGGAGGAAGAACACGTCACGGCTGTAGTCGGCGTAGCCCGGCAACGCGAAGTCGAGGGCGTGGTGGACGTGGCCGAACCAGTTCACCCGGTCTGCGGGCACGCTCAGCTGCCCGGTCAGGTCGCCCGCCTCGATCAGCAGGCCGAACAGGTCGTCGCGCTGCTCGTCGGTGAAGCCGAGCGCGGTCACGGCCGCGGGGTCGACGCGGAACGGCGCGGCGTCCCGGACGACCTCGGCGAGGCGGTGCAGCACCAGCAGGTTCTCGGCCTCGGTGCAGCCGGCGAGGGTGAGCACGGCGGCCGGGTCGGTCAGGCCGGGCGCGGCGTCGTCGGGGATCCGCCCGTCGACGAGCAGCCCCTCGTCGAGCAGGTCCGTGACCCGCTGCGCGGCGGCGGCGTCGCCGAGGTCGCGGAAGTCGTCCGGGGTGAGGGTGTTCATCGCGGTCCGGGCGGCGATCAGCTGGCCCTGGACGGCGTCGAGGATCTGCCGCCGGTACGGGTGGAACGCCACGTCGATCGTCAGCTCGGGCAGGGTGAGCTCCGCGGTCCCGGCAGGGTCGGTGTAGGCACCCTCCGCGTCGAGATAGCCGTTGAAGCGCAGGCTCTCCACGAGCGCGTCGCGCTGCTGGCCGGACAGCGGCACGTCGGCGAACACGGCCGGGTCGAGGGTGATCCAGGCGGCCGGGAACCGGTCGGCGACGTCCAGCAGCCGCCCGTAGACCGGTTCGACCAGGTCGGCGAGGTCGGCGTCGGCGGTCTCGAACCCGGCCTCCAGGATCCGGCCGTCGGCGTCGAGGTATCCGTTGAAGATCAGGTTGTCGTACAGCTCGGCCTGCTCGGCGGCGCTGAGCTCTGTGTACTTGGCGAGGTCCGACGGGTACAGGGCGGCGGGCTCGTCCTCGGCGGCGCTCTCCACGGCAGCGCCGAGGTCGGCGGCGAGCGCGTCGGCGTAGGCGCTGAAGTCGCCGGTGAGCCACAGCTCCTCGGGCGTCTCCGGGAGCCGGGCGGGGTCGAGGGTGCCGGACGGGTCGAGGTAACCGCGCAGCACCAGGTTGGTGTGGATCTTCGCGGCGAAGCGCTCGTCGAGGCCGATGCCGCGGAAGTCGTCGGCGGTGACCCGGCCCAGGTCGGTGACGGCCGCATGGGCCGCCGCGCGCGCGTCCATGAGGCGCAGCAGCCGCGGGTCGGCGGGCGAGACGACGCCGTCCGCGCCGGTCACGACGTCGTGGATGACCTGCGCGGCCCTGGCGCCGAAGCGGTCGGAGCGGAACGCCTCGGGGGTGAGCCGCACGGGCTCGAACTGGGCGCGCAGGGAGTCGAGGAGGACGATGCGCTCCTCGTCGGCGGCCGGGCCGCGGCGCTCGGGGCCGACGCCGAGGATGTCGAGCAGGCCGCGGCTGTCCAGGCCGGTGGCCTGCATCCAGCGCACGACGCCGAGCAGGATCTGGGCCAGCCACAGCCCCGCGTCGACGGCTGTGCCGGCCAGGATCCGGTACACGTCCGTCGCTTCGTGCGTCGCTTCGTCCGTCGCTTCGTGCGTCGCGGGGTCGAGCAGGATCGGGAAGGCGGGGTGCCGGCGCAGCGACGGGTCGCTCTCCAGGGCGTCGAGGACGTCGAACAGCTCCTCGACGGTCACGTCCAATGCCGCGGTGAGCTGCCCGACGCGGTACAGCAGGGTCAGCGCGTCGGTGCCGGCGCGGCCGAGGTCCAGCGGGCCGGACACGCCATCGGTCGAGCGGGACCGGTAGCGGGCGACGACCGCCCGCACGTCGGCGTCGGTGAGGCCGGTCCGCCGCCGGTACGCCACCGCGCCCGCCGCGCTCCCCAGCAGGTCGTGCGGGGCGGCGAGCTCGGGCAGGCCGGCGTAGGCGGGCGGCAGGTGCGCGGAGCCCTTGACGACGGTGCGTTCGGTCGCGACGTACGGCACGTTGAAGACCCGGTTGAACAGGTCCAGCGGGGTGGTGCCCGCGCCGGTGCCGAGCGCGTTCACCGGTGCGACGAGCGCGACGACGACGTCCAGCGGCAGGTCGAGGCCGCGCTGCAGGTACCGGAGCGCGGCGATGCGGCGCAGCGCGATCGTGTCGAGCCGGTTGCCGCAGCAGGAGCGCAGCACCAGGTCGAGGTCCTGGAACGTCATGCCGAGCCGGCGGGCCAGCCGCACGAAGCGGTTGACCCGCTCGTACCAGGCCGTGGGGACCGGCCCGTTCGGTGTCTTCGTCGCGAGGCTCCGCTCGTCGGCGGCGAGGGTGACGACCTCGTCGCCCTGATGGACGAAGCACGCGTTCGCGGACTCGGCCTCGGCCAGGTCGCCGTGCAGGAGGGTCAGCAGCTCCTCGTGGGTGAGCGTGACGGCCTGGCGGAAGCGGTCGACCTGGGCCAGGTCCGTGTAGGTCTCGGCGTCCCGCAGCCCGTAGCAGATCCTCAGGTCCGCGTCGTCGAGCGCCGTGCTGTACAGGTCGACCTCGTCCTGCGTGAGCTCCAGGTACTCGCGGGCGACGACGTCCGCGTCCTCCCCCGGCGCGAACTGGCGATACAGCTCCAGCGGGGTGGTGCCGAGGTGGTGCAGCAGCCGGCGCAGCCGCTCGTGCCGCAGCGAGAACGGCAGCGCGAACGGGTGCCGCAGCGTGGCGAGCGCGTCGTGTGCCCGCTGCGCCCCGTTGCCCTCGCCGCCGCTGCCGCTGTCATCGCCGCTGTCGTCTTCGCCGTTGTCGCCGCTGAGCTCGTCGGCGAGGATCTCGTTGACGATGTCGAGGTACGGCACCTCGGTGTAGCTGTTCACGCCGTCGAGGTGCACGGCGCTCAGGTCCGGGCGGCGGCCGGCGAGGTCGCTGCCGGTGAGCAGCTGCAGCAGGTCGGCGAGGTACGCGGCCGGCGAGTACACCGACCGCGCCTCGTCGCCGCCGCGGAAGTCCAGGTCACCGAACAGCTTCTGGTAGTCGGGCAGGGAACCGTTCGGATGCATGTGCGCTCCTCCTCCGATGGGCACGCGGCCGTTCGTGTCAGCCGCCGAATGACGGGGACACGACGCCCGGAGATACGGCGAGTCGGGTACCTGTCACTCAGGCCTCCGGCACCGTCAGCCGGCTCTGGCGTCGCCGCCGACTGCGGCGAGATGTCGCCGCATGATCCAGAAGGGTGCGGGTACCTGCGAGCGGGTCGGATCAGAACGACAGAGGCAACCACATGCGAAAGGCGGACCAGCCGGTTTCCGGCTCGCCCACAGCTAGGAGGACGCCATGGCAAGCCTGCCCAAGCGTGACCCGGCAAAGGACCACCTGCTGACCCCGGGGAACGCGGCCCTCGTGATCATCGACTACCAGCCGCCGCAGATCTACACGGTCCGGTCCATGAACACGGGGCGGATGGTCAACAACGTCATCGCACTCGCGCGCCTCGCCCGGGTGTTCGACGTGCCGACCATCCTCTCGACCGTCAACGTGAAGTCCGGCGTGAACCCGGACACGATCCCGCAGCTGAGAAACGAGATCGCCGACGTTCCCTCGTACGACCGGACGCAGATCAACGCGTGGGAGGACAAGGAATTCCTGGAGGCGGTGAAGGCCACGGGGCGCCGGAAGCTGATCATGTGCGCACTGTGGACGGAAGCGTGCCTGCTGTTCCCGAGCCTGGACGCGCTCAACGAGGGATACCAGGTGTTCCCGGTGGTCGACGCGCTCGGCGGCACCACGATCGAGGCGCACGAGAACGCGCTCGAGCGCATCAACCATGCCGGCGCCCAGCCCACGACGTGGAACTCGGTGGCGTGTGAACTCCAGCGGGACTGGGCCCGCACGGAGACGGTCGAGGGCTTCCTGCAGACCGTCATCGACCAGAACGAGGACTGGGGCTGGTACGAGGAGATGCGCGGGCGCGGCAAGCGGCTCCAGGTCCCCGTGGGCGCGCGGTGACCGAGCCACATTCCGTGCCTGCGGCGGCGACTGGGCGGCCCTGCCGAACGGGCCGCCCGGCGTCGCCGGGAGGTGTACGCCGGCCGCCTTCAGGCCGGTGAGCGGCGGCGGTAGTACCTGGCCTGCCGGTCCCGGTGGGCGCAGGACTCGTGGCAGTAGCGCCGGCGTGGATGGTGCTGCACGAAGAACAGGCAGCAGGCGGGGCTCTCGCAACGGCCTGACCTCCCGGCGGCACGGTCCCGTTCGGGTGTCGTGCCCCGGGATCTGGTGACCGACGCCACCGGCTCCAGCGACGATGGTGGCTGTACCCGCGTTCGACCGACCCCCGCGGCGGGTACGAGGTAGCCGACCCCGACCGAAGGAGGCGGCTCATGCATCCCTCCGTCGTAGCCGACGCCGACGCCCACCACATCCGTGCCGCCCTCCGGGCTCCGAGCCGTGCCGCCCTCCGGGCGGCGCCGCGACAGGCCCGTGACTGGCTCCGCACCGCGGGGCGCCAGGCCCGCCCGCTGAACGGTGTGCTCGGCTGGTGGGCGGTGACGAGCTTCGGCGTGCTGGGCCTGCTGCTCGCCGCCCTCGCGGCGCTGTGGCCGTCGCCGGTACGGATGCTCGGCGCCGCCGCTGCCGGCTCGTGGCTGCTGTTCGTCGCGCTCGGCCGGTTCGGCGGCGGGCAGCTGCTCCGCGCCCGGTACGGCGGGTCCCGCCTGATCCAGGCCGGTGCCGCGCTGCTGGCGGTGGCCGGCGTGATCGTGGTCCAGCTGCCGGCGTACGACCCGACGGTGGCGGTCGCGGCGATCAGCCTCGCCTTCGGTGTCGCGGCCGCCGCCGACGCCGGCGCCGCGCCGAAGTTCCCCAGCCCCGCCCGCGGCTGCCTGCGGATGCGGGCCCTGTGCGGCCTGGTCGCCGCGATGGCGGTCGCCGTCGCCCCGACGACCGGCCTCGTCGTCGCCGCCGCGTGCGTGGGCCTCGGCGAGATCGTGTTCGCGGCGCGGCTGCTACCGGAGGTCGAGCGGCTGACCGGGATGCTCGAGCGCGACACCCAGTGGACCGGTCCCGACGAGGACCTTGGTTCCGTGCTGCCGCTGCCGGGCGTCGAGCGGCAGTAGGGGGTCCTCGCCTGGGTGGCGTCGTGACGTCAGCCGGGAAGCGTGAGGCAGCCGAGCCGGGCACCGGCGGTGCCGGCGACACCCGGAGCGGTCTTGGTGGGTTGCGCGTGGATGATCACCGAACGGGGCGCGCGGGCAGGGTCGAACGTCCACGGCTGGGTGGCGGTGGTCGTGGCGTCACCGCTGCCGTCGGTCGTGAAGTCCAGCCAGACCTCGTTGGCCGGGTTGGCGTAGCTCGGGTCGACCGACGGCGGTGAGGCCGAGGCGGCCGGGTCGGGATGGTGCTGGTAGTGCGGCCCGGCCGCGTCGCCGGTGGGGCCGCACGGCTTGACGTGCAGGTGGGCGCCGTAGCCGCGGCCGGGTTGGAGCCTGGTCACCGCGAGCCGCACCGTGGTGCCGCTCCCCGCCGGGCTCAGCGTGACAGTGGCCACCGCGCCGGGCGGGACCAGCGCGGGATCATAGGTGACGGCGGTGGCACCGGCGGCGTACGGCGCGAACGTTCCGGTCGCCGTCGCCCCGGCGGTCCCGCCGCCTGTCGGGGCAACGGCGCCGGCCGGTGCCGAGACGGCGGGCACGGCGTCGTCCCGGGCGTCGTCGCCGCACCCGGCGAGCACGGCCGGAAGGAGCACCAGGGCAGGCAGCACGAGGACGGCACGACGACGCATGGCTCAGTCATACGCGTCGTTTGCCACGAAAACCGCCGCCACCGGGCAAAACACCCGAAGGTGCGACGGACCGGTCAGTCCGCCGAGTCCTCGGCGATGAGGCGGATGGTGAAACCGTCCGGCCCGCGCCGCAGGGACACGTAGGCGCACATCTGGTGTGCCAGCCACAGGCCGAGCCCGCCCGGCCCACCCGCGGGCATCAGCCCCGCCGCCGGGTCGGCCGGTCCTGGACCGCTGTCGGTGACCGTGACGACGATCCGGCCCGGCCGCACCCACGCGCGCATGCACACCGGCGGGCGGCCGTGGATGAGCGCGTTGGTGACCACCTCGCTGACGCTCATGACGAGGCCGTTGAGGTCGTCGTCGCCGAGCACGGCGATGCGTTGCAGGTCGGCGATCGCCGCGCGGGCCTGAGCGGGCATCGGGTCGGCCAGCTCGCAGGCGGGCGGGCCGGCCTCGACCGGGTCGGTCCACATCCTGACCGCGGTGGCGAGGAACGCCTTCGGGTCGTGGTAGGTGGTGCTGCGCTGCCGCTGCCCTCCCGGCGTCACGACATGGGTGTGCGTGCGGCGGACGTCGTCGAGGACCTCCGGCGGCGCGGTGCGGGTGTCGTACGGGCACAAGCCGTACATCGGGAACTCGTCGTAAACCTCGTTGACGATGGCCTCGTAACGGGCCCACCACTCCCACGGCACCCCGACGCCCGGGTGCGGCACGTCACCGGTGATCCGGATCTGTGTCGCGCCGGCCGCGACGTAGTCGGCGAGCATGTCGCGGTGGCGCCGGATCGCGGCGGCCGGGCGCCGGTAGTGGTGAGTGCCGTCGATGAACACGACGCCGCTGCCGGTGCCGAGCACGGAGCGGAGCAGCCGCTGACGGTGCTCGCCGAAGATGGAGACGGTCGGCTCGCCGGCGGCCACACCATCCGTCAGGAACGGCAGCACCACCGCGAGGAACTCCTCGTCGGAGGCGTAGAACGCGGCTTCGTGGAAGATCCCGTCATGCCCGGTCGCGGGTCCTGTCCTCATGCGACCACGACCCGCAGGTCGTCGCGCCCCAGCAGGCCTGCCAGCATCAGCACCGGACTGCGCCGGCCGACGAGCAGCTCCGTCGTGGCGCCCCGGTCACGGACGTGGTCGGCGATGCAGGCCAGCCCCCGATGGTCGATGAAGGTGAGCTCGCGCGCGTCGATGGTGACGGTGCCGCCGCCCGGGGCGAGACGGGCACGGTCCAACGCGGTCCGCAACTGTGCGTGTCCGGTGACGTCGACCTCACCGGCAAGGACAGCCGTGGCGCCGGTGACGCGCGGGTCGGCGGCGAACAGCCGCAGCGGCGTCGAGGACGGCGGGGCGAGCGGGTGCATCCCGGCCAGCTCGACCACTGCGTGCTCGTCCAGCTCGCCGCGGTTGTATCCGCACATCGCCGACATCGGGTGCCGCGCCATGTAACCGTCGACCAGGAACTCGTACCGGGCGAACGCGGCGCGTGCCGCCACGGAGGCGACCAGCGGCGTCACGTCGGCGGCGACGCGCAGCCCGGTGAAACCGTCGGCGAGCGCCTGCCCGGTGGCCTCCGCATACGTCCTGACCTGCAGGTCCGGGTCGATCAGCGCCGCACCGCCGTAGCCGCTGAGGTCCCGCACCTGCGCCGCGCCGTCCCTGCGCGCGGCGGCGAAACCGTCGATCCCGTCGAGGTCGCCACCGCCGGCCCAGTCGGCGCTGAAGAGCACCCGCTGCCCGCCGGCCAGCCCGTCGGCCAGGAAGCGCCCCGCGACCGAACGGAACTCGTCGGGTGTGCCGAACACCCAGCACATGTGATCGTGGCTGCTGAGGCCTTCGACCGCGTCGACAAACCCGGTCCGGCGCATCGCCCCACAGTACACGCGCCCAGCTCAGCGCGCCCAAGCGCCGGAAACCGCCGAACCGCGGGGTCCATGAGCCTCCGGCGCCGCGCGCTGCTGACGGTCAGAAGGGGAAGTTCTGGAACGCCACGGGCCGCAGGAACCGCTGGATCGCCGCCGTGCCGACGGAGGTCGACAACGGGGCCGTGGTTGCCGGCCAGGGGCCTCCGTGCTGTTGCGCGTGGGTCACGGCGACGCCCGTGGGCCACTGGTTCCAGATGACCCGTCCGGCGATGGCCGCCAGGGGCGCGACACAGGTCCGGGCGACATCGTCGGAGTCGCCGGCCTGGATCGTGGCGGTGAGCGTGCCGGAGAGCCGATCGAGGAGCTCGCTCAGCTGGTCCAGGGACGAGTACTCGACCAGCAACGCGGCGGGGCCGAAGCACTCGTGCATCAGGGGGCTCGGGTCGGCCAGGGCATCCGCCCCGGACAGCCCGTACAGCTCGGCCCTCGGGCCGTCCCCCGTCTCGGGCCCCTGCCACAGCTGAGCGACGCCGGGCATGGCGGCCAGCTCGGTGACGGCGTCGTGGAACCGCTCCTCGATCTGCGGGTTGAGCATCGGCCCGGGGAAGACCTCCGGCATCGACTTCACGAAGTCGTCCGTGCCGGGGACGAACAGCACTCCCGGCTTGGTGCAGAACTGCCCCGCGCTCAGCGTGAACGAGGCCGCGAAGCCGGCGACGATCTCATGCCGGCGGTCGCGCCATCCGTCGGGTGTGACGACCACCGGGTTCGTCGCGCCGAGTTCACCGTAGAAGGGGATCGGGTCCGCACGCCCGACCGCGATGTCGAAGAGCGCCCGGCCGCCCGCCTGTGAGCCGGTGAAGCCGACCGCCTTGATCCGCGGATCGGCCACGAGTGCCCTGCCGGTCTCGATGCCCTCGACGAGCGACAGGGTTCCCTGTGGCGCCCCGGCGGCGGTGAGCGCCGACATCACTTCGCGCGCCACGGCACGCGACAGCTCTGGATGGCCGGGGTGGGCCTTGACGACGACGGGGCAGCCGGCCGCCAGCGCGCTCACCGTGTCACCGCCGAAGACGCTGAAGGCGAACGGGAAGTTGCTGGCCGCGAACACGGCGACGGGACCGATGGCCACCCATCGACGCGTCAGCGCCGGGCGTGGTGGGGGTCCCCAGTCCGGGTCCGCCGGATCCGCCGTTTCGCGGGTGAGGTTTCCGGCCTCGAGTTCATCGGCGAAGAGCCGCGCCTGAAACACCGTGCGGGTGAGTTCGCCGGACAGCCGGCCGTGGTCGAGTCGGGTCTCGGTCCGGGCAAGTTCGATGAGCCTGTCGCGATCGCCTTCCAGCCGGTCGGCTGCTGCCCGAAGCCAATTCGCCCGTTCGTGCGGTGTCGCGTTCCCGGCCGCCCCGGCACACGCGGCCGCGGCGGACAGGGCAATTTCTAGGTCGCTAATCTTGATGCTCCGGTTCTTGCTGTTGTCTGCGGGGTGGTGTGCTGCAACCCCAGCGACGTCATGTCTTCGATGGTCCAGGCCTTCACCTCGTCGAGGTGGATCGCGGCCGCTTCGGCCGCGGCGGCAGCATCGCGGAGGGCCATCGCTTCAAGGATCTTCAAGTGGGTGCCCAGCGTGTCGGCGACCCGGTGCGTGCCCGTGGCACCGATCACGCGCAGCCATTGACCGAAGGGCTCGATGGACGACCGGACCTGCATCAGCCGCGCATTCGCGGTCGCCTCGATGATTCCCCGGTGGAAATGCGTGTCGCTCAGGAAGAACGGCTCGAAATCGCCCTGTTCTGCCGCCTCGATGGCCTTGGCCGTCTCCTCACGGAGCTTCTCGATCTGGTCCATCGGCATGCGCTCCGTCGCGATGAACGTCGCGACCCATTCAATGCCCTTGCGGACGTCGCATACTTCGATGACGTCGTCGATGGTCGGCTGCGCCACGTACGTGCCTGAACGGGGACGGGTCTCGACCAGCCGGTCACGCTCCAGCATGGCCAGCGTGTCCCGCACAGGGGTGCGGGACACGCCGAACTCATTCGCAATGGCCAATGGGTCGAGACGGCTGCCGGGCGGATATGCGCCGGTGACGATGCGATCACAAACGACTCGGTAGAGCTGGTCCGAAAGGGACTCGACCACAACCCGATGTGTCATCGCCTTGTTCCCCGCCATCCCGGTAACCCCACTCGATCATCTGGCGCTGTGCAAGCGCGTCATCCTAGCCGACCACTCCGGCCGACACGAGTGCAACACGAATGCTTTCGCGCTCCTCCTCGGTGGCCGGCTTGAACGGCATGCGGGGGAACCCCACGGGCCGGCCCTGCAGGTCGAGGGCCGCCTTGATCCGCGCCGGCAGGTTGGGGCCGTCGATGGCCGTCCAGACGGTGAGGATCCGCTCGTGCAGCTCCAGCGCCCGCGCGTGGTCGCCTTCCTGCACGGCGTTCCACAGTTCGACGCTCAGCGCGGGCGTCACCGTGGGGATCGCCGCGAGGGCCCCGTGGGCACCCATGACGAAGGCCGGGTAGTGCAGGTCGTCGAGGGCGGCCAGGACCTTGATCCGGTCACGGACGCGGTTGAGGAGCTGGGCGAGCAGGTGGATGTCCCCGCCCGACTGCTTGATGGCGATGACCTCGGGAAGCGCCGTGAGCTTCTCCACCGTCTCCACCGGCACGAGCGACCACGGGACGACGTTGTAGAGGATGATCGGCAGCCCCACCTCGTCGGCGATCGCCTTGAAGTGGGCCACCGTCTCGTCCGCGGAGGGGGCGAAGACGTAGTGGACCGGCGTCACCTGGAGGACGTCGACGCCGACCTCCTTGAGAGCCTTGCCGTAGCGGATCGCCTGGGCCGTGGAGTTCTGGATGATGCCGCCGACGACCGGAATCCGGCCGTTGACCTCCTCGACGACGACCCGGCAGATCTCCCTGCTCTCCTCGAGCGAGAGTGTCTGGCCCTCGCCCGTGCTGCCGCACGCGCAGATGGCCGTGATCCCCTGCTGCAGGAGGTAGCGGACGTCCTGGCGAAGGAGGTCGTAGTTGACCTCGTCGTTCTCGTCGAATGGCGTGACGACGGTGGAGATCATGCCGTGCAGATCGATGTTGCCCATGAAGTACGTTTCCTGTTCTCGTCGTATTGGCTGCAGGGGACTGCCGTCTCGTCAGTCGGCGTGACGGATGCTCCGCAAGAACTGCTTTGTCCGGTCATGACTCGGATTCGTGAAGAACTGCTCAGGCGGGCCTTGTTCGATGACCCGCCCGTCGTGCATGAAGATGACCCGGTCCGCCGCTTGACGCGCGAACGACATCTCGTGGGTGACCACGATCATGGTCATGCCGTCGGCCGCGAGGTCGAGCATCACCTTCAGGACCTCACCGACCAGCTCCGGGTCCAGCGCGGACGTCGGCTCGTCGAAGAGCATGAGCTTCGGTCGCATCGCCAGCGCGCGTGCGATCGCCACCCGCTGCTGCTGCCCGCCCGAGAGCTGGGCCGGGTAGGCCTTCTGCTTGTCCGTGAGGCCGACTCGTTCGAGCAGCTCCACGGCGCGCGCACGGGCCGTGCCCCGGTCTTCGCCGAGCACGCCGCAGGGCGCCTCGATGATGTTCTCCACGACGTTGAGGTGAGCGAAGAGGTTGAATCGCTGGAACACCATGCCGATGGGGATGCGCTGCCGGGCGGCCTGCGCGGGGGTCAGCTCCCGGTACACGGATCCGTGTGGCTCGTAGCCGATCAGCTCGCCGTCGACCCAGATCTCTCCGGCATCGATGCTCTCCAGGTGGTTGACGGCTCGCAGGAGCGTGCTCTTTCCGGCGCCGGAGGCTCCCAGCAGGCACACCACCTCGCCACGCTGGACGTCCAGGTCGATGCCCTGCAGCACCCGCACGGCGCCGAACGACTTTTCGACACCGCGGATCGAGACGAGTGGCCTGGGATTCGCGGCAGTCACTCGGTCACCTCCCTCGGCGCCCGCCCCCGCATGAACGGTGGCCGGACGACACTGCGCATGATCGACTTTAGTGAGGCCGAACCCGACTGGCGCCCCACCGTGGCGTCGAACCTGCGCTCCACGAAGTGCTGCAGCACGCTCGTGATGCTGACGATGACCATGTACCAGAACGCGTCCGCGAAGAGCGTCTCCATCACCTGCAGGTTCACCGCGGAGACGTTCTGCGCGGCACGCAGCAGCTCCGGGTACGTGATGACCGAGGCGAGCGACGTCGTCTTGAGCATGTTGATGAAGTCGTTGCCCGTCGGCGGGATGATGACGCGCATCGCCTGGGGCAGGATCACCCTGCGCATCGTCCGGCCCGGGGACATCCCGAGCGCGCCCGCCGCCTCGATCTGACCCGCGTCGACGCTCTTGATGCCGCCGCGGACGATCTCGGCCATGTACGCGGCCTCATTGAGCGCCAGGCCGAGGATCGCGGCGACGAAGGGCGTCATGACGTCGTTCGTCGACCGGTCGATCAACATCACGTCCGTGCCCGGGATACCCACCGCGATCCGGGGGATGATCAGGGCAAGGTTGTACCAGACGAGGATCTGCAGCAGCACCGGGACGCCGCGGAAGATCCAGATGAAAAACGCGGCCGCCGAGCTCGCCACGGGGTTCGGCGAGATGCGCAGGACGGCGAGCACGACGCCCAGCACCACAGCGATCACCTGGGACACGACGGCGAGCACGACCGTCGCCCACATCGCCTGGATGAAGATCGGACTGCGCAGGTAGATCCCCACGCCGGCCCAGTCGATCCGCGCCCCCGCCAGTCCGGCGACGACGAGGGCGAGGATCGCGATGATCAGGGCGCCCGTGACCCAGCGCCACGGGTGCCTGCGACGCACGGTTTGGCGGGGAGCATGCTCGCCGGCCTCGTCGACGAGGCCGCCGCTCACAGGAGCCTTCAGGTTAGGAGCCTGCATTGATCTGCGAGTTCTTCAGCGCACCGTCGGCGACGCCCCAGACGTCCAGGATCTTGGCGTACGTACCGTCGTCGATCAGCGACTGGACGGCCGCCTGGGTCGCGTCACGCAGCTGGATGGACTCCTTGTTGAAGCCGATGCCGTAGGGCGCTCCGTTGATCGGAGGCGCGGCCACCGCCTCGAAGTCGTTGCCGTTGCCGGAGGTCTGGGCGATGTAGCTGACGTTCGGCAGGTCATTGAGCTGCGCGTCGACGCGTCCGAGCTTCAGGTCGTTGAGGCGCTGCTGGTCCGAGGTGTTCGGGATGGCGGCGATCGGGTCCTTCCCCTTGCAGAGGGTGGGGTTCACCTGGTTGACCCACGCCTCCTGCGAGGACCCCGGGGCCATGTTCACCTTCTTGCCGCACAGGTCCTCAGGGCCCTTGATCTGCGAGGGGTTCCCCTTCTTGACCATGATCGACATGCCCGAGTTGAAGTAGGTGACGAAGTCGATCGCCTTCTCGCGGGTCTTGTTGTCGTTCATCGAGGCGATCGTGAGGTCGACGCGCTTCGACTGCAGGCTCGAGATCAGCGTGTCGAACTGCATGTTCTGGATCGACACCTCCACGCCGAGGCGCTTGCCCACCGCGTTGATGAGGTCCACCTCGAAGCCGACGGGAGTCTTCCCGTCCGCGGCCAGGAACGTCGCCGGGGGCGACTGGAGGTTCGATCCCACCGTGATCTTCGTGAGGCCGCCCGGCAGCTTCGCCGACGCCTGCGCGTCCTTCGAGACCGCGGCCGCGATGGCGGCGCCCCGCTGCTGCGGTCCGGCGTTCTGGGTCGAGGTGGCGGAGTCGCTGCTCGCGGCTCCAGGGATCTCGTTCGCGTCGCTACAGGCCGCGAGCGAGCCGACGAGCAACAACATGGCCACGGGAGCGGCCGCGATGGCTTTCCTGAGATTCATGATCATGCGCTTTCTCTTGCCGGGCCGACGCCCACTGGACCGTGGCGGCGGGAAGCTTGGACGCTTGAGAGGTATTCACCGAGGCGGGCGACTCCGGTGCGGACGTCGTCACGGGTCCCGCCGAACGAGATCCGCAGGTAGTCGTCGCCGTTCACGCCGAACGCGGTGCCGGGGGCGGTCGCCACGCGCGCCTCTCGCAGCAGGTCGAGTGCGAGCCGCTTCGATCCGCCCTCGACGCCCGGGACCTTGAGCCAGACGTAGAAGGCCCCGCTGGGGACCACCGCCGGCTCGAGCCCGAAGCCCCGGAGGTCGGCGATCACGAGATCACGGTTGCGCAGGTAGGCGCCGACGGACTCCGCGATGAAGTCCTGTGGCCCCGTCAGCGCCGCGAGGGCGGCCGCCTGCCCGACCGAGCTGACACAGCTGACGATCGGTTCGTGGATCTTCGCCACGAGCCCGGCGACCCCGGGAGGCAGCGTCAGGTACCCGATCCGCCAGCCGGTCATGGCGTAGGTCTTCGAGAAGCTGTGTGCGGTGATGATCCGGCCGTTGTCGGCGACCGCGGCCGCCGAGACGAAGCCGTCCGTGAAGGAGAGCTGGTCGTAGCACTCGTCGGAGATCACCCACAGGCCATGACGATCGGCCACCTCGAGAAGACGCTGCATGAGGGTGCGGTCGATGATCGTGCCGACCGGGTTCGACGGGGAGTTCAGGAGCAGTACCTTGGTCCTCGGCGTGATGAGCGACTCGATCTCGTCGGGGTCGGGAAGGTATCCGTTGGCCTCCACCAGGGAGTAGCCCACGGCCCGCGCCCGGATCAGATGAGCCATGCTCAGGTAGTTGGACCAGCCGGGGTCGGGCAGGAGAATCTCGTCGCCCTCGTCGCAGAGGGCGAACAGCGAGGCGTAGAGGCCCTCCACGGCTCCGGTCGTGACGATCATCTGCGACGCTTCGGCTGGAATCCCGTTCACCCGGGTCACCTTCGCCGCCAATGCCTCACGAAGCGCGGGCACGCCCTCGTTGGACGTGTACTTGGTCCATCCGTCCCGCAGGGCCTGGCAGGCCGCGTCGACGACGTGCTGCGGCGTCGCGAACGCAGGCTCTCCGATTTCGAGGTGGCTGACATCGGGGAGGGTCAGCGCGACCTCGAGCACTTCGCGAATTCCCGACCGCGGGGTGCGCAGCGCCAGCGGCGAGAACCCTGCGCTCTCTGGCTTCACAGTTTCCCCATAGGAGTGACTCGATTCAATTTCGATTGCTCGCTCTCGGATGTTCCGGGGCCGGCACGACTGCGTGCTTGATCGGGCCCAGTTGGACCCATGGCCCCGCGCGCTGAGGGTTCGCTGCTGGTGGCGCGTCGACCGCTCGATCTGGCGCCGCATCTGGTTGTGCCGGCGCGCCAGTGACACGTACACCTCGTCGAAGGGGTCCTTCGCCGGTCGATGTAGTTCGTGAGCATGCCACATGTGATACATCAGATGCAAGACTTCAGTTGTGGCATATCGTTTGCCATCCTGTCCCCAGGTCTTGCCGACGCGCGCTTACTGGGAGACCGCGCGGACGCGACCGCTCTCAGCATGAGGAGACTGATGAGCCGATCCTTCATCCAGGGCGAGCCGACGGCGCTCGCCGCATCCCTCGCCGGCTTCGCAAGGGCCAACTCGGACTTGGTCCAGCTGGTCAACGACCCCGTCTGCCTGGTCGGGCTCCACCGCGATCCAAGGCGGCAGGTGGGGCTGGTCTCCGGAGGCGGGTCCGGTCACGAGCCGCTCCACAGCGGCTTCATCGGCGTCGGCATGCTCGACGCCGTGGCCCCCGGCCGGATCTTCGCCTCCCCGCACAACAGCCAGATTCTCGAAGCCAGCCGGCGTGCGGCGCTGCCCGGCGGCGTCCTGCACATCGTCAAGAACTACACGGGCGACCGGATCAACTTCGGCATCGCCGCCGAGCGCCTGCGGGCAGAGGGCATCGAGGTCGGCCGCGTCCTGATCGACGACGACCTGGCGACGGAGAGCGATCAGACAGCGACCGGACGTCGCGGCACCGGGGCGACCGTCGTGGTCGAGAAGGTGCTCGGCGCGGCCGCCGATCGCGGCGACGACCTGCGCTCACTGATGGCGCTGGGCCAGCGCGTCGCGGGCCGGTCACGCAGCCTGGCGGTCGCCTCGGGCGGTCTGACCTCACCTCAGACCGGAGCGGAGGCGTTCGCCGTCCCGGACGGCATGCTCGAGTACGGCGTGGGGATCCACGGCGAGCGGGCTCCGGAAGTCGCTGACCGGCCGGCCTTGGCCCCTCTCGTCTTCCGGATGACCGATCAGCTCCTGGCCGGGCTGCCGGACGGGCCGGACGACCTGATCGCCGTCGTCAACGGACTCGGCGGGACGACGCAACTGGAGCTGTTCGCCATCTACGAGCACCTGTGTGACGTCCTCGACAAGAGGGGGCAGCGCGTCGTCGGGCGCCTCGTGGGCACCTACGTGCCCGCCCTCGACATGCCGGGATTCTCGCTGACCCTGACCCGTGCCGACGACGAAACCGCAGCACTCTGGCACGCACCGTGCTCGACGCCGACGTTCAACGGAAGGTTCGCGTGACGAATCCAGACACCGCACAGGGCCGGTTCCTGCATGCCCTGGCCGACCGCTCCGCCCAGTTCCACGCCGAACTCACCGCCTACGATCTCGCCTCCGGTGACGGCGACTTCGGCGACAACCTCCGCGACGGCATGGCCGCGGTGGTCTCCCGGCTCACGCGCGGCACGGAGGAGCCTCTGCAGGCCGCGGCCGCCGTGTTCCTGGACGAGGTCGGTGGGACCAGCGGCCCCCTCCTCGGCCTGCTCTTCGCCCAGCTCGCGGTGGCCTGCGGCGATTCCATGTCCGCGCAGGCGGTGGCCCAGGGCCTGTCCTCGGGCCTCGACGCCATCCAGCGGGTCGGCGAGGCCGCCCCCGGGGACCGGACGCTGGTCGACGCACTGTTCCCGGCCGTAGCGACCCTCAAGGCCGGCGGATCGCTCGCCGAAGCGGCGGCCGCGGCCTCGGAGGGCGCCCACCGGACCGCCACGCTGACCGCCCGGCGGGGACGCGCCAGCTACGTCGGCGAGCGGGCGGTCGGAGCCCCGGACCCCGGTGCGATCGGCATCGCCCTGCTCGTCAGGGAGGTCGCGGAAGCGGCCGAACCAGGCTCGACGACCCTGTCCGCCGCGGACGTGGTCACGCCGGCGAACGGCGCGACAACCGGCTGACCCGAGCCGGGCCCGTACGAAAAGGGAGGAGCACTTCGTGCTCCTCCCTTTTTTGCGGGCCATGAGCGTGACAACTGTCGCTTTGCCATGTGGCATCATGCAATTTGCGGCGCGGATGGTCGCCGATCATCGGGATGTGCCGAATGTCGGTCATTGCGCCTGATAAACATTCGCACAAATCGAATGTGTCCGGAAATGCCGGTAAATCGCCGGGCGCGCCCGTTGATCGAATTGCCCGTTGTCGCCCGAAGCGCCGCGACGACCGCCGGCACCCGCGAGCCATTCTCATGTTGTCCATTGTGGACCGGACCGCGCGCAACCTGGTGTCCCTGCAAGGGATCGTGATAGGCCGTACGAGATCCACTGGCGCCCCCATGAAGCAACACGCGCCCCCATCAACCAGAGGAGAACCGATCGTGCGCACATCTGGGTTGAACCCCAGGCGCTGGCGGGGCAGGACGCTAGCCGCGTTCACTGCCGCCGCCGTCGTGGCGACGAGCGCGGTGACCGCCGCGCCCGCCGCTGCCGATCCCAAGCCCAACCCCGGAAAAGCCCATGACGTCGACGGGCACGGCCCGCGCGACGTCGACAACCGCCGCGGCGGCAAGGCGCCGACCGCGAAGCAGAAGGCGGCCGCCGACCGTGTCGGCGCCGCGAAGATCCGCTGGAACTCGCTCGGTGAGCCCGAGGCCGTCGGCCCGGACAAGGCCCTGGCCACCGGCCTGAACGGCGACCCGGTCGCCGCGGCCCGCCAGTACCTGCTCGACAACCAGGACCTGTACGCGCTGGACGCCCCGGCCGTCGCGGCGATGGAGCCCCTGCTGGTCCAGAAGCTCGGCACCGGCGATGTCGTGCTGCTGCGCCAGCGCTTCGGCGACCTGCCGGCCGGCCACGACGGGCTCGTGTCGATCCTGATCGACAAGGGCAACGTCGTGCGGGTCACGTCGTCGCTGACGCGGGACACCGCCGCGCCGGAGCCGGCGACGCTGTCGGCGGCCGACGCCGTCGCCGCCGCGCTGGCCGACGCCGGGCTCACGGCCGGTCAGGTCAGCGAGCCCGACGTCCTCGAGGTCGGCGTGCCCACTCCCGAGGACGGGGTGCGCGCCGCCTACCAGGTGAGCCTGGTCTCCACCGACGCCGACAACCCGACGGCGTACACGACCTTCGTCGACGCGCGCACAGGCGGCATCCTGGTCCGCGAGGACATGGTCGACTTCGACTCCGACAACCCGACCTGGGCCGTCTTCCCGGCGACCGCGCCGACGACGCTCCCGGCGGGCACGGACCCGCGGGTGACCTGGTGCTTCACCCCGGCGGCCAACTGCATCAAGCCCGTGAAGGACGCCGCGTCGGGCAAGGCCTGGGACGTCAACCAGCTGACCGGCCAGCCGACGTTCACCTCGTCGGGCAACTCGGCCAACAACGTGGTGCAGTGGGGCGGCGGCGTCGCGGCCTTCCCGGCGGCGACCCGGACGGACCGCAACTACAACTACCAGTTCACCGACGCGTGGCACGAGGCCAAGTGCAACCCCGAGGTGTTCACCTCGGCCGGTCGCAACGACGGCGACGCGGCCGTGGCGAACCTGTTCGCCATGCACAACCGGATGCACGACTTCAGCTACCACCTGGGCTTCACCGAGGCCACGTGGAACATGCAGGTCGTCAACATCCAGCCCGGCGGCCTGGGTAACGACCCGGAGCAGGGCCGCGCGCAGTCCGGTGCCCTCAGCGGCAGCCGCAACAACGCCAACCAGAGCACCGGCCGCGACGGCCAGGCGCCGACGACCAACATGTACCTGTGGCAGCCCGTGGCCGGCTCGGCGTACCCGCCGTGCGTCGACGGCGACTACGACATGACGGTCATCGGCCACGAGTACACCCACGCGATCACCAACCGCATGATCGCCGGCCCGAACAACGGGATCACCGGCACGCAGGGTGGCTCGATGGGCGAGGGCTGGGGCGACCTGGTGGCGGCCGAGTACCTGTTCGAGAACGGCCTGCGCGCCGCCGGCGACACCCCGTTCGTCACCGGTGCGTACGTCACCGGCAACGTGCACGAGGGCATCCGCGACTACGACGCCAGCAAGAGCCCGCTGAACTACTCGGACTTCGGGTTCGACCTGGTCGGCCCCGAGGTGCACGCCGACGGCGAGATCTGGGTGGCCACCAACCTTCGGGTGCGGCAGGAGTTCGTCAACCGCTACGGCCTGGGCACGCCCGAGCTGCAGCAGAAGTGCGCCGACGGTGCCGTCGACGCCGCCTCCTGCCCCGGCAACCGGCGCTGGATCCAGCTGATGTTCGACTCGTACCTGCTGCAGGCGGCCAGCGGAGCCACCATGATCAGCATGCGCGACAACATGCTGGCCGCGGACCTGGTCCGCTTCGGCGGGGCCAACCAGGACATCATCTGGAAGGCGTTCGCCGAGTCCGGTCTGGGTGAGGGCGCGACGGGCACGTCGTCGGACACCGACCCGACGCCGAGCTTCCACTCGCCTTACGCCGACAACGCGACGGTGAGCCTGCGGACGATGGCCGGCTCCTCGGGCGCGAACGTCACGCTGTACGTCGGCGACTACGAGGCGCGGGTGACGCCGGTGGCCGACACCGACCCGTCGACCCCGCTGCCGGACACGTTCCAGATCCTGCCCAACACCGAGTTCCACTTCGTGGTCAACGGCAAGGGCTGGGGCAGCCAGAAGTTCACCGCTTCCTTCAAGCCCGGCAAGGCGCAGGACCTGAAGCTGAAGCTGCCGCAGAACGTGGCCTCCTCGGCGCTCGGCGCGGTGGCGTCCGGCGACGGCGTCAACCTCGACAAGGTCAACGACGAGACCGAGGGCACCAACTGGGCATCGGTGAACGGCGTGGCCGGCAAGCAGGTCACGATCGACCTGGCCGGCGACAAGCCGGTCAACGTCCAGTCGCTCAACGTCAGCGCCATGCTGCGCCCGGCGCTGCGGGGCGACGTCGACGCCAGCACGGCGAACCAGAACCGGTTCAGCGCGCTGCGTTCGTTCGCGGTCCTCACCTGCGACGCCACGAAGGCTGACTGCAGCAAGGACTCCAGCTACACGGAGGCGTACCGCAGCGCCGACGACGCCTTCCCGGGCGGCGCCTGGCGTCCGGTGGCGCCGCAGCTGAACCTGCGCGCCTTCGAGATCCACCCGACGCTGGCCACGCACGTCCGCGTGGTCGTGCTGACCAGCCAGTGCACGGGCAACCCGTTGTACGCCGGTGAGCAGGACAACGACCCGCGGGCGAACACGGACTGCGCTGCCAACAGCCAGTTCCGCAACGAGGTCCGCATCGCCGAGGTGCAGGTCTTCGGCTCCAGCGGCAAGATCACGCCGGAGCAGTAGCCGGCACCGTCCAGGGCCCCGTCGGCGTCGTCCGGCGGGGCCCGCGCGCGTGATCCGGCGGGGCTCTGACGGCCTGCCCACCGGTGGGCGCGGGCAGGCGCTGCCGCGACGGTGCGGGTGCTGCGCATATCGTGCCGGGTAGAGGGGGTTCGGATGTTTCTGTGGGTGCACTACGCCGACATGGTGATCGCGTTGGTGCAACTGCCGGTCGCGGTGGTGGCGTGGTGGGCCGCGACGGGAAGGCGAGACCCGTCACGGACGTCGGTCGCGGCGTTCACGGTGCTGCTCGGCACGGCCGTGCTGCGGCTCGCGGCCGGGGTGGTGCTGCTGCGCTGGGGGTGGGAGTTCGCCGGGCCGCGGCTCGTGTGGGTGGTGCCTGCGCTGCTGGTGGCGGCGACGACGTACCTCGCCTGGCGGCGCCCCGGCCGGTGGTCGGGTGGAGCAGGCGCGGTGGCCGGCGCCGCGGGCACCGTGTCGGTGGCCGCCATGGCGCTGCTGGCCGGGGTGGGCCCGGCGGCAGCCGCCGGCGGCGCGATCATCGCGGCTTCGATGCTGGGCTATGCGTACCGGAGGCTGCCGCGCCGTCCTGCGCCGGCACGGGCCGGGCGGTGGCGGGCAGCGGTGCGGGCGGCCGCCGGTGTCGCGTCGGTGGCCGCGGCGACGGTGGCCCTCTCGACGGCCAGCGCGCTGCCGGCACGCAGCAGCATGACCGGCGGCGCCGTGGACGACGGCGGCGGCACCGCGGCGGGGCACCGGCACCCGGGCGGGATCAGCGTGACCGAGCTGACCGGTGCGGATTCAGGCGACGCGACCGTGCGCCGGTTCACGCTGACGGCGCAGGAGGCCACGGTACGGCTGGACTCCGGCGCACGGGTGGCGGCGTGGACGTTCGACGGTGTCACGCCCGGCCCTCAGCTGGTGGTCCGGCACGGCGACCTGGTGGAGGTGACGCTGGTCAACCGGCTGCCCGGGGTCGGGGTGACCGTGCATTGGCACGGCGTCGACGTGCCGAACGCCATGGACGGGGTGGCCGGGGTGACGCAGGACGCGGTCGCGCCCGGAGCCAGCTTCGTCTACCGCTTCCGGGCATCGCGGGCCGGCACCTACTGGTACCACTCCCATGAGATGTCCTCCGTGCAGGTCCGGCGCGGCCTGTTCGGCGCCCTGGTCGTGCTGCCCCGTGACGCGCCGGCGCAGCAGGACGCGGTCGACGAGACGGTGCTGCGGCACACCTGGGGCGACGAGGACGGGGTGGCGACGCTCGGCCTGGCCGCCGGCGTGCAACGGCGGTCGGTGCCGGTCGGGCGGCCGGTGCGGCTGCGGCTGGTCAACACCGACGGCAAGCCCGCCACGTTCGCCGTGACCGGCGCGCCGGTGCGCGTCGTGGCGATCGACGGCACCGACGTGCACGAGCCGGGCGTGCTGCCCGGGGCCCGGATCCTCGTCGGCGGCGGCGCCCGCTACGACGTGGAGTTCACGATGCCCGACGCCCCGGTGACGCTGCGCGCGGACGGGCCGGGCATCGTCTACAGCCCGCGCGGCGATGCTGGGCCGGACCGTGCGGCGCCGGAGCCGGCGCTGCTGGACCCGGCCCGCTACGGTGCCCGGACCGCCACCCCGTTCGCGGCGGACAGCCGCTTCGACCGGCGGTTCGTCCTGCGCGTCGACGAGCGGCTCGGCTTCTACGACGGCCGCCCGGCGGTGCGGTACACCCTGAACGGCGCCTCGTTCCCGGACGTGCCGATGCTCATGGTCGCCGGCGGCGACCTGGTCGAGGTGACCTACGTCAACCGCAGCGGCCAGCACCACCCGATGCACCTGCACGGCCACCACATGCTGGTGCTGTCCCGCGACGGCCGGGCCACCACCGGCAGCCCGTGGTGGGTGGACACCCTGGACGTCGGACCTGGCGAGACGTACCGGGTGGCGTTCCGCGCCGACAACCCCGGCCTGTGGATGGACCACTGTCACGACCTCGAACACGCCGCGAACGGCATGATCCTCCACCTCGGCTACACCGGGGTCACCAGCCCGTTCCTGACCGGCTCCGGCACGCCGAACCATCCGGAGTGAACCGCTGCGGCCCGGCTCAGCCGACCAGCGCCTGGCCGCTGGAGAAGACGTTCGTCGGGTCGTAGGAGCGCTTGATGCGCAGCAGCCGGTCCCGGTCGGCGGTCGCCCAGTTGGCCAGCAGCGCCTCCGGACCGGCGTGGCCGGAGAAGTTCATGAGGCCGCCCGGCATCGTCTCCACGGCGAGCAGCCGGGCGGTGACCTCGTCCACGACCGGCGCCAGCTCGGGCAGGCCGAGCCCGATGGCGAACAGTGAGTACTGCGCGCCGCGGCCGCTCACGGCGTTGGGGATGGTGGGCGTCCGCGCGAACGCGCCGCCGAGGTGCCGGATCTCCACCATCATCAGCGGTACGTCCACCTGAGGGCCGGCGACCGCCAGCACGTGGTCGACGGTCTGCGCGGTCAGCTCGTTCAGCAGCACGCCGCGCTCGCGGGACGGGACCGGGTCGACCGGGTCCTGGTGCACGGCGTCGACGGCCGAGTACGGCAGCCATGACACGTCGTCGATGATCGCGGGCGCCGCGGCACGCATCGGGGCGAGGAGCGCGGCGCCGTCCTCGGGTGTGCCGAGGTACGCCACTCGCAGGTGCGCCACGTACGCGCCGCGTAGCGGCTCGGGCAACTGCGGCAGGGGCGGCAGCCGCAGCAGGGCCACCGACGTGCTCATCTCCTCCGGCAGCCCGGCCGTCCACGCCCGGTACGCGTACAGGACGTCGGCGGCGTGGCTGCCCGGGAAGTAGATGCCGCCGCCGAAGAACCCGGCGACCTCGAACAGCCCGAATTCGATCTCGGTCACGATGCCGAAGTTGCCCTTGCCGCCGCGGACCGCCCAGAACAGGTCGGCCTCGTGGTCGGCGTCGACGGTGCGCAACGCGCCGTCCGCGGTGACGATCTCGACGGAGCGGACGTGGTCGGCGGCGAAGCCGTACCGGCGTCCGAGGGGCCCGGCGCCGCCGCCGAGCGTGTAGCCGACGACGCCGACGTGCGTCGACGAGCCGTTCAGCGGCGCGAGGCCGTGTGCCGCGGCCGCCTCGACGACCTGCTTCCAGCGCACGCCGGCGGCCGCGCGGGCGGTGCGCGTCACCGGGTCGACGGAAACGGCGGTCATCCGGCCGGTGGTGACGAGCAGGCCGCCGGTCACCGGGCGCACCGCGCCGTGCCCGGTCGCCTGGACCGCGACCGGCAGGCCGTTGGTGCCGGCCCAGCGCACCGCGGCCGCGACGTCCTGCGCGCTGGTGGCACCGACGACGACGAGCGGCTCGTGGTGGGTGGCGACGTTCCAGGACGCGACCTCGGCCGCGTAGCCCTCGTCGCCGGGAACGAAGACGGGCCCGGCCGTGACCGGGAGATCAGTGAGTGCGATGGTCATGCCGGGTACGGTGCCGGAGCCCGCTTGGCCCGTGGTTGGATCGCGGCTCGTCGGCGCTTGGGCGCCGCTAGTGCTTCTCTAGGGTCGCCAGCTGCGCGTCGCTGGCCGCGATCAGGTGTGCCGCGCCGAGCCGCTCGTGGGCGGCGCGGGCCGATCGGGCGTGGTCCAGCGCCGCGTCGCGGTCGCCGAGCCGGGCCGCCAGCTCGGCGAGGACGAAGTGCATCGAGCCCCAGGTGGCGCATCCGCTGCCGACGGTGCAGCACCGGTCGGCGAAGGGGGCGATCTCGTCGTACAGCTCGCGCGGGTCGGGCGTGCCGAGGCGTGCTGCGATCAGGGCCCACTGGAACGCCACGAACTCCCAGCCCCACAGCTGCTCCCGCGCCGTGCCCCAACGCTCGACCAGCGACCGGGCCAGGTTCTCGTCGCCGGACTCGCAGGCGGCCAGCACGGCGGTCGGGCGCAGCAGCTCGTACTGCGGCTCATCGGCGCAGCGCACCAGCTCGTCGCGCAGCTCGCCCGGGCGGCCCTGGAAGCGCCGGCTGGTGTACAGCAACGCCAGCCGGATCCACTGCGTGCCCCACAGACTGGTGTGCTCCTGCAGCGCGTACGCCTCGCCCACGAGCCGTTCGCCCTCCGCCCAGCGGCCGGCCAGCATCGCGCGACCGGCCTGCGCATACCGCACCTGCGCCGGCAGTACCGGCGTGCGGATGTCCTCGGCCAGCCGCACGCAGCGGGCGAGGTCGGCGTCGAACCCCGCGATGTCGCCCGCGATCACCTCGGTCATCATCCGGTGCAGCCGTGCGGTCACCTCGACGGTGTGTGGCAGCGACGCGATCGTCAGCAGCTCGTCGACCGTGGCGCGGCGTTCCCGGTCGCGCTGCGGCACCCACGCGACGTGCCAGAAGTTGTTCAGCGTGCGCGTCAGCAGCTCGGGGTCGCCGAGCTCGCGCGCCAGCCGCACCGCCTCCGCGGCGTGGGCCTCGCCGGCTTCACGGTCGGGGCTGTGGTAGAGCTCGACGGCGAGCGTGCCGAGCAGCACCGCGCGCCGGTAGCGGTCGTTCGGGTCCAGCCGGTCCAGCTGTTCGCGCAGGATGCCGATCATCCGCTCGTCGACGGTCAGGTATGGCCGCCACAACCACAGGGTCACCCCGCCGAACAGCGTCGCGGCGTCCATCGCCAGCTCGTCGTCGCCGAGCTGGCGAGCCAGCGTCAGCGCCTCGTCGAGCACGGCGCGGGTGCCTGCCACATCGCCCGCGGCCCGCCGCGCGACGCCGAGGTCCACCAGCAGGCGGCACCGCTGCGCGGCGGCACCCGGGCGGGTCGGGTCCAGGGCGCCGAGGGCGGACTCGAGGTACCGGGCGGCCTGCTCGTAGGCCAGCTGCGCCATCGCCACCTCGGCGGCCCGGGTCGCGTACCGCACCGCGCGCTCCGCGACACCCAGCCGCGCGGCCATCGTGAAGTGATGCACCAGGCGGCCGAGCAGTTCCGGGTCGTCCGGGCGGTCGAACGCCTCCAGCGCCTCGCCGACCTGCCGGTGCAGCCGCGCCCGCCGCAGGCGGCTCAGCCCGCCGTAGACCGTGTCCCGCACGAGGGCGTGGGAGAAGCGGTAGTCCCAGCCCTCCGGCACCTCCAGCAGTACGCTCGCTTCGACCGCCGGCTCGAGGTCCGCCATGACGTCCTCCCCCCGCTCCTCGGTGGCCGCCTCCAGCAGGAGCGGGTCCACGTCCCGCCCGATCACCGCGGCGGTCTCCAGCAGCGCGCGGGTGCGCTCCGGCAGCCGTGACAGGCGCCGGGTGATGACGTCCCGCACCCTCTCCGGCACGCCGGTCCCGGCAACCGCCTGCGCGCTGCCCCACCCGCCGGGGTGCTCGCTCTCCAGCAGCCGCAGCAGTTCCTTGAGGTAGAACGGGTTACCGCCGGTGCGCTCCAGCAGCGCGGCCGCGACCGTGCCGCCGGACCGGTCCCGGTACCCTGGCGCGAAGCCGGCCGTGTACTCGGCGATGTCGTCAGCGGTCAGCGCGCCCAGCCGCAGCCGTTCGGCGCCGCGCTCATTGGCCAGCAGCGCCAGCGTCTCGCGCAGCGCCGGGCCGGCGTCGGCCGACTCCGGGCGCAGCGTGGCGAGCACCAGGATCGGCAGCCTGTGCAGCGCCGGTGCGAGGTGCGCCAGCAGTTGCAGCGACGAGGCGTCGGCGACGTGCAGGTCGTCGATGACGATGAGCAGCGCCCGCGCGGCGGCGTGCGTGCGCAGGACGTCGGCCACCGCCTCATGCAGGTGGAACAGGGCAGTGTCCGGGTCCTCGGCGCGCCAGCGGTTCTCGCCCCGCCCGGTGAGCACGTCGAGCAGGTCCCGCACGGCGTCGGTCTCCGGCAGGGCGCGCAGCACCTGCGTCCACGGCCAGAAGGCCGGCGTGGCGCTCGCCTCGACGCACCGGCTCCATGCCACGTCGAGCCCGGACTCGCCGCCGAGCTCGGCCGCGCGCTCGGCCAGGCGGGTCTTGCCCAGCCCTGCCTCGCCGGCGACGAGCAGTACACCGCCGGCCCCGCCCCGGGCCAGCTCGATGCGCTCGGTGACGTGACGCACCTCGCCGCTGCGCCCCACGAGCGGCTCGGCGGCCTGCCGCCCTGCCGGCGCCGCGGCCTCAGCCGCACGCCGGGCCGGCGCCGCGGCCCCGGTGACGGTCAGGGCCACCCGCGCCGGCGACGGCGCCAGGGACGGATCGTGGCGCAGGATCGTCGCCTCCAGCGCGCGCAGCTCCGGCCCGGGCGGCAGCCCGAGCTCCTCGTCGAGCAGCGCGCGGGCCCGGCGGAACGCGGCCAGGGCGTCCGCCTGCCGGCCTTCGCGGTACAGCGCGAGCATCAGCTGCCCCCACGACCTCTCGCGGAACGGCCGGCGGTCCAGCATCGCCTGCGCCTCCGCGATCGCCGCCCCGTTGCGGCCGGTGCCGAGCCAGACGTCGACCAGGTCCTCCCGCGCGGCGTCACGCAGCTCGTGCAGGTGCGTCACGGCCGCGGCGGCGAACGCCTCGTCGGCGAGGTCGGCCAGCGCCTCGCCGCGCCACTCGCCCAGCGCCTCGCCCAGCACCCGCTCGGCCGCGACCAGGTCGCTGCGGCCGAGGGCCTGGCGAGCGGCCTCGGCGCGGGCGGCGAAGCGGACCGCGTCGACCTGCTCGCCGTCGACCGCCAGCAGGTAGCCCGGATCCCGGGTGAGCAGCACCGCCGGCGGCGTGCGCGGCGGCCGGTCCGGCTCCAGGGCGCGGCGCAGCTGCGAGACGTACGCCTGCATGGTGCCGGTGGCGCTCGCCGGCGCCTCGCCGGCCCACAGCCCTTCGACGATGCGGTCAGCCGAAACCACGCGGCCCGGCTCGAGCAGGAGCATCGCCAGCACCGCGCGCTGTTTGCGGGCGCCGAGCTCGATCGGCTCGTCGTCCCGCGTCCGCGCCTCGATCGGGCCCAGGATTCGAAAGTCGAGCCGCGTCACCGACGCCACGATAGCCGTCTCAGCGACCCGGCAGATCGGCCGAGCGATCCCCGAACCAGCTCCAGACGGACGACGCCGCGCCTCACCTGAGGCCCTGGTCGAAGGCGGGCGGTCGCCGACGACGACGCGTGGGTGGCGTTACATGCCAGTTGGTGATGGCGTTCCGGCCGGCGGTGTCGCCGGGGCCGACGGCTGCATGCCGCCGTGCTCGTGCAGCCGCACGAACCGGGCGGTGTAGGTCTCGCTGTCACCCGTGCCGCTGGTCGTGCCGGCGATGGTGACGTTCGAGCCGGCCTTCAGAACACCAGGTTGCAGTGTGTGCCGGCTCTCGAAGACCCGCAGGTCGCTGCCGAGCGTCCACGTCCTGGTCCAGCCGTCGGCCGACTTCACGGTGACCGACGACTCCGAGATGGACGTGAGCGTGCCCTTCTGCATGGCCACGTGCACCAGTCCGTTCTTGGTCTGGACGGTGCCCTCGCCGTGCTCGACGCCCCTGAGCATGTCCCCGTGTTGCCGCTGCTCGCCTGCTGTCGGACCCGGACTGGGTGCTGTGGTCGCGACACCACCGCCAGGTGGGGCCGGGGTGGGTTGGGCGCTCGCCGCCACCGGTACACCGGCCACACCCGCTGCGGTGAGCACGGCGGCACTGAGCGCAAGGCCGATTCGATGAAACATGGCCCCTCCTCTTCTGGACCAACTGGTCTGATACCACCCCGAACAGCCGCCAAACCACACCGAACGCACCATATCCCCGGCCACATCCCCGGCCACCGTTCAATCCGCGCGGCGTACGTTTGGACGGGGCGTCGCAGAGAGGCGAAGGCCATGTTTCAACGTGCAAGCCGGTGGCGGGGCGATGCGGACCGCCGCGGTGCGCGGTATCCGGTCTCGGTGGCGCTGGACCGCGAGCCAAGTGTCGCCAGCCGGGTGCGGGCGACGTTCGCGCGGCTGCTGCCGACGGCCCCGCCGCCGGCACCGCTGGGAATCCCGGTCGCCGTGATGCTGATCGCGGTCGAGACGTTGGTGCTGCTCGCGCTGCGCCCGGCCGCCGGCACCGGCCAGAGCGGCGAGATCTATCTGCTCGGCGTTCTCATCATGGCGACCGTCTGGGGCGCGACGGCGGGTGTCGCGACGGCGGCGGTCAGTACCATCGCCTACAACTACTTCCTGGTCGCGCCGGCCGGGCTCCATCTCACGCTGCGGCGTGACCTGCGTCAGGTCGTCGTGTTCATGGTCGCCGCGATCCTCATCAGCGGCATCGCCGATCTGGCCCGGTCGCGCGCGGTCGAGGCATCCCAGCGAAGAGCCGAGGCCGACTTCGGCGCCGAACTGGCGCGCACCACGCTCAGCAGCGACGACGTGCCCGGCGCGCTGGCCGTGGCCTCGCGGCACCTGGCGGACCTGCTCAACCTGCCGCGCGCGGCGATCGAGCTCGGCGACGCGCCGCGCGAAGGACCCGACATCGTCATTCCGCTGGACGACCGGGGCACCGTGCCGGGCGTCCTGCGACTGCCGGCCGGCACCCCGCCGGCGACAATGGAACGCGTCGGCGCTCGGCTCCTCCCGTCGCTGAAGGCCGTCATGCGCGCCGTACGGGACCGGGAGCGCATCCTCACCTCGCTGCGGGCGAGCGAGCGCGAGTCCGCGGAGCTGATGGAGCAGCAGGCCGCCCTGCGTCGCGTGGCGACGCTCGTCGCGTGCGGCGCCGCACCGGCGGAGGTGTTCGCCGCGGTGACGCGGGAGCTGTGCCACCTCTTCCACGGCTTCGCCGCGGCGTTGGTCCGCTACGAGCCCGACGGCACCGGCACCCGGGTGTCCGGCTGCGACGAATCCGGCAACGCGCTGCCGCCGACGAACGTCAACATCACCGGAGACAACATCACCGCCACGATCCTGCACACCAGGCGGAATGCCCGGGTGGACGACGACGAGACGGCGACAAGCCCGATCGCGCCGGCCGAGCGCACCATGGAGGTCCACTCCGCCGTCGGCGTGCCCATCCTCGTCGAGGGCGACCTGTGGGGCGTGACCGTCCTCATGTCCTCCAGGCGGGAACCGATACCGGCCAACGCCGAGGAACGCCTCCACGGCTTCACCGACCTCGTCGCCACCGCCATCGCCAACGCCGACAACCGGGCCCAGCTCATCATCTCCCGCGCCCGGCTCGTCACCACGGCCGACGAGGCGCGCCGCAAGATCGAGCGGGACCTGCACGACGGTGCCCAGCAACGGCTCGTGTCGCTCGCGCTGGAACTGCGCATGGCCGCCGACGCCGTGCCGGCCGAGCTGACCACGGTCCGCGACCTGCTGCGCCAGGGCGTGCAGGGCCTGACCGACATGCACCAGAACCTGCGCGAGCTGAGCCGCGGCATCCACCCGGCGCTGTCGTCGCAGGGCGGTCTCGCGCCGGCCCTCAGGGCCCTCGCCCGCAGGAACCCGCTGCCGGCCGAGGTCGACCTGCACATCGGGCAGCGCCTGCCCGAGCGGGTCGAAGTGGCCGCGTACTTCGTCGTGGCAGAGGCACTGACCAACGCCGCCAAGTACTCCCGGGCGTCCGTCGTCTTCGTCGCCGCGAGGGCGGACGACACGACGATCCGGTTGTCCATCCGCGACGACGGCGTCGGGGGTGCCGACATGAGCCTGGGCACCGGGCTCATCGGCCTGCAGGACCGGGTCGAAGCACTGGGCGGCCGGCTGACCGTCGTCAGCCCGCCGAGGCACGGAACGACCCTGACGGCCGAGATCCCGCTCCATCACGGAAACCTCGAACACGGAGACGTCCACGGCGCTCCACCGCGCGCGGCGCGGTGCTCTTCCGCCACGCTGCCGGGCTGCGCTCGGGGCGCGAACGAGCGCCGGACCTGACTCCCGCTCCGGCGGCTCAATGCCCACACATGACGATTCTCAGCGCTGTTGGCACGTTCTATCCACTTTCGTCGCAACACGCGCCCGAGAGCACATCAACGCCACAACGGTCGAATGAGATATTGATTCCGGCTAAGGTCAATGACATTCCGAAACCAAAGGAGAGGTCACTGTGCCATTGACGCAAGCCGATCTAGCGACTCTCGGGAGTGCGCCGATCACCATCAGATCCACGTTCTTTGACAACGTGTACCTCCGCATGGACGGCACCTCGGTGAACGGTGCCGGACCGGGCGGCACCGTCAATTGCCAATTGAATGCCGGTGCCAAGGAACGATTCGTGCTCCGCCCCCAGGCCGACGGCTCCTACTCGGTGGAATCGGTCGCCTCCCCGAACGTGTTCCTGCGCATGGACGGCACCGGGGTCCCCACCACCGGAGCCGGTGGTGGGACCGTCAACTGCCAGTTCAACGCCAACGGCGGCGCGAACCACAAGTTCAACCTCCGGGCCCAGTCGAACGGCTCATTCTCGTTCGAGTCGACCGCATTTCCCGGCACATTTCTGCGCCTGGTCGGCTCGGGCGTCACCACCCGCACCGACGGCGGCGGCGGAATTGTGAACTGCCAGCTCAACGCTAACGGCGGTGCGCACGAATCGTTCTTTCTGGCCCGCGACGACCAGCTGCTGGACTTCGTGATGGAGCGACAGCAGCAGACCTACTGGTGCTGGTCGGCGTGCACGGTCAGCGTCGAGAAGTTCTACAATCCGGCCACCACTCTCACGCAATGCACGCTGGCGAACACCGAGTGGGGACGCAACGACTGCTGCGGTGCGGGTGGGGCCGGAGCATGCAACCGGGGCAACTGGCCGCAGACCCCGATGCAGCGCCTCGGGCGGCTCAATCAGGATCTGCGAACCACGCTGACCGTCGCGCAGATCTCCGACGAGCTCGCCAAGGGCGCACCGTTCATCGCCGATGTCGTCTGGCGGGACGGCAACTCCCACGTCCTGGCGGTGCACGGCCGCAAACAGATCAACGGCGTCGAGTACGTCACTGTCGCCGATCCCGGCTACGGCAGCTCCACCTGGACCTATGACGACTTCTGCGCCCGATACCAGAACATCGGGACGTGGCGCTACTCGTACACCACCAAGCGCTGAGGGGACCACATGCCGCTGCACCTGCCCGAACCGCCGTCGGGCGCACACGACCACGTCAAATCCAGGCTGCACACCATCGCCGCCCACGGTGGTTTCCACACCAAGGCGCTCCGCGGCGCCCGGGCGGACCAGCTGGACGTGTCCAGCCCGCATCAGGTCTTCACCCTCGGGGCGGACGACATCGCCGCGGGAGGCGGCCTCGACCGGGCCGAGCCGGCCGGCTGGCGTTATCTCGTCGAATCGGGCGGGCAGGTCGTCGCCAGCGCCGAGACCATGCCCGCACCGGACGGGACCCAGCGGTTCGCCAACGTCAACGAAGGTCCGTTCGTCGACGCCACCGACAAGGCCATGAAGGTCGTCCGGAAGCTGCCCAAGCTCGAGGCGGCCGGCTTCGAGCTGCGCCTGCTGCGCGTTCCCAGCCTGTACCTGACGGCGCTGTGGCTGCACTCGTCCGCCGAGGACCTGCTCGTGCCGCTGCAGCCGTCACCGATCGGCAAGGAAGGCAAGAGCATGTCCACGGCGGAGTTCTTCAGCGACCTCGCCGAATACGCCCGGTCCCGGCCGTCGCTTCCCCCGCCACCGCCGGCCTGACGGTCGTCGCCCGGCCGGCCCTACCGCACCGTTTCTCAGCAGCGCGATCGGCTCGGCACAGCGGGAGACCGGCGGCTCACGGCCGCGTCCGGTCTCCCGCCGTGCCGGACACCAGGTTCTACCAGCCTGCGCCCATTCGATGTCGTCAATACATTTCCGGAAGATTCCGGTACGGACAACCCTGATCGGGCCGCGATGATCGGCTCGGTATCGTCGGGTCATGCGGTACGTGGCGATCGGGGACAGTTTCAGCGAGGGCATGGGCGACGAGCGGCCGGACGGCATCCCGCGCGGGTGGGCCGACCTGGTCGCGGCCGCGCTGGGCGCCGCCGACCCGCAGTGGCAGTACGCCAACCTGGCGATCCGGGGCAGGCTGCTCGAGCCGATCGTGACCACGCAGCTGGACGCCGCGCTGGCGATGTCGCCGCCGCCGACGCTGGTCTCGCTCAACGGCGGCGGCAACGACATGATGCGCCGCGGCGCGGACCTTCCGTACCTCGTGCGGCTCATCGAAGGGGCGATCGAGCGCTGCGACGAAGCCGGGGTCCGTCTCATGGTCCTCAGCGGCGCCGACCCGTCGGACCACCTGCCGCTCGGACGGGTGCTGCGCCGCCGCGCCGAGCAGCTCACCGAGGCGGTACGGGAGCTGACCGCCCGCCACGGCGTGCTGTTCGTCGACTGCTTCGGCGACACCGAGCTGCGCCGGGCCGGGTACTGGTCGGCGGACCGGCTGCACCTCAACGCCGCCGGCCACCGCCGGGTCGCGGGCCTCGTCCTCGCCGCCCTGGGTGTCGCCGACGCCGAGCACCGGCTCGACGACACCGCGGCGGCGTCCCGCGGGCTGATCGTCCAGGCCCGGTACTACCACCAGCACGTCCTGCCGTGGGTGCTGCGCCGGGTCCGTGGCCGCTCGTCCGGCGACGGACGCGCGGCGAAGTATCCGGCATGGACCAGCGTCTCCTGAGCGGGCAGGCGCCTCGCGGGTGACCGCCTACACCCTGCGGCATAAGGCGCACCCCGCCGGACTGGCGGACCTGGGTGGTCGCCGCGGCTGAGGGCCCTGCGCACGGCGCGACACGCCGGCACAGCATCTTGGGTTGTGAATTCCGACCCGCACCCATATATGGTGTCGCTTGCAGCTGGTTCGGCCGCCCTTCCGGGGCGGTCGTGGCAACAGGGAACCCGGTGTGAGTCCGGGACTGCCCCGCAGCGGTGAGTGGGAACGACCGCCGTCATCAAGCACTGGGCCGCGAGGCCTGGGAAGCGACGGCCAGTAGGCGGCCCCGGATCGATCCTGGGTCATGCCCGCGAGTCCGAAGACCTGCCAGCGCACCGTGCGCCGGGACGGCGTGCGGTGGTCGGATGCCGCGTGGGACGGCTGACGCCATCGCCGGGCGCTGTGCGCCCTTCTGTGGCGGCTTCCCCCTGCGCTCGTCCGGTGGTGATGAGCAGGCGACGAGGGGGACACATGACGGTGACGCAGGACCAGGTGGCGACGGGGAAGGCGCCGGAGCAGCGGCGGCACGCGATGCGGGTCCGCAAGCGCGACGGCGAGCTGGAGCCGGTCGACGTCAACAAGATCGTGAAGGCGGTCGAGCGGTGGGTCGCCGACCTGGACGAGGTCGACCCGCTGCGGGTCGCGACGAAGACGATCAGCGGCCTGTACGACGGTGCGACGACGGCGGAGCTGGACAAGCTGTCGATCCAGACGGCGGCGGAGCTGATCGGTGAGGAGCCGCAGTACTCACGCCTGGCGGCGAGGCTGCTCGCTGCGTACGTCGACAAGGAGGTCCGCGGGCAGGGCGTGGCGAGCTTCAGCCAGGCGGTCCGGCACGCGCACCAGCAGGGCCTGATCAGCGACGCCACGGCAGGGTTCGTGGCCCGCAACGCCCGCAAGCTCGACGACGCCGTCGACCCGGACGGCGACCTGCGCTTCGAGTACTTCGGGCTGCGGACCGTCGCCGACCGCTACCTGCTGCGCCACCCTTCGTCGAGGCTCGTCGTGGAGACGCCGCAGTACTGGCTGCTGCGGGTCGCCTGCGGGCTGTCCACGACGCCGGGTGAGGCGATCGGCTTCTACCGGCTCATGTCCTCGCTCGCGTACCTGCCGAGCTCCCCGACGCTGTTCAACTCCGGCACCGCGCACACGCAGATGTCGTCGTGCTTCCTCGTCGACTCGCCCAGGGACGAGCTCGACTCGATCTACGAGCGCTACCACCAGGTGGCGAAGCTGTCGAAGTTCTCCGGCGGGATCGGCATCTCGTGGTCGCGGATCCGTGGCAGAGGGGCGCTGATCCGCGGCACCAACGGCAGGTCCAACGGCATCGTGCCGTTCCTCAAGACGCTCGACGCCGGGGTCGCCGCGGTCAACCAGGGCGGCCGGCGCAAGGGCGCGGCGTGCGTGTACCTGGAGCCGTGGCACCCGGACGTCGAGGAGTTCCTGGAGCTGCGGGACAACACCGGCGAGGAGGCCCGCCGCACCCACAACCTCAACCTCGCCAACTGGATCCCCGACGAGTTCATGCGCCGGGTCGAGGCCGACGCCGACTGGTCACTGATCGACCCGTCCGACGCTCCCGAGCTGCCGGACCTGTTCGGTGCGGCGTTCGACGAGGCGTACCGGGCGGCCGAGAAGCACGCCGTGAGAACCGTCAAGGCCAGGGATCTGTACGGCAGGATGATGCGCACCCTGGCGCAGACCGGCAACGGGTGGATGACGTTCAAGGATCGGTCCAACACGCTGTCCAACCAGACGGGCGCACCCGGCAACACCATCCACCTGTCGAACCTGTGCACCGAGATCCTCGAGGTCAACAGCGACGACGAGACTGCGGTGTGCAACCTCGGCTCGATCAACCTCGGCGCGCACCTCACCAGCGAGAGCGCCGGCGGCATCGACTGGGACAAGCTGCGCGCCACCGTCCGCACGGCGGTCGTGTTCCTCGACCGGGTCATCGACATCAACTACTACCCGTCGCAGCAGGCCGCCGCGTCCAACCCGCGGTGGCGGCCGGTCGGCCTCGGGCTCATGGGCCTGCAGGACGCGTTCTTCACGCTGCGGCTGCCGTTCGACTCCCCCGCCGCGCGGAAGCTGTCGACCCGCGTCCAGGAGGAGATCTACCTGACCGCGCTGGAGACCTCGGCGGAGCTGGCGGAGCGGTTCGGGCCGCACCCCGCGTTCACCGAGACCCGCGCGGCCGGCGGTGCGCTGCACCCCGACCTGTGGGGCGCGCCCGCCGAGGGCGAGCGCTGGGCCGCGCTGCGTGCCAGGGTCGCGGCCACCGGCCTGCGCAACTCGCTGCTCGTCGCGATCGCCCCGACCGCGACGATCGCGTCGATCGCCGGCTGCTACGAGTGTATCGAGCCGCAGGTGTCGAACCTGTTCAAGCGCGAGACGATGTCCGGGGAGTTCCTGCAGATCAACACGTACCTGGTGCGGGAGCTCAAGGCACGGGGGCTGTGGACCGCGGCGGTCCGCGAGCAGATCAAGCGGGCCGAGGGGTCTGTGCAGGACATCGCCGAGCTGCCGGCGGACGTGCGCGAGCTGTACCGCACCGCATGGGAGCTCCCGCAGCGGGCGCTCATCGACCTCGCAGCGGCCCGCGCCGCCTACGTCGACCAGTCGCAGTCGCTGAACCTGTTCATGAGCGCACCGACCATCGGCAAGGTCTCCTCGATGTACCTGTACGCGTGGAAGGCCGGCCTGAAGACCACGTACTACCTGCGGTCCCGCCCGGCCACGCGCATCCAGCAGGCCACCGTGGCGGTCGCGCCGGTGAAGCCCGCTGTCGTGCCCCTGCTCACCGTCCCGGGCGCCGAGGCGCTCGCCTGCTCCCTGGAGAACCCCGAATCGTGCGAGGCATGCCAGTGACCGCCATCCCCGAACCCCGCCTGATCGCCGGCGTGCGGCCGACGCTGCTCGACCCGGGCATGGACCTGACGCTGCGGCCGATGCGGTACCCGCGGTTCTTCGACCGGTTCAAGGACGCCATCAAGAACACCTGGACCGTCGAGGAGGTCGACCTGCACAGCGACCTCGCCGACCTGACGAAGCTCTCCCCCGCCGAACGGCACCTCGTGTCCCGCCTCGTCGCGTTCTTCGCCACCGGCGACACGATCGTCGCCAACAACCTCGTGCTCAACCTGTACCAGCACGTCAACAGCCCGGAAGGCCGGCTCTACCTCTCCAGGCAGCTGTTCGAGGAGGCCGTCCACGTCCAGTTCTACCTCAACCTCCTCGACACCTACGTCACCGACGACGCCGAACGGTCCGCGGCGTTCGCCGCGGTGGAGAACATCCCGTCGATCGCCCGTAAGGCCGACTTCTGCTTCAAGTGGATCGACTCGATCTTCGAGCTGCGCGAGCTGAAGACCCGCGACGACCGGCGGGCGTTCCTGCTCAACCTCATCTGCTTCGCCGCGTGCATCGAAGGTCTGTTCTTCTACGGCGCCTTCGCCTACGTGTACTTCCTGCGCTCCCGCGGCCTGCTGCACGGCCTCGCCTCGGGCACGAACTGGGTCTTCCGCGACGAGTCGATGCACATGGCGTTCGCGTTCGACGTCGTCGACACCGTACGCGCCGAGGAGCCCGACCTGTTCGACGCTGACCTGCAGGACCAGGTCCGGCAGATGCTCGCCGAGGCCGTCGAGTGCGAGGTGCAGTTCGCCGCCGACCTCCTGGAACAGGGCATCTCCGGCATGTCGTTGCCCGACATGCGCGAATACCTGCAGCACGTCGCCGACCGGCGGCTCGCCACTCTCGGCATCGCGCCGCTGTACGGCAGCCGCAACCCGTTCGCGTTCATGGAACTGCAGGACGTGCAGGAGCTGTCGAACTTCTTCGAACGCCGCGTCTCCGCGTACCAGGTGGGCGTGACGGGCACGGTCAGCTTCGACGACGACTTCTGACCGGCGGTCCGCTGCCGTCCTGCGCCGCGTCGCGCAGGACGGCAGCGGCACCGCACAGTTGTGACGAATCGCTGTGTCACATGGTGGGTGGCCGGGTTCCGGAACCGCCGGGCACCCGTAGGATGGTCGGCAGTGCTGGTTCGCGCCGTTCGTGAGGACGGGGCGTCGTAAGAGGGAACCCGGTGCGACACCGGGACTGCCCCGCAGCGGTGAGTGGGAACGACCGCCGTCATCGAGCACTGGACCGTGAGGTCTGGGAAGCGACGGCCAGTAGGCGACCATCCGTGGTCATGCCCGCGAGTCCGAAGACCTGCCCGCACCGCGCACACCGACCGGTGTGCGCCGCCGGCGACCCCTCGGGAGGGTCAGGGCGGAAGCGGGACGCGCCGTCCCCTGCCTCCTCCCCTCCCTTGAGGTCGTCGCGACTTCGAGGGAAGGAGCCCTGTGGTGAGCACCGCATTCGGGCAGAGCACCGTCCTCGGTTACCCGCGCATCGGCGGGAACCGGGAGCTGAAGAAGGCCGTCGAGGCGTACTGGGCGGGCCGCATCGACGCGGCGGTCCTGGACGAGACCGCGGCCGGGCTGCGGGCCGAGGTGTGGCAGACGCTGCGCAACGCCCGGCTGGACGCGATCCCGTCCAACACGTTCTCCTACTACGACCACGTCCTGGACACCGCCGTCGCCGTCGGCGCGGTCCCGGCCCGGTTCGCCCGGCTCGGCCTGTCCGAGCTGGACACGTACTTCGCGATGGCCCGCGGGGTCGAGGCCGAGCCGGCCATGGAACTGACGAAGTGGTTCGGCACGAACTACCACTACCTGGTGCCGGAGATCGACGCGGACACCGTGTTCGCGGCCAACCCGGTCAAGGCCCTCGGCGAGGTCGCGGAAGCGGGCCGTCTCGGCATCACCACCCGGCCGGTGCTGGTCGGCCCGGCGACGTTCCTGCTCCTGGCGAAGGGCGCGGACCCGTTCGCCCGGCTCGACGACCTCGTCGAGGTGTACGCGCAGATCCTCACGGTCCTGGCCGCGGCCGGCGTGACCTGGGTGCAGCTGGACGAGCCCGCGTACGTCGCGGACCGCACCCCGCAGGAGATCGACGGGCTGCGCCGCGCGTACACCCGCCTCGGTTCGCTGACCGATCGGCCGCGGCTCTTCGTCGCCACCTACTTCGGTGAACTCGGCGACGCCCTCCCGGCACTGCTGCAGACCCCGATCGAGGCGATCGGCCTGGACCTCGTCGCCGGCCCCGGCAACCTCGAACGCCTCGCCGCGTCCGGACCGCTCGGTGGGAAGACGATCGTCGCCGGGCTCGTCGACGGTCACAACATCTGGCGCACCGACCTGCGCACCGCGGCCGTCCGCGGCGCGACCGTCACCGCCCTGGCCGACCACGTCGCAGTGTCCACGTCGTGCTCGCTGCTGCACGTGCCGGTCGACCTGTCCGTCGAAACCCGGCTCGACCCGGCGCTGCACGAGCGGCTCGCCTTCGCCCGGCAGAAGGTGGACGAGGTCGTGCTGCTCGGCCGGGCGGTCCGCGACGGCACCGCCCACCTGCCCGCGCCGCTGCCGCCGGTCCCCGCCGCATGGCGCGACGCGCCGGTCCGGGCCCGGCTCGACGCGCTGTCCCCGGCGGACCGGCGGCGGGGCTCCTATGCCGTCCGGGCGCGGGTGCAGCAGGAGCGGCTGCTGCTGCCGGACCTGCCGACCACGACGATCGGGTCGTTCCCGCAGACCGCCGAGCTGCGCGAGGCCCGCGCCGCGGTCAAGGCAGGCACCCTCGACGCGGCTGGATACACCGTCCGGATGCGCGAGGAGGTCCAGCGCGTCATCCGCCTGCAGGAGGACCTCGGTCTCGACGTCCTCGTGCACGGCGAACCCGAACGCAACGACATGGTGCAGTACTTCGGGGAGCAGCTCGACGGGTTCGCCGCCACCGACCACGGCTGGGTGCAGTCGTACGGGTCCCGCTGCGTCCGCCCACCGATCATCTACGGCGACGTGGCCCGCAAGGCACCGATGACCGTCGAGTGGTCGGCCTACGCGCAGTCGCTGACCAGCAAGCCGGTCAAGGGCATGCTCACCGGCCCCGTCACCATCCTCGCCTGGTCGTTCGTGCGCACCGACCAGCCCCTGGCAGACACCGCCGACCAGGTCGCCCTCGCCCTGCGCGACGAGTGCGCCGACCTCGAGGCGGCCGGGATCACCGTGATCCAGGTCGACGAACCCGCCCTGCGGGAGACCCTGCCGCTGCGCAAGGCCGACCAGAAGGCGTACCTCGACTGGGCCGTCGGCTCGTTCCGGCTGGCGACCAGCGGCGTCGCGGACGGCACGCAGATCCACACGCACCTGTGCTACTCCGAGTTCGGCGAGGTCATCACCGCCATCGACGCGCTCGACGCCGACGTCACGAGCATCGAGGCGTCCCGCTCGAAAATGGAGGTCCTCGACGACCTCGCCGCCATCGGGTACAGCCGCGGCGTCGGACCGGGCGTGTGGGACATCCACTCCCCGCGCGTGCCGTCCCACGACGAGGTCGCCGGCGCGCTGCGCCGTGCCGTCACCGCCGTGCCGGCCCACCGGCTCTGGGTCAACCCCGACTGCGGCCTGAAGACCCGAGGCTACGCCGAGGTGGAGGCGTCGCTGCGGCGCCTCGTCGCGGCCGCCGCCGAACTGCGCGGCGACTGACGATCCACTACCGCCCGGGCGGGCGCCTCACTCCGAGGCGCCCGCTCGGCCCCGTTCGGCACAGCGTGATGAGCATCCTCATCGGCGAGGGCCCGTTCTACCGCACCGGCCAGGAGTCGTTGGAGTCCTCGCACCGCATCTTCCACAAGGCGTTCCCGGGCGGGTTCTCCTGGGAGGTCCTGGATGTGCTCAGCCCGGCGGCGGCCGTCCGGCTCGGCTCCGGATCGCCGTCGCCGTCCACAATGGACGCTCTTGGTGCACCGCCGTCAGGCGCCCCGGCCCGAGGCGTGCCGCTGCAGCGTGGACTCGGGCAGGCCGGACTCGGCGGCCAGGGCCCGCCACGTCGCGCCCTCCGCTCGCCGGTGCGCCGCGTACGCGGCGACCGAGGTGAAGCCGAACGGTGCGGCGGCGCTCGAGCTGCGGCTCGCGGCCCGGTGCCGCTTCGTCGCGTGCGGGACCGCGGCGATGCCGTGCCGCTCCATCGCCGCGAGGACCGACCAGCGCGTCACCCCGGCCTCGGCGGCGATCGCGGCGACCGTGCGGTGTTGCCGTAGGTGGCGGTGGCGGAGGTACGCGCCGACGCCGGCATGACCGGCGGCCCGGGCGGCCGGCAGCAGCCGGGCATCGCCGGGGTGGGTGCGGATCCGCGTGCGCTGCGCGGCGAGGTCCGGCGCGATCGCGGGCAGGTGCCGGGACAGCCAGTCCTTGTGCAGCCCGGCCTCGCGGCTGATCGCGGCCAGGCTCCGTCCGCTCGCGAGACGGTCCCGGACGTAGCCGGCGAAGGACGCGAACCCGAACTGGGCCGCGACCTTCGCGCTGACGTCGGACAGGTGCTGCTCGGACCGCTGCCGGTTGCCTTCGGCGCGGGCCGCGGGGCGAACACCCGCCAGGGCCGCGAGGGTCTTCGCGAGGCGCTCCTGCGGATGCGGCCGGCCCCGGGCGGCCTCTGCGGCGGCGGCCGTCAGGGCGCCGCTGCGCGCCCGGACCCGGGCCGCCGCCTGCGCCTGCTGGACGGCCGGCTCGCGACGCTGGCGGGCCCGCAGCGCCTCCGCGCGCCGCTGCCGGGTCAGCCGGCCCGCCAGCGAGTTGCCGACCTCCAGGCCGAACGCGGCGATGTAGGCGGCCTTGGTCCAGCCGTGCACCCGCAGGTGGCTGGCCACCGACAGGTACCAGCGCCCGCACAGGTGGCAGCAGACGCGGTCGCCGTCGCTGAGCAGGACGCCGACCGGCGCGTGGATCGGCGTGCCGTCGCCGAGGTGCCCCGCGATCACGCCGCACCTCCCTGAACTGGTAGTCGCAATGAGACTACTGAGGATGCGACGCGGACGGAACCCCGCGCCGTAGGCTGACGCGATGGGTGAGCTGCCGTCGCTGTCCCTCGCCGACTGGGTCGTGCTCACCGTCGTCGACGAGCGGCCCACCCACGGCTTCGCGATCGCCGCCCTCACCGCCGAGGACGGCGCGCTCGGCCGGGTGTGGCACATCCCCCGCCCGATCGTCTACCGCTGCCTGGACCGCCTCACCGGGCTCGCCCTGCTCCAGGTCGAGACCACCGAGGCGGGCAGCCGCGGCCCGCAACGCTCGATCCTCGCCATCACCCCGGCCGGATCGGCGGCGGTCGCCGAGTGGCTGCACGAGCCGGTCCGGCACGTGCGGGACATGCGCTCCACGCTGCTGGCGAAGCTGGCCCTGCTCACCCGCCGCGGCGACGACCCCGCCGGCCTGATCGCCGCGCAGCACGACATCCTGGTCCCGGTGCGCGACACACTGCGACGCCGGCACGCCGCCGCGTCCGGCTTCGACCAGACCCTACTCACGTGGCGACTGGAGAACACCGAGGCCGCCGTGCGGTTCCTCGACGCGATCGGCCGGTCGGCCGCGCCGCTGTCACCGGACGGCGCCCACTGATCGGTGGCACCGTGGACCACCGCGGCCTCGGGCCCGATCTCGACACGGCGATCCGGCGGCAGCAGGCGGCAGCAGGCGGCCTTCGCAACACCGTCACCGCGCCCTGATCGCTCGTGCGGCTCCGGAGCGCCGCGCACATACGGAGGGCACGCGGCAGGTGACTTGCACCGGCGGGGCAGGTTGCGCAGCCCCCGCGGCGGATGCACCCTTGGTGGACGAGCCCGGCGGCGACCTGCGGTCCTGCCTGGCAGGGCGCCAAGTAGCGGGAGCTGATGGGAAACGCGTGGCTCGCCGACGTCGGCACGGACCCGCAGCGGCGGGCCCGTGAGATCGCGGCCGCCCACGAGCGGTTCCTGTCCACCCGCGCGTTCGCCGGGACCGGCCCGGGGCTGCGGGACGTCGTGGCCAGGTCCTGGCAGCGGTCGTCGGCGGCGCGGGTCGGCCAGGACGCGAGCCCGCCGGTCCTGCTCGCTGACGACGACCTGTCCGCCTACCGGGCGGCGCACCCGCTCTCCCGGGTCATCGGTGTGCTGCGGCAGCTCGTCGGCGACACGGCGGACGACGGCGACTACCTCATGGCGGTGTCCGACGCCGCGGGCCAGCTGCTGTGGGTGGAGGGTCACCGGGTCGCCCGGGCCCGCGCCGAGCGGATGAACTTCGTCGAGGGCGCCCGGTGGGACGAGGCGCACGCCGGCACCAACGCTCCCGGCACCGCGCTGGCACTCGACCACGAGGTGCAGATCTTCGCCACCGAGCACTACCTGCCGTCGGTGCAGGCGTGGACGTGCTCGGCCGCGCCGATCCACGACCCGGTCACCGGGCAGGTGCTGGGCGTCGTCGACATCACCGGCGGGCACGGTGTGGCCAACCCGCTGAGCCTGGCGCTGGTCCGCTCGGCGGCCCGCGCCTCCGAGGCCGAGCTCGCCCGGCAGCTCCACGCACCACCCCGGCTGTGGGCGCCCGGCGCACGACTGTCCGCGCTCGGCGGCAGCGACGGCATCCTCCACCTCGACGGGCGGACGATCCGGTTGCAGCGCCGCCACACCGAGCTGCTGATCATGCTGGTCCTGCACCCGGACGGGCTGAGCGGTGAGCAGCTGCTCAGCCTGCTGTACGACGACCAGGCGAACCCGGCAACGCTGCGGGTGGAGCTGAACCGGCTGCGGCACGTCGTCGGGGACCTGCTCCTCTCGCGCCCGTACCGGCTGCGCACGGCTGTCGGCGCGGACTTCGCCGACGTGGCGGCCGCGCTGCGGAGCGACCACCTCGACCGAGCCCTCGCCGGCTACCCGGGACCGCTGCTGCCGAGCTCGGAGGCGCCCGGGGTGGCCCGGCAACGGCAGTGGCTGCACACCCAGCTCCGCTCGGCGGTGCTCGCCTCGTCCGACGCCGACCTCGTCCGGGCCTGGGCCGACCGGAGCGGCTTCGACGACCTCCAGGTGTGGGAGCGGCTCGCCGCCGTCGCGCCGCACCCCTCGGCACATCGCGGCGTGGCCGATGCGCGGGTACGGCAGCTGCGCGACGAATACGGGCTGAGTGCCGACGCAACGTTCAAGTAACGTCCGCGAAACTACCGTGCCCGTCACGGCCCAACCGTCCAACGAGGGACGGCGGCAGCTGACGGAAGGTCACCCACGATGACCGATTTCGCCGCGCCCGGCACGTCCGGCGCGAAGATGCGCTACGAGCCGCGCTACGACAACTGGATCGGTGGGCAGTTCGTGCCGCCGGCGAAGGGGCAGTACTTCGAGAACCCCAGCCCGGTGACCGGCCAGACGTTCACCGAGGTCGCCCGGGGCACCGCCGACGACGTCGAGCTCGCCCTCGACGCCGCCCACGGCGCCGCACCCGCCTGGGGCCGGACCTCGGCCGCCGACCGGGCGAACATCCTCAACAAGATCGCCGACCGGATGGAGGCGAACCTCGAGGCCCTTGCCGTCGCCGAGACCTGGGAGAACGGCAAACCGGTCCGGGAGACCCTCGCCGCCGACATCCCACTGGCGATCGACCACTTCCGCTACTTCGCCGGCGCCATCCGCGCCCAGGAAGGGTCGCTGTCGGAGCTGGACGACGACACCGTCGCGTACCACTTCCACGAGCCGCTCGGCGTCGTCGCCCAGATCATCCCGTGGAACTTCCCGATCCTCATGGCGACCTGGAAACTCGCTCCCGCCCTCGCGGCCGGCAACGCCGTCGTGCTCAAGCCCGCCGAGCAGACCCCCGCCTCGATCCACTACCTGATGAGCCTCATCGGCGACCTGCTCCCGCCGGGCGTCGTCAACATCGTCAACGGGTTCGGCGTCGAGGCCGGCAAGCCCCTCGCGTCCAGCGCCCGGGTCGCGAAGGTCGCGTTCACCGGCGAGACGACCACCGGGCGGCTGATCATGCAGTACGCCAGCGAGAACATCAAACCGGTCACGCTGGAGCTCGGCGGCAAGAGCCCCAACATCTTCTTCGACGACGTCAGCGCCGCCCAGGACGACTTCTACGACAAGGCCCTCGAGGGCTTCACGATGTTCGCCCTCAACCAGGGCGAGGTCTGCACCTGCCCGTCCCGCGCGCTGATCCAGCAGGGCCACTACGACCAGTTCCTGCACGACGCCGTCGCCCGCACCGAGCAGATCGTGCAGGGCCACCCCCTCGACCTGGCCACCATGATCGGTGCGCAGGCGTCCAACGACCAGCTCGAGAAGATCCTGTCGTACCTCGACATCGGCCGGCAGGAAGGCGCCAAGGTCCTCACCGGCGGCGCGCGGGCCGACCTCGGCGGCGAGCTCGCCGGCGGGTACTACGTGCAGCCGACGATCTTCCAGGGCAACAACGCGATGCGCATCTTCCAGGAGGAGATCTTCGGCCCGGTGGTGTCGGTCGCGCCGTTCGCCGACTTCGACGACGCCATCAAGATCGCCAACGACACGCTGTACGGGCTGGGCGCCGGCGTCTGGACCCGCGACGGTGCCAGGGCCTACCGGGCCGGGCGGGCCATCCAGGCCGGCCGGGTGTGGACCAACTGCTACCACGCATACCCCGCGCACGCCGCCTTCGGCGGCTACAAGGGCTCGGGGATCGGCCGGGAGAACCACAAGATGATGCTGGATCACTACCAGCAGACCAAGAACCTCCTGGTCAGCTACTCCCCCAAGAAGCTCGGGTTCTTCTAGGTGGGCGAGCTGTCCCGCGTCGCGGTCACCGACGCCGCGGCGGAGCTGCTGCGCAAGCTGTACGCCGTCAACGGCCCGCTGATGTTCCACCAGAGCGGCGGCTGCTGCGACGGCAGCTCCCCGATGTGTTACGTGGACGGCGAGTTCCGCACCGGCGGATCGGACGTGCTGCTGCAGGAGCTGCGGATCGACGGCGTGCCGGAGCCGGTCACGTTCTGGATGTCCGCCGCGCAGTTCGAGGCGTGGCGGCACACCCACCTCACCGTCGACGTGGTCCAGGGACGCGGCGGCGGGTTCTCCCTGGAGGCTCCCGAGGGCGTCCGCTTCCTGATCCGGTCGCGGCTGCTCACCGCCGAGGAGAATGCCGTGTTCAACCCGTAGGCGGGCCTCGGCGGCCGGGCGGAGCTACCCGGTCGCGCGTTCCGCGATGGCCAGGAACCGGTGCGGCGGGTCGTCATAGCCGGCGATCCGCCGGCCGGTGCGGGCGGCGGAAGCGCGCAGCGCGCCTTCCGCCAAGGACTGGGCGCCGCACCGGCCGTGCCGGGCGGCGAGGGCGGCCGGCCGGGCGGGTGGAACAGCACGAGCCTCCCGCCGGGCCGGGTGACGCGGGCGAGCTCCCGCAGGCCGGCGTCGATATCGGGCAGGTGCATGATCAGCCCGGCGGCGAAGATCGCGTCGATGCCGGCGTCGGCGAACGGCAGCCGGCGCGCGTCGCCGAGGACCAATCCCCCGCAGTGCTGTGGGGCCGCGCGACGGCGAGCCACTGCGGGGTGACGTCCAGCCCGATGACGGTGCCGCCCGGCCGCGACGGCGGCCTCCTCGCCGGGCGGGGTGCCGTCCAGCAGCCGGACGCAGGGGCGCCACGAGCCGGTCGGCCACGGCGCCGCTGTGACCCTCGAAGCTGTCGACGATCACACCGGCCGGGCGGCACGACCTCGACCAGCAGACCGAGGACCTCCGCCCACCGTCGTGCCTGCTCACCGCCGACATCGGCGGTCGTCCCACTGCCCCGTCGATCACTCCATCATGCAGATGCGGGCCAGATGAGACCAGGCTCTCGAAGAAGCGAGCTTGATAGCCGGTTTGCTCCCGCACATGCGGCCGCTAGGGTGAGCCGGTGACAGTGTTCCGGATCAGTGAAGCGGCCGACCTGCTGGGCGTGAGCGCGGACACGGTCCGGCGCTGGGTGGACGCGGGCCGGCTGCCCGCCAGCCGGGACGAGCACGGCCACCGGCTCATCGACGGTGTCGATCTCGCCGAGTTCGTCCGCACCGAGGGCACCGACACCGGCGCTTCCTCGGCGCGCAACCGGCTGCGCGGGATCGTCACCGCCATCGTCAAGGACACGGTGATGGCGCAGGTCGACATCCAGGCCGGCCCGTTCCGGGTCGTGTCGCTGATGAGCCGGGAAGCCGTCGACGAGCTCGACCTGCAGGTCGGGTCGGTGGCCGTCGCAGTGATCAAGTCGACCACGGTCGTGGTGGAGCGCTCCACCCCGGCCGTCGCCAACAAGGGGAGGAACGGCTCGTGAGGTCCCGTTGGATCCGCACCAGCCTGGCCGCGTTCGCGGCCCTGACCGTCGTGGGGATCAGCGCCTGCGCCGACGACACGAAGACCGCCGCTGCGCAGCCGTCCGCCGGCGGCGCCAGCAGCGCCGCCGCGGTCACCGGCGACATCGCGGTGTTCGCGGCCGCCTCGCTGACCGAGTCGTTCAAGACCATCGGCAAGGACTTCGAGACCGCCAACCCCGGCACGAAGGTCACCTTCAACTTCGCCGGCAGCTCCGCCCTCGCCACGCAGATCAACCAGGGCGCACCCGCGGACGTGTTCGCCTCCGCCGCGCCGGCGAACATGAAGACCGTCACCGACGCCGGTGGCGGCGAGGGCACGGCCACCACGTTCGTGAAGAACCAGCTCGTCATCGCGGTGCCGAAGGGCAACCCGAAGGCGATCAAGGGCCTCGCCGACCTGACGAAGCCCGGCGTGAAGGTCGCCGTGTGCGCCGAGCAGGTGCCGTGCGGCGCCGCCGCGAAGAAGGCCCTCGACACCGCCGCCGTGAAGCTCACCCCGGTGACCCTCGAACAGGACGTGAAGGCCGCCCTGTCGAAGGTGAAGCTCGGCGAGGTCGACGCGGCGCTGGTGTACCGGACCGACGCCAAGACCGCCGCGGCCGACGTCGAGGGCGTCGAGTTCGCCGAGTCCGCGGGTGCGATCAACGACTACCCGATCATCGTGCTGAAGAAGGCGAAGAACCCGGCCGGCGCGCAGGCGTTCGTCGCCTACGTCCTGTCCGACAAGGGCAAGGCCGTCCTCACGACCGCCGGCTTCCAGGCGCCGTAGACTCCGGCGATGCCGATCATGGACTCCGCCACGGCGGCGCGGCCGGCGGCCGCGCCGCAGCGGCGGCAGCGGATACCGGCCGGACTGCTCCTGCCGGCCGGGCTGGGCCTGCTGTTCCTCACGTTCCCGCTGGTCGGCCTGCTGATCCGCGCTCCGTGGACGACGCTGCCGCAGCGGCTCACCGAGCCGGGCGTGCTCACCGCGCTGCGGCTGTCGCTGCAGTGCGCCACCCTCGCCACCCTGGTCTGCGTGCTCCTCGGCGTGCCCCTCGCCTGGCTCCTCGCCCGCGTCGAGTTCCCCGGCCGGCGCCTCGTGCGGGCCCTGGTCACCGTCCCGCTCGTGCTGCCGCCCGTCGTCGGCGGCGTGGCGCTGCTGCTCGTCTTCGGCCGCCGCGGGCTGCTCGGCGAGTGGCTCGACACCACGTTCGGGATCACGCTCCCGTTCACCACCACCGGGGTCGTCATCGCCGAGGCGTTCGTGGCGATGCCGTTCCTCATCATCGCCGTCGAGGGCGCGCTGCGCGGCGCCGACAGCCGCTACGAGGAGGCCGCCGCCACCCTCGGCGCCGGCCGCTGGACCACGTTCACGCACGTGACGCTGCCGCTCGTCGCGCCCGGCATCGCCGCCGGCGCGGTGCTGTGCTGGGCCCGCGCGCTCGGCGAGTTCGGTGCCACCATCACCTTCGCCGGCAACTTCCCCGGCACGACCCAGACGATGCCCCTCGCGGTCTACCTGGCCCTGGAGACCGACCTGGACGCCGCGATCGTGCTGAGCCTGATCCTGCTCACCGTCTCCGTCGCCATCCTCGCCGGCCTCCGCGACCGCTGGATCACCAGCCCATGACCGGCGCCTTCGTCGACGCGCACCTCGTCGTGGACCGGGGCACGTTCCAGCTCGACCTCGACCTGCGGATCGACCCGGGGCAGGTCGTCGCCCTGCTCGGCCCCAACGGCGCCGGCAAGACCACCGCGCTGCGTGCCCTCGCCGGGCTCCAGCCCCTCACGACCGGGCACGTCACCGTGGACGGCGTCGACCTCGACCGGCCCGACCGGCGCCGCTTCACCCCGCCGGAGCGCCGGCCCATCGGCGTTGTCTTCCAGGACTACCTGCTGTTCCCGCACCTGACCGCGCTCGACAACGTCGCGTTCGGCCCCCGCCGTCACGGCGTCGACCGGCGCTCTGCCCGGGAACAGGCCGCCACCTGGCTCGACCGGGTCGGGCTGGCCGGGCACGCCAAGCGCAAGCCCCGCCAGCTCTCCGGCGGGCAGGCCCAGCGGGTCGCCCTGGCCCGCGCCCTGGCAGTACACCCGGCGCTGCTGCTGCTCGACGAGCCCCTCGCGGCGCTGGACGCCCGCACCAGGCTCGACACCCGCGCCGAGCTGCAACGGCATCTCGCCGAGCACGCCGGTGCCGCGCTGCTCGTCACCCACGACCCGCTCGACGCGCTCGTCCTCGCCGACCGGCTCGTCATCGTCGAGGACGGCCACGTCGTGCAGGAGGGCGACGCCGCCACCATCACCGCCCAGCCGCGCACCGACTACGTCGCCCGGCTCGTCGGCCTCAACCTGTACCGCGGCCGCGCCGACGGCCACACCGTCCACCTCCTTGGCGGGTTCGACCTTGCCACCGCCGACCGGCTCGACGGCGACGCGTTCGTCGTGTTCCGGCCCTCCGCGGTCGCGCTGCACCCGCACCGACCCGACGGCAGCCCCCGCAACACCTGGAGCGCGACCGTCGCCGGCATCCAGCGCCACGGCGACAACCTGCGGATCCAGCTCGCCGGGCCGATCACCGCCGCGGCCGACGTCACCCCGGCCGCCGCCGCGCACCTGAACCTGGCGCCGGGCCGGCAGCTGTGGGCCGCCGTCAAGGCCACCGAGACCCACGCCTACCCCGCCAGCGGGCCGGCTACCTGACGGTGCCGGTGCCCACCGGCCGCAACGGAAGTCGCGCAGTGTGTGCCCGGCGGGGTGTGCCGGCCGCTTCGCTACGGCATCGGGCGCCAATCACCGGTGAGTGGGGTGTTCGTGACCGGCGTGGCCGGCCGGCTCCAGCTGGAACGTCGAGTGGGCCACGTCGAAGTGTCCGGCCACGCAGGCCTGGAGCGCGTCGAGCAGCTGCGGGGCGTGGCCGTCCTGGAAGCACTCGTCGCGGACGACGACGTGCGCGGTCAGCACCGGCAGGCCTGACGTGACGGCGTGCACGTGCAGGTCGTGCACGCCCAGGACGTGGTCGAGGTCGACGATGTGCCGGCGGATCTGGTCCAGGTCGATGCCGGGTGGGGTCGCTTCGAGCAGCACGTTGGCCGCTTCTCGCAGCAGCCGGACCGCGCGCGGGGCGATGACGAGGCCGATCAGCACGGACACGATCGCGTCGGCCCGGGTGAACCCGGTGGTCGCGATCACCGCGGCCGCGGCGAGCACCCCGACCGAGGTGACCGTGTCGGTGGCGACCTCGAGGAACGCGCCGCGCATGTTGAGGCTGGCGTTGCGGGCCCGCCACAGCAGGGCGACCCCGACGAGGTTGCCGACCAGGCCGATGACCCCGAACAACGCCATGCCGCCGGGCTCGACCGCGGCCGGTTCGAACAGCCGGCGGACGCCCTCGACGAACACGTACACACCCATCCCGGCGAGGATCAGGCCGTTGACCGCGGCCGCGAGGATCTCCGCCCGGGCCCAGCCGAACGTGCGGCGGCCGGTCGCGGGGCGGGCCGCGAGCAGCGTCGCACCGAGCGCGAGCGCCACTCCCCCGGCGTCGGCGAGCACGTGCCCGGCGTCGGCGAGCAGCGCGAGACTGCCCGTGATGAGCGCACCGGCGACCTCGACGGCGAAGATCGCCACCGAGACGGCGACGGCTCCGGCGAGTGCGCCGCGGTGCCGGCCGGTCGCGGTCACCTGCGCGCCGTGGTCGTGCCCGTGCCCCATCAGGTCACCTCCGCGCCATTCATGTTCACATGCGCATACTAATATGTCTTGAGAACACGCGGAAGCGCCGATCCGGCGGCGGGCGTCGCGTTCGTCGTCGGCCCGCTCGGTGGCCTCATCGCGATCGCCGCCGCCCTCGCGTGCTGGCCGCACCGACGCCCCGGCCGGGCCCGCCATCTGACCGTAACCCCTGCCGGAGGTCTTCTTGTCGACAACCATCGCGGCGCTGGTACTCATCGCGGTGCTCGCCCGCCGGTTCCAGCTCCGTGCCATCAGGGGGCCTGGGTGAGGCTGACGAAGGGTGCGATCCTCGCGGCGACGGCCGCCGCCCGGGGTCCGTGCTGCGGCCGGTGCGGCCAGCGCTGCCGCCGCGGTCGTGGTCGCCGTCGCGGCGCGGGTCGTGGTCGCCGTCGCGGCGCGGGTCGCGCTCGAGGTCCGCACGGTCGTGCCGCCGGCCGCGATCGCCGTGGCCGGGCTCGCCGCGCAGGCGTTCGCGGGGCACTCCGCCTCGTCAGGCGATCATCAGGTCGCGCTGTCGTCGCTTGTACCGCACAGCGCCGCCGCAGCGGCCCGGCCCGCCGCACCGCCCCTGCTGCCAGCGCGAGGCCCGACGCGTCGACCACGCCGGCGACCGCGGCAGGAGATGTGGGTGATGGTCCGCGCCGGCGAGGTCGATCAGGCCACGGTCACCGCCGGGACCACCGTCGGCCGACGAGCACGACGGCCAGCACTCCACCGTCTGCGCGTGCTGCCGCAACAGGCGGCCGGGCCGCGCGGCGCTCAGCGCCCGTCTTCGGTCGTGGCCGGAGGGCCACCGCCGGCGTCCAGGAGCCGGCCGAACTGCCGCACGAGGTCGGCGCCCGCCATGCCGGCGGCGGCGAACTCGTGGACCTCCCCGCCGGTCATGCCGACCGTGACGCACACCCGCCCGCCCTCGTCGGTGCTGCGCGCCCAGGCCATGCCGGCCAGCGGCAGGTCCGGCGGCGCCACGCCGGCGCGTATCGCCCGCCCGATCCTCGCGGACAGCACCCACCCCGTCACGGCCGCGGCAACGGCGACGACCGCGAGGATCCCGGCGCCCATGAACAGCGCGACGCCGGCACGCGCACTGACGGCCCCGCCGATGCCCATCCCCGTCATCGCGACGGCCAGGGCGGCGAACGCCGCTCCGCCGGCCCACCGGAACAGGCGTCGCTGACGGGCGGAGCGGCTGATCACGTACACACCGCCGGCGGTGAACCACAGCGTCGCCGTGGTACCGTCCGCGGTCTCGATCCCATGCAGTTGCACGCCGTCACGATACGCGCCGCCTGGGGATGCGCCGCCGCGGAAAGATCCGGAGTTCGGCACCGGCCGGCCAGGTAGCGCCTTCCCGCACAACGAGGCCGCGGCCGACAGCGTGTTCGCCGCCGAGTGCAGCGAGCAGTCGTCATCCTCCGCAACGGCACCTCCATCAATGCCGCCTCAGCCCTCCTGCGCCCAGATCTCCACGACGAACCCGTGCCGGAAGCGGCCGCCTGGGCCGTGGGCGCGGATGGCGCCGTTGACCCATTGGTGAAGGCGTCAGAGCCGGTGGGACGATTGACAGCAACAGGAAGGTTTGTTTACCGTTTCCCGACGTTTCCCCTAGAGAGGATCGTCGATGCGTAGGTTTCTCGTTCGGGCGGCCGCGCTTGGCGTGCTGCTGGCCGGGCTCACCGGGGTATCCGGCGCCACCGCCGCGACCGGGCCCGTCCCGCTCGCGCCGGCGGACCTGACCGGGTCGGTGGCCAACACCGGGATCTCGTTGTCGTGGCGGCAGCCGGTGGGCGCTCCCGCGGTCGCGTCGTTCCGGGTGTACGAGGGCGGTGTGGTCGTGCGGCGCACCGCGACGACGTCGGCGCCCATGCAGTACATCGGCGTCAACACCACCCACACGTACACCGTGACCGCGGTCTCGGCGGCCGGTGTGGAGTCGGCACCGTCGGCGCCGTTCACGGGCACCACGTGGACGCCCGGCATGGCGCCGCAGTGCAACGAGCCCGCGCCGCTGACCGTGTTCGACGTGACCTCCTCCGGCCTGTCGGCGCGCTGGACCGTGGGCCGGTCGTCGCCGCTGCTCGCCCTGTCCGTCAACGGCCGCGACTACGGCATCGTGTCCGGCACCAGCCTGCGGGTCGGCGGTCTCATCCCGGACACCTCGTACGCGGTCGCGCTGCGGCGGATCGGCTGCAGCTCGCAGGAGCCCACCGTCGGGTACGCGACCACCCGCACCCTGCCGGGCACGACGAACACCACGGCGGCGCCGCGCGACCTGGTCGTCACCGGGCGCACCGACCGCTCCATCGGGCTGGCCTGGTCGGGGCCGACCGACGGGTCCTACGTCCACCAGTACGCGATCTACGACGGCGCCTACCGGGTGGCCACGAGCTGGACCCGGTCGGTGACGGTCACCGGCCTGTTGCACGGCACCGGGCACCGCTACACCGTGGCGGCGCTGAACGTGGCCGGCAACGAGTCCGAGCACAGCCCCGTGCTGTCGCCGTCGACCGAGCCCTGCCCGGCCCAGCCACCGGCCCCGGTGCGGGTGAGCGCTTCCGCCGTCACCGCGTCCACGGTCCGCCTCGACTGGGTCTTGGAGTCGACCGCCACCTCGTACACCGTGCTGGACGGCGACACCGTCGTCGCCACCGTCACCGAGCCGGCCGCGGTGCTCACCGGCCTGGCGCCCGCCTCGACGCACCGGCTGCGCGTGGCGGGCCTGCTGACCGGGTGCGCCGACACGCCCGCCTCGGCGCCGGTCACGGTGACCACGCTGCCGGGGCCGGTCGACCGGCCGGCGGCCCCGGCCGGCTTCCAGGCGGGCCGGGCGACGATCGCCGACGGGTACTACGCCGACATCCCGCTGTCGTGGACGGCCTCGGCCGGGCTGTCCTACCGGCTCTACGACGGCGCGACGGTGGTCGGCACCTACCCGGGCGGCGCGGTGACCCTGCGCACGCGGGGCGCCGAACGCCACCTGTACCGGCTGACCGCGGTCAACGCCAACGGCGACGAGTCGGCGCCGTCCGGCCCGGTCGAGGTCATCACCCCGTTCCTCGTCGCGCCGTAACGCCGGCCGCCGGCATGCCAGGGTGGTGGGCCCAGCTTCTCGGGCCCACCACCCTGCGGCCGTCCCTGGAGATCGCGGCGCCGCCAGCCACATCGAGCGATGGTAGGTATTCCAGGCATGCGCCTCGCCCCGTACACCGGCTTCGGCTTCCCGCACGCCGCCGATGCACGCGCCGCCCTCGACGCACCCGCGAATCAGTCGTTCATGGCTGCGAGCAATGCGTCGCTGACGGTCCTCGCGGCGGGAGAACCGTAGGGTTGCAGTCCTTTCACCAGGGTCAGGCGGGTTCTGGTCAACCGCCGGTCGGTGAGGGGGACGCGGACCAGGGTGCCCTGCGCCAGTTCGGCGGTGGTGTCCTCGGCGGTCATGAAGATCGCCGTCATGGTCCGTGCCGCGATGCCTCGCAGCAGGGCGAGCGAGTCCGCCTCGTAGCTGATCTTCAGATGGGTACCGGTCTCCGCGCAGGCCCGGTCCACCTCCTGCCTGATGCCGAAGCGTGTTCCGGGCAGGGCCACCGGATGATCGCCGACGTCGCGCAGTGAGCAGGCCGGCAGGCCGGCGAGCGGGTGGTCAGGGCGGACCATCACGGACAGGGGTAACGGCTGGTCCTTCAGCGTGATGACGTCCGAGCGGGTCGGCGCTCCGAAGATGAATCCGAGGTGTGCGGCGCCCTCGGCGACGGCGGCACCGACGTCGTGGGAGCCGGCGACGCGGACATCGATGCGGATGTCGGGGTGGGTGGAGGCCAGCGCCTGGAGCGTGTCCGGGATGTACTGGCCCAGCGGACCCTCGACCGTGGCGATGACGACGTGTCCGCGCACGCCGTGCCGGTCAGCGTCGAGTTCCGACCGCAGGTCGGCGGCGCGCTGGTGGGTGTCCGTCGCGAACTCCAGGACTTGATGCCCTGCGGCGGTCAGGGTCATTCCGCGGGATCCGCGGGTGAAGAGTGGGACGCCGAGGTCCTCCTCCAGCAGGCGGATCTGGCGGCTGACGGCGCTGGGCGCCACGAACAGGTTCGCACCGGCACGCAGCACCGAGCCGGTGAGCGCGACCTCGCGAAAGTAGCGCAGCGCCGATGATTCGGTCGAGTGCAGCGGGTCACCTCGAATCCTGCTGATGATCTTGCGAATAGTTCGCAAGATCCATGCCACAAGTCATTCTGGTCATCTTGATTCGCGAATGCAAGGCTCGTCGGTGGACCGCGAGCGGCGAACCGCGCGGCCAACCCGTTTCCGCCGACCCCGAGGATGTGCCGTGTCCGATCTGGTGCCGACCCCGTTCGGCTACGCCTTCCTGCCGGGCGTCAGGCAGTACTCCCAGGGCGTGGTGGGCACCGAGGGCCACGGCCTGACTCGGGTGCAGTTCTCCTCACCCGTAGCACTGAATGACGGGTTGCGCATGGCCGCGGAGATCATCAACGCTGCCGGCCAGCCGGCGGCAGCGTTGTGCGCCTGCGAGCTGCGCACGCCGGCCCCGTTCACGGAGGCGGAGTTCACCGCGTTCAACGGCCGCTACCTGGGTGCCCTGGCGGCCTTCGGCGTTCAGCTGCACGGTGACAGCAGCCCGGTCGCCCGCACCAACGTGTGCCCACCCGCAGGACTGGTCGACGAGCCGAGCATGCATGCGTTCTGCTTCACCGTGCCGGCCGCCGTCGGCCCGGTCACCGACTTCGTCGTCTCCGGCAGTGCCGAGGTCCCCGAAGGCCTGGACAACTACCACGATCATGTCATCGCCCCGGGAGACACGACGCCCGGCGGCCTGCTGGACAAAGCGCGGTTCGTACTCGACGAGCTGACGGGCCGGATGGCGGGTCTCGGCGTGTCCGCCGGAGCGCCACACGTCGTGCAGGTGTACTCCACACACGACATCCATGCGGTCTTGACCGGTCCGGTCGCCACCGGATTCGCACCGCACCGCGGCGTGACGTGGCATCTCGCGCGACCCCCGGTGGTGGGCCTGGACTTCGAGATGGACTGCCGCACGGTGAGCACCGAACGCCTGCGGGTCGTGCGATGAGCGGACCGTGACCACGTCGCCGCGGCCGGCCGGGACGGTGCGTTCCGCGGCGAAGCCATCGATCCACAGAGACGGAGACACACATGCAGCAGGAGCACTACGTGCGACCCAGTGGGCTTCCCCCGGTCAACGGGTACAGCCACGCGGTCGTCCACCACGGACACAGCATCCTGATATCCGGTCAGGTACCACTGGACGCGGACGGGAACCTGGTGGGTGCCGGCGATCCCGAACGGCAGGTCGCCCAGGTCTTCACCAACCTGGCCACCGCGCTCGCCGCGGCCGGCGCCGGCATGCGCGACGTCGTGAAGCTGACCGTGTATCTGACCGAGCGCGCCGACCTTGCCGCGTTTCGCCGCGTACGTGATCGACACATCGACCTGTCCCGACCACCAGCGAGCACGCTGGTGCTGGTCCATGGCCTGATCGACCCAGCGTTCCGGGTGGAGATCGATGCCCTCGCGGTCCGCTGACGACGCGGCGCCCCCAGCGACCAGTGCGCGCCGGTCCGTGCTCCCGTCGGGCACCTGGCCCAGCCCGATCACCGCGGCGGCCGCCGCAGCGGACAAGGTCGGCTACGCCGGTGTTGCCGTCCGCGATGGCGGGGACACGGTGTGGTGGGCGCAGACCACCCCTGGGGCCACCGGCCGGATGGGTGTGTTCCGCCACGACCGCAGCGGTTCGGTGCGCGAGGTGCTTCCCCGGTGGCTCGACGCGCGCACCCGGGTGCACGAGTACGGCGGACAGGGCTGGACGGTCGTCGGCGAGACCCTGGTGACGAGCAACTTCGCCGATCAGCGCCTCTACCGGGTGGACGGCGACACGGCCCTGCCCTTGACACCGGACACCGGTCTCGCCGACCGATACGCGCAGCCGACCGAACTTCCCGGCACCGGGTGGATCGTGTGCGTCGCCGAGCGCCACCGGGCCACGGTGAGCTCCGCGTTGGTCGCGGTGGCGCTCGACGGATCCGGTGCCGTCGTGGACCTGTGGACCGGGTCGGACTTCGTCGCGGCACCGGCGATCTCACCGGATGGGCGTAGCATCGCGTTTCTGACCTGGGACCATCCGCTGATGCCCTGGGACGGGACGCTGCTGCGGACCGCGGCCCTCACGTTTCATCAGGGGCATCCCGCCATCCGCGACGTGACGGTGGTTCTCGGCGGGCCGGAAGAATCGGTCCTGGCCCCGTCGTGGATGGACGATCTCACGGTGTGTGCGGCAACCGACCGGACCGGGTGGTGGAATCTCGTCGCCGTGCCGGCCACCCGCCCTGCCGCGGGCGGCGAGCCGGCGCCGATGTGGCCGGTGGCCCAGGAGTGCGGTGTTCCACTGTGGCAGCTGGGCCTGCGTAGCCACGTCTCCGTTCCCGGCGGCCGCACAGCGGTGGTGTCCGGCGGTCGACTGGTCGTGCTCGACCCGGACGGTGCCGCGGCCGCGATCGAGTGCCCGTTCACGAACTGGCTGCCGTGGCTCGACGCCGGCGGTGACGTCGTCGCCGGGGTCGCGGCGGCAGACGATCGCGCACCCACCCTCGTCAAGGTCGATACCGTGACCGGCGCCTGGACCGTCCTCGCGGAACCGCTGCAGCCGCAGCCGGTCTGGACACCGCGACCGCACCGTTCCACCGTCCCGACCCCCAACGGGGAGGTGCCGGTGTACTTCTACCCGCCGACCTCGCCGCTGTGCCGGTTGCCGGAGGGCACCGCGCCGCTGGCCATCATGTGGGCCCACGGCGGCCCCACCGCATCCTTTCCGCAGCATCACCAGCCCGAAGTCGCCTACTTCACCAGCCGCGGCCTCGCGTTCGTCGCCGTGGACTACACCGGATCGAGCGGACGCGGGCGGCGGCACCGCACCGCGCTGCGGGAACAATGGGGCGTCGCCGACGTCACCGACTGCATCGCCGTCGCCTGCGATCTCCTCGAGCACGGTCGCGTGTCCCGCATCGCCATCCGCGGTGCCAGCGCGGGCGGACTCACCACGCTGCTGGCACTGGCGCGGCCGGGCTCGCCGTTCGCCGGAGGTGTCTCCTACGCCGGCGTCGCCGATCTGGGCCACTTCGCACGCCACACACACGAATTCGAGTCCCGCTACCTCGACGGGCTCATCGGGCGGCTGCCCGAGGCTCAGGCCGCCTACCGCGACCGGTCACCCCTGTCCCACATCGACGCGGTCACCCGGCCGGTACTGCTGCTGCACGGGCAGCGCGACCCGGTCGTCCCGCTGGAGCAGGCGCGGGCGCTGGCACATGCGCTGACCGCGAGGCAGGTGCCGCACGCCCTGCTCGTCTTCACCGACGAAGGGCACGTCTTCAGCAAGCCGGAGACCGTCGCCGCCGCGCTGGACGCCGAGCTCAGCTTCTACGGCCAGTTGCTCGGCTTCGACCCACCAGGCGTCGCGCGGCTGCCGCTGACACCCACGCCGGCCCACGGTGCAGGCGATCCATGACGATCGACGTGCCCACCATCATGATCACCGGCGCGACCGATGGCCTGGGGCGCTCCCTGGCCCACCGGCTCGCGGCCGACGGCACCCGGCTCGTATTGCACGGACGCGATCCCGGCAAGCTTCGCGACACCGCCGCGGAGCTGCGTCGCCGGCACGGCTGCCCGCAACCGGCGACCGTCTGTGCGGACCTGTCCGAGCTCGCGCAGGTCCGCCGGCTGGCCCGCGACGTGGCGTCGGTCACCGACCGGCTCGACGCGCTGGTCAACAACGCCGGAGTCGGCTTCGGAGGGCCCGGAGAGCAGCACCGGCAGCTCAGCGCCGACGGTCACGAACTTCGCTTCGCCGTCAACCACCTCGCCGGCTTCGACCTCACCCTGCGGCTGCTGCACCTCCTACGCCGCGCGCCGCGCGCCCGGATCGTCAACGTCGCCTCCATCGGCCAGCACCCGATCGACTTCGACGACGTCATGCTCGAACACGGCTACACCGGGGTGCGGGCGTACCGGCAGAGCAAGCTCGCCCAGATCATCGCCGGACTCGAACTGGCCGAACGCCTGCGCGACGAACCCATCACCGTCAACAGCCTGCATCCGGCCACGTACATGCCGACCAAGATGGTGCTGGCCGGTCTCGGTCACAGCATCGACACGCTCGAATCCGGCACCGACGCGACCTGGCGCCTGGTCACGCTCCCCGATCTGGCCGGCACCACCGGCCGCTTCTTCGACCGCACCGCGGAAGCCCGTGCCCATCCCACCGCCTATCAGCAGGACGTCAGAACGCGGCTCTGGCGGCTCAGCATCGACCTCACCACGGCGCCGTCACTCTGAATGCCGGCCACCGCCGAGACCCCCGCCGGCAGCGGGGGCCTCGGTGGTGACGTCAGCCGGCGATGAAGGTGTACTGCCCTCCGTCGACGATGAGGCCATCGGTCATCGTGCCGAAGCCGATGACGAGCGAGTGCGACCCGGGCGTCGCCGGCGTGTAGTTGATGACGAGGACGCCGTTGCTGTCGGTGAAGCCGGTGTTCTTCGGCCCGCCGTCGATGCGGTACGAGTACGACACCACCCCCGGCACGTACGACGTCACGACGAACACGCCGGGCGTGCCGGCTACGGCGCCGACCGGACCGCCGATCGGGTACTGCTCCGACGTGACGGTCGGCGAGCTGCGCGGGTTGAACAGCACCCTTCTGCTCTCCGACCGGGTGCCGTCGGCGCCGCGGCTGTACACCGTCAGCGGTGCGCCGCCGGCCATGTTCATCAGCAGTTCCACCGTGGCGGTGCCGTCGGGGCCGGCCGGCACGACGTGCTCGACGGTGTCCTTGAACTTGTAGACGTAGTCGACGACGTCCGCGGCCACCGGGTGGAAGGTGATGGTGCGGTACGTGTTGAACGGCGCCTCGGGGTCGTGGTCCTCGATCGTCGGCGCGTCGGTGGCGACCTGGTAGTCGAAGGTCGCCGCCGGGGACGTGTGACCGACCCGGTCCACGCCGACCACGACGAGGTGATACGCCCCGGACACCGTCGGCGTCCACGGCACGGTGGCGCTGCCGCCGGGCTGACCGGCCGGCACCACGGCGCTGGACGCGGCGTCGAAGCCCCACTTGAAGCCGACCACGTCCGGGTCACCGTTCGCGGAGAAGGTGAACACGGTGGCGACCCCCGGCCGGCCCGGCTGGGGCCCGGACGCGGCGACGGTCGGGGCGTTCGCCGGCGGGTTGCCGTCGAACTGCCACCTGCACCCCGGGGTCCAGACGGACGCGGCCCCACTCGAATCGACGGCCCGCGCCGACAACATGTACGCGCCGTCGTGGTCCAGGACGCCGGCCGGCACTGTCGCCGCCGGGCCAGGGAACTCGGTGCGCCGGGTCGGGTCGTCCTGCGGCCAGACGGCGAAGGTGGTGGTGACGGCGTCGTTGTCGGGGTCGTTGACGCCGGCGGTGATCAGCGGCGCCGGGTTGGTGGACTGCAGCTCGGGGACGGTGCCGCACAAGGTCCCGTCGATGAAAAGCGGCACCGGCTCGCGGGGCGGCCGGTTGTACACCAGGTCGATGGCGGCGGTCGGGGTGAACCGCCGGTGCCGCCCCGGGTCCAGCTCGAGCAGGCCAGGCAGGCGCAGCTCCACCGACAGTGCCGGGCGGCCCTGGGCGAGCGCGGCGGTGAGCTCGGCGGTGACGTCCCACGACGCGACGCCGGGGCAGGTGGGGTTTGCCCCGGCGTACTCGGCGGTGGCGTCCAGCAGGCCCTGCTGGGCCGGCGGCTGCGACCAGGTCGGCGCGGTGAAGGGCGCGGCCTTGTACAGCGCGACGCCGGAGGGCCTGGCGCAGTCGGCGACGAAGAACTCCGGGATCCGTACCGCCGCCGACGTGACGGTCAGACCGGCGTAGGCCGAGAGGTCGAACGTGAAGTAGGCCCGGGACAGGTGGTACTTGCCGGCGCCGTCGCGCCAGAGCCCGACCGGCTGCCCGAGGGGGTCGTCGACGTGAGGGGTGGACGGCTGGAAGGCGTCGGTGTACGCCGCGCGGTCCGAGGGGATCTGCGTGGTGGTCCCGGCGGCCGCGGGAGCGGCGGTGGCGACGAGGAATCCGCCGGCCGCGACGAGGAGAACCACGGCTGATGAGGTGATGCTTCGCAACGATGGCACGGCTCGGATCGTAGTTCCGCGCACCGCGATCCACCGTCCCGACGTCCATAGTGGACATTTGTAGGCGCGAGCCGTAATTGACGCCGTCCAGGTGCTCCGGTGCCGTGGCGAACGGCGTCGGCGCGGCGCGGCGCTCGCTCGGGGCGGCAGGTCGGCGGGGGCGGTCTGACAGGATGCGGTGATGGCGGTCGCATCGAGGGACGGTGTTGCGCGGCGGGTCGTAGTCGTCGGGTACGACGGCTCCGAGCTGCTCGACATTGCCTGTGTCACGTCCACGCTCGACCTGGCTGTCCGCATCGCGGGGCGGACGCTGTACCGGACGGAGCTGATCTCCCCGAGCGGACGGCCGATCCGCTGCGACTCGGGTCTGGAGCTGCACAGCAGCGGGTCGCTGCAGCGCGCGACGGGGCCGATCGACACGCTGGTCGTGTCCGGGGGCCGTGGGCACGAGGCCGCCGCGGCCGACCCGGCGGTCGTCGCACACGTCCGGCGGCTCGCCGCACTCGCCCGGCGAGTGGCGTCGGTGTGCACGGGCGCCACCGTGCTCGCGGCCGCCGGACTGCTCGACGGCCGGCGGGCGACGACGCACTGGCACTACGCCGACGTGCTCGCGCGGCGGTTCCCGTCCGTGCGGGTCGACCCCCGGCCGATCTTCATCCGCGACGGGCGCGTCGCCACGTCCGCCGGTGTCACCAGCGCCCTCGACCTGACCCTGGCGCTCGTGACCGAGGACTGCGGGCCCGACCTGGCCCGTGTCGTCGCGCAGGCCCTGGTCACCTACCTGCAGCGGCCGGGCAACCAGGCGCAGATGAGCGTGTTCAGCGCGCCGGACCCGGACCACGTGACGGTCCGCAAGGCCGTCGCCCATGTCACCGCGCACCTGGCGACGACGCTCGACACGGCGACGCTGGCCAGGCACTGCGGGGTGAGCGCACGGCAGCTGCACCGGCTGTTCATCGAGCACCTCGGCATGCCACCCGGCCGGTTCGTGCGCCGCACCCGGCTGGACACCGCCGCGCGGCTGCTGTCGACCACCGGCCACCCCATCGGGCTGATCGCCCAGTGGTGCGGGTTCACGTCGCTGGAGACCCTTCGTCAGGCCTTCGTCGCGCAGTACGGGGTGCCGCCGTCGCAGTACCGGTCGGTGTCGACGGCGCCCGTCCCCGGCTCGGACCCCTGATGCGGGTCCCGCCTGCCCGGCGCTCCAGGATTCCTGCCGCGAAGCCCGGCGCACCTCCGCACCTGACCGCGGCACGGTCACAGTGAGGGCATGACCTCCTCTCAAGCCGTTGACCGGGACGCGTCCTCGTGGCTGTCGCGCCGGTGGCCGACCGCGGCCGGACTGGCCGCGGCGACCGCCGTGCTGCTCACCGTCGCCGACCGCGAGACGGCCGTCACCTGCGTGTGGGTGGCCGCGCTCTGCTACGTCGCCGCGGCCGCGCTGCACCGGCCGTGGATGGCGTGGGCGGCCGTGCCCGCCGGCAGCGTCGTCATCGCCGTCGGAGAGATCGCCGGGCCGGGGCGATGGGTGCTGCTGGGCGCCACCGCTGCGGTGCTCGTCGCCGTCGCCCTGGTCGGCGGCGGCCCGCGCCGCCAGGTGGTCACGCAGAGCGTCGCCGGCGTCGTGTACGGCGGTCTCGCGCTCGGCGCGTTGGCGCTCGACCCGCGGGCCGGCCTCGTCGTGGCCGGGCTCGTCCTGGCCGCGCACGCCGCATGGGATGGGCTGCACCACCGCCGCGGGACGGTCGTCTCCCGCTCGCTGGCCGAGGCGTGCCTGGCGCTGGACCTGCCGCTCGGCCTCGGCTTGGTCGTGCTCGGCCTCGCCGCGTGAAGGTCTGCCCCAGACGTCGCGTCGGCGGTGCGGCCGCCGTCCTGGCGTCCGGGCGCACGACCGTTGAAGCCCCCGCGACGGTGCTCGGGCCGGATGCGCCGAGCCCGGCCGCGGGTGGATGGTCAGCCGTTCACTGCGCCGGTTCGACCGGCAGCCAGAGCTCGCACGTCGCGGTGGTGAAGTCGTCGGTACGATCGAGGATCGAGACGATGGAGGGGCCTGGCCGCAGGCGCCACGGGTTGGACGGGAACCATTCGGTGGCGGTCGCCGCCCAGGTCGTCTGCAAGGTCTGCGGGAACGGGCCGCTGGTGCGGAACACGGCCCACCGGCCGCCCGCGACCTCGATGGCGTCGAGGTCGTCCGGGAGGGCCGACTCCCGCGCGACGGCGACGCCGTGCAGGTAGGTCAGCTCCGTGCCTTCGGCGGCGTCGGGGTCGACGTCGTCGGTGACCTGCAGCAGGCCGGCCGGCTCGGTGTCGCTCAGCGCCTTCAGGCGGGCGTGCTCCGTCCGCGGCAGGGCGTCGATGTGCTCCTGGATGTGCGGGTTGACGCCGCGGTGGATCAGCGGCACGCGGGCCGCGTGGCCGACGAGCCGGAACGCGGGCCGCTCGACGATCCGGGCGTCCATGGGGTTGCTCCCTTCGACGGTCAGGCGGAACCTGACCTGCGGCTGAGTGCGAAGGGGGCCACCGTCCCGCCGGACGTCGCCGGGCGCGGCGCCGTGCACCGCCCGGAACGCCCGCCCGAACGCCTCGGTCGAGGTGTACCCGTACCGGACGCCGATGCTCAGCAGATCGTCCCGGCCCTGCACCACGTCGGCGGCGGCGACGGTCATCCGGCGCCGCCGGACGTACTCCGACAGCGGCATCCCCGCCAGCGACGAGAACATCCGCCGCAGGTGATACTCCGTCGTGCCGGCCGCCGCGGCGAGCCCGGCGACGTCGACGTCGCCGGTCAGGTGCCGCTCGACGTGGTCCACGAGCCGGTTGAGCGCTGCGATCACCGTGGTCTCCCTTCGACACCCAGCCTGTCCGAGCAGCGGCGGTCCGCGCCCGATACCTGCGGACCGATTCGATCATCCAGCAGCGGACCGCCACGGGACACCACGACGCCCCGGCGACGGCAAAGTGCGCCGGCATCGACCTCGTTCCCGGTGTCGTGACGCAGCGGCGCGGGACGCTGCCCGCACAATGGTCCGCATGGATGTGACCCTGACCGTTGTAAGCCTGTTCCCCGATGACCCGCAGGCGCAGGACGAGGCTGCCCGGCTCTTCGGCGCGGAGCTGTGGCGTGCGGGTGTCGGCGCCGTGCCGGTCACCGCGCCGGCGCCGGAGCGGGCGAAGTCCGGCACCGCGCAGACGATCGGGCAGCTCGCGGTCGCCGGGGTGTTCTCCGCCGCGACCGTCACCGCGATCAGCCAGATCGCGGTCGCGTTCATCAACCGTCACGCCGCGAAGCGGATCAGGCTGACCGCCGGCGACGTCGAGCTGGAGATCGACGGCGACCTCGGACCGGCGCAGCAGGAGGCCCTCACCAAGGTCGTCGCCGCCCTCGCGGACCGCGGGGCCGCCGGCTGATGACCCGGCACCGGCGCCGACGCGGACCCGGCGCGCACCGCGCTGTCCGCCCCGGTCGAAGGGCGCCGGCACCCCGCGACGGTGCTCGGCCCGGATGCGCCGGGCACCGTCGCGAGGCACAGCGTCAGCTCTTGACGGAGCCTGCCATGAGACCGCCGATGAACCAGCGGCCCAGCACGATGTAGACGAGCAGGGTGGGCAGCGACGCGATGAGCGCGCCCGCCATCGAGGCGGCGTAGTCCGGGGACTGGGCGCCGGCGAGAGCGTTGAGCGCGATGGTGATCGGGCCGTTGCGGGTGTTGGACATGAAGATGGCGAACAGGTAGTCGTTCCAGGCCGACGTGAACTGCCAGATCACCGTGACCACGAAGCCGGGCGCGGACAGCGGCAGGATCACCGACCCGAATGTGCGCAGCATGCCGGCGCCGTCGACGCGGCTCGCCTCGATGAGCTCGACGGGGACCGTGGTGGCGTAGTAGTTGCGGAAGATCAGGGTGCAGATCGGGATGCCGTAGACGCAGTGGACGAAGACCAGGGTCGGGATACCGGGCGGCAGGCCGATGTCGTGGACGATCGAGCGCAGCGGGATCATGACGGCCTGGTACGGGATGAACATGCCGAACAGGATCAGCGTGAACACCACGTCGGCGCCGGGGAAGCGCCAGCGGGACAGGACGAAACCGTTGGCGGCGCCCAGGATCGAGGAGATGACCGCGACGGGGACGGCGAGCTCGAACGTGCGGACGAACGAGGGGCGCAGCGAGGTCCACGCCTTCTCCCACGACGCGAACGTCCACTCGCGCGGGAGGTTCCACTGGCCGTTGACGCCGATCTCCCGGCCGGACTTCAGGCTGGTCACGATCAGCACGTACGCCGGCATCAGCACCACGATGAGGAAGAGCAGCAGCAGCCCGTACGTGATGAGCCGGCCCAACGGCGAGCGGCGGTTGATCCCTCCGCCCGGCCTGCGGGACGGGGACGGCGTGGTGACGGCGTCGGCGGCGTCGCGTGGGATGGTGGCGGTCATGAGCGGCGCTCCACGCGGTTGTTGTAGACCAGGTACGGGACGATGACGATCGCGACGAGCAGCAGCAGGATGACCGAGATCGCGGCGGCCTTGGCGTAGTCGCTGGTGAGCAGCGTCTGCCACACGTACACGGCGGGAACCTCGGTGATCCACTGGGCGCCCGACACCGACATGATCAGGTCGAACATCTTCATCGACATGTGCCCGAGGATGATCAGCGCCGACAGCGCGGTCGGGGTGAGCTGCGGGAAGATGACGTGCCGGTAGAGCTGGTAGCCGGAGGCGCCGTCCATCGCCGCGGCCTCGCGCAGCTCGGCGGGGATGCCGCGGAACCCGGACAGGAACAGGGCCATCACGTAGCCGGACAGCTGCCAGATCGCGGGCAGGGCCATCGCGGCCATGCCCCAGTCGGGGTCGGTCCACCACGGGTTCTGCAGGAAGCCCAGGTGCAGGTCGGCGAAGATGCGGTTCAGGCCGCCGGCGGCGTCGCCGGTGCCGGAGTTCATCAGCCACCGCCACACGACGCCGGACGCGACGAACGACACGGCCATCGGGAACAGGTACACCGCCCGGAAGAACCCCTCGGCGCGCACGCCGCGCTCCAGGAGGAACGCCCACAGCAGGCCCATCAGCAGGGCCCCGAGCATGAAGACGACGGTGAAGACGAGCAGGTTCTTGAGCGAGTGCACGAACCGGCCGTTGATGTCCTCGGTGAAAAGGTCCACAAAGTTGCGGAGCCCGACGAAACCCTTGCTGCCCAACGCGTCGTGCTCGTCGGTCAGCGACAGCTTCGTGGTCCAGCCGATGAGGCCGTACACGAAGACGCCGAGCACGACGAGCGAGGGGGACAGCAGCAGCAGGCCCGGCGCCCAGCGGCGCATCCGGGCCGTGTTCTTGGTGCTCAACGCTCTCCAATCACCGGCGCACCGGGGCGCTCACGAGCGGGCGCCCCGGTGCGGAAACCGATCTACTTGCCGGCGAACTGCTTGGCCGCGGCGACGAGCGCCTTCTGCAGGCTCGCGACGTCACCGTCGCTGGAGAACTTGCCCTGCGCGGAGCCGACCGCGCCCTGCCAGCCCTGCGAGCAGGCGGAGCCGTGCGGGCAGGACGGGACCGGGGTGCCCTTGGCCCAGTCGGCGATCGCGGCCTGCTGGTAGGCCGGGTAGTCGGTCGCGACGGAGTCGGTCCGGGCCGGGATGGAGCCCTTCTTGACGTTGAACGCCTTCTGCCCGGCCGCCGAGCCGAGGGTCTTCAGCCAGCACTTCGTGCCTTCGGCGTTCTTGGCGTTCTTCGGCAGCACGAACGAGTCGGCCAGCCACTGGTAGGCGTCGCCGTTGCCCGGGAACACCGAGTAGCTGTAGTCCTTGAAGTTCTTGGCGTCGAGGTCGGCGGCCTCCCAGTCACCCATGAGCTGGAACGCGGCCTTGCCCTCCATGAGCAGCTTCTCCGCGTCGGTCCAGTCGAACGTGTCGCGGTCCTTGTTGCTGTAGGTGAGCAGCTTCTTGTAGTCGTTGATCGCGGTGGTCACGTCCGCGCCGGCCCAGTCGGTCTTGCCGTTCCACAGGCCGTTGAACTTGTCGGCGCCGAGGTCGGAGATGAGCACGGCCTCGAACAGCATCTGCTGCGTCCAGTCCTTGCCCAGCGCGAGCGGTGCCGCGATGCCCTTGGCCTTCAGCGTGTCCAGCTGCGTGAAGAACTCCGGCAGCGACTTCGCCGGCGCGGTGATGCCCGCGTTGGCCAGGACGGTCTTGTTGGCCCACAGCACGTTCGCGCGGTGGATGTTCGCCGGCACGGAGTAGATCTTGCCGCCGACGGTGAGGCTCTCGACGAGGCCCTTCGGGAACGCCGTGGTCAGGCCCCACTCCTTGTACTGCGCGCTGAGGTCCTCGATCTGGCCGGCCTTGATGTAGTCGGACAGCTCGGCGCCGGCGTGCGCCTGGAACGTGTCCGGCGGGTCGCTCTGCTGCAGGCGGGACGCGAGGACCTGCTTGGCGTTCGAGCCGGCACCGCCGGCGACCGCGCCGTTGACGAACTCGTACTGCGAGCAGTCGGTCTTGAACTGCGCGACGAGCCCGTCCAGGCCCGCCTTCTCACCGCCGTCGGCCCACCAGGTGAAGACCTCGACCTTCTTGTTGCCGGTGCCGCTGGTGCCGTCGCCGTCGTCGGCGCCGCAGCCGCTCACCGCGAGGGCGAGAGCGAGGCCGGCAGCGGTGACGAGCGCACGCGTCTTGACGCGCATGTGTCCTCCTGTGCGGGGATTACACGGGGTGTCGAGAGATGTCGGTGTGTGGTCGAACATGTTTGACCATGATTGATAGACCTGCCCGAACCTTCGTCCCGTGCGGGTGGTTCTGTCAACTCACGGCAATCAAACTGTGATGTGACGCCACATCGACCGGACTTTTGACGCGCCTTGACGAAACCCCTCACCTGGGCTTCTCACAACCGACGGACGGTGCTGCGATGCGCCGCGCCCTGGTAGGCGGTGTCCCCGGCGGGTAGTGCGGCGCTGTAGCCAGCAGCTCACCCCGCAGGGAGGATGCCATGCGAACAACCTTCGTCACCGGAATCGCCGCGGCCGCGTGTGCCGCGCTGGCGTCCCTACCCGCCGCGGCGCACGCCGCCACCCCGGCACCAGGCGGTCCGCCGCCACCGGGCCCGACAGCGACCGCCCAGTCACCGGCCGGGCCGCTCAGCACCCAGGACCGGATGTTCCTCGACCAGGCGGCCCAGGGCGCCCAGTTCGAGGTGACGACCGGCCACCTCGCCGCCACCAGGGGCGCGAGCGCGGCCGTCCGCTCGTTCGGCCAGCGCATGGTCACCGACCACGGCAAGGAACCGCGGCAGCTGCAGGCGCTCGATCAGGGACTCGGCATCACCACGTCCGCCCCGGCCGGCTCGCCGCAGCAGAACCTGATCCACATCTGGTCGAACACGCAGGGCGGCACGTTCGACTGCTCATACGCGCCGGCCATCTACGCCCTGCACGCGCTGGACGTCCACACGTTCGACCACGAGGCCGTCAGCGCGGACAGCGCGCAGGTCCGCCAGTTCGCCGCCGGTCAGCTGCCGGTCCTGAGCCAGCACCTGCAGATGGCGAGCAAGAACCTCGCCAACCTCAACTGCTCGGCACCGGCGGCCACGCCGTCATGACCCGCAACGGCCGCACGGGTCGGCCCGACCAGGTTTGACGCCCCACGAACCGGTGAGAACGCAGCGGTGTTGTCGAACCAAGCCCGGGCGGTCGTCGAGGCCACGCTGCCTGTCGTCGGCCAGCACATCGGGGAGATCGCGGACCGCTTCTACGCCCACATGTTCGCCGCCCATCCAGAGCTCGAGGACGGGCTGTTCAACCGGGGCAACCAGGCGGAGGGCTCACAGCCCAAGGCCCTGGCCGGGTCGGTGGCGGTGTTCGCCAAGACCCTGCTGGACGACCCGCTGCGGCCACCGGGCCGGCTGCTGACGCGCATCTCGCACAAGCACGCGTCGCTGGGCGTCCGGCCCGACCAGTACGCCATCGTGCACGACCACCTGATGTGGGCGATCGGTGACGTCCTCGGCGACGCCGTCACCCCGGAGGTGGCGGCGGCCTGGGACGAGGTGTACTGGCTGATGGCCTACGCCCTCATCAACCAGGAGCGCGGCCTCTACAGCGCCCGCGGCGTCACCCCCGAGCGGGTGTGGCGGCAGTGGCGGGTCGCCGAGAAGACCCGCGAGACCGACGACGTCACGAGCTTCGTGCTGCGCCGCACCGACGACCGGCCCGTCAAGACGTCGCTGCCCGGGCAGTACGTCAGCGTCAACCTCCTCATGCCGGACGGCGTGCGTCAGCCGCGCCAGTACAGCCTGACCCGCGCCGACGACGGCGAGCACCGCTACTTCGCGGTCAAGCGGGTCCACGGCGGCGGCAAGCCCGACGGCGAGGTGTCCAACCTGCTGCACAACGGCGTCCAGGTGGGCGACGAGATCTCCATGAGCGTCCCCTACGGCGACGTGGTCCTGGACGACTCCGGCCGGCCGGTCGTCTTCGCCAGCGCCGGCATCGGCATCACCCCGATGGCCGGCATGCTCTCCCACCTCGTCGCCGCCGGCTCCAACCTGCACGTCACCCTGCTGCACGCCGACACCGACGAGGAGTCCTTCCCGCTGCGCCGGCAGATCGTCGAGGACCTGTCCAGCCTGCCCCTGTCGGCGCTGCACGTCTGGTACGAGCAGATCCCGTACACCGAGCTGCCGGGCGCGGGCGTCTCGGCCGGCATGATGGACGTCTCGCAGATCCCGCTGCCCGACGAGGCCGTCTACTACCTGTGCGGCCCGCTGCCGTTCCTGCAGAGCGTCCGCACGCAGCTGATCGAGCGCGGCGTGCCACCCCGCGACATCCAGTACGAGATGTTCGGCCCCGACCTGTGGCAGGCCGACACCGAGTGACGGCACCTCGCGGACGTCGGCTACGAACGCGGGCGGGGCCACCACCGCATGGTCAGGACCTGCCGGCCCGACCTCGAAGCGCCCACCGTGAGCGCCGCGATCCACGCGGGCTGATTGAACCGGCGCCGTAGCGGGCAACCACTCCCCTAAGTGGTGCGTCGCGCACTCCCCCGGCGCGGCGCCGATCGGCAACGATTGCGAGGAGCGGTATTCATGGCTGAGAACACGAAGCAGACCAGCGAGAAGGCGGCCGCGGCGGCGAGCGAGGTCCTGCGTGACCCCGACGCGACCACCGCGGACAAGCGAGCCGCTGGCAGCGCGCTGTCGCAGAAGCCCCCGAAGTCCGGCTCGCAGAAGTGACGAGATGAGGGCCCGGCCGATCCGGCCGGGCCCTCATCGTTCAGGGGACCTCAGCCGCGTTCGAGCACCTTCGCCATGCGCGCCTGGTCCTCGAGGACCTCGTTGATGCGGGCCTGCACGGTGTCCATCTGGCCGATGGTGTCGCTGGTGACGTGGATGCCGTCGGTGACGGACTGGGCGTTGGTCTGGATGCCGGCGATCTGCTCGGCGACCTTCTGCGTCGCCGTGGCGGTCTCGCGGGCGAGATCCTTGACCTCGCCGGCCACGACCGCGAAGCCCTTGCCGACGTCGCCGGCGCGGGCGGCCTCGATGGTGGCGTTGAGGGCCAGCAGGTTCGTCTGGTCGGCGATCGATGAGATGATCTTGATGACGTCACCGATCGCTGTCGACGACTCGCTCAGCGCCGTGACGCTCGTGGTCATCTCCGAGGCCCGGGCGACCGCCTCCCGCGCGACCCGGGTCGCGTCCTGGCTGGCGGAGCGGAGCCGGGAGATCGAGTCCAGCAGGTCGTGGGCGTTGGTGGCGGCGGTCTCCTGCGCACGGCGGATGTCGAGACGCTGCGAGACGAGCTGCTGCACGTTGCGTAGCGCCGACGCCCTCGACTCACTCAGCTCGATGTACTCGGTGGTGAAGAAGTCCATCGTGCCGATGACCCGGTCGCCACTCATGATCGGGAAGCAGATGCCCGACCTGACGCCCGCGCGTTGGGCGGCCGGTGCCCGTACACAATCCGTCAACTCGGCAAGATCGCGGATGAACACCAGGTCACGGGCCCGCCACGCGCGGCCGGACAGGCCGACGCCCTCAGTGAAGGTGGCCGCCAGGGTGACCTGGCGGAACTCGTCGCCGGCGGAGCCGGACTCCATCTGGAAGCGCAGCTCCTGGCCGGCCGGGTCGATCTCCCAGTAGGAGCCGTACGCCCAGCCGAACGCGCTGCGCACCGTGTCCAGCGCGGCCCGGACCACGCTCTGCGAGTCGTGCGCTGAGCCGAGCGCCGCGACGACCGTCGTGACCGCGAGCCGGTCGTCGGCGAGCTGCCGCAGCTGGACCGCGTTGCATGCCTGGGTGCGGGCCTGCTCGGCGATGCGGGCGATCGCGTTCCACTTCTCGGTCCGCGGCCCGTCGATGCGCAGCTCGTGCCGCGAGTAGCACTCGAGGACCGCGATCACCTCGCCGGCCTTGACCACCGGGATCACCACGGCGGCGACGGCGCCGGCCCGGGTCGCCGCCTCGCAGCGCGGGCAGTCCCGGACGCCGCGGGTGTCGTCGGTGTAGATCGGCCGGCGGCCCTGGAAGGCCCGGCCGACCAGCCCGCCGGCCGTGCCCGGGACCGCCTTCAACTGCCCCGCGATCGGGCCGGTCTCGAAGTCGAGCCGCAGCCCACCGGCTGCCCCCGGAGCGGAGCCCGACGGCCCGGGCAGCCAGACCGCGCCGTAGAGGAACCCGTAGGAGCCGACCACCGACTCGACCGTGATCCGCCAGGTCGACGCCTCGTCTGTCGCCCGCTCCAGGGCGACGACCAGCCGCTCCAGTGCCTCCACGTCCCTGGGGACCGCGGCGGTGGACTCCTGGACTCGACCACGTGCTCGCAGCAGGCCCAACGTGACCCTCCGGTCGGTGCAATGGTTGTACAACAACCAATCGGCCCCGAACCCTGTCACCTTACGGCTTCCGGGCGACCACCGCGTAGATCTGCAGATCCTCGCTGACCGGGCGCTCATCGGTGTCGGGGCGCCAGTCGCCGACCGGGACGATGCCGGGCTCGACGATCTCCAGACCCTCGAAGTACCGCTCGATGGTGGTGCTGGGCCGGGCACGGACGTCGGTGCGGCCGGCGGCGAACATCTGCTCATACGCGGTGATGCCCTGCGGGGTGCTGAAGTCCATCGTGCCGTGGGTGATCACCAGGTAGCTGCCGGACGGCACCGCGTCGACCAGGCGCTTGACGATCGCGGCGACCTGCTCGTCGTCGTGGACGAAGTGCAGGGTGGTGATCAGCAGGACGCCGACCGGCTGGGTCAGGTCGAGCGTCTCGAGGAGGCTCGGGTGGTGCAGGATCGCGTCGGGGTCACGGACGTCGGCCTCGAGGTAGGCGGTCGCGCCGCGCGGGTCGCCCTGCAGCAGCGCCCGGGCGTGGACCATCACGATCGGGTCGTTGTCGACATAGACCACCCGCGACTCGGGGGCGACCCGCTGCGCGACCTCGTGCGTGTTGTCGGGCGCGGGCAGGCCGGTGCCGAGGTCGAGGAACTGCCGGACACCGGCCTCCGCCAGGAAGTGCACGACGCGGCGCAGGAACGCCCGGTTGGCCCTGGCCAGGGCGACGACGGCCGGGAAGGCGGCGGCGATCGCGTCACCGGACTCCCGGTCGGCGGCGAAGTGGTCCTTGCCGCCGAGCCAGTAACTGTACCGCCGCGCGGGGTGCGGCACAGTGGTGTCGATCCGGCTCTGCTCGCTGCTGTCCACCGGCGTCCTTTCCAGGCGGCGTGCTGTGTCGTGACCGAACTTAGTGGTTCGTCACAACAGCACCAACAACCGACCGGCCTACTCGCCGATGCCGGTGCGGCCCGGATCGCGCAGGGTCTCGTCGATGTCGGCGCTGGTCCTGGTCAGGATCGCCCGGACCTGGTCGCGGGTCAGCTCCCCCGGCGCGTGCCACAGCTCCGCGAAGTCCTTGGCGATCACGCTCTCCACCACGATCCACGCGGCGACCGACGGGTACATCCTGCCGTGGCCGATCATCTCGCGGAACGCGGCGTACGCGGGCTCCGTCTCCAGCTTCGTCCCGGCGACCGCTTCCGAGCGCGCGGGCCAGAGGCCGGTGCTCACGGCGTACCGCTGCTGACTCTGCTTCCCGGTGAGGAACCGCACCCATTCGAACGCGGCTCCGGGGTGCTTCGCGTCCTTGAGGATCGCCAGGTTGGAGCCGCCGAGGAAGCCGAACCGCCCGGCCTTGCCCGCGGGCAGCGGCGCGGTCGCCCAGCCGGCCCGCAGGCCGGGGCGGTCCGGGTCGGCCAGGAAGTCACCGACGGACTGGGAGTTGTCGATGGTGACGGCACCGCGACCGGCGGCGAACGCGGCCGGCACGTCGTTGTTGACCATCTGCGCCACCTGCGGGTCGTTGAACCGCGCGACCAGCCGCTGGTAGTAGTGCACGGCGTCGACGGCCGCCGGCTCGGCCAGTCGCGACGCGGTGCCGGCCGCGTCGAGCAGGTCCCCGCCCGCGCTCCACACGAACGGTGCCACGTTGTGGATGATGCCGAAGGTGTTCTCGTTGCCGATCGCGAGGGGCGCGACCCCGCCGCCGGTGGCCTGGATCCGCTGCAGGGACGCCTCCAGCGACTCCCACGTGGCGAACGCCGTGGCCGCGTCCAGACCGGCGGCCTTGAGCACATCGGTGCGGTAGAACAGCGCCCGCACGTCGACCAGCCACGGCATCGCCGTCGTGTCCGGGGATCCGATGAGATGGCTGGAGCTCCAGCTGGCGGCGGTGAACGCCGTCTGCCCGCCGACCGCGTCGACCTCGGCGGCCGTGTAGGGGCGCAGCGCCCCCAGCTGGCTGAAGCCGCCGACCCAGGTGGTGCCGAGCTGGGTGACGTCGGGCCCTTCGCCGCTCGCCGACGCGGTGCTCAGCCGGGTGAGCGCGTCCTCCCAGACGATCCGCACGGGGTTGACGGTGATGTTGGGGTGCGCGGCGTGGAACTCCTTGGCCTCCTCGGCCACGGCCTTCTCCTGCAGCGGGCCGCCCGACGGCATGTACCAGAAGTCGATCGTGACGGGCGGCTGGTCCGCGGCGTACCCGACGGACTCCTTCGCGCCATCACCGCTTCCGGCGCATCCGGACATCGCGAGCGCGGCGACGACGGCGACCGCCAGGACCCTGAGCACGCCCCATTCATCGGCACCACGGCCCGCCACTTGAGCACTGAGCGCGGAGCTTGAGCACGGAGCCGGAGGCGGAGCTGGAGCACCGAGCCGGCGACGGAAAGTCGACAGAAGTCGTATCACGGAATCGGGGCTGATCATGCTGACCTGCGCCAGCCCGGTTTCCGGCCGGTCGGAGCTGTGGCGGCGGGCCGATACCGTCCGTGCGGCTGCGCCTCCGAGCCTGGGGGTGCGCCCCTGACACGGAGGCCTTTGCCAGATGAGACACATAACTGTGCTGTTCGTGCTCGCCCTGACCGCGAGCGGCCTGACCGGCTGCACGGTCGAGACGCAGGTCGGGACGCCGTCGGCGGGCCGGATCCTCGGTGCACCCACGGCCGATCTGCCACCGAAGGAGGGGCTGCTGGCGGCAGTGGACGCGCTGGACGGCACCTCGCACACCTACAAGATCAAGCAGGGCAACAAGACCGGCGAGGGCAGGATCGACCCCGCGAACAAGGCCGCCATGATGTCCATGGGCGGCCGGGTCGAGAAGCTCGACATCTCCGTGGCGTACACCGTCGTCGCGCCCGAGCTGTGGGTCAAGGCCGACTTCGGCCCGCTGCTCAACAAGGAGTGGGGCCTGGACCCCGCGCACTGGCTGCGCATCGACCGGTCGAAGGTCGGCGCCTCGGCGACACTACCGATCGACCCGGCCGGCGCACCCCGGCTGGGCCTCACCGAGCTGTGCAAGGACGGCCTCGGCGAGGTCGAGCGCACCGACGCCACCCACTACAAGGGCACCGTCGACGTGACGGCCGCCGACACCGTCCTGGCCCCCTCGAGCGACGCGGTGCGCAAGGCCGGCACGAAGGCCAAGGCGGTCCCGTTCACCGCGACCGTCGACGCCAAGGGCCGGCTCACGGACTTCACCGTCGACGGCGACGCGATCGACCCGGAGCTGTCGATGCGGCTGACGTTCGCCGGGTTCGGCTCGGTCCAGCCGGTCACCGAGCCGGCCGACGCTATCCCCGCCCCGGACTCGGTCTACGAGCTGTTCGAGTAACACCACCCTCGTGGGGTGCGGTGGGCTGCCGCACCCCACGAGGGTTTCCCCGTAATCCTATCGACTAGATAGCAATTAGTCCACGCCCGCGGCCGTCTTCGTGACGAGCGTGACGGGTCGTTGACAGCCGCGCATCGACGCTGCTGCACTGTTTCCATGGCCAGCACGCCACTGTGGACCCGCGACCACATCGACTTCGGTCGAGTGTGGTCGGCCAGCTGTCCCGCCTGACTCACGCCCGTTTCCCTCCAGCGACCCCCGCGCGACGCGGGATGCGTTCGCCACCGAACCACTTCGTGAGGAACCGTGATGTCGACCCCGCGTGCCCGCAAGCGTCCATCCACCGCAGACAGACACCGTTACGACTCGGCGTACGTCGTCGTCGCCGTCCCCGTCCCGGGTGGCGGTCCGGCCGGCGACGTGGCGCCGCCGCTCGTCTTCCGGCTCCGGCCCCGGCCCCAGGGCGGGCCGCGATGAAGCGGATCCGCACCGCCGTCCGCTGGCTGCGCTGGCTGGGCGGCACCGGCGCCACCACCCGCCGCCGTGTCCCGGTGCGGATGCCCGCGCCCCGCCGGCCCGCCACCACCATGTAGGCCCGGACCTGGCCGCGCGACACCTTGCGCACCAGGGCCACGCATCACTCAAGGCCGCGCGCAGAACAGCAAGGCGCTCCCGGTCGCGGAGTTGGAAGACCCTGCGACCGGGAGCGGGTGAGCCGGGACCCGTCAGCCCCAGACGCTCGCGGACCAGGCCTGGCCCGACCACGTGCGGCCGGACCACGTGCGACCCGACCAGGTCCGGCCCGACCACGTGCGGCCGTCCCACACGGCGCCGGACCACGTGCGGCCCGACCACGTGCGGCCGGCCCAGTTGCTGCCCGACCAGGTGCGGCCCGACCAGGTGCGGCCGTTCCACGTGTCGCCGTTCCAGGCGGTCCCCGTCGAGCAGACCTGCGCCCAGCCGGCCGGCGTCCACGCCTGGCCCATGATGTCGACCTCGCCGGTGAGCTCGGTGCCCGTGTCGGGGTCGGCGACGTGCGACGTGCCGCGCGACGCCTCCAGCGAGCCGAGGCCCGTCGCCGGCTGGTAGCCCTGCGCCGTGGCGGCCGGGGTCGGCGCCTTCACGGCGGCGGCGATGTCGAGCTGACCCGCGCCCTGGGCAACCTGGTCGCCGGCCTGCATGGCGTCGGCGGTGCCCGTCAGCAGCTGCTTCACCTGGTCGGGGGTGAGCTCGGGGCGCTGCTGCAGCAGCAGCGCGGCGGCGCCGGACACGACCGCGGCGGCCTGCGAGGTGCCGCTGCCGCGGAAGTACCGCTGGTCGGCGTCCTCGGGGATGCGCGCCTGCGGGTACGCGGCGTCGATGAAGGCGTTCGGCACGCGCAGCGACACCACCGACTTGCCGGGCGCGACGAGGTCGGCGTGGCGGGTCGCGTTGCCGCGGGTGCTGAAGTCGGCGACGACGTCGTCGGCGCGGTCCGCGGTGGTCAGCGGGTCGGCGGCGCCGACGGCCAGGACGTTCGGGTTCTGCGCGGGCATCCCGACGCGCGTCTCCTCGAGGCCGTCGTTGCCGACGGACACCACGACGACGATGCCCTTCTTCCAGGCCGCCTCCACCGCGTACGACAGCGGGTCGAGGCGCGGGTCCTGGGTCGAGTCGGTGCCGAACGACAGGTTGAGCACCCGGATGTTGAGGCCCGGGTCGTCCTTGTGCGTCACGACCCAGTCGATCGCCGCGATGACCTGCGAGACGTCGACGGCGCCGTCGGCCGCGGCGACCTTCATGTTGACCAGGTGCGCGTCCGGCGCGACCCCGACGAACCGCTTCTTGTCCGGCTCCTTGCCGGCCGCCACCCCGCTGTCACGGCCGGCGATGATGCCCGCCATGTGGGTGCCGTGCCCGAACGTGTCCAGGTTGCGCAGCGCCGGCGTCTGCGACTCGAACGACAGGTCGGGGCCGTTGACGACCTTCCCCGGCGCGTCGAGCCCCGCGACCGGCGCGATCCCGGAGTCGATGACCGCGACGCCGACGCCCTGACCGGTCAGCTTGGCGCCGGTCGCGTCGGTGGCCGACCAGACGTCCTGCGCCCCGATCGACTGGGTCAGGCTGTACATCGAGTGCTGGTCCTTGTCGGCGTTCCACTCCTCGCCCTGCAGGCGCACCGCGCCGTCGAGCGTGACGGCCCGTACACCCGGCGCGGCGCCCACGACAGCGAGCGCGCCGGCGGGAATCGTCGCGGTGAACGCCCCGACCAGGTCGAGGTGCTGCCCGACGGTGCCACCCACCCGGGCGACGGCGGCCTCCGCCCCGCCGCTCCCGTCATGCCGGACGATCACCGCCACCGACGCGTCGGCGGTGTGCCCGGCGCGGACGGCGGCGGACGCCGGCCCGACGAGCGGCCCGGCCAGCAGACCGGTCGCCGCGGTCGCGGCGACAGCGGCCCGGATCAGGGAACCTGAACGCATCAAACCTCCATCAGACGGTGCGGTCATTCGATCGTGCGCCCACCACGAGCCCGTCAGTGTCGTCCGATCAGCCGGTCCCGTCCGTATTCGTGGTAATCACAGCCACATCGCCCGATTCTGCACTGAATTCGCACCCGGCCCGCACCCGTTCTGCACCCGAGCCGGTCGTCTGCAACACTCCCAGGCATGCGCATCGAAGAGAGCGGGACGCCCGGGCGGGACGTCGACGTCTGGGCACCACACGACGAAGCGCTGTGGGGCAAGGCGAGCACCGGCGAGCGGTACCTGGCCGTCAGCGTGCGTTGACCGGCGCGAGTGGTGTGCGTCGCGGTGGTTCGACGCCGGTCGGCAGATGCGGGAGGATGACAGGGCGTCCTGGGACGCATCGGGAAGCGGGACGCATCGGGACGAAGGAGAGGCTCGTTGGGCGAGGACGGCGGTGCGCTGCGCGACGCGCGACTGCTGGCGATGCTCGACGACGACCGGCAGGGCTGGGTGCTCGCCACGGCGGTGCGCGAGGACGGCGAGATCGTCGACTTCGAGATGGTGTACATCAACGACGCCGGCTGCCGGTTCGCGGGGAGGCCCCGCGAGGAGCTGATCGGCCGGCGCTTCCGGGAGCTGTGGCCGGACACCGTGCACAACGGGACGGTGCCGCGCTACCGGGAGGTCGTGGAGACGCAGCAGCCCGTGACCCGCACGGTGTATTACGACCGGCCGAGCCTGACCGGGCACTTCGAGATGCGGGTCAGCCCGTGGGGCGACGGGATCGGGGTGCGGTTCGTGGACCTGCGGCAGCTGACGGTGGCGCCGCAGTCGACAGGTGGCACCCGGCTGTATGACGCCCTCGACGCCGCCTTCGACGGATTCGCATTGCTGCGTGCGGTGACCGACGGCAGCGGCGCGATCGTCGACTTCGTCTGCGACTACGTCAACCAGCTCGGCGCGAAGTTCGCCGGCCTCACGCCCGAGGAGGTCATCGGGCACCCACTCAGCGAGGTGTCACCCGGCAGCTGGGACGACGGCCTGTTCGACCGGTACCGGTCGGTCGCCGAGACCGGCGAGCCGTGGCTGGAGCAGCGGCCGTACCCGCAGGTCGACCAGGTGTGGGAGGTGAAGGTCGCCCGGGCGCGGGCCGACGCCGGCACGCCGGCCGTGGCGGTGTCGTTCCGGGAGATCACCGACGAGGTCGAGCGGCAGCGGCACCTCGCCGCCGCCGCCGCGGAGGCCGAGCAGGCCGCCGCCCGCGCGACGGAGGCGGCGGCCCGCGCCACGGCGCTGCAGACGGCGACGACGGCGCTGGTCGCGGCGAGCACGACGGCCGAGGTGTACGCGGCGATCGGCTCGGTGCTGCGCCCGTCGGCGGGTGGCCAGGGCCTCGCCCTCCTGCTGCTGCACGAGCAGCAGCTGCAGCTGCGGTTCCACGACGGCTACGAGCCCGACGTCGTCGACAGGCTTCGGGAGCTGCCGCTGGACCACCCGTATCCGGCGACGGCGGTCGCGCGGACCGGGCAGCCGCTCTACCTGACGTCCCTCGCCCAGTTCCACGCCGCGCAGCCGGACCCCGAGGTGGCGGTGCCGGCGGGCGAGCGGCAGGCCTGGGCGTTCCTGCCCCTGGCGGTCGGTGGTGAGGTCCTCGGCACGCTCGTCGTCGGCTACCGGAAGCCGCGCGAGTTCGACTACGACGAGCAGGCGACGCTCATGGCCCTCGCCGGCCTCGGCGCCCAGGCGCTGCAGCGGGCGCTGCTCTTCGAGGCGCGCACCACGCTCGCGTCCGCGCTGCAGCGGGCGCTGCTGCCCGCGACGCTGCCGCGCGTGCCGGGGCTGCGCCACGCGGCCAGGTACCTGCCGTGGACCCACGGCGTCGACGTCGGCGGCGACTGGTACGACATCATCGACCTCGGCGAAGGGGTCGTCGGCGTCGTCATCGGCGACGTCGCCGGCCACAGCGCGGCGGCCGCGGCGACGATGGGCCAGGTCCGCAACGCGCTGCGCGCGTACGCCAGCGAGCACCACAACCCGGCCAGCGTCGTGCACCACGTCAACCGGCTGCTGCTGGACCTGCACCCGGACACCATCGCGACCTGCTGCTACCTGCAGGTGCACCTCGCGGAGGGCACCGCCACCGCCGTCACCGCCGGACATCCCCCGCCGATGCTGCGCACCGCCGACGGCGTCCGCCGGCTGCGGCTGCGCCCCGGCCCGCCGCTCGGCGTGACCCCGGACGCGGTCTACCTCGACACGACGCTGCTGCTCCCGGAGGCGGCGACGCTGCTGCTCTACACCGACGGCCTCGTCGAGGACCGCCGGCACCCGATCGACCAGGGGCTGCGGGAGCTCCTCGCGGCCCTGCACAGCGCGCCGACCCGGGACCCCGGCGGCACCCTGGACCACATCCTCGGCAGTGACGTCGGCCCACGGCCCCGCACCGACGACGTCGCCCTCCTCTGCCTCACCAGCGACGCCGCGCCGGTCGGGCCGCCGTCCGCGCGGCGCCGTTTCCGGGGCGAGGCGATCAGCGCGTCCGCGGCCCGCCGCTTCGCCGCCGACGTGCTCACCGCGTGGAAGCAGGCACCGATCATCGACGACGCGCTGCTGCTGCTCGACGAGGTCATCACCAACGCGATCCAGCACACCGTCGGTGACGTGACCGTGGAGCTGCGCCTGGACGAGAACCTGCGGGTCACCGTCCACGACACCAGCATCCGCCCGCCGCAGCGGCGCACCTCCCCGACGGACGCCGACAGCGACAACGGCCGCGGCCTGCACATCATCGAGCACCTCGCGGCCGCGTGGGGCTCCGAGCTCGTCCCGACCGGCGGCAAGCTCGTCTGGTTCGAGATTCCCCGCGCCTGACAGGTCTCCGCCGGCGGCGCAGAATTTCCGGCGGCGGGCACAACCGATCCGGTCGGTGCTGCGATCCAGGAGGTGAGCGGGAGGGAGCCGGATGCGGGCCGACGAGGAGCACGCCTACGTGCAGTACGTGAGCGACCGGGTGCTCGCGCTGCGCAGGACCGCCTACCACCTGTGCGGGGACTGGCACGAGGCGCACGATCTGGTGCAGGCGACGTGCCTGAAGTTGTACCGGCACTGGGGCAGGATCAGCGCCGCGGACTCGCCGGACGCGTACGTGCGGCAGGTCCTCGTCAACGTGTACCTCCAGCAGCGCGGCACCTGGTGGGCGCGCAACGTGCGGCTGTTCACCGACGCCGAGCCGGACCTGCAGGACCTGCCCGCGCCGGCGACCGAGCACCGGGTCGACGTGCGAGCGGCGCTGGCCAGGCTGGCGCCGGGGCAGCGGGCGGTGCTGGTGCTGCGGTACTGGGAAGGGCTCGACGTCGCGGAGACCGCGCGGGCCCTCGGCTGCTCGACCGGCACGGTGAAGAGCCAGACGTCCTACGCTCTCGCGGCGCTGCGCCGCCTCATGCCCGACTACGCCTGGGAGGCCCGGTGAGCGAGCAGCTGTTCCAGTCGGTGCCGCTCGACGAGCCGCCGCTGCCGCCCCAGTACGTCGACACCCTCGTCGCGCGGGGGCGCAGGTCCGTGCGGCGTCGCCGGGCCGCCGCGGTGATCGCCGTCCTGGCGTTGCTGGCCGGTGGGCTGGGGCTGCTGCCGCTCGTGCGGCCGGTGGCCGTCGTGCCGGCCGCGCCGGGCGCGGCACCATCGCTGCCCGACCACATCGCGCCGTACTCGTCGCTGACCAGCACCGTCAGCCGCTCCCCCGGCGGGCGGGCCGTCATGCTGTTCGAGTTCGGCAACGGCGAGCTGTTCAACCAGTTCCAGCCGCTGGCGCTGGGCGCCGACCGGGACACGTACCGGCAGCTGGACGCGGCGGAGGGGCGGCGCGGCATCCGGCCCTGGCTGCTGTCGCCGGACGGGACGACCGCCGTCGTCACCGACGACCTGACCGCTGTCGACGCGCTGACCCTCATCGACCTGCGCACCGGGCGGCGGCGGGCGGTCCCGCTGCCCGCGCCGACGGGTGCGGTGCCGCTCGCGTTCTCCCCCGACGGGCGGACCCTGGCGTACTCGGCGGTGCCGATGCCGATGGGCGACCCGTACAACGACACCCTCGGCGAGTCCCGCCGGACCGGCGTGCTGGTGCTGGTCGACCTCACCACCGGCCGGCACCGCACGCTGGGCGGCGTGACCCCGGTCTTCGCCGCGTCGTTCGCGCCCGACGGGCAGCGGATCGCGGTCCAGACCGGGCCCCAGGTCGAGATCGTCGACCTCGACGGCACGGTGACGCGGACCGTCGACCTGCCGGCCGACCACGTCCTCACCATGAACGCCGCCTGGTCGCCGGACGGCCGGCTCCTCGCCGCGACCGGCGCCACGACGTCCGGCGGCGGCAACGGGACCGAGTATTACAACCGGCGGATCGTCTTCGTCGACGCCACCGGCAGCGGGCCGGTGCCGGAGCCGGTCGCGGCGGAGGAGATGCTCGGGTGGCGGTCCGGCGACCGGATCGTCGCGCTGGTCGCCGCCGGCAAGGGCGCCGGCGAACTGCGGGACGTGCCACTGGCGGCCGGGCTGCCCGGCACGCTGCTGAGCCGGTTCGACGCCGGGCAGAGCTGTGAGTTCGGGATGCAGACGTGCCAGGCGTACGAGATCCGCATGGCGACCGGCTTGCTGCCGTCCCTGGTGGTGCGCCCCGCCGACCCGGACCGCGGGCCGTGGCCCGGGTGGTTCACCCTGACCACCGCCGGCGGCAGCCTGTCCCTGGTCGTCGTGGTGTTCCTCCTGTACCGCCGGCTCACCCGCCGACGAGAGGCAGGTGCGTCGTGGGAAGGCGCTGGAACGGGATGAGGCCCTCGACCCGGTCGAGGCCCAGCTGGAGCACCTGGTCGGCGTCGACGGCCGCCGCGAGGAGCAGCGCGGTCGGCGTCGGGTCGACGTCGTCGACGAGGACGAGCGGGATCGTCCCCGCGTCGATCATCTCCGCGATCGCCGCCGTCTCGTGCGGGTGCGGCGGCGTCTCGGCGGTGATGGCCAGCACGGTGTGCGCCGGCAGGTGTCGGCGCAGGCCCGCGACGAGCTGGAAGCCGAGGCCCGTGCCGCCGTCCCGGCAGACGACCGCCACCTCGTGCCGGGTCGCGAGGGCCGCGAGGACGGCGGTGGCGTCGCCGAAGTACGCGCGGACCTGCGGCCCGTCCAGCGACACGATCGTCGTGGCGGCCTGCGACGCGGCATCGGCCGGCGACGCGACAGCGGCCGGCGCGGGGAAGGCGACGGCGGCGCCGATCCAGGCGCGCCGGGCGCGGAGGCTGCCCGCGCCGCAGACCGCGGCGGTGGCGAGCAGGATCAGCCCGATCGTGTACGAGCCGTTGAGGTCGTGCATGGTGTTGAGCAGCAGCGGCGGGAAGAGCCCGACCCCGCTGCCGGCGGCGCCGATCACGCCGGTGATGGTGCCGGCGTGGGCAGGCGGCGCGGTGCGCCCGATGAGCGCCAGCACACTGCCGAACGCGGTGCCCAGCGCGACCGCGACGCCCCCGAGGACCGGGCCCGCGACCCAGGCGAGTGGCGGCTCGAACGCCAGGACCAGCAGCAGCGCGGCAAGAGCGGTGAAGCACACGCCGATCACGGCGGTGGGGGCGCGCCGCCGGCACAACCATCCGCCGAACGACCCGGCCATCGCGCCGAGGCCGACCGCGGCCGCCGCGCCCAGCATGGCCGCGGTCCAGCCGACGCCGAACGTGTTGTGCAGGTACTCCGGCAGGTACACGTCGAGGGCGACGAGGCCGCCGCACGAGACGCCGTACCAGATGGTGAGATGGCGGGTGGCGGGCCGGCGCACCAGGGCGGCGACGGCCGACCAGGCACCCGCCGGACGTTGCCCGGCGGTGGGACGGTCGCGCAGCACGACGGCGGACAACCCGGCGTGGCCGAGCAGCGCGCAGGCCAGGATCAGCAGGCCGTGCCCCCGGTCGATGGCGACCGTGGCCCGCACCGCGACCCCTGTCGCGGCGGCGAGGCACATGCCCGCGGCGAAGAGGCTCAACGCGGATGCGCGGCGGCCGGGCGCGACGGCACGCACGACAGCGGCCGCGGCGGCGGGCAGGCCCGCACCCGCGACGCCGATGGTGCACGCCACGGCGATGAGCGCCGCGAGCCCGTCGGCGACGGTCAGGGCGGCCACCCCGATGGCCGCGACGACGCTCACCACCGGCAGCACGATCCTGGCGCCGAACCGGTCGGCCAGCATCCCCGCCGGGACCCGCACCAGCACACCGACGACGAGCGGCACGATGCCGAGCAGGGCCCAGGTGCCGGCGTCGAGCCCGAAGCGGTAGCCGAGCTGCGGGCCCATGGGTCCGATCAGCATCCACGTCCAGTAGTGCAGGACGTAGCCCGTGACGGTCAGGGCGAGCGTGACGCCGGCCCAGCTCGCGGGCGCCGCCCGTCCCGGGGGATCCGCCCGCCGCATCAGCATCGTGCCATCAGCCCAACACCCCCACGCGACGCTCGACCGGCCCACCTCGTCTGCTGGACCTCACTCCTCAACGACCTGGGGACGTCGCCGGTTACGCACCCCCGCGATGTGACGTCTGACATATATCCCTATTGGGTTGATAGGAATATGGTTCGGTCATGACGGCCCGCCCGCCCCGCACGCTCGCCACGGTCACCGCCGCCGGCGGGCACCCCGGCACCTACGAGCTGGCGCTCGACCCGGCAAGGTCCACCCTCGACACCGCCCGCCGGGTCGCCGAGCTGGCCGAGGCGGCCAGGTTCGACGCCCTGTTCGTGCCCGACCTGCTGACCTTCGGCGCGCAGGGCACGATCGGCGCACAGGAGCCGCTCGTCTACGTCGCGGCGCTGAGCCAGGTGACGACGCGGATCGGGCTGATCGCGACGGTCTCCACGACGTTCCACCACCCGTTCAACCTCGCCCGGCTGTTCGGCACGCTCGACCACGTCAGCAACGGCCGCGCCGCCTGGAACCTGGTGACGTCGTCGATCGGCGAGGAGAACTTCGGACCCGACCCGCTGCCCGGGCCGGAGGCGCGCTACGCCCGCGCCGCGGAGACCCTCGAGGTCGTCAACGCGCTCTGGGCCAGCTGGCGGCCGGGCGCACTGCGGCTCGGTCCCGACGGCACGGCCGTGCTCGACCCCGACAAGATCCGTCCGATCGACCACGCCGGGCAGTACTTCACCGTCGCCGGCCCGCTGAACATCCCGCCACTGCCGCAGGGCCGGCCGGTGCAGATCCAGGCCGGGCAGTCGCCGGCGGGCATCGAGCTCGGCGCGCGGTACGCGGAGGTCGTCTTCACCGCGCTGTCGAGCTTGACGGCGGCCCGCGAGTACACCGACCGGGTCCGCGCCCTCGCCGCCGCGCATCGACGGCCGGAAGGCCTGCCGCTCATCTTCAGCTCCCTGCACGCCACGTTCGGCGCCACCGAGCAGGAGGCGCGGCGGCTGGTCCGCGAGCGGCACGAGGCGATCGACTTCGAGGCCGGCCGGGCGCTGGTCGCCGACATGCTCGGCGGCGGTGTCGACCTGTCGGAGGCGAAGCTCGACGAGACGCTGCCGGAGCACCTGCTGCCGGACGTGTCGTCGGTGCACCGCCGCCGCGGCCGGGTCGAGATCTTCGGCGGGTACGCCCGCAGCGGGTACACGCTGCGCGAGCTCATCGTCGCGGCGCAGGACACCGGCCACTGGGCCGAGGCCGGCACCCCGGAGCAGATCGCCGACGCCGTCGAGGAGCGGTTCCGCGCCGGCGTGCTCGACGTCATGTCCGTCGGCGGCCTGTCGGACCCTCGGCAGCACGACTTCGTCGTCAACGGACTGCTGCACGAGCTGCGCAGGCGCCGCATCGTGAAGGACGACTACCTCGGGCCCACCCTGCGGGAGAACCTCGGCCTGCCGCCCCTGTCCACATTGTGAAGCTAATCCTATCGAAATAGTAGGCTTTTTGATAGACTGAGCTCAGCCGAAGCGAGGAAAGGCAGGCCCAACATGAGCGTGCACACGGTGCTGCACCCGACCGACCTGCGCCGGGTCTTCGGCGCGTTCCCGACCGGCGTGACCGCCATCGCGGCGCTCGTCGACGGGGTCCCGATCGGACTGGCCGCCAGCTCGTTCACGTCGGTGTCGCTCGACCCGCCGCTCGCGTCGGTGTGCATCGCGAAGACCTCGACGACCTGGCCGGTGCTCCGGCGCGCCGGGCGGCTCGGGGTCAGCGTCCTCAGCGCCGGCCAGGAGCATCTCGGCCGGCAGCTCAGCGCCCGCACCGGCGACCGGTTCAGCGGCGCGACATGGCGGGCCAGCAACTCCGGCGAGATCCTGCTCGACGGTGCCTGCGCCTGGCTGGACTGCAGCATCGAACGCGAGCTGCCCGCGGGCGACCACGACATCGTCCTGCTGCGCATCCACGACCTGCACGCCGAGCACGGCGGCGAGCCCCTGGTCTTCCACGCCAGCACCTTCGGCCGCCTGCAGCGCGCCGCGTAACGCCCGCGGCGGCGGTCATATGCTCGACGGATGATCGGAACGCTGGACGTCGTCGTGCTGGACGCCGCCGACTACCGCGGCCTGGCCGCGTTCTACGCCGAGCTCGCCGGCTGGGAGCAGACCCACGCCGACGACGACTGGGTGTCGCTGCGCGCGAACGACGGGTGGAAGGTCGGCTTCCAGCTCGCCCCCGACCACCGCCCGCCGCTGTGGCCCGGCCAGGACCGCCCGCAGCAGGCGCACCTGGACCTCCGTGTCCCCGCACTCGAGCCCGCCCTCGAGCGGGTCCTGGCGCTGGGCGGCACCCTGCTGCGCCGCAACGACCGCTGGATCACCGTCGCCGACCCGGCCGGCCACCCGTTCGACCTCTGCTGGCAGCCCGGCAACGACGGCGTCACCCTCCTCGGCCCGGTCGTGGACTGCGCGGACCCGTGGAGCCTCAGCCAGTTCTACACCGCGCTGCTCGGCAAGCCCCTCACCCACAACGACGACGAGTTCGCGCAGATCGGCGACAACGGCGACCGCCCGGTCCTGTTCCAGCGCGTCGCCGGCTACACCCCGCCCCGCTGGCCCGACCCGGCCCACCCGCAGCAGGTCCACCTCGACGTGCTGGTCGGCGACCTGGACGAGGCCGAGGCGGCGACCCTGGCGCTGGGCGCCACCAGGCTCCAGGCCGGCGGCGAGACCTTCCGCGTCTTCCTCGACCCGGTCGGCAAGCCCTTCTGCCTGTGCGCGGAGCCCGGCTGAACCCCGGCCCGGCCGCTCAGCCTCCTCGTTGAGCGTCGCCTACCGCCGGGCCGGTGCCCGGTCGGAGGCCTGATCGAGGCTGCGCAGGATCGCGGCCCCGGCGGCGTCCCACGTCTCGGTGTGGTGCAGCCACGACGGCGCCGGGGGCGGCTGCGGGCCGAACAGGAACCGGTGCGGCACGACGCCGCGCAGCGCCTCGTGCACGTCGAGCTTGTCGTCGACGAAGTGCGTGATCCCCAGCTCCGCGCAGTGCACGGCCTTCTCGGGCCGCCGCAGGCAGAACCGGAGGTGCTCGCGAGGGATGCCGGTCCGGGCCGCGAACGCGTGATGGTCGAGCCACAGCCGCGTGTGGCGCCGCACCCGCTCGCCACACTTGGAGATCAGCCACACCTGCTCGAAGCGGGGCACGAGACGGGCAAGGGCCTCGAACGCGCCGGGCACCGCCGGCGTGGCCAGCATCCTGGCGGTGTCGCCGCTGAAGAACTGGGTGTCGCCGCCGCCCGGGCCGGACCCGCCGATGATGACCCGGCCGATGTCGACGCCGAGCCTGCTGCCTGCTGTGTTCATGGGGTTCAGCGTCGCCGTCGCGGCGCTAGCGCGGAACTATTCTTGCCGGCGCGACTATAGTCTGGGTCTATGGCCGTGTCGCCGGACGCCCTCGCCGCGTTCGCGGTGTTCGCCGATCACCTCAACTTCACCCGGGCGGCGGAGCGGCTGCGCATCTCCCAGCCCGCCCTGCACGTGAAGATCGGGAAGCTGGCGCGGGAGCTGGGCCGGCCGCTGTATCACCGGGTCGGGCGGCGGCTGGTGCTCACCGCCGACGGCGAGGCGGTGGCCCGGTTCGCCCGCGCGCACGACGAGCGGCTCGCGCAGTTCCTGGCCGAGTTCGCCGGCGACGCGCCGCACCGGCCGGTCGTGCTCGCCGCCGGCCAGGGTGCCTACCTGTACCTGCTGGGCGACACGATCCGGGCGGTGCTCGCCGAGGAGCCGACCCGGCTGCGCCTGATCAACTGCGACCACCGGCAGATGCTCGCCGCGGTGCGGACCGGCCAGGCGCACCTCGGGGTGAGCGTCCTGGACGTGCTGCCCGAGGACCTGACCGTGGCGGAGCTGGCGACGTTCCCGCAGATGCTGTTCGTGCCCGAAGGACACCGGCTGGCCCGGCGCAGGACCGTCGGGCTGCGTGACCTGGACGGCGTGCGCATGGTGGTGCCGCCGCAGCACCGGCCCCACCGGGTGCTGCTGGAGCAGGCATTTCGGTCCGCCGGCGCCGGCTGGACGGTCGCGGTGGAGGCCGAGGGCTGGCCGTTGATCGCGCAGTTCGTCGCGCTCGGCGTGGGGCTGGCGGTCGTCAACGGCTGCGTGCCGCCGCCCGCGGGGGTCGTCGCCCGTCCGGTCCGGGACCTGCCGCCTATCACGTATCACCTGGTGCATCAACCGGCAGCGATGTCAGACCCGCGAGTCACCGGGATCGTGCAGCGCATTCTTTCCCGCGCCTGAAAATTTCACGGTTCAGGATTCCTGCAACAAACCTGCACATCAGAACCCTTGTCGCGGAGGAAAGCGCTTTCCTAGTATCGGGTTCCGCCGATGCTTCACACCCCCACCCGGAGGCTTCGAATGAGCTCAAAGACCCGAACACCCCGCCGCCTCGCGCTCCGAGCCGGCGTGGCCGCGGCCGCCACCGCCATCGTCGGCACCGCGGTCGGCGTCGCCCTGTCCACGCCGGAGGCGTCCGCGGCCACCGGTGGCGTCACCGGCTTCGCGACCCAGAACGGCGGGACCACCGGCGGCGCCGGCGGGCAGACGGTCCGGGCCACCACCGGCACCGCCATCCACGCCGCGCTGTGCAACCGGGCCAGCAGCAGCACCCCGATCATCATCCAGGTCGAAGGCACGATCAACCACGGCAACACGACCAAGGTCTCCGGCAGCAGCTGCAACACCGCCGCCGACAAGATCGAGCTCAAGGAGATCAGCAACGTCACCATCATCGGTGTCGGCGGCGGCGCGGTCTTCGACCAGCTCGGCATCCACATCCGCGACTCGAGCAACATCATCATCCAGAACGTGACGGTCAAGAACGTGAAGAAGTCCGGCTCCCCCACGTCCAACGGCGGCGACGCCATCGGCATGGAGAGCACCGTCCGCAACGTCTGGGTCGACCACGTGTCCCTGGAGGCGTCCGGCGGCGAGTCGGCGGGCTACGACGGCCTGTTCGACCTCAAGGACGACGTGCAGTACGTGACGCTGTCCTACAGCACGCTTCGCAATTCGGGCCGGGGCGGCCTCATCGGCTCCAGCGAGAGCGACCGGGGCAACAGCTACATCACGTTCCACCACAACTCGTACACGAACATCGACTCCCGCACGCCCCTGCTGCGCGGCGGCATCGCGCACATCTACAACAACTCCTACGTCAGCCTCAACGAGTCCGGCATCAACTCCCGGGCCGGCGCGCGGGCGCGCATCGACAACAACTACTTCAAGAACTCCAAGGACGTCATCGGCACGTTCTACACCAGCGAGGCCGGCTACTGGCAGGTCGCGGGCAACATCTTCGACAACGTGACCTGGTCGCCGAAGGGCACCGACACCAACCCGGCGGGCCCGAACCCGACGTCCAACACCAGCGTCAGCATCCCGTACAGCTTCCCGCTCGACCCGGCCAGCTGCGTGCCGGACGTCGTGAGCCGCACCGCGGGCGCGAACAAGGGCCTGCAGGTCTCCAACGGCAGCTGCACGCCGACCAGCCCGACCGGCGGTCCGACCTCCGCCGGGCCGACCTCGTCGTCGCCGCGTCCGTCCTCCCCCGGCCCGTCCTCACCGGGACCCACGCAGGGCGGCACGAACCTCAGCATCGGCGCCGGCTCCGACGGCTCCAGCAAGGCCGACGGGACCAGCTACGGCGACGTCCGCGACGGCAGCATGAGCACGTTCTGGTCGCCGTCCGGCACGACCGGCTCCATCTCCATCAAGTGGGGCTCGGCCACCGCGATCTCGCGCATCAACATCCGCGAGGCGTCCGGCGCGGGCGGTGTGATCCGCAACTGGCGCGTGCTCAACGGTGACACGGGTGCGGTCCTCGCCTCCGGTACCGGCGCGGGCGTCATCACCTTCACCCGCACCTCGCTGAAGAAGGTCACCTTCGAGATCACCAGCGCCACGGGCACCCCGAAGGTCGCCGAGTTCGAGACCTACGCCTGATCCCTGGGTATCGCTGATCCACGGCGGGGCCGGATCCGTCCGGCCCCGCCGTGCGGTCTTCGCACGTCCAGCCCCCGCCTACCTGTCGTCGCTGGGCGAACCCCGATCCCCTGAGGCTCCGGGTGGCCGAGGTGCGTTGAGGTCGTACCGCACGCCGGCCATGCGGATCAGGAAGCAGACCGCCGCTGCCGCCAGCGCAGCCGGCACGCCGTAGAAGCCCGCCCGGACGGCGGTGACGGTGATCGCGGCGCCGACCAGCGCGGGAATGGCGTACAGGTCACTGTGCAGCACCGACGGGATCCGCCGGACGAGCATGTCGCGGATCGTGCCCCCACCCACCCCCGTCACCGTCCCGAGCAGGACCGCGGGCGCGACGCCGAGCCCGAAGTCCAGGGCCTTGCCGGCGCCGATGACGGCGAAGACGCTCAACCCGACCGCGTCGAGCACCACGATCGGTGTCTCCAGGCGATGCAGCCGCCGGCTGAGGGCGAACGCGACCAGCGCGCCGACCGCGGCGAAGGCGAAGTAGCGCCAGTCGCGGAACGTCGCCGGCGGTAGCGAGTCGATGAGGACATCGCGGATCACCCCTCCACCCAGAGCGGTGATCATGCCGAGCGCGACGACGCCGACGACATCGAGCCGTGCCGTGCGCACCGCGGTCAGCGCACCGTTGAGCCCGAAGGCGAAGGTGCCGGCGAGGTCCAGGACGAGCAGCACCGGCGGTTCAAAGGTCACGCCCGCCCGCATACCCCGGCGCTGAGGGGGAAGTGCGCGCTGAGCGAGCGAACCACCTTCAGCGAGCGAGCGAACCACGGAGAGCCCCATGACCGCGGACACCTCGACCGGGACCGTCGTCGTAGCCGGACGATGCTGGGACGGACGGGCCGAGGCGCCATCCGGCCACACCGAGGTGCTGGTGCACCGCGGCCGGATCGCCGAGGTCGGCGCGCGGGTCTCGGGTGGCACGAGGCAGGTGGTCGACCTCGGCGACCGGATGCTGCTGCCCGGCTTCATCGACTGTCACATCCACACCACGGTGGACCCGTCCGCCCTGCTCACCGCATTCGTGGCCGACCCGGCCACGGTCATCGCCCTGCGTGCCCTGCCGGTGCTGCGGGATCTGCTCGACCGCGGCTTCACCACGGTGCGCGACCTGGCCACCTTCGCCACCGAACCGATCACCATCCACCTCCGCGACGCCATCGCCGAAGGCCTGATCGCCGGGCCACGCATGCTCGTGGCCCCACACCTGATCTCGGCCCGCGCGGCCCACGGGGACATCTCCACCCTGCTCGCACCCGAACACGGCCACGAGATCGGGGTGCTCGCCGACGGGCCCGCCGCCGTCACCCGCGCAGTTCGCGAAGAGATCCGGGCCGGTGCGGACTGGATCAAGTTCGGGGCCACCGGCGGGTTCGGCACACCCACCGACGACCCAGGGCAGGCCACCTACACTTCTCAGGAGATGGACGCCCTGGTGGCCACCGCCGCCGACCTGGGCGTCCCGTGCACCCCGCACGCCTACGGCGACGAGGGCGTCGCCCGTGCCGTGCGGGCCGGGGTGCGCTCCATCGAGCACGGCAACCTCGCCTCCGCCGAGACCCTGGCGCTGATGCAGGGACGCGGGGTGTTCCTCGTGCCCACCCAGTTCATGGTCTCCGACGCGCTGGAGCACCTCGACGACGACGAGTACTGGCTGGGCAAGGACCCGGCCGAGCGGGCGAAGTTCCGCCGGTACACCGATCAGCTGCGCGACAGCGCCCGCAATGTGGCCGCCAGCGAGGTGCGCGTCGCGTTCGGCACCGACGCCGGCATGTTCCCGCACGAGCAGAACTGGCGGGAGTTCCCCGCCATGGTCCACACCGGCATCAGCCCGCTGCGGGCGCTGCGCGCCGCGACCAGCACCGCCGCCGACCTCCTGCGGCGGCCCGACCTCGGCCGGATCGCGCCCGGCGCCACCGCCGATCTGATCGCCGTGCCCGGAGACCCGTTCGACGACATCGACGCCACCGGGGCCGTCGACTTCGTCATGCACGACGGCGCCGTGCACCGCCCGATCGACGCACCGTGACGGACTGCCGTTCCGCCGGAATCCACCTGCCTCGGAGTGCGCGACCGGCAGGTGCCGGTCGCTGCGAGGTCGGCAATTCGGGACCTTCCGGCTGTCGTTCGAGTCGATAGCATCGATCGTCACCACGGCGCTTCCTCCCGGCGGCGCGCCAGGGCCGCTGGTCGAGCAGGGCAAGGTCGACGGGTGGAAGACGGTCACGCGCAAGGGGGTCGAGGAGTTCGCGAATCCGCCGTCGGCCGGGACTGCGGTCAACATCGCCCGTGGCAGCCTCGCCGGCGGCGCCCGGCAGCTCGACCTCGCGGTGGACACCTACGCCGCGGCGGTCAAGGCCCCGGAGGCCGACCGGGCGGCGCTGCTGGGCCTCGCCGGCCGCCAGCGTGACCTGGCGGTAGCCGGCTGGTCGGTCGGCGCCACGCAACTCGACCAGCTCAACGTCGACATCGGCCGGGGCCATCAGCACGTCTTCCTGCCGTCCGCTCCCGGTCAGGAGGCGATGACCTCGGACGACTCGAAGGAAGGCGAGTGACCCGTCACCCGGGGTCGCGTGAGTGAATCCGCAGGCCGGGTTCATGCCTCCTTCGGAAGGTTCGGCCGTCGATCCCGACATGTCGATCATGTCGTAGGCTGCGTGCCGGTTGAAGGTCACCGTCCCTGGGGGTCCGGCCCGTCCATGAACACCATCCATCCGTCGGTGGCTCGTGTCGCCGCCGCGTGCCGCGCGCTGGTCGACGCGCGCTGGTTCACCGTCGCCTCGTTCACGGTGATCGTCATCAACGCGGCGGTGCTCGGCCTGGAGACCTATGACGGTGCGCACCGCGCCGCCGCTGACGTGCTCCGGGCCGTCGAGTACGGCTGCATCGTGTGCTTCGCGGCCGAGCTGCTGGTGCGGTTCGGTGCGCAGCTGCCGGCGCCGCGGGCGTTCTTCCGCGACGGCTGGAACCTCTTCGACCTGTTCATCCTGCTCTCGCCGCTGCTGCCGGGGGTGCGGGAGAACGTGACCGTGCTGCGCATGCTGCGGCTGGCCCGGATCGTGCGGACGTTCCGGCTCTTCCCGAGCCTGCGGGTCATCCTGGTGGGCATCCGGCGCAGCCTGCCCGGCCTGGGCAGCTTCCTGCTCGTCACCGTCCTGCTGCTGTACGGCTACGCCATGCTCGGCTGGATGATGTTCGCCGACGCGAACCCCGCCCGCTACGGCACCGTCGGGCAGGCGATGCTGACCCTGTTCCTGCTGCTGTCCCTCGACGGCATCACCGACACCCTGCAGACCGGTCGCGCGGTCACCGAGTGGGCGGTGCTGTACTACGTCTCCTACATGGTCGCCGCCTGCTTCCTGCTGACCAACCTCCTCGTCGGCGTCGTGCTCAACGCGCTGCAGGACGCTCACCAGGAGGAGCGTGACACCGCGAACGCCGCCCCCGCCCCGGCGGAGGACCCCGCCGAGCAGCCCGGAGCAGCGACGGTCGCGGCGCAGCTGGCATCGTTACGAGCGGCCGTCGACGCCCTCGAGCAGCACCTCGCCCGGCCGGTCGCCACGGCCGACCCGGACGCACTGGTCCCGCGCCGGCAACCGGCGACCGGCGACGCACCTGGCTGAGGCCGGCACACAAACCCCACCGCGGCCGGGTCACCGGGCCGGGCGGGTGTAGCGGTGCTTGACCTGCGGCGGGAAGTACTCGGGGTCGCCGGTGGGGCGCAGCTCGACCCGCGGCGTCTGGTAGGCGGCCGGCACGTAGTTGGCGAACTCGCTGTTGAGCCGTCGCAGCTCCGCGCGGATCGCGCCGGCCAGCAGCTCGGCCCTTCCGGGGTCGCCGGTCTCGCCCTGCGCGAGTTCCGCCACGACGGACAGGTGACGCTCCTCGTCGCTGTCGGAGAGCACCTGCAGGACGAACTTGCCGGTGACCCAGTCGCTGATCCCGTCGCGTTCCAGCGCGACGGTCACGTTCTCCGGGTAGATGTTGGCGCCGAAGTACGACACGGTGAACAGCGACCGGCCGAACACCCATACGAACGGCAGCCGCGGAGCGGCGCTGCCGTCCAGGCCGGCCGCCGGGTCGAAGCCCAGGCCGGCGCAGTACGCGAGCATCGCCTCGTGTGACAGCAGGCCGCCCTCGTCGGCGATGTGGTAGCGGATCAGCGGGATCCCGCCGTCGCCGGTGAAGAGCAGCGTGCCCTCGTGGGTCTCGAAGTAGCGGGTCGCCGGGTCGTACTGCACGAGCGTCGGCAGCCGCGGGTCGCCGAACAGCGCGCGGGCGGCGTCGGGGCGGCCCGCGAGGAACCGGCGGATCGCCACGCTCAGCGGGGTCTCCGTGCCCAGGACGCCGGCGTCTGCGGTGCCGTACAGGGAGACCGAGTCCGACAGCGGGTCCGCCATGCCGGCCCTGGCGCCGACGAGCGTGCGCCACTCCTCGCTGAAGACCTCACCGGCGAGCAGCAGCTTGATCGCGTACGCGGGCCAGTCGACGCCCCGCTCCCGCCCTGCGTCCACGACGTTCTTCACGAACGGCGGGTACCCGGCCAGGACCACCTGCTCGAACTGCGGCCCCAGCTCCTGGACGACCCGCAGGATCTCGTCGACGTTGTTGCCGGGCGTCGCCACCGTGACCGGGTAGCCCTTCGCGGCCAGGTGCCGGCAGGCGGCGGCGGTGTACATGCCGCCGACCCACGAACCGAGCGCGAAGCACACCACGACCAGCGTGCGCCGGCGGTCGGCCCGGAAGCTGCCGACCAGCGCCTGCTCGAACCGGCGGGCGACGACCAGCTCGTCCAGCACCGAGCGCGGCCACACGGTCGGCTGCCCCGACGACCCGGACGACACGGCGACCGTCTCCGCGCCGTCGAGCGTCCCGCCGCGGCACAGCTCCGGCAGCGGAAACCTGCGGTGGTAGTCGGCCTTCGTCAGCAGCGGCACCCGCGCGAAGTCGGCCGCCGTGGCGACGCCGGCCGGGTCGACGCCCCGCTCCCGCAGGAACGACCGGTACGCGGGCACGCTCGCGGCGACCTCGTGGAACAGCCGCACCGCCCGCTCGGCGCCGTCCTCCGCCGCCGCCGCGCCGGGTGGGGCCTCGTAGAACTCGCGCAGGCCCGCCAGGACCCGCTGCGCCCTGTCATCCACTGTCCGCACTCCGTCCGCACTCCGTCCGCTGCAGGCCCGGCCGATTGTATTGGCGGGCCCGGCGATCATTCGGCAGACTCGACGCCGTGCGGGCGCGGCGGGGCGGGGTGTACCTCTTGGGCTCGCTGCTGTCCGGGGTCGTCACCGTGCTCGCGCTGCCGCTGCTGTGCGTGCCGCGGCTCGCCCGGTGGTGGGCGGGCTGGCACCGCGACCGCGCCCGGCGGCTGCTCGACCCGGCGGCAGGGGCGCGCCTCTCGCCGCGAGCGGCGTGGGCGGACGCGGCGACGGGTCGGACTGCCGGCGCCCTGCTCTGGCTGCCGGTGAACGCGGTCACCGGCGTGGTGTTCGGGCTGCCGGCGCTGCTGTGCGTGGGCAACATCGTGGTCGCGCTGATCGCCACGCCGCTGTGGTGGGCGTTCGGGTACGCGGACCGGCCGCGGCTCTTCATCGACGTCCCCGTCACCGGCTGGGCGACGGCCCTGACCCTCGGCCCGCTGCAGATCGTCCTGCTCGCCGCGGTGGCGTACCTGGCCTTCCCGCCCGTCGCCCGCCTGCACGCCCGGATCTGCGTGGCGGTGCAGTCGCGCCCGGCGGACGAGCAGCTCGCCGAGCGGGTCGCGGTGCTGACCCGGACCAGGGCGGACGTGCTCGACGCGCACGGCGCCGAGCTGCGCCGGATCGAGCGGGACCTGCACGACGGCACCCAGGCCCGGCTCGTCGCCATCGCGATGCGGCTGGCCGTCGCCCGGCAGGCGTTCGCCGAGCGGCCGCGGGACGAGCAGTTCGTGGAGGGACTGCTCCGGGACGCGCACGAGGGCACCGAGGAGGCGATGGCCGAGCTGCGCGAGGTGATCCGGTCCGTGTACCCGCCGATCCTCGCTGACCGGGGGCTCGACGGCGCCCTGACGGCCGTGGTGACCCGCTGCGGCGTGCCGGCCCGGCTGGACATCGGCGACTTCGAGCGGGTCCCGGCGGCCGTCGAGGCCGTCGTCTACTTCGCCGTCGCCGAGGCGCTCACCAACGTCGCCAAGCACAGCGGCGCGACCGCGGCCGGTGTCCGGGTCGGCCGCACCGCGGACCGGCTGACGGTGGTGGTCACCGACAACGGTGCCGGCGGCGCCGACGAGCGGCGGGGCACCGGCATCGCCGGGATCCGCCGCCGGGTGCTCGCGCTGGACGGCACCGTCGTCGTCGACAGCCCGGCCGGCGGGCCGACGACCGTGACCGTGGAGCTGCCGTGCGGGTGGTGATCGCCGAGGACAACGTGCTGCTGTCCACCGGGCTGGAGCTGCTGCTCGGCCGGGCCGGTTTTCAGATCGCGGCCGTCGCGCAGGACGCGGACGGGTTCCTCGCCGCCGTGCGGGAGCACCGCCCCGACGTGACGATCGTCGACGTCCGGCTGCCGCCGACGTTCCGCGACGAGGGGATCCGGGCCGCCCTGCAGGCCCGGCGGGAGCACCCCGGGCTGCCGGTGCTGGTGCTGTCGCAGTACGTGGAGCAGCAGTACGCCGCGGAGCTGCTCGCGACCGCCGGCGGAGGCGTCGGCTATCTGCTCAAGGACCGGGTCAGCCGGGTCGACGGGTTCGTCGACGCGCTGCGCCGCGTCGCCGACGGCGGCAGCGCGATGGACCCGGAGGTCATCGCCCAGCTGGTGCAGCGCGCCGGCGACCCGCTCGACGCCCTCACGCCCCGCGAGCGCGAGGTGCTCGGGCTGATGGCGCAGGGGCTCGACAACACGGCCATCGGCGCGCGGCTCGTCATCACCGACAACGCCGTGCACAAGCACATCGGCAACATCTTCGCCAAGCTCGGCCTCGCCGTCACCGACAGCGGCCACCGTCGGGTCCTGGCCGTCCTCGCCTACCTCAACGCCGCCGGCCGGTGAGCGCCGGGAGCCGCGGCGTTCACGAGCGGGCACCGATCGCGTCGACCGGCGCCGGCCGCATGGCGACCCGGGTCGACGTCATGACGGCCGCCCAGCCGAGCAGCGCCGCGACGGCGACGATCCCCCCGTACATCAGCGGCGGGACCGACGGGATCAGCGTCCCGGTCAGTGCGAGGCTCGTGCCGGCCAGCGACGGGAGCACGGCCAGCGTCCCGAAGGCCACCGCGGCCACGACGACGATCCTCGTCTCGCCGCGCATCATCGCGCGCACCTGCCCTGGGGTCGCGCCGACCAGGCGCAGCAGCGCGAACTCGCGGGAGCGTGCCGCGGTCGCCATCACCAGCGAGTTCACCACCGCGATCGCGAGGTAGCCGAGGAGCACCGCGTTGAGGGCGAGGCCGACCACCGACTCGCCGGCAGTGGCGTCCTGTCGCGCGGCGACGAACGAGTCCCGGTCGCCGACCCGGACCGTCGGCAGGTCCCGGACCGCGGACCGCAGCGCGTCGCCGACCGCCCGGCCGTCGGTGCCCGGCGCCGCCGCGACCAGCACCGCGAGGTCCAGCCGGTCGGTGGTGTGCGCCAGGACGAGGTCGTGCGGCAGCGTGACGTCGCCGAGGCCGAGACCCCGCTCGTAGATCGCCACCACCGTCGGCGTGACGGGCGTGCCGTCGCCGAGCCGGAGGTCGACGGTGCCGCCGAGCGTCGCGCCGAGGGTGCCCGCCGCGATCCGGCTCAACGCCACCGTGTCGCCCCGCAGGTCCCCGACGTCGCCCTCGATCACGCCGAGGTCCAGGGTCTCGGCGAGCCGGTCGCCGGTGACGCCCTGCGCCGCGTAGCCGCGGATCTGGCGGTCGTCGCCGGACCCGAAGAAGGCGAGGGTCCGCGTCCGCACGACCGGGGTCACCACCGCCACTCCCGGCACGTCCCGCAGCCCGGCGGCGACCTCGGGCGACACGCCCGCCGAGGTCGCGGTGACGACGTAGCCGGCGCGCAGCCCGTCCTCGGCCTGCTCCTGGGCGGCCGCGCTCGCGGTGGTGCCGCTGAAGAGCTGCCCGGCCGCGAGGGTGACGCCGATGATCAGCGGGGTGGTCGCCGCGGCGAGCCGCCGGGAGTTGGCGCGCGCGTTCGCGGTCGCGAGGAACCCGCTGACGCCCGACCCGCGGCGCAGCCAGGGGGTCAGGGCGCGCACGGCGCCGGTGAGCAGCCGCGGCCCGAGCAGCCCGACGGCGAAGATCAGCAGGAACGCCGAGAACGCGGCACCCTCCACGCCCCCTTCGCCGGGCACCCGCAACGGCGGCACGATCGCCATGGCCAGGCCGGCGGGGACGAGCAGCAGGCCGGCGGCCAGCCGGACCCGGCCGAGCCTGGGCGGCTCCACGACGGCCTCGCCGAGGGCGTCGACCGGCCTGAGCCTGGCCGCGCGCCGGGCCGCGAGCCAGCCGCCCAGGCGGGCGCCGGTCAGGGACAGTACCGTCGCCGCCAGCAGCGGCAGGGGGCCGATCGACAGCTCGAAGTCGTCCGGCACCGCACCGGCGCGGGCGAAGACGCCGCGCAGGAGGAAGGCCAGCCCGACGCCTGGGACCACGCCGAGCACCGCGCCGAGCGTGCCCACCAGCATGGTCTCCGCGGCGATCATGCGGAGCACCTGTTTCGGGGTCGCGCCGATCGCCCGCAGGAGCGCCAGTTCCCGCAGCCGCTGCCGTACGGACAGCGCGAGGGTGCTCCCGACGACGACCATGATCACCACGACCATGCTGCCGCCGAACGCCAGCGACAGTTCGGTGATGAACGACCGCGTCCCGCCGATGTCGGGGAACTCGGCCTCGCCGCGGTCCTCGCCCGCGTAGACGACCACACCCGGGACCGCCTTCCCGACGGTGCGTGCGAGGTCACCGGCACCGGGAGCGGCCAGCACGCCGATCGCGTCCACCCGGTCCGGCCGGCCGGTCAGCTCCCTGGCCCGCTCGTCGGTGAAGAAGACCGCGGCCTGCCGGCCTCCGGACCGCCCCGCGATGCCGGTCACCCGGTACGTGGTCGTGTTCGAGCCGACCGCGAGCCGGACGTCCGCGCCGACGGCGACGCCGGCCCGGTCGGCCAGCGCGGCGTCCAGCACCACGTCCCGCGGACCGGCCGGCGCCTGCCCGGCGCTGATCGTGACCGGGCCGAGGACGGCGGATCCCCAGCCGTGCCCCAGCACCGGGCGCCCGCCCGGCCCGTCCACCGTCACGTCGGCCGTCGCGTCTGCTGTCACGAAGCTCACCGCGACGCTCACGTCGGCGACCGCCGCCCGTACACCGGGAACCCGCGCGATCTCCGCGACCGTGGCGGCCGGCAGGGTGGCCCGTTCAGCGAACCTCGGGTCGACGTCGTCGGCCACCGGCAGCGCCTGCGGGGCTCCCACCACGACGTCGGCCGCCCGGTAGCGTTCGGTGGGCGCCCCCGAGCGCTCGCTGCTCTCCAGCAGGATCCCGCACGCCGTGATCACCGCCGCGCCGGACGCCACCGCCACGAACGCCGCGACGAACCCGCCCTTGCGGTCCTTGACCGTGCTCCAGGCCAGCGACACAGCCAGCGACACAGCCAGCGACAGCGTCCGGCGGCTCACGCGTCCCCCAGGTGCGTCAGTCGCTGCGCGATCCGCTCCGCGGACGGCCGGTGCAGCTCGCCGGCCAGCTTCCCGTCAGCGAGGAAGACCACGGTGTCGGCCTGCGCCGCGGCGACCGGATCGTGCGTGACCATCAGCACCGTCTGCCCGAGGTCGTCGACGACCCGCCTGAGCAGCTCCAGGACCTGGCGGCCGCTGCGGCTGTCCAGCGCGCCGGTCGGCTCGTCGGCGCACACCAGGTCCGGCTGCGTGATGAGCGCCCGGGCGACCGCCACCCGCTGCTGCTGGCCGCCGGAGAGACCGCTCGGCCGCCGGTCGTGGTGCTCGGCGAGCCCGACCGCGGCGAGGACGCCCGCCAGCCGCCCGCGGTCGACCGGCTTCCCGGCCAGCCGGAGGGGCAGCGTGACGTTGTCCGCCACGCTCAGCGCGCCGAGCAGGTTGTACGCCTGGAACACGAACCCGATCCGGTCCCGGCGCAGCTCGGTCAGCTCGGTCTCGGACCGGCCGGACAGCACCGTGTCGCCCAGCAGCACCTGACCGGACGTCGGCCGGTCCAGGCCGGCCGCGCAGTTGAGCAGCGTGCTCTTGCCGGATCCGGACGGCCCCATGACCGCGGTGAACGTCCCGCGCGCGAACCCGGCCGTCACCCCGTCGAGCGCCCGCACCGCGTGCCTGCCCGCCCCGTACTCCTTCGACACCGCGTCCAGCCGCACCGCGTACCCCGCTGTTGATCTCATGTCCTCCGATGCTAGGAACGGCGCCGACCTGCGCCGATACCCCGCACCACCGCATCCGTGGTACAGCTGGCTGTAGTGCCGCTGGGGCGTGAGCCGGACGACGTCGTCCGCGGCGGGGTGGGCTCGTAAGGTGATGGCATGCCTGGAAGTGGTCTTCACCAGAAGCTGGCGGAGGCGCGGTCCGGTGTCCTGCTGTTCAGCCTGACACCGCCGCGGCGCAGCGAGAGCGAGGAGCGCGTCAAGGAGATCGCCGCGGTGACGCTCGACCGGCTCGCCGGGCTCGACGTCGACGGCCTCATCCTGTACGACATCGACGACGAGTCGGACCGCAATCCCGACGAGCGGCCGTTTCCGTACCTGCCGACGATGGACCCGGCCGTGTTCCACGCGGAGCACCTCGGCGGCTGGGACAAGCCGGCCATCATCTACCGCTGCGTCGGCAAGTACCACGAGGACGACCTCGCCGACTGGCTGCGGCGGGCCGACACGAGCCGGGTCCTCAGCGTCTTCGTCGGCGCGTCGTCCGGCGACAAGTCGGTGCGCACCGACATGCGCCGCGCCCACGCCGTGCGGCAGGAGGTCCGCCCCGACCTGCCGCTGGGTGCGGTGGTCATCGGCGAGCGGCACGCCCGCGGCGGCGACGAGCACCTGCGCATGCTGGCCAAGCAGGACCGCGGTTGCTCGTTCTTCGTCTCGCAGGTGGTGTACCACGTGAACGAGACCAAGAACCTGCTCTCCGACTACTTCTACGCGTGCCGGGAGCGTGGCACGGCGCCGCGCACCATCGTCTTCACGCTGTCGCTGTGCGGGTCGCTCAAGACGCTCGAGTTCGTCCGCTGGCTGGGCGTCGACGTGCCCCGCTGGCTGCAGAACTCGATCCGCTTCGCCGACGACCCGCTCGCCGAGTCCTACCGGCAGGCCATGGCGATCGCCCGGGACCTCGCCGACTTCTGCGAGCACCTCGGCATGCCGTACGGCTTCAACGTCGAGAGCGTCTCGATCCGCCGCGCCGAGATCGAGGCCACGATCCGCCTGGCGGCCGACGTCGCGGCGCTGCTGCGGGAGCGCCGTTGACCGTTGGCGGCGCCGGGCAGCGCCTCGCCGGCGGGTTCGACAACGGCGCGGTCCGCGTGGGCGACACCGTCCGGCGCGCCGCAGGAGTGTGGACGCCGGCCGTACACTCCCTGCTGCGGCATCTGGAGACCGCCGGGTTCGACCGTGCGCCGCGCGCGCTCGGCCTCGACGACCAGGGCCGGGAGGTGCTGTCCTTCCTGCCCGGCACCGTCGTCGGCGCGCGGCGGCCGTGGCCCGGCTGGGTGCACAGCGACGACGCGCTGCGGCAGGTCGCCGGCTGGCTGCGCGACTACCACGCCGCCGTCGCGACGTTCGTGCCGCCGGACGGCGCGGTCTGGCGCGACGGGATGGCGGAAGGGGTCCGGCGGGCCGCGGCGGCCGGGGACGCCACGTTCGTGCGGATGCTGGCGCACGGCACCGACGCGACGCTGGAGACGGCGGCCGCCGAGCTCGCCGCGTTCTAGACCGTCAGGATGCGGTCCAGCAGCTGGTGGTACTGCAGGATCGTGTCACGCATCCCCTCGGTGCTGTCCGAGGACCGGGCGTTGGCGCGTTCGAGCTGCTCCTCGCGGTCGTGGACGCTGGCGGACAGGGCATGCACCGCGTCGTCGACCAGCTGGCGCGCCTCGGTGACGCTGCCGCGCGGGTCCTCGACGAAGTGGGTCTGCACGTCGTGCCAGCGCTGCCGGAACTCGTCGGCCTTGTCGGTGTCCCAGATGCTCAGGTCGCGGGCGCCCTCCGGCTGCGGTGCCGCCGTGCCCCCTGGCGCGCCCGCCGTGGTGGTCGCGGGCGGCGGCGTCGCGGGCGGCGTCTGGAACGCCCCGGTCGGCCGCGGTTCCTGAGCCTGTTCCCTGGGTGCGTAGTCGCCTCGTCCCCCGGTTGCGTAGTCGTCCCGTTCCCTAGGTGCGAAGTCGTCCCGTTCCCTGGGTGCGTAGTCGTCCCGTTCCCTGGGTGCGTAGTCGTCTCGGGTCACGGTCGCGCCTCCTTACATCCCTGCGTCTCAGCCATGTCCCTGCGGTCTCAGCCGTTTCGCCGCGGCCTCGGTCGTTTCGCCGCGGTCTCAGCCGTTTCGCCGCGGCCTCGGCCGTTTCGCCGCGGCCTCAGCCGTGCCTGGGGATCGGCCGGCCGCCGCCCGAGGTGTCGCCGAGCAGCTCGGCGAACAGCAGGCGGTAGTGCATCAACGCCTGGCGGAGCTGCTCCGTCGACGCCTGGCCGCGCTCGTTCACCTGGTTGATCTCGTGGGCCTCGCGATAGTGGCCGAGCGTCTCGGCGTGGTCGACGCTGAGGTTCTGGACGCGCGCGTCGAAGTCCTCGGTCGGGTATCCGCGCTCGTGCATCACCATCGTCACCAGTTCGTCGGCCTCGCGGGTCGCCGCCTCCGGCTCCTCCACGAAGTGGGCCTGCATGCGCTCCCACTGCTCCGCGTACCGCTGCCGCTGCCGGGGATCGAGCTCCTTGAGCTCCAGCTCGTCGTGGCGGCGCTGGCGCTGCTCCAGGTCGCGTTCGGCCGCACGGCGGCTCGGCTGCTCGCCGACCGCCCGGTCGTACTCGGGCCCGAACTGTCGCTTGAGCTCGCTGGTGCGACGGTGCCGCCCGTAACTGACCACGATGAGCGCGACGATGAGGACCACGATCACGACGACGGCGATGGTCAGGGCTGTGGTTGAGGACATCACGAATCCCTTCCGAAGTGGCCGGATCCGACGCTACTGCGGCGCGGAACGGGTCGGCCTCACCCTCTCGCGGACGGCTTGTGTGGGCTCGTCGAGGCCGGGTAGTGCGCGGGCATGAACACTCCCTCTGATGCCTGGAAGTCGGCGGTCACCGTCGTGCAGGAGGCGAAACCGCCGTGGATCCCGGCTGACCCGCACGTGATGACGGTCGTCGTGGAGTTCCCGCCCGGCGACCCCGGCACGCCGCCGCACCGGCACCCCGGGCCCGCGTTCGGTTACGTCCTCGAGGGCGAGATGGTGTTCGAGCTGCAGGGTTCGCCGGCACGGGTGCTGAAGGCCGGGGAGGCGTTCTGGGAGCCGGGCGGCGACGTCATCCACTACCAGGACGGCAACAACCGCGACGACATCCCGCTCCGCTTCACCGTCACCATGTTCTGCACACCGGGCGAGCCCATGCTGACGCTCGTCGACCCGTCCGAGCTCTGACGCTTCGTCGCTTCGTAGGGAGGACATCATGCACATCGCCGTGATCGGCGGCACCGGCCGCATCGGCTCGCAGGTGGTCGACATCCTCACCTCGCGTGGCCATCGGGCCGTGCCGCACGCACTGTCCACCGGTCTCGACCTGCTCTCCGGCCGCGGCGTCACCGAAGGCCTCCGCGGCGCCGACGTCGTGGTCAACGTGACCAGCTCGCCGACGTTCGACGACAGGGCGGCGGCGTTCTTCCGCACCACCATGGACAACCTGCTCCGCACGGCCGTCGCCGAGGACGTCGGCCACGCGGTCCTCCTGTCGATCGTCGGCGTCGACCGCGTGCCGGAGCTCGCGTACTACCGGGCGAAGACCATGCAGGAGGACATCCTGAAGTCCGCCCCGGTGCCGTACTCCATCGTCCGCTCCACCCAGTTCTTCGAGTTCATCGACACGGTGCTGTCGTGGACCTCCGACGAGCGCACCGTGCGCCTGCCGGCCACCCCGATCCAGCCGATCGCCGCCGCCGACGTGGCCCGCGCCGTCGCCGACGTCAGCGTCGGCGAGCCGCTGCGGGGCACCCGGGACGTCGCCGGCCCCGAGGTCTTCACCCTCGACGAGCTGGGCCGTATCGTCCTCGCCGCCCACCACGACACCCGCACGGTCGTCACGGACGCATCGGCCGGCATGTTCGCCGCCGTCCCGGGCGACGCCCTCATCCCCCGCCCCGGCGCCGTCATCGCCCCGACCCACTTCCGGGACTGGTCCGCCCGCGTCCCTGTCCGCTGAACCGCCGCCAGAACGCCGCATCCGGATCGCACTCGACCGCCGCGCGCGCCTCCACCGGCCGCGCGGCGGCCTCCGCGCGGCGGCCTCCGCGAGCCGGCCTTCCCGGATGAGCCGGGCCGCCCGCTACGAGTCACCACGGACGCGTCGGACCGCTCGGCGCCGGTCACCCGGAATGTCGCTTTCGGGGGACGCGGGACCTGGCCGCTGGCATGATCGGACGCGTGGAGGAGGGGCCGCCGATGGCACCGGCGACGGTCAGGGACCGGGCCGTGGCGCGGCTCATCGACACCGGGGTGCTGGCCGGCGCGGTGCTGGTGCTGGGGCTGGCGGTGCTGCTCCTCGGGGACGGCAGCCGGTTGCCGGCGATGCTGGCGGTGCTGGGCCTCGGGGTGCTGTGCGGCTACGAGTTCGTGATGCTCGGCGCGTACGGCGAAACCATCGGCAAACGGGTGATGTGGCTGCGGGTCGTCCGGCTCGACGGCGACGAGCCCGGCTGGGGCTCGGCGTTCAGCAGGACGTTCTTCCTGACCATCGCCGGCTGCCTGTCGTGCGGCCTCGGCGGGCTGCTGTTCTACCTGTCCCCGCTGCTGGACCCCGGACCGTGGAAGCGCGGCTGGCACGACCATGTCGCCGCCACGGTCGTCGTCTCCGTCCGCCCGGCCGGGTCCGTGACTGGGACGGACCTGGTGGCGCACGGCGAGTCGCGGTGGCGCGGTCTCACGAGGCGGGCGCTGGGACGATGACGCCGGTGGCGGGCGCGGCCGGTGATCCGCACGTCCGCCGTTACTGCAGGCCGCCCCGCACCGACGTGATCCGGGAGGTGTTGAAGCCGAGCCAGTGCATGCGCCCCACGTAGCGGGCGTGCTCGACCTTCAGGCACCGGTCCATGATCACCGTCAGCCCGCCGTCCGTCGCGATCTGGGCGCCCTCGGCGTTGACGACCCCGAACTGGGTCCACAGCGACCCCGCCCCGATCGCGACGGCGTCGCGGGCGATGCCGGGCAGCGCGTCGGGCGCGCGGAACACGTTGACGATGTCCACCGGGACCGGCACGTCGGTCAGGCTCGGGTAGCTGGTCTCGCCGAGGATCCGCGGCTCGCGGGGGTTGACCGGGATCACCTGGTAGCCGTGCCGCTTGAGGTAGTAGCCGACGAAGTGGCTCGCTCGCAGCTCGTTGCCGGACAGCCCGACGATCGCGATCGTCCTGGCGCCGTGCAGCACCCGCTGGATCGTCAGCGGGTCCTGGTACCCGGTGAGATCGAGGGAGGTCATCAGCCACCTGCCTTGACGTTCGCGAAGCCCTGCTCCAGGTCCCAGATCAGGTCGTCGACCGACTCGGTGCCGACCGACAGCCGCACCGTGCCCGGCGCGACCCCGGCCGCGCGCAGCTCGTCGTCGCTGAGCTGGCGGTGCGTGGTGCTCGCCGGGTGGATGATGAGGCTCTTCGCGTCGCCGACGTTGGCCAGGTGCGACCACAGCTGCACGCCGCGGATCAGGTCCTGCCCGCCCTCGCGGCCGCCGGCGCACTCGAAGGAGAACACCGCGCCGGCACCCAGCGGCAGGTACTTGTCCACCAGTGGACGGTACCGGCTGCCGGGCAGCCCCGGGTAGGTGACGTTCGCGGCCAGGTCGTGCGACTCCAGGAACTCCGCGACGCGCCGGGCGTTGGCGACGTGCCGGTCCATCCGCAGCGACAGCGTCTCCAGGCCCTGCAGGAACAGGAACGCGTTGAACGGCGACAGCGCCGCGCCCAGGTCGCGCAGCGTCTCCGCGCGCAGTTTCATGAGGTACCCGTAGGTGCCGAACGTCTCGTGGAACTGCAGCCCGTGGTACGCCGGCGACGGGTCCGCGACGACCGGGAAGCGCCCGTTGGACCAGTTGAACGTGCCGGCCTCGACCACGACGCCGCCGATGCTGGTGCCGTGCCCGCCGATGAACTTCGTCGCCGAGTGGATGACGATGTCGGCGCCCCACTCGATCGGCCGGCACAGGTACGGCGTGGCGAACGTGTTGTCGACGATCAGCGGCAGGTCGTGCTCGTGCGCGATGCGGGCCAGGGCCTCGATGTCCAGGACGTTGCCCGACGGGTTGCCGATCGTCTCGCCGAAGAACGCCTTGGTGGTGTCGCGGACCGCCTTCGCCCAGGCGTCGGTGTCGTCCGGGTCGACCCAGGTCACCTCGACGCTCATCTTGCGGAGCAGGTGCTTGAACTGGTTGACGGTCCCGCCGTACAGCGCGGACGACGACACCACGTGGTCACCGGGCTGCAGCAGGGTGAACAGCGCCGCCGCCTGCGCCGCGATCCCGCTGGCGAACGCGACCGCCCCGCTGCCGCCCTCGAGATTCGCGATCCGCTCCTCGAAGACCGCGACGGTCGGGTTCATGATGCGGCTGTACGTATTGCCGTACTCCTGCAGGTTGAAGTACGCGGCGGCGGACTCGGGGTCCTCGAAGACGTAGCTGGTCGTCTGGAAGATCGGCACGGCCCGCGCGCCCGTGTTGGGGTCGGGGCGCTGCCCGGCGTGCAGCTGCCGGGTCTCGAACCCGAACTCGCGGGCCTCCTCGGCCCGCAGGGGCTTGTCGGTCACGGTGCCTCTTCCAGGTTCAGAAATGCGCGGATCAGGGGCGTCTGCCGGGCTTCCTCCAGCAGGAAGCAGTCATGCCCGTACGGCGCGTCGATGACATGCAGCTCGACGGGCTTGCCCGTGCTTTTCAGGGCGTCGTGGATCTCCTGCGAGGCCTGCGGCGGATACAGCCAGTCGGAGGTGAACGCGATCAGCAGCGTCCGGGCTCTCACCTGTTCGAGCGCCCGCTCCAGCGACCCGTCGCCGTGCTGGCGGGCCAGGTCGAAGTACGTCAGCGCGCGGGAGGTGTAGAGGTACGTGTTGGCGTCGAAACGCCGCACGAACGTCTCCGCCTGGTGCCGCAGGTAGCTCTCCACCTGGAACTCGGCGTCGGTGATCGTGTACCGGATGTCGTCGGAGGCCTGCAGCCGCCGGCCGAACTTGTCGCCCATCGACTGCGCCGACAGGTACGTGACGTGCCCCACCATCCGCGCCACGCCCATGCCGGCATCGGGTGCCCGGCCGGTGCCGTAGTACTGGCCGCCCTGCCAGCCGGGGTCGCGCATGATCGACTCGCGGGCGATCGCGTTCCACGACACGCCCTGCGGGTGCAGCGCGTGCGTGCTGGCGATCACGACGATCGCGTCGACCAGGTCGGGGTGCAGCACCGCCCACTGCAGGGCCTGCATCCCGCCGAGGGACCCGCCGGCGACCGCGGCCAGCCGCTCGATGCCGAGCACCTCGAGGAGGGCACGCTCGGTCCGCACCATGTCCGCGACGGTGATCACGGGGAAGTCCGCGCCATACGGCCGGCCGGTCTCCGGGTCGATCGACGACGGTCCGGTGGTGCCGCCGCAGCCGCCGAGCAGGTTCGTCGACACGACGAAATACCGGTCGGTGTCGAACGCCTTGCCCGGGCCGATCATCCCGTCCCACCATCCGAGACCCTTGCCGGCCGAGCCGTCGCGGTCCTCGGCGCCGAAGCCGTCGCGGGTGCTCTCCCTCGGCCTGCTCGACTCCCCGGCAGCGTGCGCGTCGCCGCTCAGCGCGTGGCAGACGAGGAGCACATTGTCCCGTTCGGGGGACAGAGTCCCATACGTCTCATATGCGACACGCACCCCGGACAGCTTCCGGCCGCAGTCGAGCTGGACCGGCCCGGGCAGGTCGGCATACTGGGTCTCGACGACGCCGACCGAGCCGGCCGCACGGGTCGAGGCTGAACTCATGATGGCGATCATAGCCGTGACCCCGAAGCCGAGGTACTGTCAACCATCCCGATGGGGATTATGGATGTTTGAAGGGAGCTTCATCCGATGACCACGGTTGAGAACGGCGTCAACGTGCAGGCACTGCTCGAGGCGCGCACCGCGCTGCAGAGCGCGCCCGAGGCCGCGCAGTTCACCTGGCGGGCGACTTCGAAGTGGGACCACGGCGTGCACAGCACCACGCGGGTCCAGCAGTTCTACGGCCTCGGCCAGGAGCAGAGCCACAAGAACGAGTCGGTGTTCGACGCCGACCACCCGGCGGTCTTCGCCGCCGAGGACAACGGCATCACCCCGATCGAGTACCTGCTCGTCGGCCTCGCCGGCTGCCTCACCGCGGGCGTGGCGTCGGTCGCGCAGAACCGCGGCATCCAGCTGCGCTCCGTCGACGCCGTCGTCGAGGGCAAGCACGACATCCGTGGCATCCTCGGCGCCGACGCCGACGTCCGCAACGGCTTCAACGACATCAAGGTGACGTTCACCATCGACGCCGACGCGTCGAAGGAGGACATCCAGGCGCTCGTCGCGCAGTCGCAGAAGCGGTCCGCGGTCTTCGACGCGCTGACCAACCCCACCGACGTCACGGTCGAAGTGGCCTGAGGTCTCCACGTTGAACGTCACCACCGTCGTCATCGGCGCAGGGCACGCCGGCCTCGCCGCCAGCCACTTCCTCCGCGAGCGGTCCATCGACCACGTCGTGCTGGAGCGCGGCGAGGTCGCCAACTCGTGGCGCCGCGAGCGGTGGGACTCCCTGCGGTTGCTGACGCCCAACTGGCTGACCCGCCTGCCCGGGTTCGCCTATGACGGCGCCGACCCCGACGGGTACATGACGATGGGCGAAGTGGTCGACTTCATCGATCGCTTCGCCACCGCCACCGCCGCTCCCGTCCGCACCGGCACCACGGTGACCTCGGTGCGGCGGGTCGACGACGAGTATCAGGTCGTCACCGACCAGGGCTCGTTCCGCTGCCGGACCGTGGTCATCGCGAGCGGTGCCTGCAACCGGCCCGTGGTGCCGGCGTTCGGCTCGGCGATCCCGGGCGATGTCGAGCAGTTCACGCCCTTCGACTACCGCGCGCCCGCCAAGCTCCCGGAGGGCGGCGTCCTCGTCGTCGGCGCCTCGGCGACCGGCGTGCAGCTCGCCGCCGAGCTGCAGCGCTCCGGCCGGCCCGTGACCCTCGCCGTCGGGGAGCACACGCGGCTGCCCCGCACGTACCGCGACCGCGACATCCTCTGGTGGATGGACGCCTCCGGGGTGTGGGACCAGCGTTACGACGAGATCGACGACCTCACCCGCGCCCGCCGGCTGCCGTCGCCGCAGCTCGCCGGCACGCCCGACCGTTCGACGCTCGACCTCAACGCCCTCACCGACCTCGGCGTCCAGCTCGTCGGCCGCTGGGCCGGGCTCCGCGACGGCCGCGCGCTGTTCTCCGGCGGCCTGCGCAACGTGTTCGCCCTCGCGGACCTCAAGCAGCAGCGCCTGCTGGCTTCCTTCTCCGCGTTCGCCGGCCTCCCACCCTCCGAGCCCCTGCCGCCGACCCGGGTGCCGGCGTCGTCCCGGCTGCAGCTCGACCTGACCTCCGGCGAGATCCGCAGCGTCGTGTGGGCGACCGGCTTCCGTCCCGTGTACGACTGGCTCGACGTCCCCGTCCTCGACGCGAAAGGCAACCTGGACCACGACGGCGGCGTCCTGCCCAGCCCCGGCCTCTACGCCCTCGGCCTGCCGGTCCTGCGCCGCCGCAAGTCCACCTTCATCCACGGCATCGAGGACGACGCCCGCTCCGTCGTCTCCCACCTCGCCGCCCACCTGGCGGCGCGCCCCTGATCGAACCGTTGCCGTTCCTGGTCCCGCTCGCGTACCTGCGCGGCGGGTTCCACGTCCTGCGACTGCTCCTCGCCGCGGCCATCCTCGGCGGCGGTCAGGAACCGCAGCGCGATCGGCTCGTGCGCGATGAGTGTGCCGACGGTGCCGGGATGTGCGGCGGGCAGGTGCAGGCCGATGACCGCGCCGAGGCTGAAGCCGATCGCCGCTGGCGGGCGCGTCGCGGGCCGGACCGGCGTCACACCCGCCGGAAGCTGACCTGATCCGCCCATCCCACTCGGACGAGAACTTCCGCGGCGACCTCGGCGGGGGTGCGGTCGTTCGTGACCGTGCAGTCCTCGATGGCGCCCTCGGCCGGTGAGGACTCGTGCCGGTCAAGCGCCCGCAGATGCCGTTCGAGCTCCGGGCCCGTGTCCCGTCGGCGCAGGCGGTCACGGACGGTGTCCACATCAGCGGTCAGCCTGACCACACGGACGTCGCAGCCCGCGAGACTCTGCGAATACCGCTCCCGCTGGGCCACGCTGTCGATGACGGCCGCGGCGACGACGAACCGCGCGCCGGCGGCCCTGAAGTTCGCCCACACCGAGGCCAGGTTGACGCACTTGAGCTCGTCGTAGAACCCCGCACCCGCAGGGCTCACGCCCGGAGGCGGCCCGAACTGAGCCAGCAGGTCGGTGTCGACCACCGCCGTGACATGACCGGCCCCCGTCAGCACCCGTCCGACCGCGTCCGCCACGGTCGACTTCCCCACCCCGGCGACGCCGGTGAGCAGCAGAGCCCGGCAGCCGGGCGACTGAACGCCCGCCGAGCCCGGCGGCAACGGAAACCAGTAGCTGACCGTGGGACCTTGCGCGGCAAGACCACCGCCCAACGACTCGTACAGCGCCCGGGCGGGGGCGTTCGCCTCGCCCGTCGTCAAGAACATCCTGCCGGCACCGGCCTGCGCGCCGGCCGTCATGAACGCACGGAGCAGTGCCCTGCCGATCCCCCGCCGGCGGTGCTCGTGCGCCACCTCCAGTCGATGGAGGTAGAGCATCGAGGACGCATCCGGCCGGACCAGGTGATAGCCCCAGCACCATCCGAAGATCTCCGCGCCTTCGGAGGCCACGAACGCCAATGTGCCCGGGCTGCCCAGAAACGCCCGGCCACCGCCCGGCGCCACCCGGAAACTGGTCATCGCCCGCTCGAAGAGCCGAACGTCGGCCGCCGCCACCCTGATCACACGTCATTCTGCCCCGCGACCCGCCACGATCTCGACCTACGGGCCGCGCGGTGGCCTGGTCCTGGCCGAGGTAGGTTCGGTGACCATGAACCTGGAGGCGCTGATCGCCCAACTCAGCGAGCCGGACGCGGCCCGGCGGGCGGACGCGAAGGCCCAGCTCGACGCTGCCGGCCCGCAGGCGGCTCCCTCGCTCGTCGCAGCGCTCCGGCAGGAAAGGTCCGCGCACTCGTACGACGTGGCGCTGATCCTGCAACGGATGGGCAGTCCCGCGGTGGGGCCGCTCATCGCCGGCGTCACCGGAGCACGGACCAAGGCCGCCCGCCAATGGTGCGCCTTCACACTGCGAACCGTGCTCGGCGGCGGCAATCGAAGCGGGAGCCTCGACGAGGACCTCATCGGCGCACTGGCCCACCGGGCACCGCAGGTGCGGACGGCAGCGGTCCTGGCCATGGAGCACCGCAGAACGTTCAGCCGGGCGATCTTCAGCGCGCTGGTGGAGCTGCTGGCAGACACACATCCGGACGTGCGTGCCGCGGTCACGAAGGTGTTCGTCCACCTGGGTGAACGGGCCGTTCCGCCCCTGCAGCACATCCGCTCCAACGGACCGGGCAGGCTGCGGCCGGGTGCGTTGCGAGTCCTTGCCGAGGTCGCCGGGGAGCGTGGCCTGCCGCCCAGGGACCGGACCGCCGTCGAGCGGCTGCTGCGCGTCAAGCTGCGTGCAGAGGCCGGCGGTACACCGGAAGGCCTGGCGATCCGGGGACATTGGCTGGCCGTGCCCGCAGATCAGGCAGCGGTCCTCGACGCACTCGACCTCGTCCAGGCACGAGCCGCGACGATGCGGCTCGGATACGCGGCGGCCCGGCACGACGCGGTGCGCTGGACCCCGCCCGGCAGCAAGTGGGCGGCAAGGGTCTTCGTCACGGCACGGCTCGACGGGTGGACGCTTGCCGTCGGTCCGTGGTTCGGCCGGTGGGGGGCCTGGCACTGGTATCCCGACGCCTGCCGGGAGCTCAGCACCGCCTTCGGCGCCGCGCACGCCTACTTCTACGGCGGCAGCAAACGCGAGTCCGCCTGGCTGATCTGCGAGGACGGTCAGGTCCGGCGGTGGTTCGACCCGGAGGACGACACCGCCAGGGTCGGCGCCCGCCTGCCGATCGAGCGGGCGAACAGATCGGTCGACGCGCTCACCGTGGCTGCGGCGATGTCGACACCACCGAACGGTCCGCACAACGCGCGCGAGGGCCACGGCGTGCTCACGCTCGTCAGAAGCAGCGCCGACCTCGACCCACCAACGGGCGCCCTGCCGCTCTGATCGGCAGGGCACCCGGCTGGCGAGATTCACTGCCGAACGACCGACGTTCCAGGTGCCGGAATCGACCCGTCGACCACCCGGCTGTGCGGCTCCTTCAGACGCGGCGCTCCGCGTCGGGCGGAATCACGGGCTCGGCTCGGTAGCCCGGCCGGCATCGTAGCGCCCAGGCCTGCTGCCGAAACGAAAGCGGCGGCGGGTTGGGTGACCCGTCCACGACGCTCCGGAGGCGCGGCAGGGTGTCGTCAGCGTGGACCTTCTTCGGGGGGTGCGGGCAGGCGGGTGCGGAGGTCGTCGGCCTCGGGCATGCCGAGGTCGGTGAACAGCCTGACCGCCTCCTCGTGGTGTGCGCGGGCGCTGGACAGGTCGTGCAGGGCCTCGTGGGCGTTGCCGAGGCCGAGGTGGGCGCGGGCCTGCTGGTCGCGGGCGGCGGCGATCGTCGCGGCGGCGAGGGCGGCCGCGTGGTGGGTGAGGGCGGTGGACGCGTCGCCGAAGGTCATGGCGGCCTCGCCGAGGCCGTTGCGCGCCCAGGACTCGCCGAGGCGGTCGCGGCCGTCGAGGAACAGCTCCAGGGCCTGGCGGTGGTGCGCGGCGGCCTGCTCCGGCCGGCCGAGCCGGTGCTCGACGATGCCCAGGTCGGTCAGGGCGGCGGCCCTTCCCCGGAGGCTGCCGAGCTGCTCATACAGCATGAGCGCACGCTGATGGTGCGCCTCGGCGGGACCATAGCGGCCCATGCGCTCCTCGACGAGGCCGAGGTTGTTGAGCGCGCAGGCCTCGCCGGCGCGGTCGCCGGCCTGCTCGAACAGGTGCAGCGAGTGCTCGAACCTGGCGGCGGCGGCCTCGAGCCGGTGCCGCTGGCCCTCGGCGAGGCCCTGGCCGAGGGCGGCGCGGGCCTGGCCGGCGAGGTCGCCGAGGTCGGCGAACAGGGCCTCCGCCCGGTCGAACTGCGCCGCGGCGGTCGCGGGCCTGCCCTGGCGCAGCAGCGCCAGGCCGAGGGCGTCGCGGGCCGCCGCCTCCCGCGCCGGGTCGCCGAGCGCCGCGTCGGCGGCGAGACCGTGGACGGCGACCGCGTCGGCGGGCGGCCCGCCGGCGAGGTAGCGCGCCAGGATCGCCGCCAGGGCGACGGCGTGCGCCGGCTGCCCGCCCGTGGCGGACTCGGCCACGAGCGCGAGCAGCGCCGCCCGCTCGGCCTCCAGCCAGCCGCGGGCCGCGTCCCGGTCGCCCAGCGGCACGGCCGGCGACGCCGTCTCCGGCACCTGCGGACCCGCGAACAGGGCGGCGACGGCACGCGCCGCGGTCGCGCGGTAGAAGTCGAACATCCGCCGGCGGGCCTCGGCCGGCGCCTCGGCGTGCTCGCGCGCATACGCCCGCAGCAGATCGTGCATCCCGTAGCGCCCGGGACCGGTCCGGTGGGCGAGGTGCGCCCGGACGAGCAGCGCCAGGGCGTCGCGCGTGTCCGTGAGGCCGGCACCGGTCAGGCTCGCGGCGGCATACGCGTCGAAGTCCGGCCCCGGATGCAGCCCCAGCAGCCCGAACGCCCGCGCGGCCGGCGGCGGCAGGTGCCGCACCGACCACGACAGCACCGCCGGCACCGACGCCCGCGGGTCCTCTCCGGCGGCGAGGACGGCGAGCCGGCGCCGCTGGTCGTGCAGTTCGGCGACCAGGTCGTCCAGCGTCGACTCGGGGCGGGCCGCGATCAGCTCGGCCGCGACCCGCAGCGCCAGCGGCAGCCGGGCGCACTGCTCGGCGAGGGTGGCGACGGCGTCGGGCGCGGACCTGGCCCGCGACCCGATCAGCCGCCGCAGCAGGACCTCCGCGTCACCGGCGGTCAGCAGGCCGACCTCGACCCGTCGGGCGCCATCGACGGCGACGAGCCCCGGCAGCGTGTCGCGACTCGTCACCAGCACCGTGCACGACGCGGTGCCGGGCAGCAGCGGCCGGACCTGCTCGGCCGACGACGCGTTGTCCAGCAGGAGCAGCAGCCGGCGGTCGGCCACCTCGGTGCGGAACCGGGCGGCCCGGTCGTCCTCGTCGACCGGCACGTCCTCGGCGGCGACCCCCAGCGCCGTCAGGAACCTGGTGAGGGCGTCACCGGCGGCCATCGGCCGGGCCGGGTCATAGCCGCGGAGGTTGACATACAGCTGCCCGCCGGGGAACCGGTCGCGGACGTGATGCGCCCACCGCACCGCGAGGGCCGTCTTGCCGACGCCCGCGGGCCCGGTCACGACCGCGACGAACACCGTCGTCGGCTGGTCGGCGGCGGCGACCGCCAGCGCGTCGAGGGCGGCCAGCTGCGCCGCCCTGCCGGTGAACGCCGACACGTCCGGCGGCAGCTGCGCCGGCACCCGACCGGCACCCACCTGCGCGCCTGCGGGCGGCTCGACGGCGACCCCGGCCGCGCAGCGGCGGAAGTCCTCGGCGTCGGCGCCGGTCAGCCCGAACACCAGCGCCAGCAGCCGCACCGTCGGCGGCCGCGGCACCCCGACCCGGCCACCCTCCAGCTTCACGATGCTGCGGACGCTCAGCCCGGCCTTCGTCGCCAGCTCTTCCTGCGTGAGCCCCAGGCGCTGCCGGTGAGCACGCACGAGCGCTCCGAACGCCCCGCCGACCTCGACCATCGCCATCCCCAGACCGCGTGTTCCGCCGCTGCCGCCACGCTACGCCACAGGTATGACAAGTTCCGACCAAGTTCCGGCCAACGTCCTGGAGCTGCGTCCACTCGTCGGCGACGATGAACTACAGCGGATGGCGGCACCGGAGACACGAGGGCACCGGTGCCGCCATCCGCTGCAGGCCCTTCAGGCCGCGGCGTACAGCACGGCGAGCGCCTCCGACAGGGCGGCAGGGTCGCAGCGTCCCATCGGGATCCGGCGCGCGACCTGCCAGTGGTCCGACCACGAGTCGTCGGCCCAGATCTCGATGACGCGCTGCTCGTGCACGGTGTTGCGGGCCGACGTCTCCACCCCCGGGTCCAGCTCGACCAGCACCGTCAGGCCGCCGGGCAGCCGGTGGGCGAGCTGCGTGTGCAGCCGCTGCTGCAGGTGGTACCCGTTGCCCTGCCACCGGCTGCCGCCCAGCAGGTGCACGATCCGGTCCGTCGGCACCGGCCCGAACCCGGTCAGGCTCGTCGCCTCGCGCTGCGCCCCGGTGAGCGCCATCGCCGGGCGGTACAGCTGCGGAAACGGCTGCAGGATCTCGTAGTCGGCGAACACCTGCCCCCAGCCGGCCAGGTCCCCGCCCAGCTCGGCCGGGTGCACGACGCCGAGCCACGCGGCGCCGCCGACGGACACCGTCGCGTCGTGGAGGTCGGTGAAGCTGCCGTCCTCGGCGATCCGCAGCGCCCGGACCAGGTGGTCGCGCGGCCCGTACTCACCCCACAGCAGCCGCCGCGCGATCGGCCCCAGCACCAGGTGCGGCAGGACGACGGCCGGGAGGTCGCGGGCGGGCCGGAGCCGGCGGGCGAGCATGTCCCGTTCCAGGCGGGCGACCTGCGCCGCCGCGGTCGACCGCAGGTCCTTCTTCAGGCGCAGGAAGTGTTGGTACGCCTCGGGGTTCGTGTCCTTGACGCCCGGCTTCGGCGGCCTGGCGAGGCGCCGCCCGTCAGCGTCGGCGGCGAACGCCGTGAGGTGCTCGTCGACGCCCACCGTGAACGCGCGCGGCCCGTAGTCGAGGGTGACGCCGGTGTCCAGTCCGTGCGCCGGCGCCAGCCGGTCCGCCAGCTGCGCGACGGTCAGCCCGCGCCGCGCGGCGGCCTGCGCCAGGTAGTCGCCGGCCCGGTCGTGCGTCGGCCCGGCCGACAGCCGCTCCTCCACCTCCAGCAGATGCCGCAGCGACACGTCGGTGCCGGCCGCGGCCAGCACCGCGAGCCCCTCGACCGACCGCTCCCACCGGCCGCCCTGGGACCATGACCGCCGCAGCGGCGCGAGCATGTCCATTGTGGAGTCGTCACCGACGTGGGCCTGCGCCGGCACGACCCACGCCTCCGACGGCGGCATCCCGGCCGCCACCCACGCCGTCAGCAGCACCCGGCCGAACTCCGCCAGGCTCACTCGGTCACAGCCCGCGATGAGTGCTCCTGTTTCCGGATCCGGCAGGTGTACGAGCGGCTGCCGCGACTTCGACGACTCCACGCCTGTCGTGGGTCCGCCGGCTCGCGGGTCGGGATCGCCGGGAGGCGGCTCGGGCGGATCCGCCAGCCGCGACCGGGTCAGCCCGTCGACCAGCCGCGCCACGTCGTCCGGCGGCATCGTCCCGCCGCCGGCCAGCCGGATCTCCGGCAGCTGCTCCGGCAGCGTCCACGCCGGCGGTCTCCCCTTCCGCGCCGCCCGCGGCGCCGACCGCTCCAGCGCGGCGGCGACCAGGGCGGCGACGTCCGGCCCGTACTCCCCGGCGGCCTCCGCGATCGACGGCCCGTGACCGATCCCGTCCAGGAACCGCAGCGCCTCCTCGGCCTGCTGCCGGTCCCGGGCTGAGCGTCCTGCGGCGGCCGGGATCAACGCCCGCGCCGCGATCCCGGGATGCCGTCGCAGCCACAACCGCGCCCACAGCCGCGCGGAGCCGAGGTGCCGCAGCCACCCCGCCACCAGCGTGGCCACCTCAGGCGCCCGGAACGGCAGCAGCAGCACACCCAGCTCGTCCGCGTGCTCCTTCGCCTCACCACGCACGAACGGCAGCGCGTCCAGCTCGAACCGCGCGACGAGCACCCGGCACAGATCGACCCGCTGCCGGTGCCGCAGCGTCACCAGCTTGCCGAGCAGCGCCCGCGCCGGCGCCTCCGGCCCCTTCGCGAACAACCACACCACCTGCGGTGGAGTCAGGTCGGAGACCCGGTCCGCGCGGGCGGCCGCCGCATCCCAGCCCGGCCGCTCGAGCCCGTGGTCGAGCGCCGCGGCCCGCGACCACCACAGGTCCCGTTCCCCGTCCTCCCACGCCATGACGGCCGGCTCCTTGCACACCAGCCCCTCGACCACGACCCGCGCTGTCCCCATCGCCCGGCCTCCCCGCTCGTCCCCGCCGCCGGCCGCACAACCTTCCGCGGTCCGGCCCGGCGACCGTACCGGATCGATACGCTCGTTCCATGATCGAGCCGACCCGCACCGGGCCGACGCGGAGGACGTCGCGATGGGATTGAACATGGTCGTCGGTGTGCTCGCCGACGACTTCACCGAGGAGGACGACGCAATCCTCGCAGACCTCACGGCGATCGGCGCGGCGCTGCGACTCGCGGGAGCCGCCTCCTGGCACGAGCCCGCCGGCGCCGACCACGAGGAGTTCGAGATGTGGGGCTATTCAGGACTGCACGCGGTCCGCCGCCTCGCCGTCCATCTCGCGGCGAACGACCGCCTGCCCGAGCCGCTGGCCGAGGGTGAGCGCGCGACGACGACCCGCTGTTGACTGCCGCCTACGCCGCGTCGCCGTCCGATCCCCCAGGTCCGTTCGACCACCTGATCCACCACTCCGACTGCGAGGGCTTCTACGTCCCCGTCGAGTTCGGCCACGTCATCGTCGACGAGAACGTAGCTGGCGGATACCTGGGCTCCTCGGTGCGCCTGCTGGAGGAGGTCCGTCGCATCGCCCGGGCCCTCGACCTTCCCGAAGATCTCGACCCCCACTCCGACGAGGTCTTCGAGGCGACCGACGGCGACGAGCCGGCCACCGGCGGATGGCAGCGCTACGGCGTCGAGTCCTACGTCAGCCTGCAGCTCCTGCGGGCGGCCAAGCTCTCCGTGGCGACCGGATCAGCCATCGCCTTCTGCTGAGCTCAGTCGCCGGATGTCGTGGAACGTGACCGCCGGCGCTTGGGAAGGCGTTCCTCGAACGTCGCGCGGAGGTCGTCGGGCAGGCCTTCGATCGCGAGCAGGCCGGGCAGCAGGTGTGTCTCGGTCATGTACGCGCGGAACGCCGCAGCGATCGTCACCCCGTGCGCCGGCCGGTCCGCCACGGTCACCGGGTCGCCGGCCCACACCTCGCCCGGCTCCACCACGCGCAGGTACGCGCCGGGGCGGACCGCCCGGGTGAACGTCTTCAACCAGCGCGGCTCGCCCATCTTGTGCTGGAACGTGGAGCACGGAATCCGGCCGAACGTCGGCTGCAGGACCAGCCGCGGGCCGATGCGCCACAGCTCGCCGATGACGGCGCCGTTGACGTCGACGCCCTCCGTGGTCAGGTTCTCTCCGAAGAGCCCGTTGGCGAGCCGGCGGGTCAGCCGGGCCTGCCACCATTCGTAGTCTTCCCGCGCGTACGCGTAGACCGCCTGGTCGTCGCCGCCGTGGTTCTGGACGTCGTAGATCTGGTCGCCGACCAGGCCGCTGTGCAGCCCGGTCGTCTTGGGGCCCGGTGCGCGCACGGTGACCAGGTGCTCGACCGGCCGCTTGTTGATGCCGGTGAGACCACCCTTGGCCGGGTTCGCCTCCGGCACCGCGAGGTTGACCGAGAGAATCCTGCTCACGCCCAGCAAGCTACCGACCGTGGCAGATACCCGCCGCCCAATTTCCGCCCCGCCGCCACGTCCGACGCCGCGTGACACTCCTGCGAAGAGGTCCGCCTGCTCCGAACGCACACCCGGCCCGCGACGCAGCCCCGACCACCCCCCAGTGCGGCCCAGCACCGACCGCCGACCAGCGCCGACACCCCCGCAACACAACGGTGCCGCAGCGACCGCGGGGTGCGGCGGCAGGAGTCAGGGCGTGGTCAGGGTCCGGTGCAGGCGTTTCGCTTCGACGACGAGGCGGGTCGAGCCTTTCCGCGCGGCCAGGTCGGCGAGGCCCGGCACCTCCCCCCGGCAACCGGACGCCGCCGCCGTGCTCGACGCGAGCGTCAACAGGTCCGGCAGCCCGCGGGGCGTGACGTGCGCTTTGCCGTCCACGCCTCCCCCACCGCTCCGGACAGCCGCACCCGACGCCGGACCCGACCCCGCGCCCGACGCCGAACCCGACCCCGACCCCACGCCCGACGCCGAACCCGATCCCGCGCCCGACGCCGTAGTCGAGGCCGAACCCGACGCCGAAGCCGCGGTCGAGGACGAAGCAGCGGCTGAATCCGAGGCCGTCATCGAGTCTCTGGCGGCGGCTCTGGTGAGGGGTACGGCGGACGCCGGCGGGGTGATGGCGGGACCCGGCGCGGGCTTGCCGGTCTCCGCCGGCAGCAGGCCTCCGAGCGCGCCCGCCGCGATCCGCCACGTCAGTGCCGGGGCGATGCGGCCCGCGTCCTCCAGCTGGGTGACGACGCGGCTCAGGACGATCAGCTTCGTGCCGGCCATGCGGGCCAGCTGACCGCCGAGCTCGCCGCCGTCGAAACCGTCGGCGGCGCCGAGGGCCACGAGCGCGTCAAGGGCGGCGATGCGCTCGTCGGGCTGGGAGGCGGCGAGACCGTAGGCCAGGGCGGTGAGGGTCGCGGGGCCGACCGGGCCGGCGAGGTCGGCGAGCAGCGGCAGCAGCTTGGCATCGCCGCGGCCGGAGTCCAGGTCGGCGGCGCCGGCGATCAGCGGCAGCAGGCACGCGGCGACGACCTCCCGCTGCGACGGCAGCACCGCCGGCCAGAGCGCGGCCAGGCCGAGGCCGCTGCTGCTGTCGCCGTTGACGACCGGGGGCGCCGTGAGCTCGGTCAGCCAGTACGGATCGAGGCCGGACCGGTCCGGCGTCGAGGTGGCGTAGAAGCGGGACTCGGGCAGCCATTCGAGATAGCGGCCGCGCTCGGCGCGCTGGCGGTGCACGCGGACCACCCGGACGTCTGGCCGGCCCACGCCACCGTTCTCCAGCCACTCGACGAGGGCCCGGCCGGCGTCGGAGGTCAGGGCGCGGGCCTGCCGCAGCGTGTCGTCGTCGACGCCGGTGGGCAGCCGGTACAGCGCCTGGCGCAGGTCGCGCTTCCACGGCTGCCAGCCCTCCCGCTCAGCGCGGGCGAGCCGCTCGACCAGCGCGGCGGGGTCGATCAGCCCGTTGACCAGGGTCGGCGTCGCGACCAGGGACGGGACCGGGTCGGTGGACAGCCGCACGACGATCTCGGCCAGCCGGAGCGTCAGTACGCCCTGCAGCTTGGCATAGGCGTTGCCGAGGCGGAAGTCGGCGGGGGTGCCCTTCAGCGCGCGGGCCGCGTCGTCGAGGACGAACGGCAGCCCGGCGGCCTTGTTGAGCGCCGCAGTGACCATCGCGACTGTGCGCCGGTGGCCGTCGGTGCCCCACCAGCCGTCGCCGATCCGGTTGCCGGCCCGCTGCAGCACCGGGGCGATCGCGGCGCGCAGCCCGACGGGGTCGGCGGCGTGCATGCGGACGACCGCCGCCAGCACCCGCTCGAACGGCACCGTCTGCCAGTCGGTCTGGTCGAGCGCGGCGATCTCTTCCGCCAGCTCGTCGGGCGAGGCGATCGGCTCGGGCATGTCGGCGGCGGCGACCGGCGCGGTCAGCAGGTCCGGCTCGGGCGAGACGACCTGCACGTCCACGACCCCGGCCACCGCGTGCTTCGCCAGGAACGCCGCCGAACGGTCGCGGGTCTGGACGTCGGGGTGGTCGGCGGCGACGGCGAACACCTCGGCGAACTCGGCGATGCGGGCCGGGTGGCGCTTCGCGAGCTTCTCCAGCCAGATCAGCTGCGCCTTGACGAGACCCTTCTCGCTGCGGGTGAGGACGGTACGGGACGCGTCGAGCAGCGACTCCAGTTCCAGCGTGCCGGCCGCCTCCGCGGTCTTCAGCGCCTTCTGCGCCATCGTCGCCACCGAACCCATGGCGTCGGTGAGCAGCTTCAGGTAGATCGTGGTGCGCTCGGCGACCTCGGCCTCCGTCGGGGCGAGCTCGTCGTGGAAGCTGACGAAGGCGTGCAGCACGGACTTGGGACGGCTGGCCAGCAGGGCGTCCAGGCAGCGGTCGAGGATGTCGGCACGCGGGAAGCGCCCCTCCTCGACGAGTGCGGCGACGGCGAAGAGGATGCCGGGCAACGTGATCCACTTGCCGCTGGCCGGGTCGTGGCGGCCGACGGTGAAGGCGATCTGGTCGCGCTCGAACGCGTGCGGCAGCAGCACGTCGGTGAACGGGCTGCTCCGCAGCTTGTCCAGCATGGCCTTGTCGTGCTCCGTCACCTGCAGCGACAGCAGCCAGCCGTCGACGAACCGCTCGCTGGTCGGGACCGGCACGCCGGTGGCGACCACCAGGTCCGCGACGAGGCGCCACGGGGGCAGCGATCCGCCGTCGCGGGGCAGCTTGGCGGCCAGCCTGGTCGCGAGCTCACCGAGCCACGGCACGCCGCGGTCGGCCGCGGCGCGGAGCACCGGCTGCGGCTGGATGGGCGACCAGGGCCAGCCGCGCCGGGCGATCACGGTGACGGCCTTCGCGGCCGTCGACGCGCAGCCGACGGCCGCGACCGCATAGGCGGTGGCCTGCTGCGGGTTGAACCAGGTGCCCGCGTCCCCGCGCAGCGCGACGAGCTTGCGGCCCAGCTCGGCACGGTGGGGCTCGTCGAGGTCGCGCAACGCTTCCACCGTGGCCGCGAAGTTGCCCTTCTGCAGCATGGGCAGCAGGTCGGGCCACTCGATCGGGCCGGAGCGGCGGCGGGCGAAGAGATTCACCGGGTCACCGCCGGGGCGGCGGCGCGGGCCAGCTCGGTGGCGAGGGCGTGTTTGCAGGGGCCGCGCCCGCCGCGGTACTTCGCCCACCACGGGCACGTGCAGTGCAGCGCGCCGCCGACCTCACGCACCCGGTAGGTCTCCTCGCCGCTGCGCACGCTCGCCCCGGACTCGTCCAGCGTCACCGCGCCGGTCTCGACGAGCGCCCGGGCGCCGACCAGCCGCGGGTTGTGCCGCTCGGCGCGCTGCGCGTCATAGGGCAGCACCCGGTGGAAGTAGGCCGCCTCCGACACGTCGAAGCCGACCTGGCCGGCGGTGCCGAGCTGGGTGAGCGCCGCCCTGACCCGCGGGGCCGGCATCGCGGCCTGCTCGGCGAGGGCGTCGACGTCGACCGTCGGGTCCCAGGCGAGCAGCGTCGCGATCAGCTCGGCGTCATCGGTGACGTCGTCGCCGGCGAGCGCGGCGAGGACCGCGCCCTCGCCGGAGAAGCCGCGGCTGGGCTGCGGCGACAGCGTGAGCGACAGTCGCAGCTCGCCGGTGTCCAGCTCCCAGGTGCTCGACACGGGCCCGCTGCCGGCGGTGACGGCGGGACCATAGACCCGCAGGTGCCTGGCGAAGCGCAGGACCGGCTTCAGCGCGGCGAGCCGGCCGGGCCCGGGCAGGCAGACGGCGCCGGGCACCGGGCGGGACGTGAGCCGCAGCGAGCGGCCGGCGGGGACGGCCCACAGCACCGACCGGTCGCCGCCGGCCGGGAGCCGGCGCAGGAACGCGGTCGCGTCGGCCGCGGACAGCTCCGCGCGCGGGTCGAACCCGGAGGCGATGACCTGCACCTCGGCGAACCCGCGCAGCCAGCGCGACGGCAGCGGCACCTTCTTCTCCACCACGGCACCGTCCATCGTGGACACGGTGAGGTCGTCGGGGCCGACGCTGACGTGCAACGGGTCGGCGCCGGTGAGCCGCTGCAGCGCCTGCCGCAGCGGCGTGTTGACGTCGACATTGGTGGTGCCGTGGTCGACGATCTCACCGTCGAGGCCGGTGGGCAGCACGTCGAGGCGGGCATAGACGCCGCAGCAGCCGGAGAACGACTCGAACCGCAGCCGGTCCCGGCTGCCGGTGACGACCGGGTCCAGGCTGGCCGGGCTCAGCGGCTGGAAGTAGCGGGTGCGGGCGACCTCGGCGACCGCGAGCAGCCCGGCCGCCGCCGCGGCGGGTGTGGTCAGGAACCCGGTGAAGAACCGGGGGTTGGCGGTGACGGCGCGCTGCGCCACCCCACCGGCGGTCTGCAGCTGCAGCCCTCCGTCGTGGAGCGCCGACGGGGCCAGATAGCTCAGCGACTGCACGGCGTTGCTCATGCCCGACAACCTAGCTCCCGGGTACGACATTTTTCTCCGAGCCCGCCGCCGGAGCCGTCCCGGAGGTCCGATCAGGCCGGCCCGGCCGGTGGGACGGAGCGCCACCCCGGGCGGACGGGCGACGCGGATCGTGGCCTAGGCTCGCGGTCGGCAGGCCGTAGTGCAGAGGTCGTCACACCACCTTGCGAAGTTGGAAGACGCCGGTTCGAATCCGGTCGGCCTGCCGCCTCAGACCCGCGTGGAGGTGTGCACACAGTGCGCAACGACCTGCCGCAGTGGCGCCGGATCAGGGCCGAGTCGCTGCCGCACGACGTCGTGGACGCGGCGGCCAGGGCCCGGGCGGCCGGTGACTGGCGGCGTGCCGCCGAGCTCGCCCGCTGTGACGTCGACATCGCCCCGGAGTACGACAGCGACGACCTTCGGCATCTGAGCCTCGACCTGCTGTGGTGGCACCTGCCGAGGCACCGCGGCGGGATGAGCACGCTGCAGCCGATGGTGAGCGCGATCCTCCCGCCGCGGACCGGCGCGGACAGTGCGCCGCTGCTGAAGGTACGGCTGCCGAAATCGCCGACCGGGCCGCAGCGGCTACTGCTGACCGTGACCACCCTGGCCGAACTGGAGCACGAGCGCTGGTTCGTCGCGCCCCGCTACACCTGGGACGTGCGCGAAGCCGCCGCCGTACGGAAGGCGTGGGGCGGGTCCGCGGACAGGATGCCGTTCCTGACCCCGGAGGGAAAGGCGCTGCCGAGGAACGCGTTCGCCGCCGGTACCGACGAAGCCGCCGCAACCGAGAGGATCCATCAGCGGATTCTCGCGGGGGACCTCGAAGGGGCGTGGCGCGAGTGCGGCATCGACGTGCGCGGGGTCGACCCCGAAGCCCTGCAGCGGCCCTCGGCGCCGCCGACGCTGCCGGTCGGGGTGGCGGACGAGGCCAGGGCCGCCGCGGCCGCGTTCGGCGTGCAGCAGGTCGCCACCCTGTACGGCGCGTCGCTGACCCTGACCGTCGACGGGATGACCGCCGAGGCCCTCGACGTCAGCGAATACCTGGAGGTGCCGACGCGGATCCTGACCGGGTCCGTCCCGCCGGATCTGGCACTCATCGCGGCCGGCCTGCAACGCCCCGCCGACCTGCACCCGCTCGTCCGCGAGGCGCTGTTCCCGGGGTCGGTGGCGGCCCACGGTGTTGCGCGACACGACGCGGCCCAGACCACGGTACGGGTGCGCTGCCAGGGCGAATGGCACCACGTCGGCGTCGAAGGCGGTGCGCTGCGCCTGCCCGACCACGACGAGGAGGAGCAGCTGCGCGAGCGGATGCTGCGGTCCCTCGGCGGCGCCAGCTCCGGCTGCTACGCGGTGCAGCAGACCTGGACCACCGGCGCCGGTCGGCTGCCGCACGGGCTGCGGGCGCAGCGCCGGCAGATCAAGCACCGCATGCAGCACGGCGACACCGACTGGCTGCTCGACGGCCTCGACCGCGGTGTGATCGACCCGCACATGCGCGACGCCAACGGCTGGTCGCTGCTGCACCTGGTGATGTGGGTCGACTGGGAGCGGGTGCTGCCGGTCCTGCTCGCCGCCGGTGTCCCTGTCGACGCCCGGGACCGCATCGGCCGGACGCCGCTCTACCTCGCGGTGATGAACGGCGGCCCGCCGGAGCTGATGCGCCGCCTGCTCGCCGAGGGCGCCGACCCGCGCGCCGAGACGGTCCACGGCTCCTGGCCCGCGTACATCGCCCGGTCGCGCCAGTCCTGGCAGGACCTGTCGTCCGTGTTCGAGCCGGTCACATAGCCGGCGGCTTGGACTTCAGCCCGCTGCCGCACAGCGGCGCCAGGACGGTCCCTTGCGGCTCGACCTTGCCGGCTTCGATGGCCGCCCAGCAGACGGCGGAGGTCGGCTCGACGTAGAGGCCGGAGCGGGCCAGGGCGGCGTGCGCGGCCCGCACCTGCTCGTCGGTCACGGTGACGATGTCGCCGCCGGTCGCGCGGACGGCGGCGAGGATCTGCGCGCCGCGGGCCGGACGCGCGATCGCGATCCCCTCCGCCACGGTGCCCTGCGTGCCGGCGTCCTCCGGGGCGGCGAGCCCGGCCGCGAACGCGGTGGCGAGGGGGGCGCAGCCGGCGGCCTGGACCGCGACGATGCGCGGGAGCCGCCCGATGTACCCCGCATCGAGGAGCTCGGCGCAGCCGAGGTGCGCGCCGAGGACGAGGGTGCCGTTGCCGGCCGGCAGCACGAGCGTGTCGGGCAGCCGGCCGCCGAGCTGCTCCCACACCTCGTAGACGTAGGTCTTGGTGCCGTGCACGAAGAACGGGTGGTACACGTGGCTGGCGTAGAACACGCCCGGCTCGTCGGCGGCGAGCGCCGCGGCCCGGGCGGTGTCCTCGCGGCTGCCGGGGATCTGGTGCACGGTCGCACCGTAGGCGCGCAGCTGCCCGACCTTCCCGGCGGAGGTGTCGGCGGGCACGTAGACGTCGCAGGCGATTCCGGCACGGGCGGCGTACGCGGCGACGGCGGTCCCGGCGTTGCCGCTGCTGTCGGCCATGAGCCGCTGGACGCCGAGCCGGGCGGCCAGCGCCACGACCATGACCGCGCCCCGGTCCTTGAACGACCCGGTCGGCATGAGGTGGTCGACCTTGAGCGTGACCCCGGGCCGCCCGGGCGCACCGACCAGCGGCGTCATCCCCTCGCCCATGGTGATGTCAGCCGGCTCGTCGATCGGCAGGGCTTCCCGGAAGCGCCACAGGCTCGCGCCCCGCCCGGCAAGGTCGGCCAGGGACGGCGGGGCCGCGGCGAACCCGGCGAGGTCGAGCACGCCGTGGCACTTCGCGCACCGCCAGGCCAGGCCGCGCAGCGGTTCGGTGTGGCCGCACGCGCCGCAGCGCAGCGACAGGGATTCCAGCGTCACGCACTTGATAGTAAACGTCCAGATGCTGGACGAACAGTCCAGGCAAGGTGCGTGTGCGAAGCTTTGCTGGATCAGGAGGGCAGCACGATGGAGTACGCACGGCTGGGCCGGACCGGTCTGCGGGTGAGCCGGGTCGGGCTGGGCTGCATGAGCTACGGCGTCGCCGCCGCGGGCATGCATCAATGGACGCTGGACGAGGACGCCGCGGCGCCGTTCTTCCGCCAGGCCGTCGAGCTCGGCGTCACCTTCTGGGACACCGCGAACGTCTACCAGGGCGGCACGTCGGAGGAGTTCGTCGGCCGCGCGATCCGCCGGTTCTCGCGGCGCGACGACATCGTGCTCGCCACCAAGGTCAGCGGGAGGATGCACGACGGCCCCGGCGGCAGCGGCCTGTCCCGCAAGGCCGTCCTGGCGCAGGCCGACGCGTCGCTGCGGCGGCTGGGCACCGACCACATCGACGTGTACTACATCCACCGCTTCGACCCCGAGACACCGGCGGAGGAGACGATGGCCGCGCTGCACACGCTGGTGCAGGCCGGCAAGGTCCGCTACCTCGGTGCCTCGTCGATGTGGGCCTGGCAGTTCGCCAAGCTGCAGCACGTCGCGGTGCTCGGCGGATGGACACCGTTCGCGGCGATGCAGGACCAGTACAACATCCTCAAACGCGAGGAAGAGCGGGAGATGATCCCGCTGTGCCTGGACCAGGGCGTCGGTCTCACGCCGTATTCGCCGCTCGCGAAGGGCAGGGCGGCGCGACCCTGGGGCGCGCGGACGGCGAGGTCCTCGTCCGACACCGTCGCGCAGGCGTTCGACCGTGACGTCGACCGGCCGGTCGTCGATGCGGTCCAGCGGGTCGCCGAGGCCCGCGGGGTGCCGATGGCACAAGTCGCCCTGGCCTGGCTGCTGGCCAAGCCGGTCGTCTCCTGCCCGATCGTGGGGGCGACCAAGCCGCACCACCTGCGCGACGCGGTCGCCGCTCTCACCCTCGAGCTCACTGCCGGCGAGCTCACCACGCTCGAGGCCGCCTACACGCCGCAGGACAACTTCTGGTGGTGAGCGCGCCGGCCGGAGGTCAGGCCGCGACGCCCGACGGTGTCTGCACCCGGTCCGGCTCGGCAGCCGGAGCCGCGGGCGGGCGGAGCAGGGCCAGGACCGCCACCCCGGCAACGCCGGCGATGACGGCGCTGATGAGGAAGATCCGGTCGAGGCCGGCGGCGTACGCGGACCGCAGCACGTCCGCCGGCACCTGCCGGACCAGGTCCTGGTAGCCGCCGCCGGTAAGGCGCCGGGCGGTGGTGGCGTCGCCGAGGACCTCGCCGGCCCGGGCGGTGACGACGGTGGCATAGACGGGCAGGGCCAGCGCGTAGCCGAGCTGGCGGAACGTGTTCGACGCGCCGTTGGCCATGCCCGCCCGGTCGCGGGGCGCGACGGCGAGGGCCGCCGACGCCAGGACCGGCGTGCACAGGCCGACCCCGAGACGGCGTGGCCTCGGTGGAGACCGCCCCGGTCGTGCGCCGCGTCAAGGCCGGCGGCACCCTCCTCGTGACCTGACGCCCGCACCCTACATGTAACCCGCCCGCCCCCTGCGGGCCACGCGGCCCGACACATCGGCAACCTACGATGTCTCCACACGGCTGCGAGATGAGGTTCTGGCCATGTGGAGAACGCGGCGGATCGCGACGGCACTTGCTCTGACCCTGACCGCGGCCGGCGCCGCCGTGGTCATGACCTCGACCGTGGCGGTCGCCGCGGACCTGTCGGTGAGCCAGGCGCTCGCGGCGCAGGACGGCCGGTCGGCCTCCGTCGCCGGGTACGTGGTCGGGCAGCCGACCGCGACCAACACGGTGCTGCGGTCCGGGTTCACCGGCGACACGGCCCTCGCGCTCGCCGACTCCGCGAGCGAGACCGGCACCTCGCGGATGCTGTACGTGCAGATCACCGCCGCATACCGGGCACAGTTCGGGCTGCAGACGAACCCGTCGGTGATGGGCCGCCGGCTCGTCGTCGCCGGGCAGCTGACCGCGTACTTCTCGCACGGCGGCCTGAAGTCCCCGACCTCGATGGCCTTCGCCGGCACCACACCCACCGGCAGCCCGACCACCGGCCCGACCGGCCCCGTCGAGACCTACTATGCCGCCGCCGCGGGCAAGACCGGCACGGCCCTGCGCAACGCGTTGCACGGCATCATCAAGACGCAGACGAAGCTCACGTACGACCAGGTATGGGACGCCCTGAAGGACACCGACCAGGACCCGAACAACAGCGCCAACGTCATCCTGATCTACTCGGGCCGGTCACAGAGCAAGTCGACGAACGGCGGCGGCGCCAACGACTGGAACCGCGAGCACGTCTGGGCCAAGTCCCACGGCGACTTCGGTACCGCCACCGGCCCCGGCACCGACGTGCACCACCTGCGCCCCGAAGACGTGTCGGTGAACTCCGCCCGCGGCAACAAGGACTTCGACCTCGGCGGCTCCGCGGTCAGTGAGGCACCCGGCTGCCTCACCGACAGCGACTCCTTCGAGCCCCGCGCCGCCGTCAAGGGCGACGTCGCTCGCATGATCATGTACATGGCCATCCGCTACGAGGGCGACGACGGCTGGCCCAACCTGGAGATCAACAACTCGACCGCGAACGGCACGGCCCCGTACATCGGCAAGCTGTCGGTCCTACTCCAGTGGCACCAGCAGGACCCGCCCGACGCCTTCGAACGCCGCCGCAACGACCGCATCTACGCGGCCTGGCAGCACAACCGCAACCCGTTCATCGACCACCCCGAGTGGGCCGCCGCGATCTGGGGCTGAACACGGAGCGGGGCCGTCCCCGGGATGAGGACGGCCCCGTTCTTACAGCGAGAGCGTTACGGCAGGAGCTTCCAGGGGCCCCACTGGTCGCCCGGGGCCTGGTTGCGGGTCCACCACTTGGCTTCGTACTTCTTGCCCTGGTACAGCACCACGTCGCCGGTGGTGAAGATGCGCGACGCGGTCCAGATCGCGGTGCCGTCGGGGGCGGTCGAGATCTGCTGCCACGGGCCGTAGGGGTCACCCGGGGCCTGGTTCTTCGTCCACCAGGTCGCCTGCCAGACCGAGCCCTGGTAGAAGACCTTGTCGCCGGCGTTGTAGACCGTCGAGGCGCTCCACGCCGGGGCCGGCGGCGTCACGGGCGGGTTCAGGCCGACGACGACCGGGTCGTGGTCGGACGCCGCGAACGGGTCGCCGCCGTTGAACAGCAGCGTGGCGTTGTAGTTGTACCGGCTGTACGCGTAGGCGACCGCCTCCTGCGCGTTGATCTGCCAGACGTCGGCGCCGGTGACCAGCGTGCGGGCGGCCGCGTTGGCCAGCACGTGGTCGAGGGAGCCCTGCAGGCCGTCGAAGGAGTAGGTCGACTCGTTCGGGTCGAAGGCCGAGCCGAGGTCGGTGTAGCCGGCGTCGTACAGGACCTGCATCGGGTCCTCGTGGTTGTACGAGTTGAGGTCGCCGACGAGGAAGACCCGGTCGGTGCCGACGGTGGTCGCGACCTGGTTCGCGAACGCGACGGTCTCCTCCGCCTCACGGACCCGCGTCGCGTTGAACGAGCCCTGGTTCTTCGCCGGCGACGACGTGTCCTCGGCGTCTCCCGGGTACAGCGGATCGCCGCTGCCCTTGGACTTCCAGTGGTTCGTGACGACGAGGAACGCGTCGGCGTCGGTCGCGCCGACCTTCTTGAACGCCTGCGCGAGGGGCTCGCGGGCGATCGAGAACGGCTGGCCGGGGCCGGACGCGGTCGTGAGGATCACCGACGTGCCGACGAGCGCGATGTCCGCCGGCTTGTAGATGAACGCGCTGCGGATCACGTCCTCCTGGGCCAGCGGCGGCAGGACGGCCGGCGACGGCACGTACGCCCACACGGGGCCGCCGGCGGCGGCGTTGAGCGCGTCGACCAGCTGGGCGAGGGCGGCGTCGCGGGGCTTGCCGAACTTCGCCGAGTTCTCGACCTCTTCCAGCGACACGACGCTGGCGCCGAGCCGGTTGATGCCGGTCACGATCTTCGCCTGCTGCCGCTGGAAGCTGGCGTCGTTGGCGGCGCCGCGGACGCCCGCCGCGTTGCCCGGCCCGACGCACTTGTCGACGGCGATGTGGGTGCCGGCCCGGTCGTCGTGGTAGGAGCAGGTGCCGAAGCCCTGCGCGACGTACGACTCGCCGGTCGTCGGGAAGTAGTTCTCGACGTTGAACGTCGCCAGGCGCACCGTGCCGCCGACGTTGGCCGGCTGCTGGTTGCCGGTGCGCGTGTCGCTGAACGTCGCGACGGCGGCGCCGTTGTCGGTGACCCGCTGCCGCGGCTGGAAGTTCCAGAGCGAGAAGCGGTACTCGAGGATCACCGGCTGGTGGAAGGTGACCTTCGACCCGATGCTGACCGCGTTGGTCGGCGTCAGCCACGGCAGCGGGGTGCCCGTGTTGGCGGAGCCGCTGTAGTTGACGCTGGAGCCGTCGTCGAGGGTGATGCTCCGGGCCGCGTTGTCGGCGACCGCGGCGAGCGCCTCGGCGCTGCCCGGCCGGCCCACGTCGGTCGGCTGGCGCAGCGGCGCGTCACCGGCGGCGAGCGTGAACGAGCCGTACCAGTTCGCGTCGTAGTTGTCCGCGACGGTGAACGTGCCCTGCGGCGCGATCAGCTCACCCTCGTGGGCCTCCTTCTGCGCGGCCGTGGTCAGCGACGACCACGGAACCGTGCCGGGCACCACGGCCGGCAGCGGGCTCGCCAGCTGCGTGACCGTCGGCGAGGAGATCTCCGTCGTGCCCTGGAACTCCACGACGTTGCCGGTGACCCGCACGCTGTCGCCGATGTGGACCTGGCCCGCCGCGACGGAGCCGAAGACGAAGATGGCGTCGGAGGCGCCCGGGGTGGCGTCGTCGGCCTCGGCGCCGCCGGACCCGCCCGTCTGCAGGTAGAACCCGTTGAACCCGCCGGTCGCGTAGACGGCGGTCACGACGCCCTCGGTCGTCACGTTCCGGCCGACCTGCGGCGACGTGTCGGTGTTCGTGCCCTGGATGGCGGCGATCGGCAGCACCGTCGTGGTCGTCGTGACGGCGTACGTGAAGGTCGCCGAGCCGCTCGCGCCGCCCGACTCGGTCGCGGTGACCGTCACCGACGCGGTGGCGGCGGCGGTGGGCGTACCTTCGATGACGCCGCCGCTGGAGATGGTGAGGCCGTCGGGCAGGCCCGTCGCGGTCCACGTGTAGGGCGCGGTCCCGCCGGACGCGCTCAGGGTCAGCGGCGTGATCGCGGTGCCGACCGTGGCGCTCTGGTTGCCGGGGCTGGTGACCGTGACCGTCGTGGTGCCGCCGTCGGACGCCGCGTTCTGCGGCACCGGGGTGGCGGTGTGGAAGTCGGTGCCGTTGACGTCCGTGTCGGTGCCGGCCGCATCCCGCTGGTAGCTCAGGACCAGGGAGTTGCCGGTCGCGGCGGTGCCCTCGGGGGCGTTGCTGTTGCCCCAGCCGACCCGGTCGATGACGGCCGCGTCGGTGGGCAGCACGCCGGCGGCGCTGGCCGCGATGTACAGCGTGCCGCCGCCGGCGCCCGGGTTGACGCTGGTGCCGGTGAACAGGTCGGGCGTCGGCAGCGGCGCGCCCGGGTTGGTGGTGGCGTTGTTGCCCGGCAGCATGATCAGGAAGTGCCCGTGCGCCGCCACGCTGCCGGTCAGCGTGAACACCTGCGACCCGCTCGGCACGACGGTGCTGGTGGGCGCCCGGTACTGCAGCGTCGTGCCGCTCAACGGGATCGGGGCGGACGTCGGGTTGTACAGCTCGACAAATTTGTTCAGGTAGCTCGCGCCGGACGAGCCGCCATTGACGTAGACCTCACTGATGACCAGACCCGTGCCGGCCGGGTTCGCGGCGGCAGGGTCGGCGAGTAACGGCCAGGCTGCGCCGGCCAAGGTAAGGGACAAGACGACGGTTGTGCGTCGGATGACCGCACGGGACATAGACCCGGACCTCCAGGTGGGCATGATTCGGCTCCGTCGTTGGGGGCCGACCTTAGGACGCTAGGCCCTGCCGGCGGACGAGAGCTGAACGGCGTGTGACAGCCTAAGACAGCTTCTCTGGATTGACGCCGGTCCCGCTGTCAATGAAGGGGTACCGCCGCCACGGTCAAGGGTTTTCCGTCGCCTGTACTGTGGTACGCGCACATTGACAGTCCCCCGTCCGGCTGACAGCGGGTCGCGGCACCGAGCACCCGCGGGTCGGCCCGCACACGGTGAGTCCCACATCAACCGCTCGGTGGCGAAGCTCGTCGCCTACGAGTGCGGCCGCGTCCCCAGGTAGACCGTCCAAACGCCGACGGCGAGCAGGGCGGCGGCCCCGAGGCGGGTCAGCACCGCCCGCGCGAACACGCGCCGGCCGCGGGACAGCGCGGCGGCGCAGGCCGTCAACCAGGCCGTGAGCAGCAGTGCCTGGGCGGTCGTGAGCACCGCGTACTGGACGCCGATGGCGGTCCGGTCGTCCATGAACTGCGGCATCAGCGTGAGGACGATGGCGGCGGCCTTGGGGTTGAGGACGTTGGCCAGCAGCGCGCGCCGGAACGCCGAGCCCTGGCTGTCTCCCGTCGTGCCGGCGGGCCGCCGGGTCCGGAGCGTCCAGAGCCCGAGCCCGACCAGGTACACGCCGCCGGCCAGCTGGACCGCCCGCCAGGCGGCGTCGGATCGCAGCACCAGCGCCGACAGGCCGGCCGCGGCCAGCGTGGCGTGCACGTAGAGGCCGGTCACCGTGCCCGTGATCACCAGCGCGGCGTCGCTCGTCCGGCCGGCGGCGACGCTGTCGGCGAGCAGGGCGAGGCTCGCTCCGGGCGCGGCGAGGAGCGGCGCCACGGCCAGCACGAACCCGGCGACCGCGGCCGGCTCCATCACGGCACGACGCGGTAGTGGGTGACGATCCTGTCGCCGTCGATGACGTGGTACGCCAGGGCCGGCGGCGCTTCGAGATCCGCCACGTCGTCGCCCTCCCACGGCAGGCGCAGGGTCCACGTGACCGCCGGCGCGCACAACACCGGCCGCCCGGCGAACGTGGTCGCGGCCGCCGTATGGGCATGACCGGTCAGCACACCGATGACGTTGGGGTGGCGGTCGAGCACGGCGGCGAGGGCGTGCGGCTCGGTGAGTGCCATCGAGTCCGGCAGCGGGTGATGCAGCGGCACGGGCGGGTGATGGAACGCGACCACCGCCGGGGCGTCGCCAAGATCGTCCAATGTGGACCGCATCCAGGCGAGGGTCTGCTCGTCGAGGCGGCCCTCGGCACGGCCCGGGATCGTCGAGTCGCACAGCAGGACGGCGAGGTCGCCGACCCGGTGCAGCCGGTTGACCGGTGTGGCGGCGGCCGGCGCGTCGAGCAGCACCTTGCGGAAGGCGCCGCGGTCGTCGTGGTTGCCGGGGCAGGCCAGCACCGGCGGGCCGCCGGCGAGGAGCCGCCGGGCCGTCTCGTATTCGCTCTCCGCGCCGTGGTCGGCGATGTCACCGGTGAGTAGCACAGCGTCCACGGGCTGGCCGCGGAGGTGCTCGAGGACGCGGCGGGCCCGGTCCTCGCCGCGCTCGGTGCCGTCGATGTGCAGGTCGCTGATGTGGGCGAGCAGTGCCATGGAGCCTCCCTGAACTAACGGGATCGCGTACATCTGACGTTAGGCACTGTAGGCGGTCCAGCTAATGGATTCAATCCCGGACTGCGTTAGCATGGTGCGGTGAGCGACTGGGACCTGGTGCTGAGCCTGGTCAGCACCATCCGGCACGACGGCGACGGCGGCTCGGTCGACGACCTCGAGACGGTCCAGGGCCTCGCCGCGTGGCTGGCGGCCGCCGCGCCCGACGCCGGCGTGGTCGCCGACGACGAGCTGCGGGTCCGGGTGACGGCGCTGCGCCGGGCCGTGCGGTCACTCTTCGCGCGGGCCGTCGCGCCGGATCCGCCGAGCAAGGCCGACGCCACGACGCTGCTCCCCGTCGACGCCGCCCTGGCAGGGGTCAACCTGGCCGCCCGGGCGCTCGGGCCGCCGGCCCTGTCGTGGCCCGACGACGGGCCGGCCCGTGTCGAGTACGCGATGCCGGCCGCCGGCCCCGCCGACCGGCTCCTCGCCGTCCTGGCCCACGCCGCCATGGACTTCCTCGCCGGCCCGGACGCGGCCAGGCTGCGGGCCTGCCCGGCCCCGCGCTGCGTGCGCTACTTCCTGCAGGGCGACCCCCGCCAGGCCTGGTGCAAGCCGTCCTGCGGCAACCGCGCCCGCGTCGCCCGCCACTACCGCCGCCACCACGACTCCGTTTGAGGGGCGTCAGGGTGCCAGCAGCTGCTCTCGCAGGACGGTGGCGAGCTCGTCCATCGGCAGCGTGCCCTTCTCCGCGATGACGGTGAGCGTCTGGTACGAGGGGTCCGCCGGCCGGGCGAGCGTGATCACGACGACCGGCTCCCGGTAGTGGTTGCTGGAGTTGGTGTACTCCGAGTAGTCCTGGGTGAACGCCGTCGCCTCGCCCAGCGGTGTCTGGATGCTGGTCGCGCCGGCGCGGAGGTCGGCGGGGATGTCCGCGGTGCTGCGGTAGACGCCGTGCCGCCCGTTGATGCGCCGGGTGTCGCTCGGCAGCGGGCAGCTGGTCGCGTAGGCCGTGAACCGGACGAGCCGGCTGCCGCCCAGGTACATCCGGGTGTCGACGCCCGGGCAGCCCTGCGCCCCCGGCGACAGCGGGATCAGGCGCTGGCCCGCGCCCAGCTTGACGCTGAACGGGACGGGCCCTTCGACGGGCGCGGTCGTCGGTGCCGCCGATGCCGCCGTCAGCTCTGGTCCTGGGCTCGGCCGGGCCGCCCGGCCATCGCAGCCCGCGGCGGCGAGGACGGTCAGGGCGGCGGCAACGGCGGCGAATCTGCGTCTCATGGCAGCTCTGACCGGCCGCCGGGCGGCGTCGTTCCCGGCTGTCAGGATCACGACTCCCCCTCTCAAGGTGGCAATTAAAAATCTTAAGATCAACTTCTTGAAAATTAATCCTTGAGGCACGCATACTTCAGGTATGACAGAGCAGGCGATGGATTGGCAGGAGCTCACGAGCCTGACGCGGGGGCGGCCGTTCGTCGTGGAGCGGGTGCGGCTGGCCGACAGTGAGGTCGCGATCGAGGGCCGGTTCGAGCTGCCGCAGCTGGCCCAGCTCAATGTCGAGGACCAGGTCTTCGTCACGGCGTTCGTGCGGTGCCACGGCTCCATCAAGGAGATGGAGCGGATCTTCGGGGTCAGCTACCCGACGATCAAGGCGCGGTTGAACAGGATCACCCAGTCCCTCGACTTCGTCGAGACCGATCCGGCGCCGCCACGGTCCGACGTCATCGACCGGCTGCGCCGCGGCGAGATCACCGCGCAGCAGGCACTGTCCGAGCTGGAGGGTCGCACGTGATGCCGCAGCTGCTGACGGTGCGGGTCGACCGTCCGCGCCACCGCCCCCTCCGGCTCTGGATCCCGGTGCTGCCGGTGGCGCTGATCCTGGCGCCGCTCGTGGTCCTCGCCGCCCTGGCCGGGGTCGTCGCCTGCCTGATCTTCCACATCAGCGTGCCGCGGGCCTTCGGGACCGGCTGGCGCGTCGTCTCAGCACTACCCGGCACCCGGGTCGACATCGAGCAGGGCCACACGGCCTTCCTCGTCACCGTCCGATAGGAGAGCTTCCGATGAACGAGCAGCGCAAGGACATCCTCGACATGCTCGCCGAGGGCAAGATCACCGTCGACGAGGCGGAGCAGCTCATCGCCGCACTGGAGCGCGACCAGCCGCCCGTCGCGGCCCTTCCCGACGCCCGGCCGAAGGGCAGGCCCAAGTACCTGCGGGTCCTGGTAGACACCCTCGAAGGCGGCGAGCCGGGCCGCGTCAACGTCCGCGTGCCGCTGCAGCTGCTGCGCGCCGGCGTGAAGCTGGTGGCGCTCATCCCGCCGCAGGCGCTCCAGCACGCCAACGCCGAGATGCACAAGTCGGGCGTGCCGTTCGACCTGACCCAGCTGAAGCCCGAACAGCTCGAGGCCCTCATCGAGCACCTCGACGAGATGACCGTCGACGTCGACCAGCCCGACGCCAAGGTCCGCGTCTTCTGCGAGTGACTACGCGGCCCGGGCGAGGAACAGGTCGCTCAGCCGCACCATGTCGATCCCGCCGCCGTTGGCTTCCAGCACCCGGGCCGTTTCCGAGAGGGCTTGCTCACGGTCGGCGACAGGCAGGATCCGGTAGGCGGAGATTGAAGTCAGGTAGGCCAGGTAACGACCGGTGTCGTATCTGACGTGCTCCCGGAACCGCAGTGACCGCAGGTCGGTGAAGCGCCCGTCGCGCAGGCACTCCTGCAGCGGCCATCCTTCCTCACCGGTCCAAGCCCCCGGCTGGTCGCCGTAGAAGGACGCGACGACGTCGTGCGGCGAGTGCTCCACATTGTGCCGGCGGTCGATCTCGGCCAGCTCCGCCTGCAGCCCGGCGTCCACGACGCCGTGCAGGTTCCAGAACAGCGCCAGGGTGCCGCCCGGCTCGAGCGCGGCGTGCACCAGATCCCACCGGCGGCCCGGATCCGTCCAGTGCCAGGACGTCGCCGCGTACAGCAGCCCGAAGCGCCGGCCGGCGCGCTGCCACTCCTCGAACGCACTCACCTCGACCGTCACGTCACCGTGCCCGGCGGTGTTGCGACGGAGCACCTCGGCCATCCGCTCGTCGGGCTCCACGCAGACGACCGGGACGCCACGGGCCGCGAACAGGACCGTCGCCTTGCCGGTGCCGGCCCCGATCTCGGCCGCCGGCCGCGCACCCAGCGCGGCGTAGGTGAGGACCTCGTCGACCATGTCGTCGCAGTAGCCGGGCCGCCCGGCGTCGTACAGCTCCGCGACCTCACCGAACACCCTGCTCCGCATGTCACGCATCATGCCCGTCCCGCACCGCGGAAGGCCCCCTGGGGAGGGGGCCTTCTGGCGGAACCGCGGAACGGCGGAACGGCGGACCCGGCAACGGCGGGTGGGATCAGCCGACGGCCTGCTTGAGCAGGGCGGCGATGCGGGTCTCGGCGTCGGCGGTGAGGGTGGTCAGGGCGAAGTACGTCGGCCACATCGTGCCGTCGTCCAGCTGGGCCTCGTCGCTGAAGCCGAGCACGGCGTAGCGGGTCTTGAACTTCGCGGCGCTCTGGAAGAAGCACAGGACCTTGCCGTCGCGGGCGTAGGCGGGCATCCCGTACCAGAGCTTCGACGTCAGCGTGGGGGCGCTCTCCTTCACGATGGCGTGCAGGCGCTCGGCGAGGGTGCGGTCGGAGTCGGCCATCTCGGCGATCTTCGCCAGGACCTCGCTCTCCGTGTCCGCCTTGGCGCCGCGGCGGGCGGTCGACTTGAGCTCCTTCGCCCGGTCCTTCATCGCGGTGCGCTCGGCGGTGGTGAAGCCGTCGTACTTCTCGGTGCTCTTGGCCATGATCGTGCCTCTCCAGAAGTTGGGGGTCACCACTGCCCGGCCTGCTGGCGGGTGGGTGCGTTGAGTCGGTTGAAGGCGTTGGTGACGGCGATGTTGAGCAGGAGCGCCGCCAGCTCCTTGTGGTCGAAGTGCTTCGCGGCCATGTCCCACACCTGGTCGGGCACGGCGTCGGGCCGGTCGGCGAGCCGGGTCACGGCCTCGGTGAGGGCCAGGGCGGCCCGCTCCTCGTCGCTGAACCACGGCGTCTCCCGCCAGGCGGCGACGGCGTGGACCTGGTCGTCGCCGGCGCCGTGCCGGCGGGCCTGGGCGGCGCCGCCCGCGACGCACGGGCCGCAGCCGTTGATCTGGCTGGCGCGCAGGTGGCTCAGCGCCAGGACCTTCGCGTCCACGCCGGCGGCGGCGATGGCGCCGTTGAGGGCCATCAGGGCGTCCATCGCCCCGGGGATCAGGACCGCCGGGTTCGGCATGCGCTCGGTCGACATCGCGAACTCCCTTGCTGTGTGCTCTCGCTGACAGGAGTCATCTGACCAGCGGCGCACCCGCCGCCTCGACGTCCGTGGGACACCGTGGGACACGCGCAACGCCGCTGAGCTGGGCAGACCCCCCGTCGAACCGACCTCGTGGGGCGGGACGGGTACGGTGTTGCACGTGTCGAGCCCGCAGGAACACCTTGTCGCGCAGCTCGCCCGGATCAAGGAGCTCAGCGGGCTCAGCCTGCGCGCCCTCGCGACGAAGGCGAGCCTGAGCAGTTCGTCGCTGTCGCGGTACATGTCGGGTCAGCTGGTCCCGCCGTGGGAGGCGGTCGTCGCGCTGTGCCGGGCCGTCGGGCGTGACCCGAGGCCGCTGCGCGCGGTGTGGGCGGAGGCGTCCAAGGCCGGCGCCGCTCCCCCGCCCCGGCGCAACGACCTGCCCGCCGACCTGTTCGACTTCACCGGCCGGGAGGCGGAGTCGGCGCTCGTCGAGCAGCTGCTGCGGACCGCCGGCGCGGTCGCCGTCGACGGCATGGCGGGCGTGGGCAAGACCAGCCTCGCGGTGCACGTCGCGCACCGGCTCGCCGGCGCGTACCCGGACGGCGGGCTGTACCTGGACCTGCACGGGTTCACGCCGGGGCAGGAGCCGCTCGACCCACCGGCGGCGCTGGGCCGGCTCCTCGCCGCGCTGGACGTCACCCAGCCGCCGGCCGGCCTCACCGAACGCGCCGCGCTGTGGCGGTCCGAGCTGTCGCGGCGGCGCGCCCTCGTCGTGCTCGACAACGCCGTCGACGCTGAGCAGGTGCGGCCGCTGCTGCCCGGGGCGGGCAGGTCGGCGGTCCTCGTCACCAGCCGCAACCGGCTCGTCAGCCTCGACGGGGTGCCGCCGGTGTCGCTCGAACCGCTCGCCGACGGCGACGCCGCGCGGCTGTTCGGCCGCGCCGCCGGGCTCACCGCCACCGAGGAGGACGCGGTCGGCCAGGTGCTCCAGCAGTGCGCCGGGCTGCCGCTCGCGCTGCGGATGGCCGGCGCCCGGCTGCGGCACCGGCCCGGCTGGACGGTCGCGGTCCTCGCCGAGCGGCTGCGGGACTCCACCGGCCGGTTCGACGCGGTCTTCGGCATGTCGCTGCAGCAGCTCGACTCGACCCAGCGGCGCGTGTTCCGCCTGCTGGGCGTGCTGCCCGGGGCCGACTTCGACGCGTCGGTGGCGGGTGCCCTCGCCGGCCTGCGGACCGGCGTCGGCGCGGTCCTCGACGAGCTCGTCGACGCGCACCTGCTGCAGGAGGTCTCGCCGGGCCGGTTCCGGATGCACGACCTGATCCGCCAGTACGCCGCGGACCTCGCCGACGACGAGGAGCCCCAGGCGGGCGCCGCGCTGCGCCGTGCCCTGGAGCACTACCTGGCGCAGGCGGTCGCCCACGAGCGGACGCTGCCGTCACCGCACCGCCCGCGGCCCGAGCCCGGCGACCCGGCGAAGGCCATGGCCTGGTTCGAGCTGGAGTACGTCAACCTGGTCGCCTGCGTCGACGCGGCCGTGCGGACCGGCGCCGACGAGGTCGCCGCCGAGCTGCCGCAGCTGATGCGGGTCTACTTCTTCCGCCACCGCGGCACCGACGACCAAGCCCGCCTGCTGGAGGCGGCCGCCGCGGCCGCGGGCCGGCTCGGCCGGGAAGGGCAGCGGGCCGCGCTGCTCGCGGACCTCGGCTACACCCGCGCCGCCGCCGGCCGGCTCACCGAAGCCATGGCCGCGTACGAGGAGGCCGAACGGGCCGGTGCGCCCGACGACGAGCTCGCGGCCGGGCTGGCGCTGCGCATCGGCATGGCCCGCCGCGACCTCGGTGACCTCGAGGCGGCGCAGGCGCACCTGCGGCGGGCCGGCGAACTCTTCGAGAAGCTCGGCCGGCCCGCCGGGCAGGCGCAGGCCCTGGCCATCGACGGCTGGGTGACGCTGCGGCTCGGCCGCCCCGCCGAGGCGGTCGAGCTCGCCCAGGCATCCGTCGCGCTCGCCGCCGGCCCGGGCCGGATCACGGGGCTCGTCACGCTCGGCCTCGCCACCGACGAGCCGGAGGTGGCGCTGCGCACCCTGCGTGACGCGCTGCGGCTCGCGGAGGAGCACGACCTGGCGCACAACCAGGCGCTGTGTCACAACGCCCTCGGCGTCGCGCTGCGCGTCCAGGGTTCGCTCGACGAGGCCCTGGACCACCACCGGCGCGCGCTCGAACTGCTCGAACCCCTCGCCGAGGTGCAGCTGGAGATCGACTGCCTGCACGCCTACGCCGAGACGTGCCGCGCCGCGGGCCGCCGCGACGAGGCCGTGGCGCTGCTCGACCGGATCATCGCCCTCGCGCGCGACCTGGCCCGGCCGCACGACGAGCGACTCGCCCGCGAGGCCCTTCTCGACTAGGCATTCACCGCTGGAGGTCGTCGCCGTTCCAGGTGTACCGCACCGCCTGGCCCGACCTGGTTTGTCAGCGTCAGAGCCGCGCCGTGTCGCCGGCCGTGTTGCCGGCTTTGTCTTCGGCGGCCCGATCGGCGTACGGCACCGCGGCGACCCCGGTCAATGCCGAGGGCAGGCGCGCCGCTGAACCTCCAGCCAGCTGCTGCCGTTCAGCTGGATCGCGGTCGTCACCGATCGCCGGACCCCGTCTTCAGTCACCGCCACCAGCCCGACCGGCAGCGGCCGGCTCGCGGCGTCCTCGGCGCAGGTGATGGTGGCGCTGACCCGGAACCAGGCCGCCGCGCCCGGCTCGATCCGGTGCTCGCCCCAGACCATGACGTCGGCGACCACGCCCGCGCCGGCCACCTGGACCGGCCTCGGCCCGCCGTTGAGCACGGCCACGGTGCCCTCGATGGTCAGCCGGCCGCCGTCGCCCGCGCCCGACTCCATCCCGGCCACCGTCACGAACAGCGACACCTCCGCCGCCCGCCGGCCCTCCTGCCGCGCGGCTTCCCACCGCTGCCCGGCGACCGCGCCGGCCAGCACGCCGAGCAGCACGAGCGCCAATGCCTTCGCCGGCACCCTGCGCCGCCACCGCGCGACCGCCGACGGTCCCGTGGTCCGCTCCTCGGGCCGGTCAAGATCGATGACGTTGATCGCGTCCCCCATCGGCTCACGGTACCGGTGGCGGGCGCTCAGGCGCGCATGGCCGGGGAGTTGTAGATCGTGGGGACGCGGAAGCCCGCGGACCACTGCGTCAGGCGGTCCGCCTCGGCGGCCAGCAGGCGGCGGGCGGCGGCGGGGACGTCCTCCAGGAGGTGGAGCCGCACGACGCCGGCGGGGTCCTGGGTCCAGCAGCCGACCACGCGGCCGGAGCACCAGGCGGTGGTGCCGGCGTTGCCGCGGCGGTCGAAGATGCCGGCGCGGTGCGGGCCGAGGTAGAAGTCGCGGTGCTGCCAGCCCATGACGGTCGGGTCGAGGACGGGCAGCAGGGCGGCCCACGGGCCGGGGTCGGGAAGGTCGTCGAGGTCGTCGGGCAGGAGCCAGCCGGTGCCGCCGCCGCCGAGCGAGACCTGGACGGCGCCGAGGGCGGTCAGGGCGGCGCGGACGATGCCCTTGGTGGCGCCGAGCCACCAGACCAGGTCGTCCTCGGTGCCGGGGCCGAACGTGTACAGCCAGCGCCGCACGATCTCCCGGTAACCGTCCGCCGCCGCGGCCCAGGTACCGCAGGCGTCCGCCGGGGGCAGCCACGAGGACATCAGGGTCCAGCGCGGGCGGGACAGGTGCCAGCCGCCGGCGTTGACGGCCCGGACGATGTCGCCGGCGGCGCTGAGGTAGGTCAGGACGCGGGTCGACACGCGCGGGTCGGCGGTGGTGATGTCCAGCGTGACGTCGATCATCGGCACGGCGCGGCGGATCTCGGTCGGTTGCAGGCCGTCCGGGGCGGCGGCGAGCGCGGCGAGGACCTCGGTGCGGGCGCGGTCGAGCCAGTCGTCGCCGTCGGGGGCGAGGCCGGTGGCGGCGATGTCCCTGACCAGGCGGCTGCGTTCGCCGGCGGCGACCCGGGCGGACGCGCTCGGCCAGACGGCCGGGAGCAGTTCGCGCGGGAACACGAAGAGTGTGCGGCGCATCGCGAGCTGCTTGACCAGGGTGCGTTCCTGGTACAGGGCGCGGTCCACGTCGGCGGGGCGCAGGTCCGTGGACCGGGCCTGGCACGACAGGTGGACCGTGGCGGGCTCGGTGGCGTGCAGGACGGTCATCGCCTCGGTGACGGACTCGGGGGTCGCCACCCTGAAGTCCGGGGCGAGCGCGTGCCGGACCGCGAGCCGGGCCCGGCGCTGGTCGTCGGACACGTGGCGCACCCGGACATGCTGCCACAGCATCGCCGGACGGCGGGCCGGGCGGCCCGCCGTCACAACGTCACGAAGCGTCAGGTGCGGGCGGTGCCGAGCGCGGTCTGGATGGCCTGGACGAGGACGCTGACGACGAGCGCGACCGACGGGCGGATCGAGGACTCCTCCATGCTGATCGTGCCCGTGAAGCCGGCGTTGTCGCTGATCTCCTCCAGCCGCCGGTGCGCCGCCGCGATCTCGTCGCCCGACAGGTAGAGCGCCGGCTCCATCCGCGCCGCCGCGACCAGTGCCGCGAGGGCCGCGGTCCGCTCGTCGGGGACGTCGTCGCCGGTCAGGGCGCGGCCGAGGCGGGCGCGCAGCTCGGTCTCCACGGTCGCGTCGACCATCGGGTAGCGGTGCACGTGGATGAAGCCGAGCTGGACCTCGTCGACGTCGGTGAGGATGCCGCGGGAGCACAGGTCGGCCAGGACCCGGTCGCGCAGGCCGTGCCGGAGCCGCTGCAGCCACGACGCCGGGGTGTGCGGCGTGTCGCCGACGATCCGGGCGAGGACCTCGTCGGCGATCGGCTCGCCGGTCGGCTCGTCCTTGACAACGACGATCATCCCCCCGGCGTACGCCAGCCGCCCGGCGAGCGCCAGGTCGACCAGGACGCCCGCGGCCATGCCGAGGTCGAGGCCGATGTGGGAGCCGGTGGCCTTCCCGGTGTCGTCATCGTAGGCGAGCAGGAGCAACTCCTCCGCCAGTGCAACGGAACTCATGGCTCGGAACGGTAGCGCGCGTCCGCTCGTCCCGCATTACCGTGTCGGGTACGTTGCGGCGCGCGACGGCCTGACTCGCACGGCGGTGGCGACGAGCAGCAGGAACCCGGCTGCGCACAGGGCGGTGCTCATCCCGAACGCGGACCGGTAGCCGAAGTGCGCGGCCACGCCGAACAGCGGGCCGGCGACGATCGACCCGATCGGGAACGTGTTGGTGTAGAGCGTCGTGGCCCGCCCCGGCTGGCCGGGCAACAGGTCCTGGACATACGTGATGCCGACCCCGGAGATCGCGGAGATGAACAGCGCGTTGACCAGCTGTCCGGCGGCGAGCACCCACAGGTTGGGCGCGATCCAGGCGATCGCGTAGTAGGCGGTCCCGCACGCGCCGCCGACGAGGATCAGTGTCTGCAGCTTGAAGCGGGTCGTGAGCGCGCCGAGGCCGAGCATCAGCGGGATCTCCAGGGCGGCGCAGAGCCCGAGGATCAGCCCCGCCCGGGACGCGTCGCTGTGCAGGTCCTGCTCGATGTACAGCGGCAGCGCCTGCACACCGAGCGTCATCGGCACCTGCATGAGCACGAACGCCACGATGATCAGCGGCAGCACCCAGCGCGGCAGGCCCGGCCTGGCGGGGGCGTTGGCCGCGGGTGCCGCCTCGACCACCGCCGGCGCGGCCACCTCCTCGAGCCAGACCACCGCGACCAGGGCGGCGAGCGCGTACGTCCCGGCGGCCATGCCGTACACCAGCCGGAAACCGCCGACATCCAGCAGGACCGCGGCGAGCGCCGGGCCGCCGACCCACGACAGGGAGAACACGGTCCGCAGCGCGCTGATGCCCATCGCCGCCTGCCCGGGGCTGTCCCGTTCGAGGATCTGCCTGGCGTACGCGAAGGACTGCGGGAACAGCGAACCGGCGAACGCGTAGGCGGTCATGCACAGCGCGAACAGCACCCAGTAGTCGCGGACGAACATCGCGATCAGGCTGCCCACGACCCCGAACAGGGCGGCTCCGATCAGGAGCTTCCGGCGGATCGGCCACCGGTCCGACGCGCGGCCGAGCGCGGAGGAGATGAGCACGCCGGTCAGTGGTGACGCGACGAGGAACACGGTGACCTGGACCGGGCTCGCGTGCACGGCCGTGCTCAGGAACAGCGACAGGAACGGGAAGACGACGGCCACGGAGATGCCGACGGCGAAGAACATCAGCCCGAGTGGCAGGAGGGCACGACTGAGCGGCCGCTGGCGCGGCGGAGCGGCCAAAATCATGTCGGGACTGTACCGCTACAGTCTCTTTTTTCGCGACCCGGTTTCCCGTGTTTCACGAGCCTCAGGTGCGCGGCCGTACCAGGCCCGCATCGAAGGCGGCGATCACCAGCTGCGCCCGGTCCCGCGCCGCGAGCTTCGCCATGAGATGCGTGATGTGCGACTTGACCGTCTTCACCGAAATCGTCAGCGCGGTCGCGATCTCGTCGTTGGACAGTCCTCCCCCGATGAGCGTCAGGACCTCGACCTCCCGGCCCGTGAGCCGCCGCAGCGCCTGGGTCGGCCGGTCGGGGCGGGGCGCGGCGACGTAGTGCGCGACGAGCCTGGTGAGGATCGACGGCGCGAAGAGCGATTCACCGCGGTGCGTGCGGCGGATCGCCTCGATCAGCTCGGCGGGCCGGGCGTCCTTCAGCAGGAAGCCGGAGGCGCCCGCGTGCAGGGCCTCGTAGACGTACTCGTCGAGCTCGAACATGCTCAGCACCAGCACCCGCGCCGCGGCCAGCGACGGGTCCGCGCAGATCCGCCGGGTCGCCTGCAGGCCGTCGAGGTGCGGCATCCGCACGTCCATGAGGATCACGTCGGGTCTGGCGGCGCGAGCCTGCGATACGGCCTCGGCGCCGTCCCCCGCCTCGGCGACCACGCGGAGGCCGGCCTCGTTGTCGATGATCATCGCGAGGCTGTGACGCAGCAGCGGCTGGTCGTCGGCCAGCATGACCCGGATGTCCGTCACTCCGGGATCCGTGCGGTCAGCCGGAAGCCGCCGTCGACCGGCTCGGCGGTGAGGGTGCCGTCGAGGGCGGCCACCCGCTCCCGCAGGCCCACGAGACCGTGCCCGGCGCCCGGCGTCGCCCGCCACGCGAGGTCGGCCGCTCCCGCGTCGGTGACGGCGACCACGACGAACCGCCCGTCGCGGTGGACGGTCACCCGGACGTCGGTGGGGCCGGCGTACCGCGCGGCGTTGCTGAGCCCTTCCCGGACGGTCTTGCACACCGCCACCTGTACGCCCTGCGACACCCCACCGAGCTCCGGGTCGACGGTGAGCCGGGTCCGCAGCCCGGCGACCGCGGCCGCGTCGACGATCGCCGGCAGGTCGTCCAGCCCGTCCAGCGGCGCGCGCAGCCCGGCGGCGGACGGCTCGCGCAGGACCGTCAGCATCCGCCGCAGCTCCGCGGTCGCGTGCCGGCTCGCGTCCTCGATGTCGGTGAGCGCCGCCTCGACCTCCGCCGGCTTCGGCAGGTGCCGGGTCGCCGCGGCGCGGACCGTGATGAGCCCCAGGCCGTGCGAGACGATGTCGTGCAGGTCACCGGCGATCCGCAGCCGCTCGGCGAGCACCGCCTCCGACGCGGCCCACGCGGTCAGGCGCGACTCGTAGGCGACCCGGTCGGCGCGGGCGCGGCGCACCGCCCACACGGCGGCGGCGAGCGCGGCGGCGACCATCGCCCACGGCAGCACGACCCGGCCCGGGCCGTCCCCGCCGACCGTGCACATCGCCGCGAGCAGCACCACGCCCACGATGACGAGCACCGGCAGGACGCTGGAGCGTCCCGACGGACGCGGATGGGCGTTCACGCCGCCGACTGTAGTGCTCAGACCAGGGTCTGACGGCCCGTGGTCGCAGGCCGCCCCGACGATCCGAGCCCGGCCCGATGCCCGCGGCCGGGCGCCCCGGTTGACTCGGCTTATGATCACGATCGATCGCGTCAGCAAACGCAAGGGCAGGGCGCGGGTCCTGCACGACGTCACGTTCGAGGCGCGGCCCGGACGCGTCACCGGGTTCCTCGGGCAGAACGGCGCCGGCAAGACCTCGACGCTGCGGATCCTGCTCGGGCTGGACCGCCCGGAGCACGGCACCGCGCTCGTGTGCGGCCGCCCGTACCGCGAGCTCGACCGCCCCCTCACGGTCGTCGGCGCCCTGCTGGACGGCAGCGGCGCGCACCGCGCCCGGACGGCCCGCGCGCACCTGCGCTGGGTCGCGGCCAGCAACGGCCTGCCGGGCTCCCGCGCCGACGAGGTCCTCGAGGTCGTCGGCCTCGCCGGCGACGCCCGCAAGCGCGCCGGCCGCTACTCCCTCGGCATGAGCCGCCGGCTCGGCCTGGCGACCGCGCTGCTCGGCGACCCGCCGGTGCTGGTCCTCGACGAGCCCGTCAACGGCCTCGACCCCGCCGGGATCCGCTGGATGCGCGAGTTCCTGCGGGACCGGGCCGCACGGGGCGGCACCGTCCTGCTGTCCAGCCATCTCATGGGCGAGCTCGCCGAGATCGCCGACGACGTCGTCGTCATCCACCAGGGCCGGATCCTGGTGCAGGGCGGTCTCGCCGAGGTCACCGGCGACCACGCCACCCTCGAGGACGCGTTCTTCGCCCTGACCGCCACCGGGGGTGCGCCGTGGTGAGCGCCTTCCGCTGGGCGGTGACGGCCGAGGTCCGCAAGCTGCTGGGCCTGCCGACCGCCTGGATCGGCATCGTCCTCGGCACCCTGCTCGCACCCGTCATCGTGCTGCTCAACGCGCCGTACATCCGCCGCGGCCTCGACGACGGCACCATCACCGACACGGCCGACCTGGGACTGCAGGATCTCGGCGTCGGCCTCATCGGCCCGATGGTGCTCGGCGTGGTCATCATCAGCAGCGAATACACCAACACCGGCCACGACGCCCCGCGCGCCCGCCAGCTGACCGCGACGCTCGCCGCCGTGCCCGGCCGGCTGCGCCTGCTCGCCGCGAAGACCACCGCGCTCGTCCTCGTCGCCGCGGCGCAGGCGGCGATCACCGCGGGCGCCGCGCTCACGCTCACCGAGGCCCTGCACGGCGACCGGGTGTCCGCGCCGGCACCCGGCCGGATCGCCGCCGCCGTCCTCTACTGGACCCTGATCGCCCTGCTGTCGTTCGCGATCACGCTCATCACGCGCAACGGGATCGTGCCGCTCACGTTCCTCATCGTCAACAGCACGGTCGTCTCCGTGTCGTACCTACTGACGAAGGTCACCGACGCGGCCGCGTACCTGCCGGACATCGTCGGCGCGCAGATGTTCCTCCACACGCCCGACTTCCCGGTCCGCATCGCCCCGGTCACCGCCGGCCTGGTGATGACGGCATGGATCGCGGCCCTGCTCGCGGCCGGCGCCGTGCTGTTCCACCGGCGTGACCCGTGACGCTCCTGACGCTTCCGCATGCCGAGCTCCGCAAGCTGCTGACGCTGCCGTCGCTGCGGCTGACCGTGCTGCTGACGGTCGCGGTCGCCGTGCTGCTGGCGTCCCTGGAAGCGGCGCAGCCCGTCCGCTACGTCCAGGCGGGGTTCCTCGTCCTCGGCGTCCTGGCCACCGCGTCCGAGCACCAGGGCGGCGACCAGATCCGCGCGACCCTCCTGGCCATGCCGCGCCGGCTCCCCCTGTACACGGCGAAGGTCGTGGCGCTCACCGCGGTGACGCTGCCGGTCGCCACGCTGGTCGCCCTCCACTCGGCCGCGCACCTGACGCTCACCACCCTGCTCGCCGCGGCCGCCGGCACCATCGTCCGCCGCGCCGAGGCCGCCGTGGTGCTGCTGCTCGTCGTGTACTACGTCGGCCCGCTCGCGCATGTCGACCCCGCGCGGGATCTCGCTGCCCTGGCGGCGTGGACGCTGGGTGCCGGCGCGCTCGCGGGGTACATATTTTCGCGGCGGGACGCCTGACGGTGTCGAGAACGGGGAGCCGGCTCCGTCCCAGGGGGACAACCGGTCGAGTCCGAAGGAGCACGACGTGAAGTACCTGCTGCTGAAGCACTACCGTGGCGGACCGTCCCCCGCGGTCGAGTACCCGCCGATGGACCAGTGGACGCCGGAGGAGGTCGACGCGCACATCCAGTACATGCGCGACTTCGGGGCCAGGCTGGAGAAGTCCGGCGAGCTCGTCGACGTGCAGGCGCTGGCCCCCGAGGGCACCTTCATCCGGCACGACGGGGAGGGCCGCCCGCCGGTGACCGACGGCCCGTTCGCCGAGACGAAGGACCTCATCGCCGGCTGGTACGTCATCGACGTGGAGTCCTGGGACCGCGCGGTCGAGCTGGCCGGCGAGCTGTCCGCCGCTCCCGGCCCCGGTGGCACGCCGATCCGCGAGTGGCTCGAGGTCCGGCCGCTCTACACCGAGCCGCCCACGGTCGCCGAGTGAACGAGTCCCTGCTGCGGGAGCTCGTACCCGCGGTGATCGGTGTCCTCGTCCGGCGCGGAGCGGATTTCGCGTCGGCCGAGGACGCCGTGCAGGAGGCGCTGATCCGGGCCCTGAAGCTGTGGCCGGACGACCCGCCGCGCGACCCGAAGGCGTGGCTCGTCGCCGCCGCGTGGCACAAGTTCGTCGACGCCACCCGCTCCGAGGCGTCCCGCCGGGACCGGGAGCTGGCCGTGCAGGTCGAGCCGCCGGCCGGGCCGGCGCCCGAGACCGACGACACGCTCCAGCTGTACTTCCTGTGCGCGCACCCTTCGCTGCCACCCGCCGCGGCCGTGGCTCTCACGCTGCGTGCCGTGGGCGGGCTGACCACGCGGCAGATCGCCCTCGCGTACCTGGTGCCGGAGGCGACGATGGCGCAGCGGATCAGCCGCGCGAAGCGCCGCATCGCCGGCCAGCCCCTCGACCGCCCCGGCGACCTCCGCACGGTGCTGCGGGTGCTGTACCTCGTGTTCAACGAGGGCTACAGCGGCGACGTCGACCTGGCCGCCGAGGCGATCCGGCTCGCCCGCCAGCTCTTCGCACTGACCCGGGAACCGGAGGTCACCGGCCTGCTCGCGCTGATGCTGCTGCACCACGCGCGGCGCGCCTCCCGTACGCGCGCTGACGGCCGGCTGGTGCCGCTGAGCGAGCAGGACCGGTCCCGCTGGGACACCGCCCTCATCGCCGAGGGCGTCGAGATCCTGCAGGCGGCGCTGGCCCTGGACCGGCTCGGCGAATACCAGGCGCAGGCCGCGATCGCCGCCCTGCACGCCGACGCGCGCACCACGGAGTCGACCGACTGGGTGCAGATCGTCGAGTGGTACGACGAGCTGCTGCCCCTCACCGGCGACAGCCCCGTGGTGCGCCTCAACCGCGCCGTCGCGGTCGGCGAGGCCGACGGCCCGCGAGCAGGCCTGGCCGCGCTGGCCGGCGTCGACCCCGCCGTCCCCCGCTACGCGGCGGTGGCGGCCCACCTCCACGAACGCGCCGGCGACCTGGCCCGCGCCGCGGACCTCTACGCCGAGGCGTCCCGCGCCGCGACCAGCGTCCCGGAGCGCGACCACCTCACCCGCCAGGCCGCCCGCGCCCGCCACCTGGGCCGTTAGCCGGTGCCGGTCAGAAGTGGAAGTCCTGGACCGACACCTTTCCGTACGCCTGCGCCGTCCCGCCCGTGACCAGTACCGACGCCACCGCCGCAACCAGTGCCACGACCACGATCCGAGCCAATCTCCGCCGCATTTCCACTCCTCTGGGTTGATCCTTGCGGTGCAGCCCGCCACGGTACGAGCACCACCGGCCGCCGGCACCACAGCTGATCAACATCCGACTGCACGCGCCGCCGTGCAACCGCCCGCCCGACTCATGCGTCGCCATGGCTCGTGGCCGATAAGGACTGGACGGGACGCTGCCCGGGCTTGTAGCTTGCACGTGACCGCGACACCGTCCGAGGAGGTGAGACCCATGAAGGCTGTATCGATGTGGGTGCTCCCCCTTGCCGTCACGGTCGGGCGATTGACGTAGGTGTCGCCGGGAGCGCCTCGCCACTCCCGAAAGGCAACACCCATGGATGCTCAGTCCTGCCCGCCTCTCATGTACGACGTCATCATCGCCGGGTGCGGGCCGACCGGCGCGATGCTGGCCGCCGAACTGCGGCTGCACGACGTGCGGGTCCTCGTCCTGGAGCAGGAGACCGAACCGGTCTCGTTCGTCCGCATCGTCGGTCTGCACATCCGCAGCCTCGAACTGCTCGCGATGCGCGGGCTGCTGGAGCGCGTCCTCGAACGCGGACGCCGGCGGCCGGCCGCCGGCTTCTTCGCCGCCATCACGAAGCCCGAGCCCGAGGGCCTGGACTCCGCGCACGCGTATCTGCTGGGCATCCCGCAGCCGGTCATCGTGGACCTGCTCGAAGCACACGCGATCGACCTGGGTGCGCAGGTTCGGCGCGGTTGCGCGGTGACCGGTCTCGATCAGGACGACGAAGGCGTGACCGTCGAGCTGGCCGGCGGGGAACGGCTGCGGTCGCGCTATCTCGTCGGCTGTGACGGCGCCCGCAGCACGGTGCGCAAGCTGCTCGGCGTCGGCTTCCCCGGCGAGCCCTCGCGGAACGACACGCTGATGGGCGAGGTGGAGCTGGGTGCGCCGCCGGAGGATATCGCCGCCAAGGTGACCGAAATCGTCAAGACCGACCGGCGGTTCAGCCTCCAGCCCTTCGGCGGCGGCGTCTATCGGGTCGTGGTCCCCGCCGCGGGAGTCAGCGATCGCGCGGAGCCACCCACCCTCGAGGACTTCAGACAACGGTTGCGTACCGTCGCCGGCACCGACTTCGGCGTGCACTCCCCGCGCTGGCTGTCCCGTTTCGGGGACGCCACCCGGCTGGCCGACCGGTACCGGGTCGGGCGGGTGCTGCTGGCCGGCGACGCGGCACACATCCATCCACCCATCGGCGGGCAGGGCCTCAACCTGGGCCTTCAGGACGCGTTCAACCTGGGCTGGAAACTGGCCGCGCAGATCCGCGGCTGGGCGCCGGAGACGCTGCTGGACACCTACCAGGCCGAACGGCATCCGGTCGCCGGGGACGTGCTGGACAACACCCGCGCCCAGATGGAGCTGCTGTCCACCGAGCCGGGCCCGCAGGCCGTACGGCGGCTGCTCACCGAGCTGATGGACTTCGACGAGGTGAACCGCTACCTGATCGAGAAGATCACCGCGATCGGCGTCCGGTACGACTTCGGCGCGGGCCCCGACCTGCTCGGCCGCCGCCTGCGCGACATCGACGTGAAGCAGGGCCGCCTCTACGATCTGCTGCACCACGGCCGCGGGCTGCTGCTGGACCGCACCGAACGCCTGACCGCCGGCGGCTGGTCGGACCGGGTCGATCATCTCGCGGACCCCACCGCGGCACTGGATGTCCCGTGCTTGCTGCTCCGCCCCGACGGGCACGTCGCCTGGATCGGCGACGATCAGCGGGACCTGGACGCCCATCTCTCCCGCTGGTTCGGCAGGCCCGCCGGCCAACTCGCCTGAGGACATCCACCGCCCGCTGGCATGGCGGACTGGCCATACCAGCGGGCGGCGCGGCGGTGTCAGCTCGCGGGGTGCTCGATGCCGCCGGCCCAGATGCGCTGGATGTGAGACGGGTGGCCCGGATGCCGGACACCGGGTCGCCGTCGACGAGGATCCGGTCGGCCAGCAGGCCCAGCCAGATCGCGGTCTGGCGATCTTCGTGGTGGAGACAGAGGGACGGCGTTTGCGTTCGGCCGCCCTGCGTGACGGTGTTCGCCGACACCAGCCGCAACGGGCGCCGCGAGTACTGCTCGGCCCGGTGCGGCAACCACGACGCCGTGCATCGCCGTCGGGCCAGGAACCGAGCCGGCGGATGACCCGCTGCCGACGGCCGGTCACCGCGGCGCCGGCGGTGGTCAGTGCGGGTCGGGCACGCGGGCGAAGGTGGAGGGCACGGAGAGGGTACGCCATCTGGGGAGGGGCCAGCAGGTGACGAAGGCGCGGCCCACGACACGGTCGACGGGGATGGTGCCGCTGGAGGCGCCGAGGTGGGCGCGCGAGTCGGCGGAGGCGCTGCGGTGGTCACCGAGCACGAACAGGCGGCCGGCGGACACCGTGACGTCGAACGGGGTCATGGACGGCTCGTCACCCGGGTAGAGGTAGTCCTCGTCGAGCGCGGTGCCGTTGACGGTGACCCGGTGCTTGTCGTCGCAGCACTTGACGCGGTCGCCGGCGACACCGATGACGCGCTTGATGTAGTCCTCGTCGGAACCGGCGGACCACTCGACCGGCGGGCGGAAGACGACGATCTCGCCCCGCTCCGGGCCGCGGAAGCGGTACAGCACCTTGTTGACGAGCACCTTGTCGTCAATGATCAGCGTCTGCTCCATCGATCCCGACGGGATGTAGAACGTCTGGACCAGATAGGTGCGGACGACGATCGCCACCAGCGCCGCCACGACCAGCATGACGATGTTCGCCGTCCAGCGCGATCGCCTGCTCTTCACATTCCCCGTTGCAGGCACGGCCGCAGCGTACATCGTCGATGCCAATGGATCTGTCCGCCCGGGTGCGGTGTCGGCGACCCGACTTCGCTCCGCACTGCTGTCCGCACGCACGGTGATCGCGCCGACCCACGTCGTCCGGCATCCCAGGCGTTGACCGGCACCGGACGCATCGACGCGCGACCGGCCACCACCCATGCCTCACAGGCCGGTGCACGACCGCACGGAAGCGCGCCCAGCGCTCCAAACCGACGCAGGCCAGCGACGCACCCGCGCGGAAGTGGACCCAGCACCCCAGACCGACGCACGCCAGCCACGCACCCGCGCGGAAGTGGACCCAGCACCCCAGACCGACGCACGCCAGCGACGCACCCGCGCGGAAGTGGGCCGAGCGCTCCGGGCCGACCAAAGCCCCACCGCGACCGGACCGCTCCGACACGGACTCCGCCACGACGATCATCGCCGGGATGAGGACCACCGCGACCGCACCTTGGCGATGCGGCCCGGCGCTACCGCACCTCGGCAATGCGGCTCAGCGCGACCGCACCGCACCATGCCGGGGCGGCACGGCGCGGCCGGGTCGGCGCGTGGCGGCGCCGGCTACAGGTCGAACTCCGCCGGCGGGATGCCGACGGCGAAGCACGCCTCGCGGACCGCCTTCTTCTCGTCGTCGTCGAAGTTGCCGTCGGCGCCGCCGATGATGATGCCGATCTGGATCACGGCGCGGGCATGATCGGGCTTCGACTTGAGCTTCGCGATCGTGGCGATCGCCTCGACCTTGCCGAACTCGAAGTCGCGCGTCAGCCGGTCGGCGTAGAAGGCGAACTTCTGCCGCAGCTCGTCCGGCGGGAAGACCGCCAGGATGTCGTTGCTGGTGATGACGCCCTCGGTGCGCTGGCGCTCCGCCGGGTCGATGCTGCCGTCAGCGGCGGCGATGAGCGCGCACATCGCCATGCTCGCGTTGGCGAACTCCTTGCTCTTGAACTGGCCGGCCCGCGTCTTGAGCTGCCCGCTCATCTCCTGCGTCCGGCTCTTGAGCTGGTCGAAGAATCCCATGACTGCCATCCCCCATCGTTCGAAGCCCCCGCCGGGAACCCTACCCGCGCCGTCTGACAGAAACCTGCGAGCGCGCTGTGCGCGAGCAGGCGCTACCCCGTACAGACGACGCTGCCGCAACACGGGTTGCCGCGCGGAAAATTCAGGAAACTCCACGACAATTCACCCGGATGCGAGGTTGACGCTCGATGAGCAGCACGGAGACCACGAGCCGCCATGCGACGCGGCCTCAGGCGCCCCCGTCCAAGCGGGCCACCCGCCGGCGGCCGGCGGTGCGCCGGTAGCTGGCGTCCAGCAGCTCGGCGATCTCGTCCCAGTCGGTGTCGTCGTCCAGGTCCACGCCGATCCAGCCGGACGGGCCGAGGTACGCCGGGACATAGCTGCGGGCGTCCTCCAGCAGCGCCTCGCGTTCGGCCGGGTCCACGAGCACGAGCACCGAGCGCTCGTGCTGCCGGTAGGTGCCGTCGACCTTGATCGAGCCGCCGTAGTAGGCGAACACCTTCGTCGTGTAGAACGCCGGGTGTCCGTGCGAGATCTTCTCCGCGGCGTCCGGCAGGGCGAGCGCGAGCTCCCGCACCCGGCCCAGGATCGGGTCGGCGTCGTCGAACATGATGGGGTGGGCCACCAGGCGACCATAGCCGGACCAGTTGCCGCGCATCGGGAAAGACCCGGGGCTACGCCGCCACCCGCAGCCACAGGTCCCGGTTGCCGGTGATGAGGACCCGCCCGTCGCGCAGCGTCGCGACCGCCTGCGGCGGGGCGTCGCCGCAGCCGAGCTCCCCGCGCTGCCACGCTCCGGCGCCGTCGCCGATCCAGACGACGCCGCAGTAGTCGTTGCGCTCGTCCGCCTTGTGCGGCCGGGAGTCGTCGATGACGCCGGCGACCACGACGGTCCCGTCCTGGTCGACGGTGACGTCCGAGACCCGCCCGGCACCCATGCCCTCCGTCGTGCCCCGTGTCCACGTCAGCCCGTCGGTGCTGGTCAGCACGAGCGTGGAGTCCTGCTGCGCGCCGCCCTCGACCCCGCCGAACGCCAGCCACCGGTCGCCCGCCCTCACCAGCCGGGTCAGCATCAGGCTCGCCGGCAGCCCGTCCACTGTGGACACCTGCCAGGTCCGGCCACCGTCGGTGGACCGCCACGCCCCCGGCTGGTCCCACCCGTAGCCGATCGCGACCACGGTGTCGCCGTCCGCCGCCAGCACCGCGAGGAGCTGCCGCTGCGCCCTGCCCTGCCGTGGCGCCGCCGGCAGGTCGACCCGCCGCAGCGTCACGCCCGCGTCGTCGGAGACCAGCACCGCCGGCGGCTGCTCCGGCTTCGTGGTCAGGTCGGCGTTGACGATGATCCTGCCGCTGCCGGTCCTGACCATCCCGCTCACCAGGCTCCGCGAGCCCTGCCCCTCGAACCCTGCCGCCGACAGGTCGATCCTGGCCAGCTCCTGAAGTTCGCCGTCGCGGAACCGGTAGAGCCCGGAGCCGCCCGCGGCGAGGACGCCGCCGTCCTCGACGACGAAGCCGTCCCCGCCGACCCCGCCACCGGCCCATCCGCCGCCCTTCCCGGCCGGCCGGTCCCCGCCGGCGTCACTCCCGCCCGGCGCCGGGTCGAGCTTCAGCCGGTCACACGCCTCGTTGCCGGTCCAGTTCACCCCGACCGCCCGGAACCCGTTCTGGAACGTGCCGATCCCGAGCACGCACCCGCCGACCGGCAGCAACCGCCGCAGCCCCTGCCCCTGCGGGATCCAGTCGGACACCGCGGGCCACTCGACCGCCCCACCGTGCCTGACGAATCCGAGCTCGGTCGCCGGCACCTTTCCGAGACCCTTGCGCCCGTCGGTGTCGGCGACCTTCTGCCCGCACGCCGCCCCACCCAGCATCAGTACGGTCACCACCACGACGGCCCGGACGGCTCGGTACATCCCCGAATCCTCCCAGACCAGCGCCGTTCCCACCGTCCCCGCGCCCGGCAGCGGTGGTGGGCACGGTGGGAGATGGCGAAGCAAAGCTCAGCCGGCGGTCCAGCTGCCGGCGGTGTCGCGGACGTACGACTCGTAGGTGCGGGGCGGCCGGCCGAGCAGCTCCGCGGTCCCGGCGATGTCGCGGGCCGGGGCCGGCAGGTGGAACCTGGCGAGGAACCCGTACGAGCGCCGGTAGTCCGCGAGCTTCGCCCCGCTCAGATGGCGGGCGAGGACGTCCGGCCAGTCGGGGCGGTCGCCGTCGTAGCGCACCGGGCGGCCGAGCGCCTCGCTCCACACCTGCGCGGCCCGCGCGCCGCTGACGGACTCCGGTCCGGCGAGGGCGTACGTGCCGACCGGGAACGTGTCGTCGGTCAGCGCCCGGGCCGCGACCTCGCCGACGTCGCGGAGGTCGACGCGGTTCACGCCGGACCGGTGTGTCGGCAGCGGGTACCGGCCGTCGAGGATCTCGTCGCGGACCACGTCGTCGTTCTGGAAGTAGTTCGCGACACCGAGCACGGTCGGTCGTCGCCGGGCCGCGGCGACCCGGCGGGCGACCCGCAGCTTGCCGCGGTAGTGCGGAAGGAACGTGCTGACCAGCGCCTCCATGGACAGTCTCGCCAGCCTGCTGCGGGCGGTCAGGGCGACCCCGGCGAAGACGAGCCGGACGCCGAGGGCGTCGCAGGCGGTGACGAACACGTCCGCCATCCGCTCCTCGTCGGGGTCGTGCGGGGAGATGTACAGCGCCGCCGCCGCACCCGTCAGCGCCGCTGTGACGGCCGCCGGGTCGCGCAGGTCGCCGACGGCGGGTTCGACGCCGGAGGGCAGCAGTTCCGCCCGCCCGGCGGTGCGTACCAGGGCCCGCACCGTGGCGCCGCGGGCGAGCAGCGCCGTCACCACCTCCTTGCCGATGCTGCCGGTCGCGCCGGCCACGAGCACGGTCATGGCGGTCACACCAGGACCGGCTCGGCGGCGGCGGTGACCGACCGGGCGGACCGGATCGCGAGCAGGCCGAGACCTGCGAGCATGACGCCGCGCAGCAGCTCGATCTGCAGGCCGGTCACCACCGGCAGGACGGGCAGCGGCACGAAGACGGCGAGCGCACCGGCGATCCCCGTCCAGCCGACCCAGCGGGGCAGGCCTTGGGCCCGGACCAGGCCGATCGAGAAGACGAGCAGCCCGACGACGAGGCCGATGCCGGCGACGATCTGCTCGGTCTCGAACGCCGGCGCGGCGATGACCGCCTCCTGCTCCGAGATCATGCCCGGGTGGTGCTCGGCCAGGTCCGACGCGGCGAACGTCATCAGCACCAGGTGCGGCACGGCGCTGAGCAGGTTGCCGAGGAAGTACAGCACGAAGCCGGCGAGGCCGAGCTTCCCGGCCCGTGGGGCCACCCACCCGTACACCCCGGGCAGCGCGATCAGCAGCAGCACCGTGCCGGCGAGCAGCGCCGCCGAACCGAGCGTGTGCGGCTGCAGGAGCGCCTCTGGGCTGTGGGCGTGCCCTTCGTCGATCGGGTGGAGCAGCCCGCCGATGATGCACAGCGGGCCTGCGGCGACGGCGGCGGCGCCGCTGAGCCGGCGGAGGGTGAGCGGGTTCATTATGAGCTCCTACGAATGAGTTCCGGTTGGTGCACAGCAGCGTCGCCGGTGCCGCTGGTGCGCCGCTGGTGCGCCGCCGCAACCGCGAACCAGGCAGCCGCCGCGAGCAGCATGACGACGGCGTAGGCGAGGCCCGTCTCGGTCGCGATCCAGTTGGTGGCGGTGCCGGTGGACGCGGTGGAGGGTTCGGCGAAGTGGTACATGACGGCGTTGAATGCCGCGTGTGCGACCGCGCCGGGCCAGATGCCCCAGCGCAGCTGCATCGACGCCAGGATCGACCCGAACGCGGTGGTGCCGACCGTGAACATGGCGATGGCGTACAGGGGTGCGACGCCCTCCGGGGTGCCGCCGAGGAACAGCAGCAGCCACACGTGCGACAGGCTCCACAGGAAGCCGCTGACGAGGTACACGGTGCGCGGCCGGACGACCTCGGCGAGGCGGGTGACGAGCAGCCCCCGCCAGCCGATGTCCTCGGCGAGCGCGAGCAGGATGTACGGCAGTACCAGGACGGTCCCGGCGAGGGCGGCGGTGCCCGCGTCGCCGGTGAACCGGCCGGCGCCGGTGGCCCACACGGCGGCGTACGCGACGAGGACCGCCGCGGCGCCGACGGCCCACCCGACGGCGATGGTGCGCCACGACGTGCGGCGGAAGCCCCAGCCCTTGAAGCCGCGGCGGGCGACGAAGGCGGCGATCAGAGGGGTCAGGGCCGTGCCGTAGGTGGCGGCCTGGCCGAGGGCCGACGCCTCCTCGATCCGCCGCACGTCGACGCCTTCGGTGACGGCGACGGCGGTGGTGCCGAGGGCGAGCAGCAACTGTAGGACTACGAAGCGGACCGCTTCGGACTTGGCAGTGGTCATGCCGTGTACGGTGCGCCGCTGCGTTGGTGCGTCGCTGGTGCCTAACTGGTGAGGAGCCGACGCGCCCGATCGACGAACGGCCAGGCGCCGAGCGCCTCGGCCTGCTCCAGCGCCGCCGTCAGCAGCCGCGGGTCGTGCAGCGCGGCGCCGAGGTACAGCTGGGCGGGTCCGAGCACGACGACGCCGGGCCACAGGACGACGATCTGCTGCCCGTACGAGCGCAGTGTCGGCACCAGCCGGGCGAGGCGTTCTTCGTCGCCGAGCGCGAGGAGTGCCGCGCTGAGTATGACGGCCCACGGGGTGCGGCGCTGACCCTCGGGCGGGGCGGCGAGCAGCCGGTCGATGAGCGGCAGCGCGACGTCACGGTGCCCGGCCTCGGCGTGCCCGAGCGCGACGACGAGCAGGAACGCCGGGTCGGTGCCGGCGGCGAGGTCCGCGGCGTCGCCGACCACGTCCATCAGCCGGCCGGCGTGCCACGCGGCGATGCCTTCGACGGTCGAGCGGGACAGGACGCTGAGCGCGGCCGCCGCCGGTGACGCCAGGGCCGCCGCCTCGGTCGCCGCCTCCGCGGTCGCGCGGGCCGCCTCGATGTCACCGCGCATGAGCTGCAGCCCTGCCAGCCACCACCGGTCGAGCAGCTCCAGGTCAGGGTCCTGGGCGCGCTCCGCGATCGCCGTGAACCGGCGGGCCGCCCTGGTCGACTCCGCGAGCCGCCCCAGCTCCAGCAGCACGCACCGATGCAGATGTACCGCCGTGGCCTCCAGCCCGGCGTCGTGGGCGCTCAACGCGAGCAGTTCCTCGACCTGTGCGAGCCGCTGCGGCGCGGTGTCCGGGGTCCAGGCCGCCTGGATCGACGCGACGAGCGCGCGGGCCCGGGCGTCGCGGTCGTCGCCGGCCTCCGCCAGGGCGCGGGCGGCCAGGTCGGCGGCGCCGGGCCGGTCGGTGCCGGCCCGCTGGGTCGCCTCGGCGGCGAGCAGCCGCGCCCGCAGCGGCGCCGGCACCGCGTCGAGCTGGGTCAGCGCCTCCTGCAGCAGCGCGCTCGGCCCGAGCATCATGCCGAACATCGCCCAGTAGCCGCCGATCCCGCCGGGCGCGGACTCCAGCGCCGCCTCGGCGAACCGCACCCAGTCGCCCCGGCGGCGCGCGATGTCCGCCTCTTCGCGCAGCTCGGCTTCGCTGACCTCGAGGCGCCCGGCGCGGCGCGCGGCGATCCCGGCGACGCGGTGCAGGTCGGCCCGCACGTCGTCCTCAGTCGCCTGGGCCAGTCCCCGGGCGGCCCAGGTGGCGGCGTCGTCGAGGGCCGCCCGGGCCAGGGCCTCCCGCGCGGCGTCGAGAGCGGCGCCGGCGGCCCGCTCGTCGTGCGCGGCCAGCCGGTGCTCCGCGACGGCGCTCTTCGCGGTGGGCGCGCCCTTCTCGGTGAGGGCGTCGGCGAGGCGGGTGTGCAGGGTGATGCGCTGGACCGGCCCGATGTCGGCGGCCACGGCCTCGCGGACGATGTCGTGACCGACGCGCAGCCATCCGGGTGTCGGCTCCTCGATGAGGCCGGCGCGCAGGGCGGCCGCGAGGGCCTGCTCGATCGCCTCCGGTGTGCGCGCGGCGGCCGCGGCGGCGACGGTGACCCGCAGGTCGCTGCCGGCGAGCGCGAGGGCCGCCATCAGGTCCCCGCCGCCGTCGGGGAGTGCCGCGACCCTGGCCCGCACGGTGTCACGCACGTCGCCGGGCAGTTCGGCGTCCGTGCCGAGCGCCGCGAGCGACCCCAGGAAGTAGGGGTTGCCGCCGGTACGGGCGGCGAGCGCGGCGACCTGTCCCGGTGCGAACGGGTGGCCGGCCAGCAGCTCCGTCGTCTCGTCGCCGGTCAGGCCGGCGAGCCGGAGGTCGAGGTGCCCCCGGCGGCGGGCCATGCCGGCAAGGACCCTGCCGAGCTCCTCCGGGGCCCGCGGCGGGTCGTCCCGGGCGGTGAGGATCAGCAGCAGCCGGGCGTCACCGAGCGCGTCGAGCGCGATCTCCAGCACGACGAGCGAGTCGGGGTCGGCCCAGTGCGCGTCGTCGAGCACGACGACGGCTGGGTCGCCGGCCCCTTCCCGCCGCCCGCCGGCCGGGTTCGCGGCCATCTCGCGCAGCCTGCCGGCGAGGTCGAGCCCGAACGCGAACCGTCCGGCCTCCATCGCCGCGTCGACCGCCGGCAGCCCGCCGAGGATCTGCGCCCACGGCCAGTACGCGGGGGCGCCGGGCGCGGCGGGGCAGCGACCCCACTTCGCCCGTTCGAACGCCTCCTCGACCAGCCGGGTCTTGCCGATGCCGGCCTCCCCGCGGACCACGACCGTCGCCGTGCCCCCGGCCTGTGCCCGCTCCCAGGCCTGCCTGAGCGCCGCCAGCTCCGCCTTCCGCCCGGCGAAGGGCTTCGCGCCCGCCTTCGGACTTGCCGGCTTCTTCGCGATCAGGGCGGGATCCTGGTTGAGCAGGCGTTTCTCCAGCGCCGCGACCTCGGGACCGGGGTCGATGCCCAGCTCCCGCACGAGCCGCTCCCGCAGGTCCCGGAGCACCGCCAGGGCGTCCGCCTGCCTGCCGCTGCGGTACAGGGCGGTCGCCAGCAGCGCCGGGCCGCGCTCCCGCATCGGGTGCTCGCCTACCAGCCGCCGCAGGTCCGGCACCACCTCCGCGTCCTGCCCGGCCGCGAGCAGCGCCTGGGCGTGCGCCTCCCGCGCCACGACCCGTAGCTCCTCGAGGCGGTGCACCTCGGGCAGCACCGCCTCGATGTCGCGCACCTCCGCGTACGCCTCGCCCTGCCACAGCCCGAGCGCCGCGCTCAGCAGCTCCGCGGCCCGGCCCGGCTCCGCGTCGAGCAGTTCCCGCGCCGCCTTCAGATCGGTCTCGAACCGCGCCGCGTCGGTCGGCAGGGCCAGCCGGTACCCGTCCCCGACCGTCACGATCGACCTCGGCGCCGCGTTGCCGGTCCGCTGCGGCTCCAGCATCCGCCGCAGCCGCGAGATGTACCCCTGCAGCGTGGTGGCCGCCGACGGCGGCGGATCCCCCCGCCACACCAGGTCCGCGAGCACCTCCGTGCTCACCTGGCGCCCGCGGTGCGCCGCCAGCAGCGCCAGCACCTCGGCATGCCGCCGGGCGCCGAGCTCGATCTCCTGCCCGCCCTCCCCGACGACCGCCGTAGGCCCCAGCACCCGCACCTGCTGCATTCCGCGTACGGTACGCGGCACTTCCTGCTTTCTTGTCCCCCATTCGGTGGACAACGACGGGGCGTCGACTGTAACGCGGGCGGGCGGTGGAGCGCTGTTTTCGGCGAGCGGCGCTACCGCGTCGCGTTGTCAACCGGACATTCCTGACGGAGGGAACACGGTGAGACTTTCTCGTCGAACTACGCTGGCGGTCGTGTCGGCCCTGGCTGCTGGGGCCGGCGGTGTGGCTGTGGCCACCACATCGTCGACGGCGTGGGCGGTCGGGCCGGAGAGCACGTACCTGGTGCTGGCGCCGCAGGGGCAGTCGAACGCGCGGGCCGTGAGCCGGGTCGCCGCGGCCGGCGGCACGGTCGTGGCGCGCTACGACCAGATCGGCGTCCTGGTGGCCCGCACGACCAACCCGGCGTTCCAGTCCGCGGTCGCCGGGGCCGGCGTCGACTCGGTCGCCTCCACCGGCGGGCTCGCCACCGCGCTGGACGACGACGAGACGGTGGCCGTCGTCGACTCCGCGACCCTGCAGGCGACCGGCGACCCGACGGGCGAGCCGCTGTGGGGCCAGCAGTGGGACATGAAGCAGATCGACGTCCAGCAGGCGCACCGGGTCACCATCGGCAGCCCTGACGTCGTCGTCGGCGTGCTCGACAGCGGCATCTCGAGCACCCACCCGGACCTCGTCACGCAGATCGCCAAGGACAAGAGCGCCTCCTGCGTCGGCGGCGTCGTCGACACGACCGAGGCCGCCTGGAACCCGACCACGTCCGACCACGGCACGCACGTCGCCGGCACCATCGCCGCGGCCATCAACGGCGTCGGTGTGGCGGGTGTCGCGCCCGGCGTGAAGGTCGCCTCCGTGAAGGTCGTCAACGACGACGGGTTCATCTACCCCGAGGCCGCCGTGTGCGGGTTCATCTGGGCCGCCGAGCACGGCATGCGGGTCACCAACAACAGCTACTTCATCGACCCGTGGGAGTTCAACTGCCGCAACGACGAGCGGCAGCGGCCGGTCTGGACCGCCGTCCAGCGCGCGCTGCGGTACTCGGCGAGCAAGGGTGTGCTCAACGTCGCGTCGGCCGGCAACTCCAACGTCGACCTGCAGCACAAGTTCGTCGACAGCGGCAGCCCGAACGACGGCAGCTACCCGGTCGAGGACCGCACCATCACCGGCGCATGCGTCGACCTGCCCGCTGAGGCGCCCGGCGTGCTCACCGTCTCCGCGGTCGGCCCGACCAAGCAGAAGAGCTACTACTCCTCGTACGGCCAGGGCGTCGTCGACGTGACCGCGCCGGGCGGCGACACCCGCTTCCGCACCGGCGGCAGCCCGTCGACGATCACCGACGCGGTGCTGTCCACGACCTTCAACACGGTGACGAAGACCAACGGCTGGGGCTACAAGCAGGGCACCTCGATGGCCGGCCCGCACGCCGCGGGCGTCGCGGCGCTCGCGCTGTCCGCCCACCCGAACCTCACGCCCGGCGCCCTTGCCTCGTTCCTGGAGCGCACCGCCGTCCCGCTGCCGTGCCCCAGCGGCGTCTACAACCCGGTCCCGAAGCTGACCGGCTACGAGGCCACCTGCTCCGGCGGTAACCGCAACGGGTTCTACGGCGCCGGCGAGATCAACGCCTACAACGCCGTGCGGTAACGCCACCCCGCTCCATCCGGCAGCCGTCACCGTCTTCGGTGGCGGCTGCCGCGTTTTCCCGCATGCGTCGCATCGGCGACAGAAGGCGTGTCAACAAGCGGAGGGCCGTGTTGCGTCTGGACCCGCGAAGGAGGTTCCCAGCGTGACATTCGAGGAGTACATCGCGGTGCGGGGGCCGAGTCTGGTCCGGTTCGCCCGGGTCCTGACCGGTGACCCGCACCGCGCCGAGGACCTCGTGCAGGAGGCCCTCGCGAAGGCGTACCCGCGGTGGGGCCGGATCCTGCGCACCGACCAGCCCGACGTGTACGTGCGGCGGGTCATCGCCAACGCGGCGCACTCATGGTGGCGGCGGCGCAGCAACCGGGAGCCCGCGGTCGGCGAGCCGCTGGACGGGCCGGCCCCCGGCGACCACGGGACCGAGACGGTCGAGCGCGACGCGATGTGGCGGCACATCCGCCGGCTGCCCGATCGGCAGCGCACCGTGCTGGTCCTGCGCTACTACGAGGACCTCGACGACGCCACGATCGCCGACATCATGCGCTGCAGCCAGGCCACGGTGCGCACGCACGCGGCCCGCGCACTGCAGGCGCTGCGCCTCCGGCTCGGTGCGACCGAGCCGGCACTCACGGGGAGGACCGGATGAACCACACGGAGCTCGCGGACTCGATCGCCGACGCCATGCGCCCGCACGGCGAGGGGGACGTGAATGTGGCCGCGCTGCGCGCCGGCACCATGGCCCGGGTCAGGGCCGCCCGGCGGCGCAGGCTCACGTTCGCCGCGGCCGGCACCGCCGCGGCCCTCACCGTGGGCGGAGTTGCCGTGCCGCAGCTGCTGCCCGGTGCTGACGGTCGATCGACGGTCGCCGCGCCGCCGAACGTGTCGGCCAACAGGTCGAGTCCGAGGGCCGCGGCCCTGCCGGTGGCGAACGTGCCGGGTGCGGCGCAGCGACCGGACACGGTCGGGACGGACCGGGCGGTGCTGCACTTCGACGTCGACCTGACCGTGTTCGGCGGCACCGGCGCCTGGTGGCGGTCCGGCCCCGGCGTGGAGCGGGCCGAGATCTGGACCGGCTCGGGCACCCGGGAGGCCACCACCGACCACACCGCGACCGTGGTGCTCAGCCAGGACCTGGACCAGGCGAAGCTCGGCGGGCTGGCCGCCGGCGGGGCCCCGCCGACGAGCCCGGCGCCGGTCGCGGTCACCGTGGCCGGCCGGGCCGGGACGATCCAGCAGTTCCCGGACGGGTGGACCATGGGGAAGGTCACGTGGGTGCTGTGGTGGCAACCGGTCGACGGGCTGTGGGCCGTGCTCACGATGGAGACCGCCGATGCCGCCACCGTCGTCACTGCCGCCGCGACAGGCGTGCACCTCGACCGGTCCCTGCGGTGCGCGGTGCCGATCCGGGTCAGCGCCGTCCCGGCCGGCACCGAGTGGAACAGCTGCACGACCGCCATGGGTCCGGCGGGCGCGGACGGCCGGTCGTGGCAGTCGGGCTCCGTGTCGTTCCGCGGGCCGTCCGGTGACTCGCTGATCCTCACCTACGGCAACGTCAGCGACTGGGACGCCGACGGCAGCAAGTTCGTGCCGAACCGGACCGTCCGCGGTCGGCCGGCGATGTGGTACCTGAGCGGACCCGGCCACCAGCTCGCGGTGCCCGACGCCGACGGGCGCAGCCTGTTCGTCAGCATGCACGGTGAGAACGTCACCGAGCATGACGCGATCGCGCTCGCCGAGGGGGCGACGTTCAGCGACGACCTGGTCGACCTCGGCACCTGGCCGGAGCGCCCGGTCGGCTGAGAGGCCGGATGAGAGCCGGTGGGGCGTCTTGTGCGAGGGGCGCCCCACCTTAAAACTCAGGCCATCGGCTGCACGCGGGCGATCCGGATCGTCGTCGCGTTCGCGCCCGCCGCCGCGTAGGCGACGCTGCCGTCCGGGTACGCCTTGAACGCCTGGTACGCGTGGTCTTTCGCGTCGATGGTGAACGTGCCGCCGACAGCGCGAGCGGCGCCCGTGTCGTACACCTGCGCCGTCATCGACGAGCCCGACTCCCACGCCAGCAGCATCCGGCCGGAGCCGTAGGCCACCAGGTGGGGATGCGCGGTCTTCGCCGAGGTGGTGACGGTGGATTCGGACGCGCCGGTGCTGAAGCGCTCGAGGCGGGCCTTGCCGCCCTGGCTCCACGCGGTCCAGTAGCCCTTCGACGCGGCGAGGACCAGGTCACCGCCGAAGAGCGTGCCGTCGCACGTGCCGGCGGCGACGGTCCGGTACGGGTTGGGTTGCGCGATCCGGCACGCGTTGTCGGTGGCGCAGACCATCGCGAAGCGGGAGACCCGTGGGTCCCAGGCGATGCGGGTCGTCCAGCTGTGGCTGCACCCCACCTCGAAGCTGCCGTGCCCCGGCACGAGGGCTCCCGAAGGCCCGACGACCTGCATGCGGTCGCCCTCGTGGATGTCGACGCACGCGCCGTTCCTGACGGTGATGGCGACGCCGAAGTAGGCCGCGTAGTTCGTGCCGTCGTACGCGAGGCGGCCGTGGTGCTGGTACCACCAGACGAACCTGGCGCCGTCGTCGTAGCCGGTGCGGTCGCCGGTCAGGTTCGTCACCTGCCGCTCCCACACCTGCTTGCCGGAGTTGTCGAACCGGATCATGTGCATGGTGTTGCACGGGCTCGACGAGCCGCCGCAGAGGGTCCCGCCGCCACAGTTGCCCTTGCGGGTGAGCAGCAGCACGCCGCCGTTCGCGTCGGCGGCGACGTCCTGCAGGTCGATGCCGGTGAAGCTGGTCGGGGTGCCGGTGAGCTTGTCGTCGCAGCCGAGCCGGCCGAGGTACACGCGGCCGTCGGTGCCGAGCCACGCCAGCCACGAGCCGCCGCCGGGCGCCGCCGCGATCGCCATCGGCAGCGGGTCGGTGTCGCCCTCGCGGCCGTAGCCGGTGACGCGGACCCCGGTGGCGACGTCGGTGACCTTCACGACCGGCGCGGCGCCGACCGGACGGGAGCAGGCACCGGCGGTCTGCGGCGAGGCGGAGGCCGAGGTCGAGGTCGAGGCGGACGGGCCGGCGCTCGCCAGACCGGCGCCGCCGGTGCCGTCGGCGGGCAGCCCGCCCTGCTGCGCCGCCTGGACCTGCGGCCGCCCGCCGTCGTCGTCCCCGCCCGTCGTCACGTACAGACCCGCGGCGAGTGCGACGGCGGCCACCGTACCGGCGACGACACCGACGATCAGGCGGCTCCTTGCTCTGAGCTCCATGTCCGTCCACATTCGAGCCTGAAAACCTTTTCGGCAAGCGGTGTGACGGCGCATGAGGGAGTCTTCACGAAAGCTAAAGGATCACGAAAGCGGCGGGTCCTCCCCCACCAGCCCGTCGATGGCCTCGCGCAGCAGGTCGGCATGGCCGACGTGGCGGGCGTACTCGTCGTGCAGGTCGACCACGAGCCGCCGCAGGTTCGGCGCCGACCCGTCGTCCCACGTGCGGTACTTCGCGGGCTGGTCGAGGCCGCCGTCGGCCAGCGCCTCGGCCATGGCGGCCCGCGAGCGCTCCACCGCGCCGCGCCACAGTTCGTACAGTTCGGCGGCGCTGTCGCCGGCCGCGCTGCGCCACACCCAGTCCGGGTCCGTGGCCGCCTCGGGCGAGTCCAGCGGCGGTCCGGGCGCCTTGCCGGTGAAGTCGATCGTGTACAGCTCCTCCACCAGCGCCAGGTGCTTCAGCAGGCCGCCGAGGGTCAGGGTGGACGGCGGCTGGGCGCGCCGCAGTCCCGTCTCGTCCAGCCCACCCGCCTTCCAGGCGAACTGGGCGCGGGAACGTTCGAGGGCGAACAGCAGCATCTCCGCCTCGCCAGCGTCCGGCGGCGGCTCATTCAGCATCATGCCGGTCACGGTAGGATCGGTTCCGGACGTTTCACGTCCGGATTCGCGGAAGGGCGACCTTGGAAAGTCCGGCCTCCCGGGCGCTGCTCGCGCTGGAGCTCGTCCAGGCGAGCCCCGGCATCACCGCCGACCGGCTCGCGGCGCGGCTCGGCGTGTCGGAGCGCGCGGCGCGGCGGTCCATCGGCGTGCTGCGCGACGCGGGGTTCCCGATCGAGTCGGTCCGCGGGCCCTACGGCGGCTACCGGGTGGGTCGTGGCCTGCGACTGCCGCCGCTGACGTTCACCGCCGCGGAGGCCCTGGCGCTGGTCATGGCGGTCCTCGACGGCCACCACGACGCCGGCGACCCGGCGAGCCCCGTCGGCGCCGCGCTCGGCAAGCTGGTGCGGGCACTGCCCGAGCAGGTCGCCGCCCAGGCCGACGCGGTGCGGCGGGCGACCGCCCCGGCTCCCGACCGCGCCGCCGCCCGGCCCGACCCGCAGGTCACGGCCGCACTCGTGCAGGCATGCGCCGACTTCCGGCGGTTGCGGGTGGTGTACCGCGGGGAGTCCGGCTCGCAGTGGGACGCCGAGGTCGACCCGTGGGCCGTCGTCGTCCGGCACGGCCGCTGGTACCTGATCTGCTGGTCGCACGGGTCCGGCGCGCGCAGGGCGTACCGCATCGACCGGATGCTGGACGTCGCGCCGCTCGACACCAGTTTCGACCCGCCGGCGCCGTTCGACCCGGTCGCGGTGCTGGAGGAGCACCTCGCGGTCGGCTGGGAATACACCGCCGACCTGGTCCTGCACCGCCCGCTCGGCGAGCTGTCGGGTCGCGTACCGGCGGCGCTCGGGCGGCTCGAGCCCCTGGACGACGCGTCCTGCCGCCTGATCGGCTCCACCGGCAACCCGTGGTGGTACGCCGAGCAGCTCGCCGCCCTGCCCTGCGACCTCCGGATCGTGGGCGGCCCTGAGCTGCGCCACACGGCCCGCGCCATCGGCCGCCGGCTGCTGGACGCCGCCGGGCCTGCCCCGGGTTGACGGACGGCCGCGGTCCCCGCGGAGGGTTTGGTCAGGCTGGACGGCCCGGTCGGCGCGCGACCGCCGACCGGGCCGGTGCTGTCAGCCGAGGAGCATCGCGCTGAATCGCGACTCGACCGCGTCGAACTCGACGACGCCGGCGGCGGCCAGGGCGAGGCCGAGGGTGCTGGCGGCGACCGCGCGCAGCCGGCGACGGGAGAGCTCCATCTGGGTCCTCCGAGGGTGTCAGGCGAGCGTGCAGGCGGCGCCGTTGAGGGTGAACGCGCCCGGTCGGGCGATGTTGCCGGTGTGGGTCGCCTGGAAGCCGATGGTCGTGGACGCGCCGGGGGCGAGCACGGCGTTGTAGCTGACGTTGCGGGCGGTCACCTGGCCGCTGGCGGGGCTGATCGTGGCGTTCCAGCTCGACGTGACGGTCTGCCCGGCGGGCAGCGTGAACGCCAGCGCCCAGCCGTTGACGGCGGTGGCGGCGGTGTTGGTGATCGTAATGCTCTCGGTCAGTCCGGTGTTCCACGGGTTGACGACGTCGGTGACCCGGCAGGCGGTGCCGCCGGGCGGGCTGGACACCGGTGGCACCGACGGGCTCGCCGATCCCGGTGCGCTCGGCGAGCCGCTGGGGCCACCGCCGGGCGTGGTGAGGCCGAAGAACGCGAGGGCGTAGGCGGCCATGCCGCCGGAGGGCAGGCTGTGCCCGGCGCCCTGGATGCTGTACGCCTCGACCTGGACCGTGCCGGACGCGTCGGCGTAGCGGCGGCGGTTCCATCCGGACTGCGGCGTGTCCGTCGACGTGGGGGTCTGGCTCAACCCGAACACGTCGGTCCACTGCTCGATCTCCTCCTGCAGCAGCCGGTACGGCACGAGGGTGTCATTGGTGCCGTGCCACAGCTGCATGCGGGGGCGGGGTCCGGTGTACCCGGGGTACGCCTGGCGTACGGCGTCGCCCCACTGCTGCGGGGTACGGTCCAGGCCGCCGTTGCCGGTGCAGCGGCTGCTGCCGGGCGGGTAGTCCGCGGCGCCGGTGAAACAGTTGAACGGCACGCCCATGAACGCCGCGCCGGCCTTGAACACGTCCGGATAGAGGGCGAGCATGTGGTTGGTCATCATGCCGCCGGAGGAGCTGCCGGTGGCGTAGACCCGGTTCGGGTCGCCGCCGTACTGCCGCTCGACGTAGGTCACCATCGAGATGATCGAGACCGGGTCGCTGCCGGCGCCACGCCGCTTGGCGGTGTCGGACCAGGTGTCGAAGCAGTTGCCGAAGCCGGCCTGCTGGGTGGCGGTCGGGTAGATCACGATGTAGCCGTGCCGGTCGGCGAGCGAGGCGAACTCGCTGCCCGAGTAGAAGCCGGGCCCGGATCCGCCGCAGCCGTGCATGGCCACCACGATCGCCGGGTTGGCGGGGCGGGTGTCGGGCACGTACACGTGCATCCGCATGCCGCCGGGGTTCGCACCGAAGTTGGTGACCTCGGTGAGGGTCGCCGCGTAGGCGGGTCGCAGGGCGACGAGGCTCAGGCCGGCGGCGAGCACCGCCGCGGCGGGGGCGATCAGGAGCTTCCAGGTGATGTGCATGCGCCATCTCCTCCGATGCCGCGACCCGTGTCGCGGACAGTTCGATCGATGAGGACAGCGCGGCTCCCAACCATGCGCGGCACTTAGTTTGCCCCGGGTCGATACAAGTGTCAATCGATGCGGTTCGCTACAGTCGACCGGTCCCGCTCTACCGCCGGAGGTCGCGTGTCCAGCCCGTTCGACATCGAGGAGATCTTCCCGGACGAGGACGCCGCGGCGGTCCGGCTGCCCCGGCGGCAGTCCGGCCCCGCACCGCAGGGCCTGGCGGTGACCCTGCTCGCGGACTACACCATGTGCACCGGCACCTGGCTGCCGTCGGCGGCCATCGTGGCGCTGCTCGCCGAGACCGGGGTCAGCGAGGCCGGCGCCCGCGCCGCGATCAGCCGGCTCGCCCGCCGCGGCGTGCTGCACGGCAGCCGGCAGGGGCGGCACAGCTCGTACCGGCTCGCGCCGGCCGCCGTCACCCACCTGTCCGAGGGCGGGCGCTGGATCGTGCGGTCCGCGGCGGCGGCCGAGCCCTGGGACGGGTGGTGGACGCTGATCGCGTTCTCCCTGCCGCAGCAGGAGCGCACCCGCCGCCGGGCGCTGCGGGGTCAGCTGCGGTGGCTGGGGTACGCGCCGCTGTACGACGGGCTGTGGATCTCGCCGCACCCGCTGACGCCGGACTCCACCGCGCAGGTCGCCGGGGTCGCGCCGGGCACGGTCACCGCGTTCCGGGCCCGGCATGTCGAGCTCGGCGCCATGACCGGCCGCGAGCCGCTGCGGGCCTGGGACGTCGCGGCGATCGCGGCGCACTACGAGACCTTCCTGCGGCGGTGGCGGCCGCTGCTGCCGGACGTCGCCGCCCGGCGGGTCGGCGGCGCCGACGCGGTGCGCGCCCGGACCGAGGTCATGGACACCTACCGGCGCTTCGCCGTGCTGGACCCGCGGCTGCCGGTGGCGCTCCTGCCGGCCGGCTGGCCGCGCGCGGCGGCCCTCGAGGTGTTCACCGCCGTGTACGACGGGCTGGCCGGCACCGCCGAGGAGCACGTGCGGGCGGTCGCCGGGCGGTACGCCGACGGGCCGCCGCCGGCCGTGCGGTCGCACACCGTGGCGGACCTCCTCGCCGGCGTCGGCTCCGGTGCCCGGCCGGCCACCACCTCTGCGGCCGGCCGGGTCGCGGAGGCTAGTGGCGCAGCGTGAGCAGGCCGGGCCGGTACGGCAGGAGGCCGTAGTCGCCGCCGGAGCTCGGGGAGCGGCCCTGGTACAGCCGCTCGACCGGCGCATGAAACTTACGGCGCCTCGACCCCATCAGATCAGGAAATCAGATCAGGAATCGAGAAGTCGGCCCGATGAACTCCCACTAGCGTGGACGGCAGCCGACGACAGAGGAGACGTGATGGCCGACGAGCTGATCCGGGTGCGGGGCGCACGGGTGAACAACCTCAAGGACGTCAGCATCGAGATCCCGAAGCGCCAGCTGACGGTCTTCACCGGCGTGTCCGGCTCGGGCAAGAGCTCGCTGGTCTTCGGCACGATTGCCGCGGAGTCGCAGCGGCTGATCAACGAGACCTACAGCACGTTCGTGCAGGGGTTCATGCCGACGCTCGCCCGGCCCGACGTCGACGTGCTCGAAGGGCTGACCACCGCGATCATCGTCGACCAGCAGCGGATGGGCACGGACCCGCGCTCGACCGTCGGCACGGCCACCGACGCCAACGCGATGCTGCGCATCCTGTTCAGCCGGCTCGGGCAGCCGCACATCGGTTCGCCGCAGGCGTTCTCGTTCAACGTCGCCTCGATCAGCGGCGCCGGGGCCGTCACCGTCAAGAAGAACGGGCAGACGGTCAGGGAGCGCCGCGCGTTCAGCATCACGGGCGGCATGTGCGGCCGCTGCGAGGGTCGCGGCAAGGTCAACGACATCGATCTCTCGCAGTTGTACGACGACAGCAAGTCGCTCAGCGAGGGCGCGCTCACGATCCCCGGCTACAGCATGGACGGGTGGTTCGGCCGGATCTTCAGCGGCTGCGGCTACTTCGACATGGCCAAGCCGATCCGCAAGTACACCAAGCGCGAACTCAACGACCTGCTGCACAAGGAGCCGACGAAGATCAAGGTCGACGGGATCAACCTGACGTACGAGGGGCTGATCCCGAAGATCCAGAAGTCGATGCTGTCCAAGGACGTCGACGCGCTGCAGCCGCACGTGCGGGCGTTCGTGGAGCGGGCGGTCGTGTTCGGGGTCTGCCCCGAGTGCGGCGGCACCCGGCTCAGCGAGGAGGCCCGCTCGTCGAAGATCGACGGCAAGAACATCGCCGACGCGTGCGCGATGCAGATCAGCGACCTGGCGTCGTGGGTCAGCTCGTTGTCCTCGTCCCAGCCGTCGGTCGCGCCGCTGCTCGCGGCCCTGCGGCACACGCTGGACTCCTTCGTCGAGATCGGGCTGGGGTACCTGTCGCTCGACCGCCCCTCCGGCACGCTGTCCGGTGGCGAGTCGCAGCGGGTCAAGATGATCCGGCACCTCGGCTCGCCGCTGACCGACGTCACGTACGTGTTCGACGAGCCCACGATCGGCCTGCACCCGCACGACATCCAGCGGATGAACGACCTGCTGCTGCGGCTGCGCGACAAGGGCAACACGGTGCTGGTCGTGGAGCACAAGCCGGAGGCGATCGCGATCGCGGACCACGTCGTCGACCTCGGCCCGGGCGCCGGCGCCGGGGGCGGCACGGTCTGCTTCGAGGGCACCCTGTCCGGCCTTCGCGGCAGCGGTACCCTCACCGGCAAGCACCTCGACGACCGCATCGCCCTGAAGCCCGATGTGCGGCCGCCGTCCGGGTATCTGAAGGTGCGCGGCGCGAACGCGCACAACCTGCGCGACGTCGACGTCGACATCCCACTCGGCGTGCTCTGTGTCGTCACCGGGGTGGCCGGATCCGGCAAGAGCTCGCTGGTGCACGGCTCCGTGCCCGCCTTCGGTGACGTCGTGTCCGTCGACCAGAGCCCGATCCGCGGCTCCCGGCGCAGCAATCCCGCCACGTACACCGGACTCCTCGAACCCATCCGCAAGGCCTTCGCGAAGGCCAACGGCGTGAAGCCCGCGCTGTTCAGCGCCAACTCCGAAGGCGCCTGCCCCAACTGCAACGGCAACGGCGTCATCTACACCGACCTGGTGGTCATGGCCGGCGTCGCCACCGTCTGCGAAGTGTGCGAGGGCAAGCGCTTCGACGCGTCCGTCCTCGACTACCACCTCGGCGGCCGCGACATCAGCGAGGTCCTGACGATGTCGGCCGCCGACGCCTTCGAGTTCTTCGGCCCCGGGACCGACGCGCACACGCCGGCGGCGCACGTGATCCTCGGCCGGCTGGTCGACGTCGGGCTCGGGTACCTGACGATCGGGCAGCCCCTGACGACACTGTCCGGGGGCGAGCGGCAGCGGCTGAAGCTGGCGACGCACATGGCCGACAAGGGCGGCGTGTACGTGCTGGACGAGCCGACCGCGGGCCTGCACCTCGCCGACGTGTCGCACCTGCTGGGGCTGCTCGACCGGCTCGTGGACGCGGGAAAATCGGTGATCGTCGTCGAGCACCACCAGGCGGTGATGGCGCACGCCGACTGGATCATCGACCTCGGGCCCGGAGCGGGGCACGACGGCGGACAGGTCGTGTTCACCGGCACACCCGCCGCTCTGGTGGCGTCACGGGCGACATTGACCGGCCAGCACCTGGCGGAGTACGTCGGCGCCTGAATTTTGTCGTACCCCGTCGCTAGTGTGACGGCGTGGATTTCGAGTTTCCGGCTTCCTGGCGCAAAGTGTTCATCCCGCGTCGGGGCGGCACCCCTGGGCCCGCACTCAAGCACGACCGGGCCCGGGGAGCGGAGCTCATCTCCGCCGCGCGGGGCGTGATCGACGCCCGGCTCGACCACCCCGACAGCGACCCTTCGCTCGTGGCGGCCGCGCGGGCGTATCTCGCCGACCCGTCCACCGGCCCCGCCGCCGGCGCGGGGGTCGTCGCGGCGCTCGTCGCCTGCCACGTCTCGTGGAAGGACACGGGCCGGCTGGCCCGGCTCGCCGACCTGTGGATCCCTTCGCGGGGGCTGCTGTTCGCCGCGGCCGCCGTGATGGAGACGGTCGACCTGGACACCGGCGGTTACATGCACAACGGCGTCCAGGTCCCGTCGCAGGTGACGTGGCGGACCCAGCCCGGCTGGGGCTACTTCCCGCACTGGGTCGCGCTCGCCGGGCGGGTCAGGGCGGCGCTGGCCGTCGCGTCCGACGACGACCACGCCGCGGTGGTCGCGATGCTCGCCGGTCACCGGGACCGCTCGGCCTACCGGCGCGCGGCCGCCGCGTTCCTCGTCCCCACGCAGCGGGACTGGGTCGACGGCATCGCCGCGGCGCTGGCCGGCACCACCGACAACTACCAGGCCAAGCTGCTGTGGTGTGCGGCGTCCGACAGCGCGCACCTGGCCGCGGCGGCACCCTCCGGGGGCTGGTGGCTCGCCCGCGACACCGAGGCCCTCGCGACCGTCGTGGACGGCGCCGGGCCCGCCGTCACACCGCATCTGCTGGAGTGGCTGGACACCGGCAACGTCGACGCCGAGATCCAGCAGCGGCTGGTGAACACCCTGGCGCTGTTCCCGACCGACGAGGCGTTCGCGGCCCTGGTCGCCCGCCTCGACCGCAAGTATGTGCCGCTCGCCGCCCTCGACGCGGCCCGCCGCTTCCCGGAGCGGGCGCTGCGCATCCTCGCCGCCGACGGCGGCCGCGCGGCGCAGGACATGCTGCGGGTGCACGTCCTCGCGCACCGCGACCTCGTCGCCGGCGTCTCGCTGCCGCCCGCCTCGCAGGCGCGGGTCGAGGCCGTCCTGGCCGACGACAGCGCCGTGCCCTTGGCGTCGCCGTCGGCGCTGCCCGAGCTGCTGGTCACACCGCGGTGGACGGTGCGGCGCACGGTCGCCCGCCCGGCGGTCGTGCCGGGCCTCACCTTCACCGCCGAGCCCGTGCTCGAATGGGCGCCGGGCGAGCGGGAAGCCTGGGCCGCGCGGCGCGTGCCGAATGCGACCTGGTGGGCCCTCGACACCTCGATCGAGACCGCGGTGCGGCACTATCGCGCCGGCGGCCTGCAGGGGCACCACGAGGTCACCCTCATGCTGACCGCCCCCGACGACGTGGTCGCCGAGCTGCTGCCCGGCTGGCGCCCCCAGCGGGTCTGGGACGCACCGCAGTGGTTCCCGCAGATCGCCGCCCGCTTCGGGCTCGCCGCGCTGCCGGCCGCCCTGCACCTCGCGGACGCACAGCCCGGGACGTGCACCGAGCTGCTGCTGCCGTTCGCCTCACCCGAGGTCGCCACGCACATGGCCCGCTCGCTGCGGCGGCTCAAGTCGCTGCGCGCCCTCGTGCTCGCCTGGCTCGACCGGCACCCGGCCTACGCCGCCCGTGCGTTGACCCCGTTCGCGGTCGGCCCGACCGGCCCCGACCGCCAGACGGCCGAGGAGGCGCTGCGGATCGTCGCGGTACGGCATCGCGACGAGGTCCTCGCCGCCGGCGCCTCGTTCGGCCCCGACGCCGCCGCGGCGCTGGACACGCTGCTCGGCGGCAGCACCCTCGACGTCCTGCCGGCGAAGATCCCCGACCTGCCGGCCTGGGCCGACCCTTCGCTGATGCCCCGCATCCTGCTCAAGGACCGCTCCGCCGCCCTCGGCGACGAGCCGGCCCGCCACCTGTGCACGATGCTCGCCATCTCCCGCCCCGACGAGGTGTATGCGGGCGTGCCGCTCGTCGTCGAGCAGCTGGACCGGCGCTCCCTCGCCGAGTTCGCCTGGGCCGTGTTCACCCAGTGGCAGTCGGTCGGCGCCCCGCCGAAGGAGCCGTGGCCCCTGCTCGCCCTGCAGTGGCTCGGCGACGACGACACCGTCCGCCGCCTCTCCCCCATCATCCGCGCCTGGCCCGGCGAGGGCGGCCACGCGAAGGCCGTCACCGGCCTGGACGTCCTCGCCGGCATCGGCTCCGACCTCGCCCTCGCGCACCTGAGCGGGATCGCGCAGAAGGCCAAGTTCAAGGGCCTCAAGGAGCGGGCGGCGGAGAAGGTCGCCGAGGTCGCCGCCTCGCTCGGCCTCACCGAGGAGCAGCTCGCCGACCGCCTGGTCCCCGACCTGGGCCTCGACGCCTCCGGCTCCCTTCTGCTCGACTACGGCCCGCGCCAGTTCGTGGTCGGCTTCGACGAGCACCTCAAGCCCTACGTCATCGACGCACCGGCCGCGGGCGCCGCCGGTGGCCCGGCGACGGGCGGCAGTGGCAGTCCGGCGGCGGGCGGCAGTGGCAGTCCGGCGGCGGGCGGCAGTGGCAGTCTGGCGACTGGCGGCGGTCGCTCAGCTGGGCGGCGCAAGGACCTGCCGAAGCCGGGAGTGCGCGACGACCAGGAGCTGGCGCCGGCCGCGTACCAGCGATACAGCGGTCTGAAGAAGGACGTGCGGACCATCGCCGCCGACCAGATCCGCCGCCTGGAGGCCGCGATGGTCAGCCAGCGCCGGTGGACCGCCGCGTCGTTCCAGGACCACGTCGTGGCGCACCCGCTGCTCCGGCACATCGCCCGCCGCCTGGTGTGGACCGCGCACCTTCCGGCTGGGGGCGGCGACCAGACCGCATCCCGCGTCGCCGTGGACGGCAGGACGGGCACGCCCCGCGTCGCGGACGACGGCAGGACGGTCGCGTTTCGGGTCGCTGAGGACGGCACGTTCGCCGACGCGGACGATGAGGCGTTCGCCCTCCCGTCGACGGCTGCGGTCGCACTCGCCCACCCCGTCCTGCTCGGCGCGGAGCTGCCCGCCTGGGTGTCGGTGTTCGCCGACTACGAGATCCTGCAGCCGTTCGCGCAGCTCGGCCGCGCGGTGCACGCGCTGACGGCGGACGAGCGGGCGTCGACCAGCCTCGCCAGGTTCGCCGACCTGAAGGTCCCTACGAAGACCATCCTCGGCCTGGAGCGCCGCGGCTGGCAGCGCGGCGAGCCCCAGGACGCCGGCGTGCAGTGCTGGATCTGGCGCCCCGCCCCGGACAACCGCGCCATCGTCATCGACCTGGACCCCGGCATCCCGATCGGCGCCCACGACATCTTCACCGACCAGAAACTCACCACCGTCTGGCTCAACGACCACCCCTGGGGCACGTGGGTCCCACGCAACCTGACCCGCACGTTCGACGCCCTCGACCCTGTCACCGCCTCCGAGATGCTCCGTGACCTGACGGAGGTCCTCACTCCCCAACAGCCATGACGTCCGCGGTCTTGGTGGTTGCTGTCCGCGTGCGGATTCGCCAATCCATCTGGCTAACCGGCCGCCGTCCTCGCATGGTCCCAGCGCCGTCGAGGGCGTCATTCGGTGCCGTTGGCCTTTCACAACCAGCGCACATCCCACCGGCCGCAGACGCCGCACCCGCCGTCGTGGTTCACAACCAGCGCAAACGCACCTGACCACAAACCTCGCCTCCGGCGTCGCGCATTCCCTGTGGGTCGGTCGTGGCCAGGGTTGCCGTGATCGAAGTCGCGCAGCGGCCGTCAGCACGGCCAGAACTGTCCTTCGATCACGGGGGCGGTCGGCACTCGTAGTTGTTGTCCGCGTGCGGGGTCGCCAATCCATCCCGGTAACCGGCCGCCGTCCCCACATGGTCCAGCGCCGTCGAGGGCATCATTCGGTGCTTCCACACCGCCGTCAGTTTCACAACCAGTGCACGTCACACCCACTCCACCCCCCGCCGCCGCTGGCCATCTGCGTCGTCCGGGGCTGCGGCCGGGTGAGCGGAAGGTGGGGGCCGGCGGACCGGCCCCCACCTGGTCAGACCTTGGTGCAGGTGGCGCCGTTGAGGGTGAAGGTGGACGGGATGCCGTTGGTGCCGGGGACCGACGTGGCGCTGAAGCCGAAGTTCAGGCTGCCGCCGGCCGGGATGGTGACGTTGTAGTCGGCGGGGTTCCTGGCGGTGATCTGGTTGCCGGTCTGGGTCGGCACGGCGTTCCACATGTTCGTCACGACCTGGTTGCCCGGGAACGTCCACCGCAGGGCCCAGCCGGTGATCGGTGCGGTGCCGGTGTTGCGGATCGTGACGTCGCCGTTGAACGTGCTGCCCCAGTCGGACAGTCCATAGTGGACGCTGCAGGGGCCGGCCGGCTGCGGGCTGCCGCTCGGCGACCGCGACGCCGACGGCGACGCTGAAGCCGACGGGGAGGTGGACCGCGACGGGGAGATCGACACACTCGGCACGACGCCGCCGCTCTTGGTGATCATGTTGGCGGAGTGGGTGCGGAACGGGGCGAGCTCCGGGGCGCCCTTCATCACGCCGAACTTGCCGTCGACGCTGGTGGCCGAGTACCACCAGAACGCGCTGCCGTCGCCGCCGGCGGCCTCGAAGTCGCTGTACAGGGCGCTGAACCAGGCGGTCCGGTCGACGTTGTGCACGTTGAACTCGCCCATGAAGAACGGCTTGCCGACGAGGTTGTGCGAGTCGTTGATCCAGGCCCGGACCAGGGTCTTGGTCTGCTCGATGTCGAGGTTCGCCCAGGACTCCGTCGGGTACGGGTGCGCGGAGGTGAAGTCGATGTACGGCGACTGGTGGATGTAGACGAAGGGGTTGCCCTCGTCGCCGCCGAAGCCGTACCGCGTCTCGTGGCCCTCCAGGCCCGTGCCGAGCAGATGGTTGGGGTCGATCCCCTTGACGAACGCACCCATCTCGTCGACCCAGGCGCGCAGCGTCGTGCCGCTGGTGTTCTCGTTGGGGGTCTGGTTCTCGTAGCGCGGCTCGTTCATGAGCTCCCACGCCATGATGGTCGGGTCGTCCTTGTACTTGACGCCGCTGTAGTGGTTGGTGCGGTTCAGCGCGTGGGACACGTAGTTCTTGTAACTGGTGAAGCAGCCGGGGCACTTCGACTTGTTGAAGAACTGTCCCCGGCCGGGCTGTCCGCCGGACAGGCCTTCCCACTGGAGGCGGCGGTCGATCCCGCCGTACGCCTCCCAGTAGTTGTCGAAGACCGGGATGAGACGGATGTTGTGCGTGCGGGCCGACTCGATGACGTAGTCGAACAGGGCGAACTGCTGCTCGTTGTAGACCCCCTTGGCGGTCTCGAAGCCGTGCCAGCTCTCCATGCTGAACATCCACAGGCGCAGGACGGTCACCTTGTCGGCGGCCAGGTTGGCCATGTGCGCGTCGATCTTGGCCTTGTCCATGTACTGGGTCTCGGTGTCGCCGGACCCGGCACCGTACGTGAACACGTCATAGGTGTTGGTCCCGGCGAAGTAGAACGTCTTGCCGCCGAGGCAGAAGCGGATGCCGCAGCGTTGGACGAAGGCGGTGGCGGCGGACGCCTGGTTGACACCGGTCAGTGTGACGACGGCGCCGACCAGTGCCAGGAGGACGGCGGTCAGCGCGGCGGGCCACCGGCGGCGGGCGGGTCGGTTCATGTGAATTCCTTCGATGCCGATCTGGCGGGGGTGTCCCGCGGCCGGCGCCGCCGCGGGCATTGAACACGATCAGCATAACCGGTTAAGCGCAGTCAGGTTACGACGCCGCGCATCGCCGGTCAAGCCAGCAACTTAGTCGGTTCAGTTCGCGCGGTGACGACGAATGCTGGTTTCCTTCGCGTACGGCGAGCACCGCGCCGAACTGGATCCGCCCGTCCATCGACGCCGGATCGTCGGACGGTTCTCAAGCACCCGGGTCCTGGTCCTCACCACGTACGACACGGACGGCGACGTGCTGCGGGCGGTCGAGGCCGGCGCGGTCGGGTACCTGCTCAAGGACGCCCCGATCGCTGGTCGCCGGCGCGGGTGGGGGGTTCGACGTGTATGCCGGGCTGCCGCTGGCGTTCGCGCTCACCGCCGCCGGTAAGCAGGTGTATCTGGCGAACCTGAGCTTCGCCAACCTCGACCTGCTCGCCGCCGCTGATCGGCTCGGCGACGGTGTGGCCGCGATCCGCCCCGACTCGGTCGGTCTCGGCGACTATTTCCCGAACGCGCCCTGGCCCGTTGGCTCGACAGTCGCGGGCTGCCCTCGACGGTGTACGCGTTCGCCCGGACCGGGGACCAGCCGCTGCGCGCCGCCTACCGAACGTTGATCACCCATCTCGGCGTCGACGCGGTGGTGCTCATCGACGGCGGTACCGACATCCTGCTGCACGGCGACGAGGCCGGCCTGGGCACCCCGGAAGAGGACGCACCAGCCTCACCGCCGTGGCCGGACTCGACGACGTCGCCACCGGGTGGTGGTCTGCGTCGGCTTCGGCATCGACGCCCACTACGGCGTGTGCCACGCCCACGTCCTGGAGAACCTGGCCGCGCTCGACCGCGACGGCGGCTACCTCGCCGCCGTGTCGATCCCACGCGACAGTGCTGAAGGTACGGCGTTCCTGGACGCGGTCGCCCATGCCCAGTCCGTCACCTGGCGGCACCCGAGCGTCAACGGCCAGATCGCCGCGGCACTGCGCGGCGAGTTCGGCGACGTCCAGTTCACCGACCGCACCCGGGGCAGCAGGTTGTTCGTCAACCCGCTCATGGCCGTCTACTTCACCGTCGACCTCAACGCCTTGGCTCACCGCCTGCGCTACCGGGACTGGATCGAGTCCACCCACAACCGCTGGCAGGTCAGCCAGGCCATCGAGGAATACCGCCAGACCACCGAACTACGCCCCCACCGAAACCTCCCGCACTGACCCGGCTGCAGGAACCCACCACCACACCCGCGACGCAGCCAGCCACATCGGCCCCGGCCCCATGCCACGCGCAAATCTGCCGCAATCAGCTCGCTACGGGACGTCACGGCGAGTTAGGTCGCCCAGCTCCCGGATCTACCGATGTGCGTGCACGTTCCTCGTCTGCATCCTGGCACGCGGATTGCCGTACTGGGCTGATCCGTTCCACCGGTAGCCGGGCAGGATCAACAGCAAGGACGGCGTGCGCGTGCTGTGCTGGCAGACCCCCGACGATCACAACCTCGATCGTCACCGCGCCGCACGGCGGCTGAGGCCGAGTGCCAATGGGCGTCGTGCAGTCACCAGTCGGCGCGCCGCCAGGACAGGCCGGCGTATGCCGGCGGGTCCTCACGGCCCGACTTGATGCTCTGCCACCGCGCGGGCCAGTCGGCGGCGGGTCCGGCGAGCACCGCCCGCACCGCGGCGGCGCTGTCGTCCGGTCGCTGCGCGTTCCAGGGGGCGTACACCCAGATCTGGTACTCGTCCGGTTCCTCAAGCCACACCTCGAGTTCGCCGGTGCCGATCACGGCGACCCGCACGCCCTCGACCCCTGATGGCAGGTCAACGCCGGCGAGGATGAGCCGCCCGGCCCGGTGCGTCGCCGTCTCCCAGCTGCGGTCGGCCTCGATGCGGGCAACCTCGGTATCGTAGGCTGCGGCATCGAACACGATCGTTCGCCGCTCGCCCACCCAACGAACGCCGCGCCGGTCACCCAACTCCCAGCGCACGACATCGCCCTCGCGGCGCACACGTGCTTCGATCGCGCAGCATTCCGGGCCACAACTCGGGCAGCAGGCAATCGTCGCGGTCGTGAAGTCGTCGGTCGCCACGAAGCGGTTCACCGGCACCAGTGCATCCCACGGGTCTGGGCCGTCGTTGCCGTCAGCGTGGCTGATGTCAACGCCGTCGACATGAACGATCACGCGTACCTGCTCGGCCGACCGCGCGAGCAACGCCCTTTCGATCGACAACGACAGCAGCGACAGCACGACCGCATGCTACCGCTGTGCGCGCATCTGCCGCGGCGAGCGCACTGGTTCATCGCTGCGGCTGACGCATCGTGACGTATGGCTGCCATCACCGTCCCAGCCGTCAGCGGCGGGTCCCCGAACGAGCTCGTTCTGCGCGCGGCGGCCGCCGCGCACCTCGGCCGCACCGACGGACCGATCCTGCGCAGCACCCTCGGCACCCGCATGGACCGGCACGCCGCGACCCGCCGACTCAAGCACCTGGCCGCGACCGCTGGCGTCCGGATGCCGCGAATGCACCCGCACATCAGCTGCGCCATACGTTCGTCACCACGATGCTCGACGCCGGCGTCAGCCTCCGCGACGTCCAGATCGCTACCCGCCATGCCGACCCACGCACCACCATGCGTTACGACCGGGCCCGCAACAACCTCGACCGGCACCCCAACTACATCCTCGCGGCGTACATGGCCTCCGGCACGTAGCCGAAGCTCGCGACTTTGCCGATAAGCGGATGCTCCTGGGCCGCGCCGACTGGAGGATCAGTGAGCGTCGTCGACGCTCAGGACGATCTTGCCGCGGCGGGATCCGTGCTCGACCGTCTCGTGTGCGTCGGCCGCCTTCTGGAAGGGGAAGACAGCCTCGATCGGCACCGTGAACCGGCCTTGGATGAATAGCTCCGCGGCGGCGCACAGGCCGTATCGGCCGTCGGGCTCACCGGCCAGTTGTCCCATGGACAGGCGGACGCCGTGCTCGGGGGCGGTGAAGTCGGCTAGGGTCACCACCGCTGCCGGGCCACCGGTCAACTCGAGTAGTTCCGTCAGCGACCCTGCGCCGGCGATGTCCAGTGCGCGGTCCACGCGAGCCGCACCCAGCGCGCTGATCCGGGTCGCGAGGCCAGGCCCGTAGGTGATCGGCGTCGCCCCCAGCTGAGTGAGGAAGTCATGGTTGCCGGCGCGGGCGGTGCCGATGACCCGGATGCCGCGGGCCGCGGCCAGCTGGACGGCAACACTACCCACGCCACCGGCCGCGCCGTCGACCAGGAGGGTCATCCCCGGCTGCAGCTCCAGCAGATCGAGAGCACGGGTGGCCGTCTCGACGCTGGAGCCCGCTGCGCCCGCTTGCGACCATGGCATAGCAGCCGGCTTCTGGGCCCAGAGCTGCAGCACCGCGAACTCCGCGCTGGCTCCGCCGAGCTTCGCCAGGTCCACGACACCAAAGACGTGGTCGCCCACGACCACGCCGTCAACGCCGTCGCCGATCTCGTCGACGACTCCGGCCGCGTCGACGCCGGGGATGTGCGGCAGATGCAACCGGGCACTCATCGGAGTGCGGCCCGACCGAAGACCGATGTCGGCCGGGGACACCCCGGCAGCCCGAACACGTATGCGGATCTGACCGGTCTGCGGCTGCGGCGCGTCGGCCACCCCGAGGTGAAGTACCTCCGGACCGCCGAACCGGCCGAACTGCACTGCGAACATCGGCGGCTCCTCTGCCTCGACAGCATGGTTGCTGCCGTACCGTAGACCGGAAACGGAGCAGCCGTTCCGCCCTCGGGCGAAGTGAGAAGGACAACGTCCGAAGATGACTCAGAAGCAGCGTGCCGACGCCCGGTCCAACCGTGAACGGGTCGTGGCGGCAGCACGGGAGACGTTCGCCGTAGCCGGGCTCGAGGCGCCCATGCGAGAGGTGGCCCGACGGGCGGGGATCGGTGTGGCGACCCTCTACCGGCATTTCCCGACCCGCGCCGATCTGGTCACCACGGTCCTCGCCGAACGCGTCGACGCCTGCGGCGTGCAGATGCGCCACGCGCTCGACGACCCCGACCCGTGGCGGGCGCTGTCTGGCACAGTCCTCGAGTTTGCCGATCGGCAGATTCACGACCGGGCGCTCAACGAGGCGCTGTTGGGATCCGGCGACGTGGGCGCCACTCTCCAGAAAGAACGCCGGGAACACACCCATGCGTTGAACGTGCTGGTCGCCCGCGCGCAGGCCGCGGGCCTGCTCCGCGATGGTGTCGACGCTGACGACGTCCGGGCCGGCCTCATCGCCATCGCCTCACTACGGCAGCTACCGCCGACGGCAAGCGCCCGAGTGATCTCCAAGCTCGCCGGCCTCATCCTCGCCGGACTGCGCGCCTCGTAGACACCTCACGCGGGTCCTTCCCGACGTAGCGATTCCACGGATACCACCGACCGCAGCTTCCTCATGAGCCGCCACACCGAAACGCTGCAGGTGTCTCGACAGATCTTCAGAAGCAGCCCTTGACCGCACTCTTCTGCTGGGACTGCTGCGCGTCGGTGGAACCGTGCTGGCCACCACCGGTGACGGGAGCGGTGACGCTGAGGCTTGCCGTCCTGGTGGTGAGCGCCTGTCGCGCAGGCCGACGTCGGGTCGTCGCGGGCCGGCGGCTCAGTCGACGCGGATGTGCAACGCCGTGGCGTCTGGTTCCTCGGCGAATCGCGCGGCGAACTCGTCCTGCAGCGAGAACAATTCGGCCATCGGGGCCGGACCACGGGTGGTTGCGGTGAGATCCTCGTGCGCTTCGCGGGACCACAGGAACGGGTCAACCGTGATGCCGTGCGACAGCGGCAGCGCGCGGGTTTCCGCCTGCCAGTCCGTCCACCGCAACGACGCGTAGAACTGCGCTGTACCACCCTCGGCGATCCATGACAGCCAGGCGCCGTGACCTGCCCCGAGGGACTCCCATGCCAGCGTGTCCGGGCCGAAGTAGCACACCTCGCCGGCGTTTCCGGGACGACCGAGCGCCGCTGGATCGGCGCCGTTGACCTCGAATCTCCCGCCGAGGACGTCAGGACCCACCAGGAGCGAAGCGGGCGGCCGACCATCGCCGGGCAAGCCGTTGGCTTGCGCCAATGACGGCAGGCCAGCCTCATCGCCGCCGCCGAGCACCCTCAGCCAGCCGTCATCGACGAGCAACCCACCTGTGTGCAACGCCAAAGCACCGAGCCGCGACCGGGCAGAAACCTGCAGCCGGTACAAGCAGTCCCGACCGGCCCCGGCAGCAACCGGCAGAATGGTGATCTGCGGATTGGACAGTAGCTCCGCCTCCAGCGTCGGCCACGCCGGATCGGGCGTCGCCATCAGTTCTTCCGTACTGCGCATCCGATCATCACGCCGTGCGCGATGCGCCAACGCGGTGAGCAGTCAACCATAGGATCTTGACGTCCGCTTCTGCGCAGGGCAGGCGCCGATCGACTTGATGATCGTTACGCTGCGCGGTCGAGATCCTGACGCCGCGGCGCGAGGACGACTCACTGCTTGTGCTGGTGAGCATGCAGCTGGTCGTGTCTGTTGAACCCCGTCTGGCAGTGGGTCGGGCGCGGCCCTCGGGCATACCGAGGCTGTGCAAGAGTCTTTGGATGGAGCTTGACCCGCGCGCTGTGTGGAACAGAGTGTGCGCGGCAGCGCCGCCGGCGGATGGACTGGCGGGCGACCGGCATCTGTGGGCGGTGGTGGACCTCTTCACCGCGATCTCTGCAAACGGCACCGAGAGCGCGGTCGAGCAGCATACGGCCATGGAAATCGAGCAGGCCGCCACGGCACACGACTACTTCGGCCTGCCGCACCTTGGCGCCTGGATCCGGCGGCTGCCAGCCCGGGCGTTCGTGACCGAGTACTCGGTCCTGCTGCGCGAGTACATGAGCATGATCGTGGTGGACGATCACGAAGTTCTGTGGGAAGCAATGGAACGCAAGCTCGCCGAGCGGCCCGACGACTTCAAGCGGACCGGATGAGGACCCTACGGCCGGACAAGAACGATCTTGATGTCCGCTCATGGCGCCAGGCGCTCGTCGCCTGACCTGCGGCGACTCCGGCGGCTGGTGCCCCCGGTCGGCCATGGAGCCGGCAGCCGCTCCCAGGTCACCGCAGCGGCACAGAAGCCGCACACCGTGTTGACGCGGTCAGGAAGACTCGTCCGGCACCGTACGCCGCAGCCAGGCCCTACATCTGCACGGCTGCGGCGACGGCGGTCGGGCGGAGAAGTCCCGCGGCGCCGATAATCTCGACCCCGAGCAGGCAGCCGTCGGCGTCGAAGTCCAGAACGATGTCGCCCCGGCCGGGACGCTCAACGACGACGTTCTCCACCGACGATCCGGCAGCAACTTCGTCCTCGATGGCAAGGTAGGCAGCGTCCGCATCACGGTCATACGTCATCCGCATGTAGGCATTCGACCACACCGCCCCGTCCGTGCGGACAGCACCAACCGCACTGATCTGCCGCAGGGGGCGCACTGCTGTTCATGGTCGCGGGCGACGCACGGTGATGGATGGCTGCCGTTTGTCGTCCCAGCCGTCAGCGGCGGGGGAAGGCTCGCGACTCACACGGTTCAGTGGCCGGTCGGGCCTACCATCCGTAAGCCTGCGGCCGCGGCGCCGCGCATGTTCACGTATCCGGAGATGCGCTGCAGGACGCGGGCGTAGCCGGTGCCGGGCGCGACGCCCTCCGCCGCTGTCGCGACGTCGACCAAGCGGGCCTGCGGGTGGTATGCCATGAACATGGGGTGTACCGCGACGTCGGTGACCCGCCAGGTTCCGGGGGCGACTTCGGTGAACGTGAACCGGGGTACGACCGAGTCCTGGGTGTTCTCTGGCGCGCCGTCCGAGAATCGACACAAGAGGTTGCCCAGGCCGTACGCGACCCACTTGTCGCCGATCTTCTCGAGCGGCTGGACGACGTGGACGTGCATGCCGATGATCAGGTCTACGTCCGGGCTGGCGAGCAGCCGCGTGGCTTGGTTGATCTGGTCGGGGTCCGGCGTGTTCTGGTATTCGGTCCACCCCCAGTGCATGGACAGGATGACGATCTCCGCGCCGGCCTGTCTGGCCGCGTGCGCCTCCTGGAGAATCTTCGGGACGTCGATGGGGTTGGCGATCCAGGGCTTGTCCTGGGGACGTTTGATGCCGTTGAAGCTGAACGTGTACGCCAGCTGCGCGACCTTCACGCCGCGCACGCTGAAGACGTTGGGCTTGGCGGCTTCCGCCTCGGAGCGCGCCGATCCGCTGTGGTGCAGTCCCACCCGATCGAGGTTGTCCAGCGTGCGCCGTACACCTTCCTCCCCGTGGTCCAGCGTGTGGTTCGAGGCGGTGGAGCAGGTGTCGAAGCCGGCGTCGGCCGCGGCGTCGACGAGCTGCGGAGGAGCGCTGAAGGTCGGATACCCGGTGAACGGGCCCTCTGGTGGGGCGAGGGGTTGTTCCACATGACAGACCGCGAGATCGGCCGACCGGACGGTCGGGGCGACCGCGGCAAGAATCTGTGTGAAGTCGTGGCCGGGCTTGCCGGCCGCGCGTGCGTCCGCGGCGGCCTGTGCGGTCAGGTCGGGCGGCACGAACAGGTCCCCCGCTGCGACCACACTGAGCGTCGTGGGGCGCGCCGGGGACGCGACGGATGGCGACGCCGATCGCTCGACAGCGATCGGATCGGCGGCATTCGTGCAGCCACCGGCCCCGGCGACGACCGCGATGACGAGGCCCAGGCAGACCGAGACAGGACGTTTGCTTCGCACGAAACGAAATCGTGGCAAGGCCAGGGCCCAGCTTGACCGTCATCGCTACCGATCACCCGGAAAACCACCCGTGCCGCCCGTCAGTCCGCAATACCGAGCCACCAATTGTCAACCCTCGTTGACAGAGGTTGCGTGTCAAGTTAGGTTGACAGACATGTCGTCTCTGACTGGCGCATCGGTCCTTGACGTGGTCGTCGTCGGCGCCGGGCCGACGGGGCTGCTGCTCGCCGGCGACCTCGCCGGCGCAGGCGTGCGTGCGGTCGTGCTCGACCGCGCAGCCGAGCCGGCCCAGATCCCGAAAGGGAACGGCGTTGTGGGTCGGGCCGCGCTGGAGTTGCGGCGGCGCAAGCTCCTGCGCGGCGCCGGGCTGCGGGTGGTACGGCCACCGCGGTTCCGCTTCGGCCCGTTCACCCTCGAGCTCGGCCTGCTGCGCGGTCCACTGCACGTGCTCCCGGTGCCACAGCACCGGCTGGAGAGCCTGCTGGCGGAGCGCGCCGTGCGCCTCGGTGCCACGGTGCTGCGCGGACGCGAGGTCACCGGGTTCGAGCAGGACGGCGACGGTGTGACCGTCCAGACCGCCGCCGAACGTTCGCCCGTCGAGCTGCGCACCCGGTACCTCGTGGGTTGCGACGGCGCCCACAGCCTCGTCCGCAAGAGCCTCGGCATCGGCTTCCCCGGCATCACGAGCACCGACATCTCCCGGCTGGCCCGGGTCACCATCCCGGCGGAAGCTGTGGCCCGGGTCGGCGGCCGCATCGACGTGCGCGGCATCGGCCGGCTCGTGCCGTTCCAGCCGAACCGGACCGGACACGGGTCGATCACCATCGCCCCTGTCGACGCGCTCGACCGTTCGGCCCCGGATGACGTGTACATCGTCAGCACGCACGAACCGCGAGGTGACAGCGAGCCGACCGATGAGCTGAGCGACGACGAGCTGCGGGCGAGCCTTCGCCGCGTCCTGGGTGCCGATCTGCCATTCACGTCGGCCCATGCCGCGAGGAGCGTCGTCGCGAACAGCCGGCACGCGGAACGGTACCGCGACGGCCGGGTCTTCCTCGCCGGCGACGCCGCGCACATCTTCAGCGCCGGCGGCTCGGCCATCAACGCCGGTCTGCTCGACGCCGTCGCCCTCGGCAAGACCCTCGCCGCGGTGCTGCGCGGCGCAGCGCCACAGGCCCTGCTCGATGCCTACCAGTCGGAGCGGCACCCTGCTGCGCAACGCACCCTCGCGCTCACCCGCCTGCAGGTCGCGCTCGAAGCCGGCGACGAGACCGGCCAGGCACTGCGCGACGTGTTCGGCGTGCTGGTGCGGGACCGAACCACCGCGCGCCGGATCGCGACGCTCATCGAAGGCTGAGCGGCCCTCCGCGCATCTGGTGTCCCCGGGGATCTTCGACCATCCGCTGCCGCACCGGAACCTACCCGGCGGGTACGGTGGGGCGCTCCGGATCCTGCCGACCATGAAGGGCGTCATGTTCAACCACGAGCCGGATGACTATGAGTGCCCCTTCTGCCGGCTGGTAGCGGGTGGTGGGGACGAGCACCGGACGCAGGACGACGTCGTGCGGCGCGACGAGCTGGCGACCGCGTTCGTGTCGCCGCGGTGGTGGCCGGGGAACCACGGGCACGTGCTGGTCGTGCCGAACGCGCACCACGAGAACCTGTACGACCTGCCGTCCCGCTACGGTCACGCGGTCCACGACCTGGTTCGCGAGGTCGCGATCGCCGTCCGGCGAACGTATGGCTGCGACGGGACCTCAGTGCGCCAGCACAACGAGCCCGCCGGGAACCAGGACAGGTGGCACTACCACGTCCATGTGTTTCCCCGGTACACCGGCGACAACCTCTACTTCACTCACCCGGAGCCGGACTTCGCCCCCGCTGAGCAGCGCCGCCCGTACGCGGACAAGCTCCGCGGGTACTTCGGGTCGACGGCCGGTGGCGCGGTCGGTCGCTGACGCGCGGCGCGCGTGGCCGGCACGTACGCCGGCCACGCACGGCCACGGTCAGATGAAGCGCCAGAGGTGGTCGTTGGTGCCGTTGTCGTCCCAGATGAGGACCTGGGCGCCCTGGGCGGTGGAGGCGCCGTTGACGCCGAGGACCCGGCCGCCGTTCGCGGCCTGGATGCGGAAGTAGCCGTTCGCGCCGTACCGCAGCCGCCAACGCCGATCGGAGGACGACGTGTCCGCCAGTTGGACGGCTCTGGCGCCGTTGGCGGTGCCGGCGTTCTCGACGCCGAGGACCAGGCCGCTGTTGGCGTTGCGGAGACGGATGTAGCCGCCGGAGTCGGCGACCGCGGTCCACAGGTGGTCGGCGGTGCCGGTGTCGCCCCACTGCAGGACCAGGGCACCGCTGGCGGTCGACATGTTCGTGACGCCGAGGACGAGGCCGCTGCCCAGGTTCTGGATGCGGCGCGCGCCGCCGGGCAGGAGGCGCCAGAGGTTGTCGGCGCTGCCGTCGTCGGCGGACTGGACGGCCTGGGCGCCGTTGGCGGTCGAGTTGCCCTGGATGCCCAGGACCAGGCCGCTGTTGACGTTGCGGAGCTTGTGGTTGCCGTCGCCGTTGTCGACGATCGTCCAGCGGTGGTCGGCGGTGCCGTTGTCGGCCCACTGCAGGGCGACCGCCCCGGCAGCGGTCGACATGTTCTGGATGCCCAGCACGCGGCCGCTGTTGACGTTGCGGAAGCGGACCGCGGTGCCGTCGGTGACGAGTTCCCAGTTGTGGTCGGCGGTGCCGTTGTCGGTCCACTGCAGGGCCAGGCCGCCGTCGGCGGTCGACATGTTCTGTACGCCGAGGACCAGGCCGCTCGCGGCGTTGACCAGGCGGTAGCTGACGGCGCCGGAGCCGCCACCCTGCCCGTCGGCGCTCCAGTAGACGGTGTAGTTGTAGCCGTGCGCGTCCTGGAAGGGGTTGAGCGCGACGGTCGTGCCGTTGGCGGTGGCGGTGAAGGCGAGCGAGCCGCTGCCGGTGCGGGTCACCGACGACGTGGTGAGGGCGGGCAGCGAGGACAGCGCGGTGTTGCCGTAGTTGCCGGCGAGGACGACCGGGCCGTAGGTGACGGCGACGACGTTGGCGTTGTCGTTGGCGGGGCGGACCGCCACCGCCATCGGCAGGCGGACGGTGACGGTGTCGCCGGAGGTCCACGACCGGGTCAGTGACGCGTAGGTGCCGGGCGTGGTCGCGATGCTCTGCACGGTGCCGTTGACGCTGACGGTCGCGCCCGAGGTCCACGACGGGATGCGGATCCGCATGGTCCAGGAGCCGCCGACGCTGCCGGTGACCTGCAGCGTGGTGGTGTCGCTGACCGGGAACGTCGTGGTCTGCGTGACCGTGATCCCGCGCTGGCTCCAGGTGAGCACCGACGGCACGAACAGGTTCACCGTCAGCGTGGTGCCGTTGTAGAAGTAGATGGAGTCCATCAGCTTCGTGTTGGTCTCGACGCCGGTGCCCTGGCAGCACCAGAAGCTGTCGTAGTCGGTGCTCCACGTGCCGCCGCCCCACGCCGGGCCCACGCCGCGGCGGCCGCCCGGCTTCAGGGGGGTGAAGTAGGTGACGTGGCCGTGGCTGTCGGCGGGGTTCTGCGCGCCGATGAGATGGTTGAGCAGCGCCCGCTCGTAGAAGTCGAAGTAGCCGGCGATGTCAGGGTTGAGCAGCCAGAGTTCTCTGGTGAGTTTCAGCATGTTGTACGTGTTGCACTGCTCGCACGTGTCGTTGGTCAGGTAGGCGGCGATGGCGTTGGGGGCGCGGAAGTGCTCGGCCTGGCTGTTGCCGCCGATGACGTACGTGTGGGCGTTGACGGTGATGTTCCAGGCGTTGACGGCGATGTCGCGGTACCGGGTGGTGCCGGTCGCCTTGTACTCGCGGGCGGCGCCGATCCACTTCGGCACCTGGGTGTTGGCGTGCAGCCCGTTGAGCTGGTCGGTGTTGGACGCGAGCGGGTTGAAGACGGCCGCGTGGTCGAAGCGCTGAGCCGCGGTGAGCCAGCGCGCGTCGCCGGTCTGCTGGTACAGGTCGGCGAGGACCGCGTTCATGCCGCCGAACTCGACGCCCAGCATGCTCTGCAGCTGGCTCGCGCTGAGCCGGCCGGTGCGCCAGTCGACCCAGCCCGCGAGGGCGAGGAGCACGTCGCGCGCCTGGGTGCTGCCGATGTACCGCCACACGTCCAGCAGCCCGGCCAGGGTCTTGTGGATGCAGTACCAGGGGACGTTGCCGTTGCTGAGGGTGCCGGCCTCCAGGGCGGTGAAGTCGGACTCCGGGAAGCCGGACAGGTAGCCGGTGTTGAAGCCGGCGGCGGCGTTGTTGGCCTGGCAGGCGGCCATCGCGGCGACCATGGCGTTGGCCTTGTCGCGGCAGGTGGTGTCGCCGAGCACGGCGTAGGCCTGGGCCCAGGCGGTCAGCAGGTGGCCCTGCATGTGGGTGCGGAACGGGAAGTTCGGCGCGTCCCAGCCGCCGGTCGCGGCGGCGCCGGCGGTGGACAGCCGGTGGTTGGCCCGGAAGTTGTAGACGAGCCGGTTGACGTCGACGAACCGCAGGTAGGCCAGGGTCCGGTTCTGGTTGTCCAGGAAGCGGCCCGCGGTCAGCCGCACCTGCCCGAGGTCGAAGGCGGAGGCCGCGGCGCCGATGTCGGGGCGCGCCGGGGCGAGGGCGGCGCCCGCGGTGGTCGCGCCGCCGAGCAGGGGCGCGGCGGCCGAGGCGGCGGCGACGGCGCCGGTGGTCTGCAGCAGCCGGCGGCGGCTGACGCTGGGGTGGGGCATGGGGTGTGATCCTTTCGAACCGTGACGGCGGCGGTGGATCTGTGAGCGTTCACATGTCTGCGCGGCGCGGTGGCGCTGTTGGTACAGCGGATGAAGTGAGCGCTAACATCGCGGCGGCATGACGAGACTGCCAGAGGAATCGGCAACCTTCAAGAGCCCGGGACATGATCGAACTGCCGCGGGGCGCCGGCGGTCAGGGCGAGGCGACGACCGGCCGAGCGGCGGCCTCGGCCGGCGGCGTGGGCCGCTCGGTGCCCCAGCCCAGGGTCCAGTGCTGGTCGGGGACCTCGCCGGCGGCTCCCGCGAAGTCGCGCAGGGCGAGCAGGAGCTTCGGCCGGCTGTGGCTGGGCATGGCGCTCAGGATTCGGTTGATCTCGCGCCGGCGGGCGTCGGTGATCCGCTCGACGAGGTGATGACCTGCCGGGGTGAGTGAGACCTGAACCGCGCGCCGGTCGCCAGCGGCTGGGTCACGCTGGACGAGGCCGCGGCGCTGGAGCCGGTCGCAGTGGCGCGTGGCGGTGGAGCTGTTGACGCCGAGCAGCTCGGCCAGGTCGACCATGCGTTGCGGGCCGCGGGCGGCCAGCAGCACCAGCGCCCGGTGCTGGGGCAGGCTGATGTCGGCGTCGCCGGCGTCCAGCGAACGCACGGCGATGGCGACGAGGACCCGGCTCGCGGTGAGGAAGGCCTCGGCGAGATCGGCATCGACGTGCTCGGGTGCGGTCACATCCACAATCTTGCCCGGTCACGAAAATTTCATGCATCGGGCATGGATGCCCAGTGCACGGGTATGCGGACCGGTGCCGTCAGCTCCCGACTCGGGCGGGAAGGGTAGGCAGTGCCGGTGCGGGCAGGCCCGCGCCCCGTCAGCCCCGGTCCCGAGGCGCCCACCCACCAAACCCGGCTGTCCGGTGGCGCGGACCGGCCATCACCGGAAGGGACAACGTCACATGGAAACCATCACCTCCGAGGTACTGATCTCCCGGCTGGCCGACTGGGGCGTCGACACGGTCTTCGGCATCCCCGGCGACGGCATCAACGGGATCATGGAAGGGCTGCGGCGCAACGCCGACCGGGTGCGCTTCGTCCTGACGCACCACGAGGAGGCGGCCGCGTTCATGGCCGCCGCCTACGCGAAGGCGACCGGACGCATCGGGGTGTGCCTGGCCACGTCCGGGCCGGGCGGTATCCACCTCGCCAACGGCCTCTACGACGCGAAACTCGACCACGCGCCGGTGCTGGCGATCACCGGGATGCAGGAGACGTCGGTCCTCGGCACCGGATACCAGCAGGAGGTGGACCTGACCCGGATGTACGAGGACGTCAGCGTCTACAACCAGCTGATCGTCAACCCGCAGCAGCTGCCCGCGCTGGTGGACGTGGCGATCCGGCACGCGTACGCCCGGCGTGGTGTCGCGCACCTGTGCGTCCCCAACGACATCCAGGTGGCGCCGGCCAACGCCGACCCGTACCAGCACGTGGTGCCCGCCCAGCCGCCGGCCACGGCGCCGGTGTACCTGCCCAGCTCGGTGCGGCCACGCGACGAGGACGTCGCCCGCGCCGCCGAGGTGATCAACGCCTCGACGAAGGCGGCCATCCTGGTCGGTATCGGCGCGCGCGGCGCGGGCCCGCTGGTGGAGCGGCTGGCCGACACGATCGCCGCCCCAGTGATCAAGAGCCTGTCCGGCAAGATGGTGCTCCCCGACGACTCGCCCTACACCACCGGCGGCATCGGGCTGCTGGGCACCGCCCCGAGCGAGGAGCTGATCGACGACATCGACACCCTCATCATGCTGGGCACCAACTTCCCGTACACCAAGCATCTCCCGCAGCCGGGCAAGGTCAAGGTCGTCCAGGTCGAGATCGAGGAGACCCGGGCCGGGATGCGCCTGCCGACCGACGTGCCGCTCATCGGCGACGTCGAAGCCACCCTGCAGGCCCTCATCCCCCGGCTGACCCGCCGCGCCGACCGGTCGCACCTGCTGCGGTACCAGACGCTCATGCGCGACTGGAACGAGCAGATGCACGCCCTGGAGAACGGCGAACGGGACCCGATCGCCCCGCAGTACCTCGCGTCCTGCCTGGACGAGCTGGCGAACGAGGACGCGGTCCTGTGCTGCGACTCCGGCACCATCGCCACCTGGGCGGCGCGGCACTGGCACATCCGCGGCGGGCGGGAGTTCTACCTGTCGGGCAACCTCGCCACCATGGCGCCCGGCCTGCCCTACTCGATCGCCATCCAGCACGCCTACCCCGACCGGCAGGTGATCGCCTACCAGGGCGACGGCGGCTTCGCGATGCTCATGGCCGAGTTCAACACCGCCTGCCGCTACAACCTGCCGATCAAGGTGGTGATCAACAACAACAACGCGCTGGGCCAGATCCTGTGGGAGCAGATGGTGCTCGGCTACCCCGAGCACGGGGTCCGCTTCGGCGACCCGAAGCCGGACTTCTCCGCCTGGGCCCACGGGTGCGGCGCCTTCGGCGCCCGCGTCGAGAAGTCCGGCGACCTGCGCGCCGCCCTGGTCGAGGCGTTCACCCACCGCGGCCCGGCACTGGTCGACGTGACCGTCGACCCGAACGAGCCGCCGATGCCCGGCAAGGTCAGCTACGAGCAGGCGAAGAAGTTCGCCCAGGCGTTCCTGCACGGCCAGCCGCACAAGGCGTCGATCGCCACCACCCTGTTCAAGGACAAGATCCAGCAGCTGAAGGCGGACAGGTGACCACCCTGCTGCCGGCGCCCCGGGTCCGCGCCGCCCGGCCCGCCGGCGGTGCCGACGTCGACGTTCAGGGCCTGGCCGCCGCGCTGCGGCAACGGATCCGCGGCGGCGTGCGCTTCGACGACGGCACCCGCGCCCTCTACGCCACCGACGCCTCCAACTACCGGCAGGTCCCGATCGGTGTGGTGGTGCCGCGCACCTTCGACGACGTGGTCGCCACCGTGGCCACCTGCCGCGAGTACGGCGCGCCGGTGCTGTCCCGCGGCGGCGGCACCAGCCTGGCCGGCGAGTGCTGCAACGTCGCCGTGGTCATGGACTTCTCCAAGCACCTCAACGCGATCGAGTCCATCGACCCGCGACACCGGCGGGCGGTGGTGCAGACGGGCCTCGTCCTGGACCAGCTCAACGCCGCCACCCGGCACCACGGCGGGCTGGTCTTCGGGCCGAAGCCCGCCACGCACAGCCACTGCACGATCGGCGGGATGGTCGGCAACAACTCGTGCGGCTCCACCGCCCAGTGGAGCGGCACGACCGCCGCCAACGTCGAGCGGCTGGAGATCCTCACCTACGACGGCGAGCGGATGTGGGTCGGCGAGACCTCCGACGAGGAGTACCGGCAGATCCTCGCCGCCGGTGGCCGCCGCGCCGAGATCTACCGTGCGGTGCGTGACCTGCGCGACCGGTACGCCGAGCAGATCCGCGCCTTCCCGTCGCTGCCGCGGCGCATCTCCGGCTACAACCTGCCGGCGCTGCTGCCCGAGCACGGCATGAACCTCGCCCAGGCGCTGGTCGGCACCGAGTCGACCTGCGTGACGGTGCTGCGCGCGCAGCTGCGGCTGCTGCCCGAGCCGCCGAAGCACATCCTGGTGCTGATGGCATTCCCCGACATCGCCGCCGCCGCCGACGCGGTGCCCACCATCAACCGGTACTCCCCGATGGCCTTGGAAGGGCTCGACGACAAGCTGATCCGCTACGAGGGCGAGGAACACATGCGCCCCGAGGCGCTGAGGCTCCTGCCCGAGCCGACCAACCACACCGGCCGCGGTGCCGCCTGGCTGATGGTCGACATCGGCTCCGACAGCGTCGAGGAGGCGAGGGACCGCATCCACCGGATGCTCGACGACCTGGGCGACGTCGATGTCAAGGTCTTCGACGACCCGGAGCACCAGGAGCAGCTGTGGGCCGTCCGCGAAGGTGGCCTCGGCGCCACCGCCCGCACCCCTGGCGGCGGACCAGACGCCTGGCCCGGCTGGGAGGACTCCGCCGTGCCGCCGGAGCGGCTCGGCGACTACCTGCGCGACTTCCAGCGGCTGCTGCACCGCCACGGCTACGACGCGGCCAGCCTGTACGGCCACTTCGGCGACGGCTGCCTGCACACGTCGATCCCGTTCGACCTGGTCACCGCGGACGGCGTGGCCGACTTCCGCGCCTTCGTGGAGCAGGCCGCCGACCTCGTCTCCCGCTACGGCGGGTCGTACTCCGGCGAGCACGGCGACGGGCAGGCCCGCGGCGAACTGCTGACCAGGATGTACGGCCCGGACGTGGTCCAGGCCTTCGAGGAGTTCAAGGCGATCTTCGACCCGGACAACCGGATGAACCCCGGCAAGGTCGTGCACGCCAACCCGCTCGACGGCCAGCTGCGCCTCGGTGCCGGCTACTCGCCCGCCGAGCCGGCGACCTACTTCCGCTACTCGGGGGACAGCGGCAGCTTCTCCCGCGCCGCGCTGCGCTGCGCCGGGGTCGGCACGTGCCGCCGGCCGGAGCCGGACAAGGGCGTGATGTGCCCCAGCTACCAGGTCACCGGCGACGAGGAGCACTCCACCCGGGGCAGGTCCCGGATGCTGTTCGAGATGCTGCGCGGCGAGACGATCACCGGCGGCTGGCGGGAGCAGTCCGTGGCCGACGCCCTCGACCTGTGTCTGGCCTGCAAGGGCTGCAAGCGCGACTGCCCCATGCACGTCGACATGGCCACCTACAAGGCCGAGTTCCTCGCCCATCACTACGCCGGGCGGATGCGCCCCCGGTCCCACTACTCGCTGGGCTGGCTGCCGGTCGCGGCCCGGCTGGCGATGCTGGCGCCCGGCCTGACCAACGCCGTCACGCACGCGCCCGTGCTCGGCGGCCTGGTCAAGCGGCTCGGCGGCATCGACCCGCAGCGCGACATGCCCCGCTTCGCCGGGGCCAGCTTCCAGCGGTGGATGCGCAACCGGGCGCCCGGCGGCACCGGTCTGCGCGGCAGGGTGCTGCTGTGGCCGGACACCTTCACCACGTACCTGTCACCGGGCATCGCCGCGGCCGCGGTCGGCGCGCTGGAGGCGGTCGGCTTCCGGGTGGAGTTGCCCCGCGGGCCGGTCTGCTGCGGGCTCACCTGGATCTCCACCGGACAGCTCGGCGTCGCCCGCCGGGTGCTGCGGCGCACCGTCGACACGCTCGCGCCGTGGCTGCGGGCGGGTGTCCCGGTCGTCGGACTGGAGCCCTCCTGCACGTCGGTGTTCCGCGGTGACACGCTGGAGCTGCTCGGCCACAACCAGGACGCGCTGCGGCTGCGCAAGCAGACGCGGACGCTCGCCGAGCTGCTCGTCGCCGACCACGACATCGCGCTGCCCGAGCTGCGCGGCGAGGACGGCGACCGGCCGCACGCGATCAGCCAGACGCACTGTCACCACCACGCTGTGCTCGGCCACGACGCCGACGTGGAGCTGCAGCGCCGGGTCGGCCTGGACGTCGAGCAGCTGGCGTCCGGCTGCTGCGGGCTGGCCGGGGACTTCGGCATGACCCCGGAGCACCGGGACGTCTCCCTCGCCGTCGGTGAGCAGGTCCTCCTGCCGGCGGTCCGGGCGGCCGCGCCGGACACGCTCATCCTCGCGGACGGCTTCTCCTGCCGCACCCAGATCGAGGAGGCGGGCACGGGCCGGCACGCGCTGCACCTCGCCGAGGTGGTCAACGCCGCGCTGCGTGGCGTGCCGGCGGGCGAGCGGCCCGAACACGCGCTGTCGGTGCGTCCCGAGGCGAGAGCGGTGCGGACGTGACCGTCGAGACGCCCGCGGAGCCGGCGCGGTCGTGACCGTCGAGCGGATGGCCGCGGCGGTGTACAGATATGCCCACCGACGCCCCGGAGGCCGACGGCACCATCGCCTGGGACGCGGTCACCGTCACCGCGGGCGGGCAGACCGGGTTCGGCGCCAGCTGCACGGCGCCGGCCGCCCAGCAGACGCTCGCCCCGGTGGTCACCGGACGCCGCGCCCTCGACGTGACCGCCGCCTACCAGTCGACGCACCGGGCCGTGCGCAACATCGGCCGGCCCGGTGTCGCCGCCACCGCCATCTCCGCCGTCGACATCGCCCTGCGGACCTCAAGGCCCGGCACCGCGATGTCGCCGCCACCAGCAACCTGCGCCACCTGGCATGGTTCCACGACCACGCGCGCATCGAGTCGATGCTCTTCGACGGCGCCGGCGCGCCCGGCCCCGGCGGCACCCTGGCGCCGAACCTGTCGAGCCCGGGCACGGCCTGGCCCTCAACCAGCAGCGCGCGCAGCAGTACCGGGATCGGCTGACCAACGCCCGGCGGAGCTCACGGGCCGTCTGAGCGCCGGCCCGCCGTGGGCTCGCCGCGGCGCTGGTCCGGCCCTGACGCCGGTCAGGTCCTGAGGCTTGCGGCCTCGGCCATGTACGTGGCGTACCAGGCGGGCCAGTTCTCGTCGGCGCGGCCGATCTCCTGCTCGTGCCGCCCGTGCGCCGCCGCCGCCTCGCGCAGCGCGTGCTCCAGCTCCCCCACCGAGCCGAAGATCGCGTGGTCGACGCGGCCCGGCAGGCGGCGGGTGATCTCCTGCAGGACGAACCCGTTGCCGTCCGGGTCGGTGAACGACGCGAACGACGCGTACGACTGCCGCCGCGGATCAGGCCCCAGCACCCGCGCCTCCGTGCCGGCGTGATGGAAGACGCCGCCGGCGTCGTGGAACACCTCGCTCACGTCCACCCCGCGGGCCGCCAGCTCCTTCCGCGCCGCGACGACGTCGTCGACGACCAGGTGCACGCCGCGCACCGAGCCGGGCACCGCGTCGGTGACCCGGTCGCCGAAGATGATCGACGTGGTCGACCCGGGCGGGGTGACCTGCACGACCCGGAACTCGTCAGCACCGGTGAAGTCGGCGTCCTCGCGGAAGCCGATCCCGAGGTAGAACGCCTTGGCCCGGTCGACGTCCGAGACCGGCAGCACGACGATTTCGAGCTTCATGTCCACCATGCCCGCTCACTGCCCACTCCGCCGCGCATCTACCTCCCCCGCCCGGCCGCCTTCTCCACCACGACCGGGTGCGCGTCGTACTGTGGGGTTCTGACGAGGCGGACAAATCCGGTATTGCGGTCCTCAGGACTGGTGTTGGTCCACTACAGTGACAGACGTGAACATGACGGCGTGGACGTTGTGCGCCCGTCTGTCCGGCCGACGTACCGTCAGCTGGGCCCGCCGCGCCGCAGAGGCATCAGCCAAGGAACCGGTGTGAAGACCCTACAGGCGTACCGGTTCGCCCTCGACCTCACCCCGGGCCAGGAACGGGCGATCCTCGCGCACGCCGGGGCCGCAAGAGTCGCACACAACTGGGCATTGTCGCGGGTCAAAGCCGTCATGGACCAACGGGCGGCAGGGCGGACCTACGGCGTGCCGGACAGTCAGCTCACCGAATGCTTGTCGTGGTCATTGCCTTCACTGCGCAAGGCATGGAACACCGTCAAGAACCAGATCGCGCCGTGGTGGCCGGAGGTGTCAAAGGAGGCGTTCAATACCGGCCTGGACGCGCTCGCCCGCGCGTTGAAGAACTGGGTCGACTCCAGGTCCGGCAAGCGTGCTGGGCGACCGGTCGGGTTTCCTCGTTGCAAGTCCCGCCGCCGTTCCACGCCGTCGGTGCGGTTCACCACTGGGGCGATCCGGGTTGAGCCGGACCGCATGCATGTGGTGTTGCCCCGGCTCGGCCGGTTGAAATTGCACGAGTCCGCCCGTAAGCTCGCCCGTCGCCTCGACAACGGTACTGCCCGGATCAGGTCCGCAACCGTACGCTGCCATTGCGGACGCTGGCACGTCGCTTTCTGCGTCGAGGTCGAACGCGCCGTGCGCGCACCGGCCCGACCAGGCTCTGTGGTCGGTGTTGACCTCGGCATCAAGCACCTTGCAGTACTGTCCACCAGCAAACTGATAGAAAACCCGCGCCACCTGGCTGCCGCACAAACCCGCCTCAGGGCCTTGAGCCGGGCACTGTCGAGGAAAGCCGGCCCCGACCGGCGTATCGGGCGGCGTCCGTCGAAGCGGTGGCAGCGTGCCGCAGACCGGCTCGGCCGCGCACACGCCCGCGTGGCGAATCTGCGCCGCGACGGCCTGCATAAACTCACCACCGATCTGGCCCGCGAGCACGGCACGATTGTGGTGGAAGACCTCAATGTCACCGGCATGCTCGCCAACCGGCGGCTGGCGCGGCACGTCGCTGACGCCGGGTTCGCTGAAGTCCGCCGCCAGCTCGCCTACAAGACCATCTGGAACGGTGGCCGGTTGCTGGTCGCTGATCGCTGGTTTCCGTCCTCGAAGACCTGCTCGGGCTGCGGTGCGGCGAAAGCCAAGCTCGCCCTGCACGAGCGCGTATACACCTGCGACACATGCGGCCTGGTCATCGACCGCGACCAGAACGCCTCACTGAATCTTGCCGCCCTGGCGGCCCAGCTCAACACCGCCGGGAGTGGCTCGGTGGCAGCACGTGGAGCCGACCGCAAGACCCGCCCACGCGGGCAGGTGGCTGTGAAGCGTGAACCCGGCACCGTATCCGCGGGTCAGGCCGGGACTGTCTCACCGCAAGGCGGGACTGCTGGTCATGCGTTCATCACGACGCATTGCAAGTAACGGAGGATGGGCTTATGTCGATGCTCAAGGGCGCCAACACGCAGGTGCACGCGCCGGTGGTCCGGGCCGTGCTGGGATGGCAGAGCGGGCCGGGAGTGCCCGACGCGGACGGTTCCGCGCTGCTGCTGACCGGCGGCGGCAAGGTCCGTGACGACAACGACTTCGTGTTCTACAACCAGCCGTCGCACCCGGCCGGCGCGGTCCGGCACGAGGGCAAGACGACCGCGGGGAACCAGGTCACCGACACGGTGCTCGTCGACCTGGGCCGGGTCGAGCCCGCGATCGAGCGGATCGTGCTGGCCGCCTCCGCCGATGGTGGCACGTTCGGGAGGGTGCCGGGGCTGCACATCCGGCTGCTCGACGCCACGAGCGGTGCGGAGGTCGCCCGGTTCGACAGCCCCGGTGCCACGGTCGAGACCGCGTTCATCTTCGGGGAGCTGTACCGGCGGGCCGGCCAGTGGAAGTTCCGGGCGGTCGGTCAGGGGTACGACTCCGGGCTGGCTGGACTGGCGCGCGACTTCGGCATCTCGGTCGACGACGCGCCCGCGCCCGCTGCTCCCGCGCAGCCGGCCAATTTCCCGCCGCCCACCTCCAACCTGCCGATGGCGCCGCCGCCTCCTGTCGCGCCGCCGGCTCCGGCCGCGCCGCCGGCTCCTGCCACGCAGGGGTGGCCCTCGGTGACCGTGACCGGGCCCGACGGGCAGCCGCAGCGGATCGGGCTGCCCGCGACGGTGCCCCCGCCGGTCGCCCCGCCCCCGCCCCCTGCCCCCGTGGCACCCGTCGCGCCGCCGGCTCCCCCGGCGCCGCCCGTCGCGCCGCCCGCGCCGGTGCGGCTGAGCAAGGTCACGCTCACCAAGCAGGCGCCGACGGTGTCGCTCGCCAAGCAGGGCGGCCGGTCCGGTTCGCTGCGGGTCAACCTCAACTGGAGCATGCGCCCCCTCGGCAAGCGCGGCCTCTTCGGCAAGCAGAAGACCGCGCACCTGCCCGACCTCGACCTCGACCTGTGCTGCCTGTGGGAGCTCGTGGACGGGCGGAAGGGCATCGTCCACCCGCTCGACAACCAGTTCGGTCAGCTCAACGACGCGCCGTACATCATGCTCGACGGCGACGACCGCACCGGTGCCAACGAGGCGGGTGAGAACCTCACCATCAACCTCGACCACACCGACAAGTTCCGCCGGATCCTCGTCTACGCCAGCATCTACGACGGCGCCGACTCGTTCGCCGGCCTCGACGCGGTCGCCACCCTGTTCCCGCAGCACGGCGCCCCGATCGAGATGCGCCTCGACGAGTGCACCGTCATGTCGCGGGCCGGCGTGCTGTTCCTCATCGAGAACGTCAACGGCGAGCTCGTCGTGCGGCGCGAGTCGCGGTACATCATCCCGGCGCCCGGCCAGTTCCGGAACCAGGCCGTCGACCTCGCCTACAACTGGGGGCTCGAGTGGGTGGCCGCCGGGCCGAAGACCTGACGGGTCACATGACGACGACGAGCTTGCCGGTGGTGTGCCGGCGGGCGAAGTCGACGCACGCCTGCGCGCCCTCGGCGAGGGTGTAACGGCGCCCGATCGTCGCCCGGAGGCCGGCGTCCGCGACCTCGCGCATGCCGCCGTGGACGCCTTCCATGTCGAGGACGAACCTGAGGTCGACGTCGTCGCGGCCGATCCAGTCCTGCCGCGGCACCGGGTACGTGATGGTGAGCAGCCGCCCGCCGGGCCTGACGGTGGCGGCGACGCCGGCCAGCGCGTCGCCCGGCAGGGTGAGGTTGAAGGCGGCGTCGACGCCTGACGGGTAGCCGCCTTCGGCGTATCCGATCGTCGCTGCGGCGCCGAGGTCGCGCAGCAGGGCGGCGTCCTCGTCGGTCGCGGTGGCCACGACCTCGGCGGCCGCCGCGGCGAGCAGCGGGACGAGTGTCGTGCCGACGCCGCCGGTCGCGCCGACGACCAGCACCCGTTCGCCGGGGCGGACGCCGGCCGTGGCCATCAGTGCCCGCGCGGCCAGGCCGGTGGTGGCGAGCGCCGCGGCATGCTCGGCCGCCAGACCGGCGGGGCGGTGCGCGATGAACGGCGTGTCCGCCTCGACCACTGCGTACTCGGCGAGGGAGCCGGTGCTCATCGACGGGCGCGGGCCGAGCATCGGGCGCAGCGCCCGGGGTGCGGCGTAGCCGAAGATCTCGTCGCCCTCGGCGTAGCCGGTCACGCCCGGGCCTGCCTCGGCCACCGTGCCGGCGAAGTCGTTGCCCGGCACGTGCGGGAACATCAGGGGCGCCGCGTCGCGGAACTGGCCGCCCGGGATGACGATGTCGCCCGGGTTGATCGAGGCGGCGGCGACGCGGACCAGGAGCTGACCCGGTCCGGGGCGCGGCACCGGCAGCTCGCCGACCGTGTACCGCTCCGGCGGCCCGTAGTCCCCGACGATCACTGCCCGCATGTCATCCTCCGGTCGCGTTAGCCGGACCACCCGGTCCGGATGATTCGAGGCTAGACGTAAACGGACCGGTCGGTCAACTTGTACGATGGCCGCCATGACCTCGAGCCGGCCCGTGCGCGCCGATGCCGTGCGCAACCGGGCGTCGCTGCTGGCGGCGGCCGCCGACGAGTTCGCGGCGCGGGGCATGGACGCGTCGGTGGCCGACATCGCCCGGCGCGCCGGCGTCGGCAAGGGCACGGTGTTCCGCCACTTCCCGACGAAGGACGACCTGATCGCCGCGATCGTGCTCGACCGCGTCGACGAGCTGACGGCCGCCGGCGAACGCCTGCTCGACGAGGCCGACCCGGGCCTGGCGCTGCTGGCGTTCATGACCGCCGCCGCGCACCAGCGCCAGCAGCGTGACCTGTCGTTCCTGCACGGCGCCGGCGACGCCGACCCCGCGGTGACCGGCGCCCGCGAGCGGATGTACCGCGTGATCCACGACCTGGTCGACCGGGCCCGGACCGCCGGCGCGCTGCGCCCCGACGTGACCGGCGCCGACGTCATCCTGCTGATGTGCGCCCCGAACTACGTCGCCGGCTACGCGCCGGGCGCCTCGCCGGACCTGTGGCGCCGCTACCTGGGCATCCTGTTCGACGGCCTCCGCCCGCAGGGCGCCCATCCGCTTCCGGAGCCACCACCGACGCTTGCCTGATCCGGTAGACCTGCGCGCGGGTCGCGCAGGGTCTACCGGATGTGTCAGTGCAGGTGGGGCCAGGCCTGGCGGAAGCGGTGCTCAACGGTGCCCGCCACCTCGTCGTGGAGGCCGCCGGGCAGCCCGTCGCGCTCCAGGACGCGCAGCGCCAGGTCCAGGACCGCGGGCGCGGTCCGGGCGATGACGGCGTCGGTCAGGCCGTAGCGGGCCGCCTCGACCCACCGGCCCGCGGCCGGCGCGCACAGGCCGCGGACCGTGTCGATCGTGGCCGGGTCGGCGAGCAGCGCGGCGAGGACCGCGACCGGGGCGAACCAGTCGCCGCCGGGCTGCGTGTCCAGGTACCGGACCTGCAGGTGGCCGCGGGGCCGCACGAGCGGGAAGAGCGTGCCGAGGTGGTAGTCGAGGTCGTCGTAGGTCGGTGGCCCCGGCAGCGCACCGTTGACCCAGTCGGCGAACGTGATCCCCGGCCGCACCGCCCAGCTGCCCATGGGCCGGCGGACGCAGAGCAGCGGGGCCCGCAGCGCATACCGTGCCCAGGCCTGCGCGGGGTCGGCGCCGACGGGCACCGTGCCGGCCCGCCCGGGGTCGATCCCATACCAGGTGCGCATCCGCGTCGACGCCCAGCCGGTGTCCCGGCCGGCGTGCACGGGCGAGTTGGCGAACACGGCGAGCAGCGTCGGGCCGACCTCGTGCACGGCGGCCCACCGGTCGGCGAGGCCGCCGGCGGGACCGGCGGGGAGCTCGGGGCGCAGCCCGGCGGTGGCGCACATCATCGTGCGGCCGTCGCTGCTGCGGCGGGCGAAGGAGGCGGCCATCGCCTCGTGCCGGCGGGAGGAGAGGACCCGCCGGGCGCTGCGATGCGGGTCGATGCCGGCACCGGCGAGCCGCAGGCCGCCACGGCTGACCAGGTCGGCGAGCTGACCGAGCTCCGCGTTGACCGTGGTGTGCAGCCGGGCGAGCGTGCGCTGCGCGCGGGCCACGAGCCGGATCTGCCCACCGGGGGCGAGGTCGAGGCGTCCGCCGTGCCGCAGCGGCAGGTGCGGGCCTTCGGGGTCGATGGCGGGCGGGGCGTGCCCGGCGAGTGCGGTGGCGAGCGCCGCGGTGTCCAGCGGCCTGGCCGGGTGATCGGGGGTGTGGGCGATGTGCTCGATCTCGACACCGACGGGCGCGGGTGGGCCGGTCTTGAAGCAGATCGACGCGATGTACCTCTCAGCGTCGTCGACCCGCCGGATCCCGGCATCCGCATCGATCGGGTGCGGTGCGGTCCTCATACCGACGGATCGTACCGCCGGACCGGCCCCGGAATCACTACCTGCACATCGGGAGCGACGGTGGGTAAGATGTCCCCGGCTCGACGAGCCTCTATGGCAGGATCTCGCGCATGCAGCGAGTCCTGCCGGACGGCGTCGCGGAGCGCATCGCGACCGCCGGCCGGGTCGTCGTGTTCACCGGGGCCGGGATCTCCGCGGAGAGCGGCGTGCCGACCTTCCGCGACGCTCTGACCGGCCTGTGGTCCCGGTTCGACGCCCATGAGCTGGCCACCCCCGAGGCGTTCGAGGCCGACCCCGCGCTCGTCTGGGGCTGGTACGAGTGGCGCCGCGCCGCCGTACGCCGGGCCGAGCCCAACGCCGGGCACGTGGCCGCCGCCGCCCTCCAGGAGCTGGTGCCCGGCACCGTCGTCGTCACGCAGAACGTCGACGACCTGCACGAGCGGGCCGGCTCCAAAGACCCGGTGCACCTGCACGGCAGCCTCTTCGCGCCCCGCTGCGTCGCCGGTCACCCGTTCGACGGGCCGTCCGGCGACGACGACATCACCGACGATCTCGGCCCGGTCCCGCCGCCGCGGTGCACGGCGTGCGGCGCGCTGGTGCGGCCCGGCGTCGTGTGGTTCGGCGAGGCCCTGCCCAGGGCCGCCTTCGCGGCGGCCGTCGAGGCGGCCTCCTCCTGCGACGTGCTGCTGAGCATCGGCACGTCCGGGGTGGTGTACCCGGCGGCCGAGCTGCCTGTGGTCGCCGCCCGCTCCGGCGCCACCGTCATCCAGATCAACCCGGACGGGACGCCGCTGGACGACATCTGCGACGTCAACCTGCGCGGCACCGCCGCCCGGCTGCTGCCCGCCCTGTACGCCGAGGTCGAGGCGGTCATCGACGGCGGCCGGTGACCTTCGAAGCGGGGAGGCGGCCCGCCTTGGCGGTGCCTGACAGGGTGTCGCCGTCGATGGTCACGCCGAAGACCAGGTTGAGCCGCAGGGGCTTGGTGACGGCCTGCTTCCAGGTGAGCCGGTCGCCGTCGAGGGTGACGTCGGTGAGGGGGACCTCCTCGCCCTCGCCGGCGGCGACACCGGTCAGCGTCTCCCCGTCGCGGCGGATCACCGTCGTGGCGTTGATCCTGCCGATGGGCGTGGCGATGGTCAGGTCCCAGGTGCCTTCGGCCGTCACGGTCACCCCACCTCCGAAGGCTGAGGGCCGGCGTCGCGCCAGACGGTGCCGCGCCGTTCGTGGGCGAACAGCTCCTCGACCGCGTGCGCGATCCGCGGGCCGATCTCGCGCTCCAGGAGGTACAGGGCGAGGTCGAGCCCGGAGGTGACGCCGGCGCCGCTGACGAAGTCGCCGTCGTCGACGACCCGCGCGTGGACGGCGTGCACGCCGGTGGCGTCGAGCAGGTCCAGGCCGAGGTGGTGGGTGGTGGCGTGGCGGCCCTCCAGCAGGCCGGCCATGGCGAGCACCAGGGAGCCGCCGCACACCGAGGCGACGGTCACGGCCGGGTCGTCCATCGCCGCCTTGAGCAGCCCCGGCAGGTCGGTGGTCAGGGTGCGGCCCAGCAGGACCGGGATGGAGTCGTCCGACGGCTCCTCCTCGGGGTCGCCGACGCGGCCGGCGGCGCCGGGCACGATGACCAGCCCCGGGCGCGAGGGGTCGAGGGCCGCGGTCGCCCGCAGCGCCAGGCCGCCGGTGCCGCTCGCCACCTCCCTGGGGCCTTCGGCGGAGACGAGCGCCACGGTCAGGGCCCCGCCGGCGGCGACGCCGCCCGCGTGCAGCACCTCGTACGGTGCGATGACGTCCAACGGGTCGAAGCCGTCGAACAGGACTATCTGCGCATGCATGCGACTCACGCTAGGGACCTGGTGGCGGCCGCCCCAGTGGCATTCGTGACCACTTCCGACGGGATTTCGCCAACCCGTGCGGTACGGTGCCGGGCATGCACACCGTCGCCGTGCTCGCCTTCGACGGGGTGATCCCGTTCGACCTGGCCACCCCGATCGAGGTGTTCACCCGCACGTGCCTGCCGGGCGGCGCCCCCGGCTACGAGGTCCGGGTCTGTGCCGAGCGCCCGCAGGTCAACGCGGGGGCGTTCACCATGACCGCGCCGTGGGGCCTCGACACCCTGCGCGAGGCGCACACGGTCATCGTGCCCGGCACCGCCGACCCGGTCGCCGCGCTGACGCCACCGGTGCGTGCCGCCTTGCGTACCGCCGCGGCGAACGGCACCCGGATCGCCTCGATCTGCGCGGGCAGCTTCGTGCTCGCCGCCGCCGGCCTGCTCGACGGCCTGCGGGCCACCACGCACTGGATCGCCGCCGACAGCCTCGCGGCCGCGCACCCGTCGGTGGACGTCGACCCCGGCGTGCTGTACGTCGACAATGGACAGATCCTCACCTCCGCGGGCGCGGCGGCGGGCCTGGACCTGTGCCTGCACCTGATCCGCCGCGACTACGGCTCCGCGGTCGCCGCGAACGCCGCGCGGCTGTCGGTGGTGCCGCTCGAACGCGAGGGCGGCCAGGCGCAGTTCATCGCCCACGACCATCCGCCGACCCCACAGGGCGCCGAGCTCGAGCCGCTCCTCACCTGGCTGCAGCAGCACCTGCGGCGCGACCTGACCCTCGCCGACATCGCCGCGCAGGCCGGGATGAGCACCCGCACCCTGATCCGCCGCTTCCGCGACCAGACCGGCCTGACCCCGCTGCAGTGGCTGCACCGCGCCCGCGTCCGCCAGGCCCAGCACCTCCTGGAGACCACCCGCCACTCCGTCGAGCGCATCGGCGCCGAGGTCGGCTTCGGCTCGCCGACCGCGTTCCGTGAGCGCTTCAAACGCACCACCGGCGTCAGCCCGCAGACCTACCGGCACTCGTTCAGCTGACCCGCCCCTCCCCCACCGCGGTGCGGGCCGGCGAGCGCGGCGCGGCTACCTTGATGGCGATGAGACATTGGCGTCGATGGAGTTGGGTCGTGGTGGCGGTGCTGCTCGCGGCGGGGTTCGCCGTGGGCGGCAGGGCCGTGTCCGCGGGGGACGGCTCCCCGCGCGGGTACATCGCGCGGCATTACACCCCGGCGCCCGGCGCCGAGCCCGGCCCCCGGGCGGTCGCGTACGTGACGCGGCTGGCGCCCAGCACGGTCACCTCGGACCTGACCGGGGCGTGGCGCCCGGCGGCCCGGCACGTGGACCCGACCGGCGTCTACCTGCGCTACTCCGCCGACCTGGTCGTCATCCGGCCCGACGCCGGCGGCGGCGCCCTCATCGTCGTCGAGGCCACGTCGACGGCGTACCCGCGGTATCAGGCCCAGCTGGACGGCGCATGGTGACCCGCGCCGCCGCCGTCGTCGCTCTGGGTGGGGCGGGATGAGCCGCTTCAGCGCCGCCGCGCGCAACGCGGGTGTCGTCGTCGCCGTGTTCGCGGCCGGGCTCGTGCCGTGTCTCGGCGCGGTGATCGGGCTGGGGCAGGGGCTGCGGTGGGTGTCGGAGACGCTCCGGCAACCGCCGGGCCCGCCGATCGCGGCGCCGGACCCCGGCACGCTGCCACGCGCCGTGGATGAGCTCGACCGGGCGGCATCCGCCCGAGGCCTCTGCTTCGGCTGGCTCCTCACCGAGGTCGTGCACGTCGGCGCCGGCACCCGGACCCGCGACGTGAGCACCGGATCGAACGCGGGGGTGGGCGTGCGGGTGACGGACGACGCCCAGCATTGCCCTCGCTGGATTGAGCTGCGGGTCACGATGACGTACCGCGGCCGGGGCGGCATCCACCCGCAGGTCACGGTCGCCACGGGCGGCGTCGGCGGCCCGCTGCCCGCCGCGGCCCAGCTCGCCCGGCTCGGCTTCGACGGCGACGCCTTCAAGCGGCGTCCCGCGGCGACGACGGTGGCCGCGGCCGTCGCGCTCCCCCTCGCGGTGGCCGAGGTCCGGGGTGAGGCCGCGCTGCCGGCGGGCACGGCGACCGGCCCGCCGGCCTCGCTGCCCGAGGTCGACGGTGACTTCCGGCGGGACCGGGGCGCGGCACTGACCGTCGCGGGCCTGCTCCTGCTCGCCGGCGGGGCGGGCGCCGGGCTGCTGGTCCACGCCCGCCGCCGCGCCGCCGCGCGCTCAAGACCTGCCCCCGCCCGCCGCGTCCCTCAAGACCGGCGCCCGCCCGCCGCGCCCCTGAAGAGCAGCGCCCGCCCGCCACGTCCCTGAAACCCGGCCGGACCCCGGCCGGACCCAGACCGGACCCCGGCCTCGGGTTTCACGGCGAATGCGGCGACACCCGGGGCGCGGGTCGATGACGATGGTCGGATGGTGATGGTGGTACGGCGGGTACGGGCGGGTGACGGCCCCGGGCGGGCGCGGCTGTGGCAGGAGAGCGGCGCGTTCTTCGCCGGCCTGGACCCGGCCACCGCGCAGGAGCCGCAGGCCGGCGGTCTCGTGGAGTGGCACGAGGAGCTGCACGCGCGGTACGCGGACGACCCGACGGTGCTGATGCTCGTCGCCGACCTGGACGGGGACATCGTGGGGGCGGCGGTGGCGCGGGTCGAGGAGCCGCTGCCGACCGCGCACTGGCAGCTGCAGCGCGACCTCGCCCACCGCCGGGTCCACGTGGACGCGCTCACGGTGGCCGGCAGGGCCCGCCGCGGCGGGGTCGGGTCCGCCCTGATGGCCGAGGTCGAGCGGTGGGCCGTCGAGTGCGGCGCGGCGGTGATCGCGCTGGAGACCGGCGTCGACAACCCGACGTCGATGCCGTTCTACGAGCGGCGCATGGGCTACACCCGGCACGAGGTCGTGTTCCGCAAGGACCTGCGCTGAGCGGCGGTCACCCGCGTGCCGCCGGGCCCGCGCTCACCGAGTTTGTCGAGCAGCACCCGCTGCGGGAGCGCGCGTGGGCGGTGCTGATGACGACGCTGAACCGGGCGGGGCGGCAGGCGGACGCGCTCGCCGCGTACCGGCGCGCCCGCCATCACCTCATCACCGAGCTCGGCGTCGAGCCCGGCCCGGAGCTGCGCGCCGCCGAGACGCAGGTCCTCGCGCACGACGATCGAGCCGTCCGACACCCTCCTGCGGTCGTGGTTCCGGCTCGGCCTCAGTCGCTGACCCCGAGGTGCAGCAGCCAGACCCGGCCGTCCGCGAGGACGACCAGGTCGACGTAGGCCGCCTCGTACCAGCCGCGGCACTCGACCGTGAGCTCCCATGCCTCGGCGGTGCCCGGCCACAGCCGTGCCAGCAGCGCCGTCACCCAGGCGGCGAGCCCGTCGGCGACCGTCCGTGGCGCCGCCGGCCCGGCCCAGGCGTCCGGCTGCCGCGCCGGCACGAAGAAGCCCGGCAGCGCCGCACCGACCACTGTGGACCAGTCGTCGACCGGGGCCAGCGCGGCGACCGTGCAGTCCTGTGGCAGCAGCGTCTGCACGCTCGCCTGGACGCCGCCGGGCACCAGCGGCGCGTCGTCGAGCGTGAACGTGCACGCGTGGTCCGACTCCTCCAGGAGGTCTTCGAGGACCTTCAACGCGTGGCGGACCATGCCGGGCACCGCGTCGATCCGCGCGTTGCGGGCCGCCGACAGCGCCGGCCAGTCAAATCCCGTCACGCGGGCCACAGTAACGGCATCCGGTGCTCCAGCCGGCGTCGTCTCCGCCAGGTGCTGCCGACCCTGGCGAGTCCTCCAGTACAGGAGCGATGAACGCCGTTGCGTGAGCCGATTCCAAGCATCTGCTTGACATTGCCAGGAGGGTGGCAGCACACTCCAAGCATGTCTTTGGAATCGCGCCACACCCAGCGAATCCTCGACGATCCGGTGACCATCCGAGCGCTGGCCCACCCACTTCGGATCAAGCTGCACGAGCTGGTCGGCCGGCAAGGCCCGACAACCGCGGCGCAGGCGGCCCGGCAGCTGGGCGTCAGTCAGGCGCTGGCCTCCCACCACCTGCGTCAGCTCGCCAAGTACGGCTTCGTCGAACCGGCCGACACCACCAACAACCGGGACCATCCATGGCAGGTCACCACCACGTCATACTCGGCGGCACGGACCGGACAGGACGAAGCCAGTGCCGCGGTCGACGTTCTGGACCAGATGGTGGCCGAACGCGGCGTCGAACACCTCGCCGCATGGCACCGCCGTCGCGACCAGTACGACCCCCGATGGCAGCGCAACGCCGGCGTCGCCCAGAGCCTGGTCTACCTGACGGTCGAAGAGTTCACCGAGCTACATGAGGCGCTGGACGCCCTGATCACCCCACTCGTCGAACGGCGCCGCCTCGGCGAAGACGCCGCCCGACCCGCCGACGCCCAACCGGTGAACCTGACCTTCATCAGCGTCCCGGTCGAACCGACCGCCACCGGCGGCTGAGATGCGCACGCTGTGGCGGGTACTGACCCGCTACCGCGACCTGCGGCTGCTGCTGTCGGCAGGGCTCCTCTCGCTGACCGGTGACTGGATCCTGCGCACCGGCCTGGCCTACCACGTCTACACACTGACCGGCTCCACCCTCGCTTCGGCCACCACTCTGCTGGCCGCCCTGCTCCCGCAGATAGCGCTCGGCTCGCTCGCCGGGGTCTACGCCGATCGGTGGGACCGCCGCCGCACCATGGTCGTCACCAACGTGCTCCTGGCCACCGGGTTGCTGCCCCTCCTCGCTGTCCACAGCAGAGACCAGGTCTGGATCATCTACTTGGTCACCGTCGCGCAGAGCAGCCTCGCTCAGTTCTTCATCACCGCCGAGGCGGCCATGGTGCCCCACACGGTGCCGTCGTGGGACCTCGTGACCGCCAACGCGCTCAACGGACAGAACCGCGACATCGCCCGGCTGGCCGGCGCTGCGCTCGGCGGTCTCGCCGCCGGGCTGGGCGGCATCACCGCACTGACCCTCATCGACATGGCCAGCTTTGCCGTCGCCGCGGCGATCCTCGCCCGGATCCGACTCCCGGCCGGTCCCGCGTCTCGACCGGCGCCAGCACACCATGCGATCCGCGAGCTCACCCATGGTGCACGAATCGCCACACACCACCCAGCATTGCGCCTCCTCCTCACTTTCGTGCTGATCATCGGATCGGGCGAGGCGATCATGGGCACGCTCATGGCCCCGTTCGTCCGCGACATCCTGCACGGCGATGCCGAAGCCTACGGTCTGATCCTGTCCAGCCAGGCCGTCGGCGGCATCATCGGCGGCTTCACCGTCGCCGCCGCTGGAAACCGCTTCCCGCCGCGCCACCTTCTCGGCTACGGCGCCCTCGCCTTCGGCGGGCTGGACCTGGCGCTGTTCCTCTACCCGCTCCACACCCAGGCGCTCTGGCCGGCGTTCGTCCTCATGATCGCCATCGGACTGCCCGGTGCTCTCACCATCACCGGCCTGTTCACCCTGCTCCAGACCACCACCAACGACGCCCACCGCGGGCGGATCTTCGGCCTCGTCAATGCGATCCAAGGCGCCGCGATGCTCGCCGGGACACTCGCCGCCGGTGTCCTCGCCAGCCAGCTCGGCATCATCCCTGTCATCGCCTTCCAAGGCGTCGGCTACTGCGCCGCCGGCGCACTCATGCTGCTGTTTCTGACCCGAGCAACCAATCCGATCCCCCAACCATCAACCACGCCAGCAACATCACTCGATCAACCAACGCCCGGATGACGCGACGACAGACTGGTCCTGCAAGGAAAACTCCCGAGGCGTGACCTTCCTGCGCAATGCAGATGATCCACCAGGTGCTCGGATCGGCCCTCTTCTCGACCCCTTGGCCGTTCCGGTAACCGGCGCAGACCCCGCCCGGAGGCGGGAGTTGCTGGACGAAGTCAGGTCGCGGCGTTCCTGGCTTACCTCCGCGGACTCGTCACATAGATCGCGACATGTCACTGCTGTACGAAACCCCGATTGTGGGTGTCCGATACCCGTACCACGGGCGCGGTACGGTGGGCGGCGTGGAGCTGGCCGGTGGACTGGTGGTGCGGGCGGCACGGCCCGCGGATCTCGAACAGATCGGGGCGCTGCTCGCCGACCGCGGCGAGGCCGCCGACCGGCAGGACCACCAGCTGGTGGTGCAGGACGCCGACAGCGGGTTCGACGCGTGCGCGGTGGTCGTCGACGGCGACCGGGTCGTGTCGACGGCGACGCTGCTGGACGAGACCGTCGTCCTCGGTGGGGTGGCGATCCCGGCGGGGCAGGTGGAGCTGGTCGCGACCGACCGCGCGTACGAGGGGCGCGGGCTGGTCCGGGCGCTGATGGGCTGGGCGCACGAGCGGTCCGCCGCCCGCGGCCACCTGCTGCAGGTGATGATCGGGATCCCGTACTTCTACCGGCAGTTCGGCTATCAGTACAGCATCCCGATCCCGCGCAGCAGAGCGGTCCACACCGTGCCGGAGATGCCCGCGGGGTGCACGGTGCGGGTCGCGGGGCCGGGCGACATCGTGGCGATGGCCCGGCTGCAGGACGCCGTCCAGCGCGGGCACGACGTGAGCATGCCGCACTCGCCGCTGTGCTGGCGGGCGCTCGTCGCACGGGCGGGCAGCAGCCAGGTCGTGGTGGTGCGGGACGAGCGGATGATCGGCACGGCCCGGCTCACGCCACCGGACGAAGGCGTGGTGCTGGGCGAGGTCGCCGCCGCCGAACCGGATGCGGTCGCCGCGCTGCTCGCCCACGCCGCCACGCTCGCGGGCGGCGGGTCGTTCGAGGCGAAGGACCGCGCCGGCGTCCTCGCCCCGTACCTCGCACCGCCCCCACCCGAGGCGAACGACTACTACCTGCGGATCCCCGACGTCGTGGCACTGCTCGACCATCTCAGACCCGTGCTGTCGGCGCGCCTGCGGCACCACGACGGCGAGGACGACGTCGTCGTGTCGTTCTTCCGCCGGCACGTACGGCTGCGGCGCGCCGGCGGCGCGGTGACCGAGGTCGTCGCGGGCGGCCCGATGCAGAGCCCCGCGTCGCACGGCGGTGCGGGCGTGGCACCGGACCTGGTCGCCCCGCTGCTCTTCGGCCCGCACGGCATCGCGGGCCTCGCCGCCCGGCACGCCGACGTCTACCCCGGCCCGAACGCCGACCTGATGCGGGCGCTGTTCCCACCGGTGCTAGCCGACCTGCTCACCTTCTACCTGCCATGACGAGATCCCGGCGATTCAGGCCGGGAACCGTTCAGGTGCAGGGCCCTCGCGGTGCGCCAAACGCACCGCCGTGCCGTCGGCGTCGACCCGATCGCGCTCCCGGTGCGGCGCCGTGGCGGGTACGGTCGGCGACGTGCCCGAACTGATCGTGCCCGATGCCCGCCTGCACAGCGCCTGGCTCGAGGCGCATGCCGAGTGGGGCCCCGGCACCCACGAGGACGGGTTCGGCCTCGCGCCCACCGACGACGTGCAGTCTCCCGCCGGTTTCGCCGCATGGGTGGCCCGCCTCGCCGCCCGTTCGGTGCCGGACGGATCGCCCCGCCACCGCTGCCGGCACCGGTGGATCGTCGAGGACGGCCGCGTGCTCGGCGCGATCGCGCTGCGCCACGGCGACGACGACTACGTGCGCTGGGCCGGCCACATCGGCTACGGCATCCGCCCCACCGCCCGCCGGCGCGGCCTGGCGACGTGGGCGCTCACCCGCACGCTCGACGACGCCCGCGCCCTCGGCCTGACCGGCCTGTTCACCGTCTGCGCCGTCGACAACGAGGCCTCGGCGAGGACCCTCGAACGGGCCGGCGGCGTCTTCGAAGGCATCCGTGACACCCCGTTCGGCCCGGTCCGCCGGTACGGTTTCCCGGCATGACCGCGCACCGCATCAGCCACCCGGTCTTCGGCACGGTCGAGTTCGACCCGGCCGACCCGGAGTGCTCGTGGGAGACGACGGCCGGCAGCGTTCGGGTCGACCTGACGTTCGCCGGCGCCGTGGTGTCCCCGGACGCCCTGGATGAGGTCGCCCCGTTCGTCGCGGAGCTCGCCAGGTTCGACGCCAGCGCCCGGGCCGCCATCACGGACGGCACCGCCACCCTCCTCGGCGTGCCGGTCATCCGCCTCGACGACTGCCACCACACCGATCCCGCTCCGGCGCCGGCGCTTCCCCGGTACGACGGACCGGGGCGTGTCGTCGACTACAGCGGCTGCCTCGGAATTCAGTCCCGGTGGCGGGTGGCGCGGGCCGCCCACCAGGCCAGCAGCAGCACGGTCGTCACCTCGGCGAGGCCGAGCGCGCGCTCCACGCCGCCCAGGGGGATCGCCCGCCACCAGCGCACGCCCGTCCACGGCTCGGACACCAGCGCCCACAAGATGGGCGAGAAGCACAGCAGTGACACCACCCCGCCGACCGCGACGAGGCGCGCCGCGGCGTCGCGGATCCGGGGCGCCGCGGCGAGGAGCGCGCCGGCCGGCAGGCTGAGGAACGCGACCAGGCTCGCCGCGCGGTGCACGTCCCCGCTCAGCGACGGCCCCGACGCCCAGTTGTGCTTCTCGAACCACACGACGCCGACGAGCCCCACCACCCACAGCAGCAGCGCCACCGTGGCACCCCGGCGCACCAGCCCGGCCCGCCGCAGCGCCACCACGACCGCGACCGACCCGGCCGCCAGCAGCAGCGTCGCCACATCGAACACCCAGCCGTTGGACAGCAGCGCGTACTGACTGATCGTGCGAGTCGTCCAGTCCAGCCCCGCCGACGGCGGCAGCACGTGCAGCAGCCCGTACAACACGACCGACGCCGCGACGCACAGCACACCCAGCCCGGAGGACGCCCCGACAGTCTTCATCCCGTCCAGCCTGCCACGCCGTGCGCTACGGTTCGCCCCGTGTACGTGGTCGCGGAGCATACGGTCCTGGCAGCGGCGGGCGACGACCCGCGGATCTACCGCCTGCCGCTGGTGACATACGTGCTCGGCCGCGACCGTCTTGTGCTGCTGCTGGAGCCGGGAGACCACCCGACGGCACCGGTGTCCAGGACGCCGCGCACGTGACGGTGACCGCCCCCTTCCCCGACGAGCTGCACCAGCTGCTGCTGACGGACGGCTTCCCGCGTGGCGACCAGCGGTCGGCGATGCCCGTCGCGGCCTACGTCCGGATGCCGGGCGGTTGCGTCCGGCTCGGGGCACTGGAGCTGAGCGGCGGATCGTACGACGTTGCCGCGCTCCGGGTCCTGACCCAGCGGTTCGCGCTCACCACCCCGCTACCGGTCGCGGTCCTGGACCGGATCCGGTCGGCGGTTCCATCACCTCCGGGTCCGGCGGCGCCGGACGTGCGATGGCTGCGCCTGCTGCCGCACGATCCGGTCGGGGCGCTGCAGGAGTTCGTCACGAGCTGGTACGCCGACGTGGCGCCGGCGACGGGGCCGAGACCGGAGCCGGCCGTACCGACGCCGCCACCACTGACTGCGTTGCACGCCGCCGTCGCGGGCCGGTCGCAGCTGCTCGGCGGCCGTGACTTCCTGTTCGAGCCGCACGAGCTGCGACTGGGCGACGACGGCAGGCTGCTGTTCGGCACCGAGAACCAGGGCGTCTTCACCATGGCTACCGAGCCCGGGGGCGACGACCCGCCGGTGTGGTTCCTGCGCCGAGGGGTTGGTGTCGAGCGCAACCCGCTGTCGTTGAGCTGGTTCCTGCTCGCGACGGCGCTCTTCGAGGCGACGGTCATCGGGCGGTACACGATGTACGGCAAAAATCTCGCGGGAGGACAAGGACCGGTTGGTGGCGGGGCTCCAGCGGGTGCCGGTGCCGAACCGTGACTGGCTCGACTGGGGCGCCGAAACCTACGCCGGGCGGGGGCTGGTCGTCCAGGTGACCCAACCGGGCGGCACGTTCCAGCCGTGGATGCTGACCGCCGGGGCGCGGCGGCGGGAGCATTTCGGGGTGGTGGAGCGGTTCGCCGGTCGCTGAGGTGCCCCCACGGAATCGCGCGGGCGTGCTACTCCAGAACGATGACGACGCGGTTGCGGGAGCGGCTGGACGAGGCGCTGGAGGCCGGGCAGCTCGACGGGCTGCACGGGGTGGTGGCGGTGCGGGGTGGGGAGACCGTGCTGGAGTACTACGGGCGCGGTGCGGACCTGAGCTGGAACCGGTCGCTCGGGGTGGTGGAGTTCGGGCCGGAGACGCTGCACGACCTGCGGTCGGTGACGAAGAGTGTGACGGCGCTGCTGTACGGGATCGCGCTCGGTGAGGGGCGGGTGCCCGAGCCTGACGCGCCACTGCTGCGGCAGTTCCCGGAGCACGGGGATCTCGGCGCCGATCCGGCGCGGGCGCGGCTCACGGTCGGGCACGCGCTGACGATGACGCTCGGGCTCGAGTGGCGGGAGGACATTCCGTACGACAGCCCGGCCAACGCCGAGATCGCGATGGAGCTGGCGCCGGACCGGTACCGGTACGTGCTGGAGCGGCCGGTCCAGGAGCCGCCCGGCACCAGGTGGGCGTACTGCGGCGGCGCTACCGCGCTGCTCGGCCGGCTGATCGCCGACGGGACCGGCCGGTCGCTGCCGGAGTTCGCGCGCGCCAGGCTGTTCGAGCCGCTGGGCATCGAGCGGTTCGAGTGGCTTGAAGGCGCGGACGGGGTCGCGTCGGCGGCGTCGGGGCTGCGGCTCGCGCCACGCGACCTGGCCCGGATCGGCGAGGTCGTGCTGCGCGAGGGGCGGCAGGTCGTGCTGCGCGAGGAGCGGCAGCTCGTGCCCGCGGCGTGGATCCGCGCGATGCTGGAGCCGCGGTTCACGACCGACTGGGGCGCCGGGTACGGGTACCAGTGGTACCTCGAGTCCGTCGCCGGCCGCACGGTGGCACAGGCCGCGGGCAACGGCGGACAGCGCCTCGCGGTGGTGCCGGAGCTGGACCTCGTCGTGGCGGTCACCGCCGGCAACTACGACCACCCCGAGCAGTGGCGGACCCCGTTCAACCTGCTGGACCAGGTGATCCTGCCCGCGCTCGCGTGACGACCGGGCGCTATCGTCCGGGTCGTGTCGGAGCGTGAAGTGCGTGGGTTCGCCGTCGCCATGGACCGGCTGGCGGCCGAGCGGGACGCGGGCATCCCGCTCGCGGAGGTCGTCGTCGCCGTCGGGGTTCCGGTGTACGAGCAGCGCACCATCTGGCTGCAGGAGACCATGTTCCTCGACTGGCGGCCGGTCCTCGACGCGCTGGGCCTGCCGACCCTCGCGCGGCTCTGGGAGACGTCCAACCTCGGCGGGCCGGCCTGGCCGGTCGTGACGGCGCTGCCGCCGGCGGTGCTCACCGCCGAGTTCGAGACCAGTGGCTGGCAGGAGCGGCTGGAGGAGCTGCCCGACGACGCGTTCGCCGACCTCGACGGCGAGCCGGTCGAGGATGCCGACGAGGTCCGCGAAGAGCTCACCGACTCCCTGGACCTGCTCGCCGCCTGGTGCCTGCGGACGACCGGGACCGCGCCGGGGGTTTCGCTCGTACTGGTGATGCGCGGCGACCAATAGCGTCGATGCAACCATCGGCGGCGGTCACCTCGTCATTGGATGCACGGGGCACGGCCGAGGAGGTTCGCATGCGCAAGGTGGTCATCGGTGTGAGCGGCGTGGTCGCGACCTGCCTGATGGTCGTTGGGGCGGCCGCCTGCGCGGCCAGGAGCGGTGGCGAGCAGGCCGGCGGGCCCGTGACGCCGTCGCCGGTGCCGGTCACCGTCAATCCCAGCGCGCTGCCGGTCGGCGACACCGTGCCGACCGGGGTCGTGATCAAGGGCAAGGAGATGGTGCTGTACTTCTGGGGCACGGCCGAGCAGCCGTACCTGGACCAGGCGTGGCGTGACACCGGCACGGGCGAGGTCCGCCTCGACACCGGCTGCGCCGGCGGCGTCGCCTGGTTCGCGAACCCCGGACCGGTCGAGCCGGGGCGGGTGTTCGGGCTCAGGCAGTGCGTCACGCCGGACGGCACGCTGATCGAGTTCGGCGCCGTGTGGGCCGAGGCGACCCGCATCACCAGCCAGGCCGAGGGCAAGACGGTCGAGGCGAAGTACGCGAAGTGGAGCAAAAACCCGGCCGTCACCATCTTCTGGGTGCAGCGGCGCGGCAAGCCGATCCCGTCGAACGTCCCGAATGGCGAGGGGCGTACCACGCCGTTGCCGGAGGACCGGTATCCGCTCATCACCGCGTACGACGGCAAGGGCGCCAAGATTGTCGCCGTGCGGCTGCGCCCGCCGGCCACGGAGCAGAAGGGCGGCTGACCCGCGTCACCGGCGGCGCCCGAGGTAGGCGGCGAGCCGGTCCGCCGCGGTCGCGTCCGCGGGCGGGGACTGTTCCGGGCCGAACGACCCGCCGGGGGTGCGGGGCAGGTCGCCGTACATCGCCCGTACCGCGGGCAGCACCGCCTCGGCGATGTCCGGCACGAGGTCCGTCGGCCGGCCGAGCGCGCTCGCCAGGTCCCAGCCGTGCACGAGCATCTCGATGACGACCTGCTCGACCAGCCGCCAGCCGGGCGCCGGCCCGAACCGCTCCCGCAGCATCCCCGGCCGCCGGAACGCGGCGAGGGTCCCCGCGGCGGCGGACCGGAACGCCGTGACGTGGTCGCCGCCGAGATGGTCGGCGTCGAAGTCCCCGCGCGGCGCGCCCGTGGCGAGCCCCGTCCACAGCAGGTTCTCGTAGACGAGATGGTTCAGCAGCGTCCGTACGTCCCAGCCGGCGCAGGGCGTACCGTCGCCGAAACGGTCGGCGGGCACCTCGGCGACGAGCTCCTCCACCGCCGCCATGACCCGCTCGCAGGCGGCGAGCATCGCCTCCGGGTCGCTCTCCTCCTCCAGGACCGCGGCGATGGCGGCGGCGCGGGCGCCGGATGCCGGGTTCGCCCGCAGCGCGGTCGTCAGCCACCGGCCGGGCTCGGCGATGCTGGGCCGGACCGGCCAGCCGTTGATGACGCAGAGCAGCTGCCAGTACCGCTCGACGCCGGCGTCCGCGGCGACCTCCAGCTGCTCCAGCAGCCTCGCCCGCGCCGCCTCGCCGTCGCCGCCGGCGGGCACGCCGGTGCGCGCCTGCGTCGGGATCCACGCCTCGACGATGCCGGCGACGACCGGGTCCGCCGCGGGCGAGTCGGGCATGATGCCGGCGTCCATCGCCGCCGTGACCCGCTCCACCCACAGGTCCGTGAGCCGCTCGACCGCCGCCAGGTCCTCCTTGTCGTGCTCGCCGGGCGCGTGCTCGGCGGCGTACGCGGCCATCCGCGCGAGCGCCGCCCGTAGCGCGGGCGCCCGCACCAGCGCGGCGAGCTCGATCCACGCGTCGAGCTGCTCGTCGGTCGGCTGCTCGGGCAGGTCGGGCGCCGCCGCGAGCAGCCCGTCCCGGAACGTGGGCACGTCCAGCCCGCCGACGGCCTCCGCCACGAACCCGTGCACGATCGCGGTGCGCTCCTCGGCGGACAGGCGCGCCAGCCGGGTCAGCTCGGCGAGCTCCTCGGCGGTCGCCGCCCGCCGCGCGACCGACCGAAGCACCGCCTGCTGCAGCCGCAGCGCCCGCACCTGCGCCTCGATGGCGTCGGCGTGCACGGCGGCCGCCTCCGCGATGCTGCGCTCCCGGTCGACGACCTCCCGGATCGCCGCCATCCCGAGCCCGAGCTCCCGCAGCGTCCGCGCCAGCTCCAGCCGGGCCAGGGCCTGCGCGTCGAACCGCCGGTACCCACCCGCGCTCCGCCCGGTCGCCGGCACCACCCCGATGTCCGACCAGTGCCGGACGACCTTCACCGGCAGCCCGGTCCGTCTCGCCAGCTCCCCGATGCTCCACAGCGCGTCGTCATCCACCACCACACCCTCGACTCTCCCACCGTGGGAGAGTCAACCGCCCGCCGCCGCCCGAACATGCCGGACGACCACGGAGGCGGCCTCGGCAACGGCGGCGGTGCCGTCGACGACGAGGTCCGCGATGTGCGTGCCCGGTGCGATGTGGGTGATGTACGCGGCGCGCCCGTGCTCCAGGTAGCCGCGGAGCACGAGCGCGGGGTCGCGGCCTTCGGCCAACTTCCGGAGCGTCTTGCGGGCGATGCTGATGTCCGGCGGTGTGTCGACGTACACCTTCCAGCGGGCGGCGGCGCGCAGCGGCGGCAAGGTGAGCGCGAAGATGCCCTCCACGATGACGGTCGCCGCGCCCGCATCCGTGTGCCCGGCGAGGTGATGCCGCAGCCGGGCGAGGTCGATGGCGGCAGGGTCGCTGAAGTTGACGACGCGACCCGGACCCTCGTACCGGGGCAGTGACGGCGCCAGGGCGGGATCGGTGTGGTAGCAGTCGTCGAGGCGGATGACCGGCACGCCGAGGAGGGCGGCGGTGGCGTCGGCGATGGTGGACTTGCCCGCGCCCGCCGGCCCGGCGATGGCCAGGATCCGGGCGCCGTCCCCGTGGCCGGTCAGCTCTCCACCGCCACGGCGCCGACCGTACGACCTGCCCCGAACCGCACGGCGACGAGATGGTCGGTGAGGTCGCGGCCGAGGGTGTAGTCGAAGACCGCGCGGGTCTCGGGGTCGCCGGGGTACAGTCCGACGCGGACCAGGCGCAGCGCCGCCGGGAAGGTGTCCGGGGTGGTGTGCGGCAGGGCTTCGGCACCGTCGAAGTCGAGGTAGTCGCCGAGGACCGCGTCGACGTCGTCCTCGATGGCGGCGCGGGCGCGGGCGTCGAACCTGGCGAGCTCCGCGACGAACGGGGCGACCTCGTCCAGGGCGTCCGGGGACACCACGGCGCCGGCGAACGTCAGGTCCACACGAACGCTGCCGGCCGTCGTCTCCCACGAGCACTCCGGGTCGGCCGGGTCGAACTCGACCGTGCCGAAGACCGGGTGGCTGATGCGATGCGCGGTCATGCCGCGAAACCGTACCGGCGGACCGGGCCGAACGGGGTGTCACGGATGCCTTCGAAGACGCCGCCGGCCCGTTCGAGGGTCCTCGTGGGTGCCGGGGCCCCACTCGGCGTGCGCCTCGAGCCAGGCGCTGTGCAGGCGGGCATCGGGCACGATCAGTTCGGGCACGTCGCCGACCGTACCCGCCACGGCGCCGGTGACCGCGGCCTGGGCCGTCACCTGGATCGGCGACAATGACCGCCGTGAGTGTTCGGTACGACGAGGTGCTCGGCCCCCTGCGCGAGGCGTACGACGCGCGCGCGAGCTGGCGTGACGGGCTCACCAAGGAACCGTGGAAGGTGACGGAGCGGAAGGCGTTCCGTGACCGGCTGGCGCCGGGGGCGCGGCTGCTGGAGGTCGGCGCCGGCACGGGGCAGGACAGCGTCTACTTCCAGCAGGCCGGCCTCACGGTCGTCGCGGCGGACCTCTCGCCGCTGATGGTCGAGCACTGCCGCGCCAAGGGCCTCGAGGCGCACGTCATGGACCTCTTGCACCTGGACTTCCCGGCCGGGTCGTTCGACGCGGTGTTCACGATGAACTGCCTGCTGCATGTGCCCAACCACGACCTGCCGGCGGTGCTGGCGGCGGTCCGGGCGCTCCTGCGCCCCGGCGGGCTGTTCTTCGTCGGCGTGTGGGGCGGCACCGAGAGCGCCGAAGGGCCCATCGCCGACGACGAGCACGTGCCGCCGCGCTTCTTCTCGTGGCGCACCGACGAGCAGCTGCTCGGCTTCGCCTCGGCGTGGTTCGACGTCGTGGACTTCCACCCCGTCGGCGTCGGCCGCGGTCACCGGTTCCAGTCGCTGACGCTGCGCCGGCCGGACGTCGAGTAGCGGGCGCGGGGACCGCCGACGATCCCCGCGCCCGGTTGTGCCGTCATACCGTCAGCTGGCGTACACCTCGAACTCCAGCAGCGAGTAGCCCCACGCCGTGGCGCGGGTGGTGCCGTTGATGCGCACGTAGCGGCCCGTGGCGGCGAGGCCGGTGTTGTCGTCGACGCCGCCGTCGCCGCCGGTCACGGAGCGCACCGTCGTCCAGTTCGTCCCGTCGGCCGAGGTCTGGATCTGGTACGCGGACCCGTACGCGGCCTCCCAGGTGAGCTTCACCCGGCCGATCGCGTACGACTGACCGAGGTCGACGCGGATCCACTGCGGGTCCGCGAAGGCACTCGACCAGCGGGTGGTCAGCGAGCCGTCGACGGCACTCGACGCGGGGGTGCCGGCGTTCTCCACGCTCGACGCCGTCGCCGGCTTGTTCAGCGCGAGGTTGGTGGCGGGCGGCTGGGTGACCGTCCCGCCGTACACCTCGAACTCGAACAGCGAGTAGCCGTATGCCGTGCCGCGCGCGGTGCCGTTGATGCGCACGTAGCGGCCCGTGCCGGTGAGGCCGGTGTTGTCGTCGACGCCACCGTTCTCGCCGGTCACCGACTTGATGGTGGTCCAGGTCGTGCCGTCCGCGGACGTCTGGATCTGGTACGCCGAGCCGTACGCCGCCTCCCAGGTGAGCTTCACCCGGTTGATGGAGTACGACTGGCCGAGGTCCACCCGGATCCACTGGGGGTCGGAGAAGGCGCTCGCCCACCGCGTCGTCAGCGAGCCGTCGACGGCCGCCGACGCCGGGGTGCCGGCGTTCTCGACGCTGGACGCCGTCACCGGCTTGTTCAGCGCCAGGTTCGACGACGGCGGCTGGGTCGTGCCGGAGTTGAAGGTGAAGTCGTCGATGTCGAACAACGACCCCGCGCCGCCGGTGAACACCAGGTACAGCGCAGATGTGCCGGCCGGTGGGCTGATCGTCCCGGTGACGTCGGCCCAGGTCTCCCAGCCGCCGGTCGGGGCGACCTGCACGGTGCCGGCCACCGGGCCGGTCGGCGAGCCGGTCCGCACGGTGATGGTGCCGCCGGTGCCGGCCGAGGCGACCCGCGCCTTGATGCTGTTGACGCCGGCCAGGTTGTACGTGTTGAAGGAGATCCAGTCGCCGTTCTCGATGTACCCGACGGCGTTGCCGCCGTGCGCGCTGGCCTTGGCGGCGAGCTGGACGCCGTTCATCGTGTTGTAGTGCTCGGCCTGCCGGGTCCGCGGCTGCAGCTGGTGCTGGTCCTGGACCGCGGTGCCGCTGACCGGGGTGTACACGGCGGCCATGACCCCGAAGATGTTCGAGCTGGGGTCGTGCTCACCGTCCACTGTGGTCTGGATCGACCCGGTGCAGCCGTTCTTGCTGGTGATCGGGTGACCGTGACTGTCGTGGCCCAGGACGTAGTTGACCACGACCCGGTTGCAGTCGATGGTGCCTGCGTTCGGGTCGGTGACCCTCACCTCGAACGGCACCAGGTCCCCGAACTGGAACACCGAGCCGTCGGCCGGGGTGATGAGCTGGATCGTCGGCCGGCCGACCCCGACGACGACACTGGCCGTCGCGGTCCTGCCGCCGGTGTCCCGCACCGTCAGCGTCGCGGTGTACTCGCCGTTCGTGGGGTACGTGAACGTCGGGTTGGCCGCGGTGGAGTCGGTGCTGCCGTTGGTGGTGAAGTCCCAGGCGTACGTGATCGCGTCGCCGTCCGGGTCGTTGCTGCCGGCCGAGCTGAACTGCACGGTCAGCGGCGCCGGGCCGGAGGACGGGGTCGCTGCCGCCTGGGCGATCGGTGACCGGTTGCCGCCGCTGTTGTACTCGATGCGGTAGAGCGCCGAGTTGGCGTCGCCGCCGAACCAGGTGGTGCCGTAGTCGAGCACGTACAGGGCGCCGTCCGGCCCGAACTCCATGTCCATGATGGCGGTTCCGGTCCACGGGATCGGGGTGATCGCGCCGGCCGTGCCGTTGGCGTTGATGGCGGCGGCCTTGATCCAGCGGCTGGTGAACTCGCCGAGGAAGACCTGGCCGTTGTAGGAGGCCGGGAACTTCACGTCGGAGACCAGGTTCGGGTTGAAGTTGTAGACCGGGCCGGCCATGGGGCCGCCGCCACCCAGCTCGGGCCGCCAGGGGCCTTGACCGCCGTACGGCAGCCAGGCGGCCTGCGACGCCGGCAGGGTGGTGATGCCGGTGTTGTTGGGCGAGTTGTTCGTCGGGCCACCGGCGCAGTTGTACGTGCCGAGCGACGGGCCGGTCGGGAACACGTACTCGTTGTACGGGGTGTTGTAGTTGGAGCAGTACGGCCAGCCGAAGAAGCCCGGCTGGGTGATCCGCTCGAACGAGACCGTGCCCGCGGGGCCCCGGTTCGGGTCGGCGGTGCCCGCGTCGGGGCCGTAGTCGCCGAGGTACACGACGCCGGTGGCCTTGTCGACGCTCATCCGGAACGGGTTGCGGAAGCCCATCGCGTAGATCTCGGGCCTCGTCTTCGCGGTGCCCGGGGCGAACATGTTGCCGGCCGGGATGGTGTAGCCGCCCGTCGCGCCCGGCTTGATGCGCAGCACCTTGCCGCGCAGGTCGTTGCTGTTGCCCGCGGTGCGCTGCGCGTCGTAGGCGGGGTTGTGGTCGGCCCGCTCGTCCAGCGGCGCGTAACCACCGGAGTCGAACGGGTTGCTGTCGTCGCCGGTGGACAGGTACAGGTTGCCGGCGGCGTCGAAGTCGATGTCACCGCCGACGTGGCAGCACAGTCCACGGCTGGTCGGCACGTCGAGGATCGTCACCTGCGAGTTCGGGTCGATCGTGTAGTCGTCCCGCACGGTGAACCGGGCCAGCTTGTTGGAGCCGTTGAACGGGGCGAACTGCGCCGCCGTGCCGGTGGACGGGGCGTCGCCGGCCGGGGTGCTGAGCGGCGGCGCGTAGTAGACGTACACCCACTTGTTGGTGGCGAAGTTCGGGTCCGCCTTGATGCTCTGCAGACCCTCCTCGTCGTGGGTGTAGACCTGCAGCGTCAGGGCGACCTTCGTGTTGCCGTTGACGTCGGTGTACCGGATGACGCCGTCGCGCGCGGTGTGCAGCACGCCCCGGTTCGGCAGGACGGTGAGGCCCATCGGCTCGCCGGTCTCCGCCACGCCCTTGGCCAGGTTGACCTGGTTGAACGTGCCGGCGGAGGACTGCACCGAGCAGTTGCCGATGTTCTGCGCGGCGTACTTGATGCCGCCGAGCAGGTGCGTGCGGAAGTTCGCCTCGGTGTAGCTCTCCTGGGTGTGGCCGAGGCCGGTGTACCAGGAGCGGCCGCCGTCGTAGGCGCGGCACCACGAGATCGGGTGGTCGCCGTTCATGGTGCCGCCCGTGTACGTGGCCTCGTTGAGGTTCGCCAGGACGTGCACCTGCGAGCGCGGGTTGGTGCGGTAGTTGTACAGCTCGTCGGTGCGGTTCCAGTTCGCCGGGATGCCCGCGTTGGACGGGTGCGCGGTGTCCTCGATGCGGACCGTGACCGGCTGGATCGCCGGGTGGCTGGAGAAGTAGGCGCCGACGAGGTTGCCGTACCAGGCCCAGTCGTACTCGGTGTCGGCCGCCGCGTGCACGCCGACGTAACCGCCGCCGGCGCGGACGTACCGCTCGAACGCGGCCTGCTGGTTGGCGTCGAGCACGTCGCCGGTCGTCGACAGCCAGATGACCGCCTTGAAGCGGGCCAGGTTCGTGTCGTTGAACTGCGTCGCGTCCTCGGTCGCCTCGACGGTGAAGTTGTTCTGCGTGCCCAGTTGCTGGATCGCGGTGATCCCGGCGGGGATCGCGTCGTGCCGGAACCCCGCGGTCTTGCTGAAGATCAGCACCGAGAAGTCGGCCGCGAACGCCGGGGCGATGTTGAATCCTGCCGCGGCCAGCACGAGGGCGACGCAGAGCAGCACTCTGCGGAACATGATCGGTTGCACCTCTCCTACGAAGAAAGCAGCGAACGACGTGCGCCGATCACGTCCGATCCCTGATAGGGCTTCCGGCATGCGGGCACGGTGAAGCGCCGCCCGCTCCGGCGGGTGGATTGGGGTGTCTCACGGGCATCGATGCCACGCGAAGGTGCCGCACACCACGCGCCTCGCCGAAGGCTGCGCGGTGCCGCGGTGCTGCCCGTCGCCATTGGCGGTGGCGACCGGGCCTGTTGGGGGCGGGGGTTACTCCTTCCACCGCGGCGAGCGCTCCAGAGAGCGCTCTCTCACCGAGGTGCCGACCAGTTAAGCAGACTCGCCACCCCCTGGCAACGGTTCTGCATAGACCACTGTTTATTCAGGCAGCCCCTCTACGCCCGCGGCACCGGGATGACCCGCAACGACCAGGTGATCGAGAACCATCCCTTGTCCCGGTACGCGACCGCGAGCCGTGTCCCGTCGGCGTTGAAGGCCGCGGCCCGGTAGCGGCCCCCGGCGATCCGCTCGAACCGGCCGTCCTTCACCAGCCACACGCCGGCCTTGCCGTTCGCCTCTCCGGCGATCACGATCCGGTCGCCGTGCACGGTCAGCGCCGCGGGCGACCGCACGCCCCGGGCGACCGTCGACGCCGGCCCCCGCCCGACGCGCCGGCAGAGGGAGTAGACGGGGAAGACGGACTCCGGCCCCGGCGCGTCGGTGCCGCACCGGGTGGTCAGGTAGACGAGCGACCCGTCGGCGGCCACGGCGCCGAGCATCGCGTCAGGCTCGCTCAGGCACGTCGACCGCAGTCCTCCCGCCGGAGGGGTCTGCGGGCAGGAGGGCGTCGGGTAGTACACCGTGCCCTTGCCGCCCGACCAGGCGACCTCGCCGGCACGCTCGATCCTGCCGACGACGGCCGACCGCCCGGTGCCGGCGTCCCACCGCACGATCGTCGCGGGCGCGTCGGTGTCGCCGTCCCCGCAGGTGATGACCAGCCCGAGCTCGTGACCGCTGACCGCCACGACCTTCCGCACCCTGGCGCTCAGGCCACCGCTCCGGCCACGCGGATCCGGGCAGTCCGGGTGCTCGACCGTCACCCGTTCCGGACGGCCGCCGGCACGGACCCGCATCAATGACGGCGGCGGGTCGTCGTGGTCCTGCAGCCGCGAGAGGAAGTAGATCGTGTCGCCCACCCAGACCGGGCTGGAGTACTGATCCGCGTCCGACGAGACCAGCTCGTGCCCTCGCCCACCCGAACAGCCGGCGGCGGCCGCGAGCCCGAGGGCCGCGACCGCCGCGACGATGACCCTGGCGAACGTCACCCGCCCATCCAAAACCGCCGGTCGTAGGGACTACAGCGATCGGGCGCGGAGCAGCTCCGCCACCGACCAGGCCTGGAACGGGCAGCCGGTGGCCGCGTGCGGGGCGTCCCCGTCGGCGGTCTCCGACACCGAGCCCAGGCCCCACTCCTCGAGGTGCAGCTCCAGCCCGTCCAGGACGCCGGTGGTGTCGGCGCCGGTACGGCGGGCCGCGTCGACGAACGGGCCGATCAGCCACGGCCAGACGGTCCCCTGGTGGTACGCGTGGTCGCGGTCCGGCGGCCCGCCGCGGTGGCGGCCGTGGTAGCCCGGGGAGCCCGGGGCGAGCGACCGCGGGCCGAGCGAGGTCAGCAGCGCCGCCCGGCACAGCTCCACGATGTCCGGATTCGCCGCCGGTACGTGCGGCAACGCCACCGCGAGAAGCTGGTTGGGCCGGATGGCGGGGTCGTCGCCGGCGGCACCGTCCACGACGTCGAACAGGCCCAGACCGTCGGGGCGGGTGAAGCGGCGCTCGAACGACGCGGCGGCCCGCGACGCCGCCGCGGTCCAGTCGTGCCCGCGGCCGATCCGGTCGAAGAGGGCGGCGGTGCTCGCCAGGCCGTTCACCCACAAGGCATTGATCTCGACCGCCTTGCCCTGGCGTTCGGTGACCGGGACGCCACCCACGCGGGCGTCCATCCAGGTGAGCGCGAACCCCGGCTTGCCCTGCGTGAGCAGGCCGTCGGCGGGGTCGGCGGCGATGCCGAACCGGGTGCCGCGGCGGTGCAGGTCCAGCACCTCGTCCATGGCGCCGGCGAGGTCGGCCACGGTGTCCAGGTCGCCGGTGACCGTGGCGTACCGGTCGACGGCGTGCAGGAACCACAGCGCCGCGTCGGCGGTGTTGTACTCGAGGGTGCCGGTGTCGGCGGTGTTGGCGAGCATGCCGTCGGACACGGTCGCGCCGGCGCGGAGCAGGACGCGGCGGGCCTGCTCCCCGCGGCCGGTGGTGAGGAACAGCCCCTCGAACGACGTCATCAGGTCGCGGGACCACTCGCCGAACCACGGGTAGCCGGCGACGGCCGACGGGCCTGTCGGCGTGTCGATGACGAACTGGTCGGCGGCGATCGTCAGCTGCCGCCCGACGGAGTCGCCCCCGCCGAGCGCGACGGCGCGACGCCGGGCCGCGGCGACGATCTCCACCGCCGACGGCACGTCACCGTCGATGACCCCGGCCGGCATTCCGGCGGCGTTCGGCATTCCGCCGGCGACGACGGCCGGCTCTGCGGTGGCGAAGGCGGTCACGGACGCGGTTTCGCCGGGTGCGAGCGTGGCGGTGAAGTGGCCGGCGGCCCACAGGTCCTCGACCGGGTTCAGCCCCCGGGCGGCCTCCTCGCGGGCGTAGGCGCCGCGGTACCACTCGCCGCCGGGCCGCCACGACGGGCCGGCGACCCGGTAGGCGCCCTCGAACTCGAAGCCGCCGGCGACCGGCGTGACCTGCGGGTCGCCCCACGCGTGGCGCTCGCCGTGCACGTCCCGCCAGGTGCACAGCGGGGTGAGCTCGAGCTCGACCGGGCGCGGTGCGCGCAGGACGCGGAACACGACACCGACGGCGGACCGGCCGTGCGCCATCGCGATCTCCCGCTCCAGGACCACGTCGCCGAGGTCCCAGCGCCAGCACGGCACGCCGTCGGCGAGCCGGAACTCGGCGAGGTGCGTGTGGCCGGCGGGGTCGACGGTGCCGCCGGCCCACTCGTCGGTGGCGAGCCGGAAGATCCGCTCGCCGGCCCGCACGACCGGGTCGAGCGCGGCGAGGCCGAGGGAACGGGAGGCGGCGCCCGGTGCCGCCACCACGAGCAGGCCGTGGTAGCGGCGGGTGCGCAGGCCGGCGACGGTGCCCATCGCGTAGCCGCCCAGGCCGTCGGTGACCAGCCACTCGCGGGTGGCCGCCGCGTCGAGATCGCCGCACACCTGGCGGCCGAACCTGATCATGAGCGGGCCCCCGTGGACTGCACCGACGGGCGTGCGATCATCTCCGCCAGCAGGCCGGTCCAGCCGGTCTGGTGGGTGGCGCCGAGGCCCGCGCCGTTGTCGGCGTGGAAGTACTCGTAGAACAGCAGGTTGTCGCGCCAGTGCGGGTCGTGCTGGAACTGGTCGATCCAGCCGAACGCCGGCCTGCGGCCGTCGGGGCCCCGCCGGTACAGTGCCAGCATCCGCTGACGGAGGTCCTCGGCGATCTCACCGGCGGTGCACTGCCGCCCGGACCCGGTCGGGTACTCGATCTTCACGGCGTCGCCGAGGTTGGCGTGGTAGTCCTCCAGGGTGCGCAGGACGAGGTAGTTCAGCGGCATCCACAGCGGTCCGCGCCAGTTGGAGTTGCCGCCGAACATGCCGGTGCTCGACTCGGCGGGCTCGTAGCCGACGGTCGCGGACCAGCCGGGCAGCTCGACGCTGAACGGATGGTCGGCGTGCCACTTGGACAGCGCCCGCAGCCCGTACGGCGACAGGAAGCTCTGCTCGTCGAACAGGTGCGGCAGGATGCGCCGGGTCCGGCCGTGCGCCGCGACCCCGACACCGACCGTGCCGTCGGTCCCCGGCACCACCTGATGCTCGGGCATCGAGGCGAAGCCCTTGGACAGCCGGCGGACCCGGGCGAAGTCCTCGTGCGACAGCGCCTTCGTGGCGAACAGCGGGATGACGCCGACCATCGACCGGACCCGCAGCGGTTCGCTGCTGCCGTCGGGGCGGCGCAGCACGTCGTAGTAGAAGCCGTCCTGCTCGTCCCACAGGTCGTTGTCGTGCATCGCCTCGGAGATCAGCGCGAAGTGTTCGAGGAACTTCACGACGAGGTCGTCGAACGCCGGGTTGTGCGCGGCCACCTCGCGGGCCATCTCCAGCAGGTTCAGGCAGTAGAACGCCATCCACGCCGTCGCGTCGGACTGCTCCAGCCGGTACCCGGGCGGCAGATGCGAGCGGTCGATCGGGCCGATGTTGTCCAGCCCCAGGAACCCGCCCTCGAAGATGTTCCGCCCGTCCTCGTCCTCGCGGTTGACCCACCAGGTGAAGTTCAGCACCAGCTTCGAGAAGACGCGGGTCAGGAACTCCAGGTCGCGGCGGCCGTCGATGTTGTACACCTGCAGGGCCGCCCACGCCTGCACCGGCGGGTTGAGGTCCTCGAACGCCCACTCGTACGCGGGGATCGCGCCGTTCGGGTGCTGGAACCACTCCCTGCACAGCAGCAGCAGCTGGTACTTGGCGAACGCCGGGTCGAGGTGCGCGAGCGCCACCGCGTGGAACGCCGAGTCCCACGCGGCGAACCACGGGTACTCCCACGGGTCGGGCATCGACATGATGTCGGAGGCGTCCAGGTGCCGCCAGCCGGCGTTGCGGCCGTGCTGCCTGCCCGGGGGCGGCGGCGGCTGCGTCGGGTCGCCGCTAAGCCACTTCGCCACGTCGTAGTTGTAGAACTGCTTGCCCCAGATCATCCCCGCGAAGCCCTGACGCATGATCATCGCGTCTTCTTCGCTGGTGCCGGCGGGGGCGAGCTCGGCGTAGAAGCGGTCGGCCTCCTGCTTGCGCTGGTCGAGGACCTGGTCGAACGCCGGCCCGAACGCGGCAGGGTCGGCCCGCGGCGCGAGCCGCAGCGACAGCTCGACCGTCTCGCCCGGCTGGACCGTCACCTGATACCAGAAGGCCGCCTTCGTGCCCTCGTACGCGGGGTTGACGGTGTCGGCGCCGTGCACGACGTGGTCGTTGATGCCGTCCTTCGGGAACGCGGTGCCCGACGGCGCGCCGTAGAGCCGAGAAGTGTTGGTCTCGTTGTCGCAGTACAGCTGCCGCGGCAGCGACCCGTCAGGTCCCGGCGCGGCCTGCAGCACCATCGACCCCATGCCGATCGTGTCGCCGCCCGCCGTGGCCAGCCGCGGCTTCTCCCCGCCTTCCTCCCACGACCACGTGTTGCGGAACCAGACGGTCGGCAGCACGTGCAGCGTCTCCGCCTCGGGCCCCGGGTTGGTGATCTTCACTCGGACCCGCAGGTCGTCGGGGTCGGCCTTGGCGTAGTCGGCCTCGACGATCCAGAACCGGTCCTCGTCGAAGATCCCCGTGTCCAGCAGCTCGAACTCCGGCTCCTCCCGCGACCGGCGCCGGTTCTCGCTGACCAGCTGCTCGTAGGGGAACTCCCGCTGCGGGTAGTGGTACCGCCAGCGCAGCCACGCGTGGCTCGGCACCGCGTCGAGGTACCACCAGTACTCCTTGGCGTCCTCGCCGTGGTTGCCCTCGTTGCCCGTGAGGCCGAAGATGCGCTCCTTCAGGATCGGGTCGCGCCCGTTCCACAGCCCGAGAGCGAAGCACAGGCGCTGCTCCTGGTCGCAGATGCCACCCAGGCCGTCCTCGCTCCACCGGTATGCCCTGGACCTCGCGTGATCGTGCGGAAACGCCTCCCATGCGGTGCCGTCGCCGCTGTAGTCCTCGCGGACGGTGCCCCAGGCGCGCTCACTGAGGTACGGTCCCCACCGGTACCACGGATTGGCGCGCTCTTTCAGGCCGAGGGGTGCCCGCTCGGCGTCGGCCGGCATCTGGTCGCCGGCCGCTGTCTGGTCGGGGGTCGCCATCCGCTCCCGCTCCGGATTGCTCATGCAGCCAGGACACCACCGGCGGCCCCGGGACGGCGTCACCTCCAGCGCGCGACCGCATCCGTATTCCTCCGTTTTGCGGTAATCAGGGGATTTCGGGGCGAAAATGACGGGGTGAGCCAGGAAACGGCAGGGCCTGACGACGAGCACATGGTCCACGTCGGCCGGCAGCCGATCTACGACCGCGACGGTGCCGTGGTCGCGCACGAGCTGCTGTTCCGCGCCGGCGCGACCGCGGCGACCGCCTCCCGCCGCGACGCGCACGCCACCGCCAGGGTGCTGGTCGCGGCGTTCACGGAGTTCGGCCTCGACGAGGTCTCCGGCGGGCAGGTCTGCTTCATCAACCTGACCCGGGACTTCCTCACCGGCCAGCTGCCGCTGCCCTTCGACTGCAGCCAGGCCGTCCTCGAGGTGCTGGAGACCACCGACATCGACGAGGAGGTCCTGGCCGGCGTCACCGCCCTGCACGAGCAGGGGTACACCATCGCCCTCGACGACTTCGTCTTCGGCACCAGCCACGAACGCCTGCTCGACGTCGCCACCTACGTGAAGATCGACATGCTGGACAACGACGAGGCCACCATCCGCGCGACCGTCGTCAACTGCCGCCTGCACGCCCACCTGCAGCTGATCGCCGAACGGCTCGAGACGCCCGATGCCCTCGACCTGGCGATGTCCCTGGGCTTCGAGTTCTTCCAGGGCCACATCCTGGGCCGCCCGCACGTCAGCTCCGCCGTCGCGCTCGCCCCGTCGCGCCTCACCCGCCTGCGCATCATGGCCGCCCTCAGCTCCGACGACGTCGACGTCGACTCGCTCGTCCCCCTGATCGGCCAGGACGCCGGCCTCAGCCTGCGCCTGCTCCGGGCCACCAACGCCGCCTCCTTCGGCCTCAACCGCACCGTCTCCTCCATCCGCGACGCGGTCGTGGCCCTCGGCCTCACCCGCCTGCGCCAGTGGGTCACGCTGATGGTCGTCGCCGACATCACCGAGGCCGACCCCGAGCAGCTGAGCGACCTGCTGATCCGCGCCCGCTGCTGCCAGCTCCTCGCCGAGGCCGCCTCCCTGCCGGGCGAACCCGCCTACATCGGCGGCCTCCTGTCCGCCGTCGCCGACCTGTTCGACGAACCCACCGCCCGCGTCCTCAACGGCGTCCCCCTCGACCCGTCCCTCACCGCCGCCCTCCTCACCGGCGCCGGCCCCCTCGGCCGGGTGCTCACCACCGTCCGCGCCTACACCGCCACCTCCACCGAACCGGCCGGCCCCACCGACCCCCAGCGCTCCGCCGGACGTACCGGACCCGCCGACCTCGCTGAACCTGCCGGATCGGGCAGATTCACCAAAGCTGCCGGACCAACTGGACCTGCCGGATCTCCTGAACCCACCGAACCCGCCGGACCTCCTGTACCCACCGAACCCGCCGGACCTCCTGAACCCACCGGACCCGCCGGACCTGCCGGATCCGCCGGACCTGCCGGATCCGCCGGACCTGCCGGACCCGCCGGACCCGCCGGACCCGCCGGACTCACTGGGGTCACCGAACCCGCCGGACCTGCCGGACCCGCTGGGGGCGCCGGACCCGCCGAGTCTGCTCACCCGAACGGGACCGCCCCGTCGTTCGCCACAGACGACCCCGCCGCGCTGGCATCCTTCTACCTCGCCGCGGTGCGCTGGACGAACACCACACTCAGCGAGCTCGCCAACGAATTCCGCAACCCTCAACCCGCCAACAGCACCACGCCCCCAGTCCCACAGAAGCGCTGACCCCGCGCCCCCGACAACGACCCGCCCACCGCCGCACCCGGCCGCAGCACCGCCGCACCCAGCCGCGCCGCCTCGGGTCCGTCGCATCGCCTCGGGTCCGTCGCATCACCTCGGGGCCGTCGCATCGGCCGGACCCGTCGCATCATCACAGCGCCGTCGCGTCGGCTCGGGGGCGGCGCGACGACCGCGCGGCGCTCGGCACGGACGGCCGGCGGTGGCGTGGGTGCGCGACGATGGGCGCTGTGAGCCGAAGCCCCTGGCGCCGATGGCTGCGACACGCCCGCGCCGCCGCCGTCGCCGACCAGCCGCCCGCCGACCCGAGCGAGGCAGAGGCGTGGCACCGGCGGGCTGTCGCCGCCGACCCCGGCCGCACCCTGTCGATGGTGAAGCTCGCCGACCTGCTGCGGAAGCGCGGCGACACCGCCGAGGCCGAGACCTGGCTCCAGCGCGCCGCCGACGCCGGTGACCCCTTCGCCATGAGCACCCTCGGCGACCTCCACCTGAGCCGCGGCGACCAGGCCGGTGCCGAGACCTGGTTCCGCCGCGCCGCCGGCACCGGCTACGTCGTCGCCATCTGCAACCTTGGTGACCTCTACCGGACCCGGGACAACCCGGTCGAGGCCGAGGCCTGGTACCGCCGCGCCGGCGACGACGAGTACGCGATGAGCCGCCTCGGCAGCCTCTTCGCCCACGTCGGCGACACCGGCCAGGCCGAGACCTGGTTCCGCCGCGCGGCGGAGGCCGGCAGCACCTACGCGATGGACAGCCTCGCCGACCTCCTCCGCGACCGCGGCGCCATCGACGAGGCCGAGCACTGGCTCCGCCGCGGTGCCGAGGCGGGCAACGACTTCGCCATGTGCGGCCTGGGTGAACTCCTCCGCGACCGCGGCGCCCTCCCCGAGGCGGAGCGCTGGCTCCGCCAGGCGGCCAACGCCGGCAACGTCCGCGCCATGTCCGCCCTCGGCGACCTCCTCGCAGACGGCCAGGCTTGATCGTATGGCCGCCACGTACGACGTCGCGCTCGTCCTGCTCACCGACCCCACCGGTGCGGTCCTGCTCCAGCACCGCGACCCGGACACCCCCGTCTCACCCGACCAGTGGAGCCTGCCCGGCGGCCACGTCGAGCCCGGCGAGTCCCCCGTGGTCGCCGCCCGCCGCGAGCTGCTGGAAGAGACAGGCCTGACGACCGGCGAACTGCGGTTGGTGTGGAGCGGTCCTCGCCCGTACGAGCCGGGCTTCCCCCACACCGTGACGGTCCACGTCTTCCACGGCACCACGCGCGCCCGCCAGGACGACGTCGTCCTCGGCGAGGGCTGCGCGATGGTGTTCGTCCCCCGGGAGGAGCTGCTGCACCGCAACCTGGCAGTCACCACCGCGCTGATCCTGCCCCTGTACCTGAGTGCGCCATGGCCTCCGCCCACCGGGAGAACGACATGACGCCCACAGCAGCCACACACCGCCGCCCCGCACCACCGGCCGGCGTGGTGGTGAACACCAAGCCGCACGACGCCCGCCGCACCCGCCGGACCCACGCGCGCAGAAGCCGGACGCACGGGCGCAGAAGCCGGACGCACGGACGCTGGAGCCGGAGCGTTACGAGCCGGCACTCCGTGCGCGGCACCACTCGACGCACGGTCCGCAGCCACCCCGGTCAACGGCGCCGACGCGGGCTCGCCGGCCAGCACCCGGGCGTTGCGCAGACGGGTCAGCTTCGCCGCGTGGCGAGCCCTCAGTCCGTGCGCGCGAGCCTCGGCGAACTCCGCCCTGACGCGGCGCTTCTCCTCACGCCGGCGCTCCCACGCAGCGGCCGAAGCCGCGAGACGCGTCGCCGAGTCGATCGAACCAGGGTCCGACAAACGGCCGGAGTCTGGAGCTGACAAAGAAAAGTAGGGTCGTGGCACGTGCCGCCTCCCCCCGGTAGGCGCTGCCCCACCATTCTCCCAACCCCCCAAACCCCCGTCCAGCCCACCCACGCAACATGACCCACCGCTGCCCCAACCGTTACACTCCGGCGTGTCTGCAGGATTCGACGCGGTCACCGCGATGGCCGATGGAGTCAACAACGCCGGAGCGTGGTCGTTCGTGCGGCGATTCGTTGAGGGGTGGACAGCGTGCCGCTGCCACAGGTGTTGTGCGAGACGTATCGGCTGATGCAGGACCTCGGCCGGATCAGCGAGGTACTGCCCGGCTACTGGTGAACGGGGACGCCGAGGGCGTCCAGGAATTCGCGGGCCCAGTGGTCAACGTCGTGGGACTGGATGCGGGCGCGCATGGCGCGCATGCGGGTGGTGCGGTCGGCGGGTGGGGCGGCCAGGGCGGCGAGGATGGCGCGCTTCAGGTCCTCGACGTCGTGCGGGTTGGTCAGGAACGCCTCGTCGAGCTCGGCGGCGGCGCCGGTGAACTCGCTGAGGACCAGGGCGCCGAGCGCGTCGCGGCGGGCGGCGACGAACTCCTTCGCGACGAGGTTCATGCCGTCGCGCAGCGGGGTGACGAGCATGACGTCGGTGGCGAGGTACAGGGCGACCAGCTCCTCGCGGGACCGGTTCTGGAACAGGTAGTGCACGGGCACCTTGCCGACCGCGCCGAACTCGCCGTTGATCCGGCCGACGTCGCGCTCGACCCGTTCGCGCAGCTGCTGGTACTGCGCGACCCTCATGCGGCTCGGGGTGGCGACCTGGACGAGGACCACCTCGTCGCTGGAGACCGCGCCCTCGGACAGCAGCTCACCGAACGCCTCGACGCGCTGCTCGATGCCCTTCGTGTAGTCGAGGCGGTCGACGCCGAGCAGCAGCCGCCGGTCGCCGCCCAGCTCGGCGCGCAGCCGGCCCGCCTCCTCCTGCACCTCGGGCGACGCGGCGAGCCGGTCGATCTCCGCGATGTCGATGGAGATGGGAAACGCGCGTGCCACGACGGTGCGCCCCTCGTACTCCACGGAATCCCCGGACGGGCGAAGGCCGAGGAGCCGGTCGGTGAGCTGCAGGAAGTTCTGCCCGGCGAGGGGCCGCTGAAACCCGACCAGGTCGGCGCCCAGCAGGCCGCGGAGCAGTTCGACCCGCCGCGGCAGCTGCATGAAGAGTTCCACCGGCGGAAACGGGATGTGCAGGAAGAAGCCGATCCGCAGATCCGGCCGCAGTTCCCGCAGCATCGCGGGCACGAGCAGCAGCTGGTAGTCGTGCACCCACACGGCCGCACCCTCGGCCGCGACGTCCGCCGCGGCCTGAGCGAAGCGCCGGTTGACCGCCTCGTACGACTGCCGCCAGTCCCGGCGGTAGACCGGCTGCTCCACGAGGTCGTGGAAGAGCGGCCAGATCGTCGAGTTGGACTGGCCCTCGTAGTAGTGGTCGACGTCCTCCGCGCTCAGCGGCACGGGGCGAAGGTGGATCCCGTCGACCTCGACCGGTCCGTCGTCGTCATCGGGAGCGCCGGTCCAGCCGACCCACGCGCCGCCGGAGCTGCGCACGATCGGCTCGAGGGCGCTCACCAACCCGCCGGGGCTACGCGTCCACTGGGACGCGCCGTGCTCGTCGGTGGTGCGGTCGACGGGCAGCCGGTTCGCCACGACGACGAACGAGTATCCGTCAGCCATACCCCCGGGTTTACCGCACGGGCCGCACCGGAAACCGAGATACCCGGATTTTCCCAACGGGGGGTGAGGTGAGGCCGGCCACCGCGGCAACCAAGAGGCATCGCTCGAGGACCGCTGGAGGACCGCTCGAGACGCCTTTCCGGGACGACGAGCGTCGCGTACGGTGACCGGCGTGCCCGCCGTCGAGATCGTGCTGCCCGGTCCCGTCGAGCCCGAAGGCATGGTGGTGCGCCGGAGGCCGGTGCCCGTGCCGGCGCCGCACGAGGCGCTCATCGAGGTCGAGGCGAGCGGCATGTCCTTCGACGACATGCTGATGCGTCGGGGCACGTGCCTGGACCGCCGCGCGTACCCGATGGTGCCGGGCCGCGACCTGGCCGGCGTCGTCATCGCGACCGGCGACGCGGCCGACCCGCGGCTCATCGGCCGGCGCGTCGCCGCCGTCGTGCCGGGCGGTGCCTGGGCCACCCACGTGACCGTCGACGCCGGCGCGCTCACGTCCGTGCCGGAGCCGCTCGGCGCCGTGGACGCGGTGGCGCTCGCGTATCCCGGCCTGCTCGCCCGGTACATGCTGCACGACGTCGCCCGGGTCCAGCCCGGACAGGTGGTCGTGGTGCCAGGCGCACCGGGCTGGGTCGGCACGGTGCTCGTCCAACTCGCCCGGCGGGCCGGTGCGCGGGTCATCGGAGTGTCCAGTACCCGCCAGCTCGCCGAGACCACGGAGCTGGACTTCGAGCCGGTCGACCACTGGACCGAGGACGTCTTTGCCCGGGTGCGGCAGCTCGCGCCGGGCGGTGTCGACGCGGTGTTCGACTCGATCGGCGGGCCGAACCTGGCCGAGTCGTGGGAGCAGCTCGGCCCGACCGGGATCCTGGTGTCGTACGGGCACAACTTCACCCGTGACATGACCGGCGACCCCGCGGAGCTGCAAGCCGCGCTGACCGCCCAGCTCGCTGCGTGGACTGCGGCGTCGCCCGGGCGCCGGGCCAGCGCCGTGGACCTGTTCGCCGCGGGGCGACCCGACCCGGCGTGGACCAGCACCGTCCTCAGTGGACTGTTCGCAGCCGCCGCCGAGGGCCGGCTGCGCCCGTACGTCGCGGCGACGTTCCCGCTGACGGACGCTCCGGCTGCGCTGCGTGCGCTCGAGACCGGTGGCCAGGTCGGCCGGCTCGTCCTGACCCCCTAACCGGGGTCAGTCCCACCAGGCGCGCCACACCGTCGCGTGGCTGAGGCTCAAGGCCAGGTCGGTCAGCGTGTCCGCACCGTAGAAGTCGTATTCACCGTCGTTGTACACGCGGTACTCCGCGGCGAGCCTGAGCGCGCCGGCCCGGTCCCGCGGCGGCCACCGCACCTTGAACTCGGCGGTCGTGCTGGTCATCGCGACGAGCTCGGCGCCGTACCGGGCGTGGAAGTGTCTGAGGATCGCCGCGTGCTCGGCCGGCGCCGGGTAGCCGTTCCACCCGCCGCAGTGCAGCGCGAGCGGCACCTGCCACGGCGCCGCGACGGGCACCAGCGCGACGAACACCTCCTCGGCGTAGTAGGCGACGCCGAACCCCGGCAGCTCCGGCCGCGGCCGCCACTCGCCCTCACCGCGCAGCTCGGCGCGGACCGTTTCGGCGTAGTCGCCGTAGACGGCGAGCCGCGACTCGAGCCACTTCGCGAGCAGCTCCGCGCCGTCGTACCGCAGGGCCGCCTCCTCCTGCGGCGTCCGGATCCCGAACGGCGTCAACTCCTCCGGCGTCTCCGGTGTCATCAGCACCGGCCACAGCCCGGTGCCGCGGTGCTGCACCCGCAGCCGCCACCACCATTCGAGGGCGTCCTCGCCGGGCACCAGGAACCCCTGCGGAGCTGTCATGATCGGCACGATACCGCCCACGACGCGGCCAGCAGACCCGCGCCGGCGGCGCAGAGCAGCCTGACGCCGGTCGTGTGCGGCAGGGACGCGCCAGGCAGGAGCGGCGTGATCGCGGCCGGCGGCAGCGTCACCGCGCAGGCCACCGTCCAGAACGGCAGCGGCCGACGGCGGCACGGTGGCGGGTCGCCGTGCCAGCGGCGCAGCAACCGGCCACGGCGGATCGACAGGACCACGGCGGCGAGACCGGCAGCGCCGAGCACGTGCATGACGTACTCCGACCAGGGCACCGCGAACTCCAGCCGGTCAAGGGCGAGATGACTCGCCGCGCCGAGCAGCGCCGACGACACGGTGACCGGCCACGCCGGCCGGTGCGACCCGAGCACCCCGTAGTCACCGGCGGCCGGCAGGTGCGCGGCGAGCACCGGCGCCGCCCGCCGCGTCAGCCACGCGACCGCCACGGCGGCCGGCAGGCACCACGCGACGAGCCCCGCCGGCTGATGCGACAGCGGCCAGACCGGCAGCCCGGAGCCGTCCAGCGCGTACGCGAGGTCCGGCGCCACCGAACCGGTGACGAGCGCCACCCCGTCGAACCAGCGCGGCCGCCACACCTTCAGCGGCAGCACGGCGGCGGGGTGGGTGGGCAGCGTCAGGGGCACCAGCGCGACGGTAGCGACGGCCGGTGGTGGCGGGGCGCCGGAACCGTGAAGATTCGGCAAGGATGTGGACCATGACGACGATCGAGGAGGCGCCGCTGCGGCAGGCGCGCAACTCCGCCGCGTTCTGGGCCGCGACCGGGCGGGCCCGCGGGCACGAGGTGGTCCGCCGCCCCGGATACCTCGCCGTGGTCGGCGACGCGCGGGCGGGCGTGCGGGTGCTGATCCAGCGGGCCGGGCTCGACGCCGGTGAGGTAGCCGAGATCACCGAGCTGGCGGCGCAGGCACCCGGGCCGGTCGACGTCGAGGACCCGTTCAGCGCGACGGACCTCACCCATCTCGGCATGCGCACCTGGCAGATGCCCGTCATGCTGCGCGGGCCGGGGCCCGTGGGCGTGCCGGCGATGGACGTCATCCGAGTCCGCGCCGAAGTGGACCTCCAGTCGGCCGAGCGTGCCGTGATCGACGGCTTCGAGCTGAGCCGGTTCACGCCGTACAAGAGCGGCGAACTCTTCCCGAACGCCTTGGTCGAACAGCCCGGCGTGGACGTCTTCGTCGCGCGGCTCGACGGGGAGGTCGCCGGGGCGTGCGTCACCGTCCTCGACGACGGGCTCGGCAGTTACTACTGGGTCGGCACCCCGCCGAGGTTCCGCTCCCGTGGCGTGGGGCGGGCCGTCATGCTCGGCTCGCTCGCGCACCTGACGGAGGTGCCGGTCACGCTGACCGCCTCGCGGCTGGGTCGCCCCCTGTACGAGTCGCTCGGCTTCACCGTCACGTCCCCGGCGACGTGGTGGTCGTCCACTCCTTAGGACACCGTGAGGTACCACCAGGTCTCGCGCTCGTCGTCCATCGCGAGCACCTGCTCGTCGGCGGGCGGCAGCGGCACCGGCATCGCCCCGGTCCGCGCCACGATCTCCCGCAGCCGCCCCACCTGGCCGGCGACGCCCTCGGTCACCCGGCCGCCCACGAGGATGTCGCAGCCCAGGGTGTACCAGAGGGCGATGAGCCGCACGTCGCCGCCGCGGTCGGCGGCTTCGGCGACGGCGAGGACCGCGTCGGCCAGCGCGACCGGCCGTGGTGGGACGGCGTCCGCGCCGGACAGCTCCCCGGCCTCGACCATCCGCCGCCACAGTGCGGTGCCGGCGTCGCAGTACAGCAGCGGCGGCTCGACGTAGCCGTCCCCCAGCTCCGAGTCGGCGTCCTCGGCGTCGTCGACCGTCCGCAGCGCCGTGAACTCCGTCAACCCGTCGAAGTACCCGCGCCGCCGTGCGTAGCCGGGATGCCGGGCAACCGGGAACTCGTACACGAACCGCCGCCGCCGCAACAGGTCGATGTCGCGGAAGTGCGTGATCGCCCCGTCGAACCGCCGCCCGAACGCCAGCGGCACCGCGAACCAGTCACACGGCCTGTCGTCGTCCGGGCGGTGGTGCGCGTCCAGGAGCCGCCATCGTGGATGGTGAGGGGGCAGTCGGTGGTGCCGGCGATCGACAGCGTGCCGTCGGTCGTCGCGAAGTGGATCAGGCGGCTCACGACGGCGCCGCCGTAGACGTACAGCATCGTGGCGTCGACGCTGACGACGGCCGCCCGCGGGGTGCCGGTGACCGTGAGGGCGAACGTCTCGGGGCGTCCTCGTCGAGGTCCAGCGTGCCGCCGACGGTGAGGTCGCCGTCGATCACGAACGCCGTCAGCTCGTCCGTGCTGCCGACGCCGGCCAGCCTGTACAGGTCGCCGCCCGTGAAGTCGCCGTCGACGTGGACGTCGCCGCGCCGTACCAGCGCCGCGTCGAACTCGACGTCGAACTCCTCGAACGGGCTCGGCGCCAACACCGCGCCCGCATCGTCGAACTTCTCCCAACGTGTCATCAGCGCAACGTAGCGGCCGAAAATGTCGGGGGGTCCCGCTATGGTGGCCCGGTGCATGTGGCAGACAGTCATGACCTGATCAAGGTCCACGGGGCCAGGGAAAACAACCTGAAGGACGTCAGCGTCGACATCCCGAAGCGCCGGCTGACGGTGTTCACCGGGGTGTCGGGGTCTGGCAAGAGCTCGCTGGTGTTCGGCACGATCGCCGCGGAGTCGCAGCGGCTCATCAACGAGACCTACAGCGCGTTCGTGCAGGGCTTCATGCCGAGCCAGGGCCGGCCGGACGTCGACCTGCTCGAAGGGCTCACCACGGCGATCATCGTCGACCAGGAGCGGATGGGTGCCAACTCCCGCTCCACGGTGGGCACCGCGACCGACGCGAATGCCATGCTGCGGATCGTGTTCAGCCGCCTCGGCGTGCCGAGCGCCGGGCCGTCGTTCCACTACAGCTTCAACGTGCCCGCCGGCGCGTGCCCCCGCTGCGAGGGTATGGGCACCGCCAACGACATCGACCTCGACGAGCTGTTCGACCGGGACAAGTCGCTGAGCGAGGGTGCGATCACCATCCCGGGTTACAGCGTCGACGGCTGGCTCGTGCGGATCTTCACCGCGTCCGGCTTCGTCGACGCCGACAAGCCCATCCGCGACTACACCGATCAGGAGCTGCACGACTTCCTCTACAAGGAACCCGTGAAGGTCAAGATCGAGAACATCAACATGACCTATGAGGGGCTCATCCCCAAGGTCCAGAAGGGGTTCCTGCAGAAGGACAAGGAGGCGCTGCAGCCGCACCTGCGCGCGTTCGTGGAGCGGGCGGTCACGTTCACGGCCTGCCCCGAGTGCGGCGGCACCCGGCTCAACAAGGCGGCGCTGGAGTCGCGCATCGACGGCATCAACATCGCCGACGCGTGCGCGATGCAGATCAGCGACCTCGCCGACTGGGTCCGCGGCATCAAGGACCCCGCGGTGGCGCCGCTGCTGGCGACCCTGCAGCAGACGCTGGACTCGTTCGTGGAGATCGGCCTCGGCTACCTGTCGCTGGACCGGCCGTCGGGCACGCTGTCCGGCGGTGAGGCGCAGCGCACCAAGATGATCCGGCACCTCGGGTCGAGCCTCACCGACGTGTCGTACATCTTCGACGAGCCGACCGTCGGGCTGCACCCGCACGACATCCAGCGGATGAACGGGCTGCTCCAGCGCCTCCGCGACAAGGGCAACACGGTCCTCGTCGTCGAGCACAAGCCCGAGACGATCGCGATCGCCGACCACGTCGTCGACCTCGGCCCCGGCGCGGGCAGCGCCGGCGGCACGGTCTGCTTCGAGGGCACCGTGGAGGACCTGCGGGCCAGCGACACGCTGACCGGCCGCCACCTCGACTACCGGGCTTCTTTGAAGGCCGACCCGCGCAAGGCGACGGGTGCGCTGCCCATCCGCAACGCGAGCCGGCACAACCTGCAGGACGTGAGCGTCGACGTGCCGCTGGGCGTGCTGGTCGTCGTCACCGGCGTGGCGGGGTCGGGCAAGAGTTCCCTCATCCACGGCTCGGTGCCCAAGGGCGCGGGGGTCGTCTCCGTCGACCAGACCGCGATCCGCGGCTCCCGGCGCAGCAACCCGGCGACGTACACCGGCCTGCTCGACCCGATCCGTGCCGCCTTCGCCAAGGCCAACAAGGTGAAGCCGGCCCTCTTCAGCGCCAACTCGGCGGGCGCCTGCCCCAACTGCAACGGCAACGGCGTCATCTACACCGACCTGGCCATGATGGCGGGCGTCGCCACCGTCTGCGAGGAGTGCGAGGGCAAGCGTTTCCAGGCCGCCGTCCTCGAGTACAAGCTGGGCGGCAAGGACATCAGCGAGGTCCTGGCGATGTCGGTGACGGAGGCCGAGTCGTTCTTCGCCGCCGGCCACGCGAAGTCGGCCGCCGCCCACGCCATCCTGCACCGCATGGCCGACGTCGGCCTCGGCTACGTCACCCTCGGCCAGCCGCTCACCACCCTCTCCGGCGGCGAGCGCCAGCGGCTCAAGCTGGCCATCCACATGGCGGAGAATGGCGGCATCTACGTCCTGGACGAGCCGACGACCGGCCTGCACCTCGCCGATGTCGAGCAGCTGCTGAAGCTCCTCGACCGCCTCGTCGACTCGGGCAAGTCCGTCATCGTCATCGAACACCACCTGGCCGTCATGGCCCGCGCCGACTGGATCATCGACCTCGGCCCCGGCGCCGGCCACGACGGCGGCCGCCTCGTCTTCGAGGGCACGCCGGCCGACCTGGTCGCCGCCCGCTCCACCCTCACCGGCGAGCACCTGGCCCAGTACGTCGGCGCTTGACCTCGACCCACCGAGGGCACCGAGACGTGACGAGTCGACGGGTATGGGCAATGCCTTCCGCGCTGGGATGATGGGAGCTCTCCAGGCTTCCGTCATCCTGCTCGAGAGGGCATCTCGCAGGTGCGATTGTTGGACATGACACAGGATCAGCAGGAGCCGGTGAGCGGCGAGCGACGGTTGCTGAGCCGCCGAGTCGCCCTGACAACCATGGGTACGGTGCCGGTTCTCACGGTCGCGGCGTCGGTCCTGAGGGCTACCGAGGCCGCGGCGGCGAACATCAATCCGTCGGCGCCGCGCCAGACAATCCGGGGCTTCGGCGGCATGGCCCACGCGGCCTGGATCGGTGGCCTCACCGCGGCCCAGCGGACCACGGCGTTCGGTGTTCAGGTGTCCTGGCAACCTGCGCCGGCGCGCTCCCGGCAGCGCGCACCTGGATGCACGCGGGTGGTCGGGAGCGGTGACGGTAAACCGGGTCCTGCCGCACAGGGCAGCTGCTGGCGCGGGCCGACGTGCCGGCGGGATGTTCGAACATCAGTGCAGCTCCCAGCGGTCGACGAGATCGACTCGGTGGTCTGGCGGCTGGCCGTGAACGCGGCCACCTGCGGCAGATCGGCGCCCCCGCTGGTTGGCCGTCGCGAAGATCAACGTTGCCGTGCGGACCGCTTCGCGCACGCTCGCCGATGCCGGCTACCTGCGATCGTGACCGAGTCTGCCGCCGCCACGGCAGACGACCTGGGGGTCAGCTCGCCAAAGCTCCTCGCCGACGGCGTGGTCACTGACCCGGGTCGACGCTGTCATCCGCACCGCACCAGAGAGACGGGTGCTTGACCGGCTGCGCTACGGCACCACGACGATGCGGCCGTCGGTGTTGGCGGTCCACGCCTGGGCGACCTCGGCCAGCGGCACGGCCTGGGCCCGCACGTCGATCGCGCCCTCGGTGACCGCCGCGGCCAGCTCCGGCAGCTCGGCGATGAAGTCGCGGGCGGGCACGGACCCGATGCCGCTGCCGAGCACCTGCAGGCGGGCCGAGCGCAGCGCAACTGACGGCAGCGGCGCGGTCGGCCCGGCCATCGACCCGATCTGGATCCAGGTCAGCGGGGCCGACCGGTCGGTCCGGGCGGTGAGCATCGGGATCATCGCCCGGGCGGCCGGCTCGCCCCAGACGTAGTCGAGGACGACGTCGGCGTCTGCAGCCCGCTCGAGCTGCTCGAACGTGCAGACCTCGTCGGCCCCGAGCGCGGGCAGCGCGGCGAGGCGCTCCGGGTCCCGCCCGGCGGCGATCGCCTGCGAAGCCCCGAACAACTTCGCGATCTGGACCGCCATCCGCCCGGCATTCCCCGTCGCGCCGACGACGAGCACCCGCTGGCCGGGCTGAAACGCGACACGCCGACGCAGCGCCACCCACGAGGACATCCCCGGGTTCATGGCCGCGGCAATGCGGACCGGGTCTACGCCGTCGGGCAGGACCACGCTGCGGCGAGCGTCGATGACGGTGCGCTCGGCGAACGTCCCGACCCGGGTGTCGTCGAGCACGGCGTAGCGCAGCCGCCCGTCCCGGTCGCGCACGACGCCGTCGACACCCGGCACGAGCGGGAGCACGCCGGCCCCGCTGTAGTGCGCGCCGGTGGCCTTGCCGCGGGTCAGGTGGTGCAGCCCGGCCGCGAGTACCTCGACGACCATCTCGCCGTCGCCGGTGGCGACCGGCTCCGGGTGGTCGCGGTAGACCGGCGGGGCGTCGAACGCAGTGAGCACGGCAGCGCGCATGAAGACCTCCAGGGAGTTAGTTGGTAATCCCAACAACACTAGGATGGTTGGTAATCCAAACTATGTCAACTACGATGGTCAGGTGACTTCCGAGGACTCCGTGCACGCGCTGATCGACGCACTGGTGCGCAGCACCTTCCAGGTGACGGCCGTGCTCACGCGCATCGGCACCGAGCACGACCTGTCGCTGACGCAGTTGCGGGTGCTGGGCATCCTGCGCGACCGGCGCCCGCGGGTGACGGAACTCGCCGCGTACTTGGGCCTGGACAAGTCGACGATGTCCGGCCTGATCGACCGCGCCGAACGCCGCGGCCTGCTGGCCCGTGGGCGCAGCGCGCACGACGGCCGTGCCGTCGAGGTGTTCCTGACCACGGCCGGCCGGGAACTCACGCACCGCCTGGACGCCGAGATCGAGCGCACCCTCGCCCCCGCGATGCACCGGTTGCGTCCCGAGCAGCGCGTCCAGCTGCTCGACCTGCTCCGCCCCCTGCTGGAGCCCACCAACGCCGAGTGAGTTCCAGGAACAATATTCGCGCCTGTCATGCACAGGCCGGCCCGTTCACGCCACGCCGGCCGGCTCAGGTCGACGGAGCCGCGGTCGATAGGCCGCAGGTGAGCGTCGACCCGCTGCAAGCGGCTCGGCGAGCAGTCACGGTCGCGGCTGCCGGCGCACTGCGGTTACGGTCTGCTGGTCCAGGAAGCCGCGCATGCTGGTGCCCGCCCTGACGGTTGTGGCATTCATCGATTCGACCGGTATCGGTGCGCTGGTGCAGGCCTACCGTGACGCTGGCTCCACGCCCAACTCCAGCACCGCCCGATCCAGCCGCTATGACCGAGTCGTCCCTGGAGAAGACCCATTCCTCGTTGAGATCACGTCAATGCAATAGCGCCAGTCGTCGAAGCGACCAAGCGCGCGCTGGACGTTGGTTGGTGCAGCGCGAAGGGTCTTGACGGCAAGATCCGTTACCCAGGTGATCTTTGTGGTGAATCGCTGTGCTCCGGTACATCGGCGGCGGTGCGGCGGGTACGCGTTCCGAATCATCAGGACGCTGTAGCGCCAGGTGCCGGGCGCTCTGCACGAGGAGGAATGCCATGGCCGCTGTCGGTTTCGTGGGCCTCGGGGACATGGGTTCTCGCATGGTCCCCCATCTGTTGCGCGCCAACCACCGGGTGGGTGTCTTCGACGTCGTGCCGGAGCGGATTGATGCGATGACGGCGCTGGGAGCTGTCGGGGCTGACAGCCCGGCGGCAGCAGCCCGTGACGCTGATGTGGTGCTGAGTGCTGTGATGTCCGCCGACATACCGGGGGCGCATCTGGGGGAGGGTGGCATTCTCGCCGGAATGCGACCCGGAGCAGCCTTGGCCGTCCTGTCGACCACGACTCCAGCCATGCTGCAGTCGCTCGCATCGCAGATGCCGGCAGGCGTTCACCTCGTCGACGCTCCGCTCATCGGTGGCGTGCGGTACGCCTCAGAAGCCGCGCTGACCGTGCTGCTGGCCGGCTCCGACGATGCGACGGCCTTGGCCGAGCCGATCCTGGACACTTTTGGGCAGGTCGTTCGTGTCGGGCCGCTCGGATCCGGCGTGGCTTACAAACTGATCACCAATGTGGTCGTCATGGCTGCCGAGGCGGGGCTGCGTGAAGCCCTCGACCTGGCTGACGTTCTGGGCTGTTCGTACCAGACCACGCTCGATCTGCTGGCCCGCGGTCCGATGGCGGCGGTGGTGAAGCGTGCGTTGGATCGCGACAATCCGCGTGCCCTTCGCGACTCGGCCGTCGACTTCGATGTGCTGCTGGCTGCCGGCGGAGAAGACAACCTGCCGATCTCGGCGGCCGGGCGTCGCCGTCTCTGGGCCGCGACGGAAGCCACTTCACCGCCGCCCGTTTTCGTCGATTTGACCTCCCACGCCACAGCCCTTCCCAGGTTCCGCAACCAGCCAAGACGAGGACAAGCAGACGAACCGGGTCTGCACAGCGAATAGGGTTGCCGCCATCTCCACTTTCCGCACTGCGGATCCCAACTGCGGATCCGACACGGTGCAGCAGCACCCGCCCAGGTGGTACGCGACCTGTCGTCGACACATCGGTAGGTCGGCGATGTCGCCGTCTCGTCGATGCGGTTGAGGAACTCCGGGCGGAAGTATTCGCGGAGTGCCGTCATGACCGCGCCGCGGGCCTCGTCGGTGAGCTGCCCGTCCGATGTGACGCCCTGCGGGAGGTGCTGCGATCCGAGGTTGCTGGTCATGATGACGACGGTGTTGCGGAAGTCGACGGTGCGCCCTTGCGCGTCGGTGAGTCGTCCGTCGTCGAGCAGCTGCAGCAGAGTGTTGAACACGTCGGGGTGGGCCTCGCGGCGTGCCGGCCACCGCGGCCGCCCGGGCGTACGCCGCAAGGACGCCCGGAACGACTCCCATCCACCCGGACCACTCAAGATCCAGGTTCCAGGTGTCCAAGGTCAGGGGTTGACTCCCATGCCCGGTGACACGCTCAACGCCACCGCGGTCGCGGCCGGCGACGCGTGTCCACAGTTCACCAGAAACCACTGACCGAATCCCCGTCAAGGTCGGCGCGGCACCGAACCGCGCACCCGCAACGAAACAGTTCATTTGCCTTCGAGCAGAGAATTCACGCGCCGGATCAGGTCGTCGGGCTCGAACGGTTTCGCCATGACAGCGGCCAGGAAGGGCAGATCCTGGTGAAGATCGGCCGGGTCGACGGAGCCGCTGACCATCATCACCGGGATCTCGGCAGTGTCGGGATCCGCGGCGAGCTCTCGGCACAATTCGGCTCCCGTCATCCGCGGCATCGACCCGTCGGTGACGACCAAACCCGGCCGACGGGCACGAGCCTCAGCGAGCGCCTGCACTCCGTCGTCGACGGCGATGACGGTGTGCCCGGCCCGTCGCAACACCAGAGCAATCAGCGACCTGACATCAGCGTTGTCGTCGGCGACCACGATCAGGGCCATCCCGGCCACCCACCCAACCTCCCGCCTCCACTCCGGTAGGCCCCCCGGCGCACATCGCGAAGGTGTGGACGCTGCTGGCCGAACTCGGCGTCACGCTCGCCGACGAGCCTGCTACCGTGACGCCTGCACCACCCGGCGGCGGCAGGTAACCATGCTCCGCGAAAGCGGGGAACCTCACGGGCGCTGACACCAGACGCACCAGGCGTCGCCGATCTCGCGAGGACGAACGGGGCGATGGATCGGCTGATCGTCGTGGTCGGATGGCAGTACACCGTGGCGACGCGGCTGTCGTGCGGGATCAGGGCTCAGGTTCGCGCAGCGGCGGGTTGTCGATGCTTGTAGTGGGTCCTGGTTCCTGCGACCACTGCCAGTTGCGGACCTCGGGCAGGTCTTCACCGTGGGTCCGAATGTACTGCCGATGCTCGATCAGCTTGTTCCTGAGACGCTCCCGGTAGTGCCCGGCGGTGGCCTGCAGCCGGGGAACCCGATCGATCACGTCGATGGCGAGGTCGAAGCGATCGATCCCGTTGAGCACGCACATGTCGAAGGGTGTGGTGGTGGTGCCCTCTTCGATGTACCCGCGTACGTGCAGTTGCTCGTGGTTGGTGCGCCGGTAGGTCAGCCGGTGGATCAGCCAGGGGTAGCCGTGGTAGGCGAAGATGATCGGGCGGTTGGTGGTGAAGAGCGAGTCGAACTCGGTGCTGGACAGTCCGTGCGGGTGTGTCTGGTCGTCCTGCAGCCGCATGAGGTCGACGACGTTGACCACCCGGATCCGCAGGTCCGGAAACCACTCGCGCAGGATCTGGACCGCCGCGAGCGTCTCCATCGTCGGTACGTCGCCGGCGCATCCCAGCACCACGTCCGGGTCGGTGCCCTCGTCGGTGCTCGCCCACTGCCAGATGCCGATGCCCTTGGTGCAGTGCACGATCGCGTCGTGCATGTTCAGGTACTGCAGCTGTGGTTGCTTGCCTGCCACGATGACGTTCACGCACTGCCGGCTTTGCAAGCAGTGACTCGTTACCGACAGCAGCGTGTTCGCGTCCGGCGGTAGGTAGACCCGGATCGTCTCCGCTTTCTTGTTCACCACATGGTCGATGAAGCCGGGGTCCTGGTGGGAGAATCCGTTGTGGTCCTGTCGCCACACGTGGCTGGTCAGTAGGTAGTTCAGCGAGGCGATCGGGGCCCGCCACGGGATGCCGTTGGTGGTCTTCAACCATTTGGCGTGCTGGTTGAACATCGAGTCGACGATGTGGATGAAGGCCTCGTAGCAGGAGAAGAACCCGTGCCGGCCGGTCAGCAGATAGCCCTCCAGCCACCCCTGGCAGGTGTGTTCGGAAAGGATCTCCATCAGCCGCCCGTCGGGCGCGAGGTTGTCGTCGCCCGCCTTGATCCTGGCGTTCCAGGTCCGGTCGGTCGCCTCGAGTATGGCGCTGAGCCGGTTGGAGTTGTTCTCGTCGGGGGCGAAGACCCGGAAGTTGGTCATGTTGTCGCGCATCACGTCGCGCAGGAACTCACCCAGTACGCGGGTCGACTCGACTGCTCCGGTGCCCGGATGTTCGACCGGGACGGCGTAGTGACGGAAGTCCGGCATCCGCAGCTGCCGCATCAGGATGCCGCCGTTGGCGTGCGGGTTGGCGCTCATGCGGCGGCTGCCGAGGGGATGCAGGTCGCGTATCTCGGGCACTGGGACGCCCGAGGGGTCGAAGAGGTCCTCGGGCCTGTAGCTGCGCAGCCATTCCTCCAGCAGCGCCAGGTGTGTCGCGTCCTCCCGCGCGTTGCCGAACGGCACCTGGTGTGAGCGCCACGTGCCCTCCACGGGTTGTCCGTCGACCTCCTTCGGGCCCGTCCATCCCTTCGGCGATCGAAGGATGATCATCGGCCACCGGGGTCGTTCGGTGCGGCCGTCGTGGCGGGCACGCAGCTGGATTTCCGCGATCTGGTCGAGGCAGCGGTCCAGTGCGGCCGCGAAGTCCTGGTGCATCTGCTCGGGATCCGAGCCCTCGACGACGTACGGCGTGTGGCCGTAACCGCGCATCAGGTCATCGAGTTCTTCCGGCTCGATCCGTGCGAGCACGGACGGGCTGGCGATCTTGTACTCGTTGAGGTGGAGAATCGGCAGCACGGCGCCGTCACGGGCCGGGTTGATGAACTTCGACGAGTGCCAGCTCGCCGCCAGCGGACCGGTTTCGGCCTCGCCGTCGCCGACCACCGCGGCGACGATGAGGTCCGGGTTGTCGAACGCCGCGCCGTAGGCGTGCGCCAGCGCGTACCCGAGCTCGCCGCCCTCGTGGATCGAGCCTGGCGTTTCGGGCGCGACATGGCTCGGGATGCCCCCAGGGAACGAGAACTGGGTGAACAGCCGCTTCATCCCCGCCTCGTCCTGCGTGATGTCGGTGTAAGTCTCGCTGTAGGTCCCCTCGAGCCAGGCGGACGCCACAGGCCCCGGGCCGCCGTGGCCGGGCCCCATCACGTACATCGCGTTGAGATCACGGTGGCTGATGCAGCGGTTGAGGTGCGCGTACATGAAGTTGAGTCCGGGTGTCGTGCCCCAGTGCCCGAGCAGGCGCGGCTTGATGTGTTCGGGACGCAGCGGCTGGCGCAGCAAGGGGTTGTCCATGAGGTAGATCTGCCCCACCGACAGATAGTTCGCGGCGCGCCACCACGCGTCGATCCGGCTGAGCTGACTCGGATTCAGGGGCCGTTGAACCGTGCGTGTCGCCGTCTGCGTCTGCTGCATGTCCGCTCGTCCTTTCACCCTCCAGGCCCGCGGTCACCTACAGCCCGCAAGGCGTCCCAGACACGCAGCCACGGTAGCCGGACACGGTTCCCGCCGACCTCGCTCTCTCTGGGCGCAATGCTGCGTCACCTCAGTTGGGCATTCCCGGCGAACGTCGCCGTCCGGCGCTGGTGCCGGCGGCATCATGGCGGTACAGCGGGAACCAGGGCCGGGCGTGGTGACAGTGGGGGGTGCGGCGTGCAGTACGTGGCGGTCGAGCCGGTGGTCACTCGCGAGCGGGTGCCCGTGCTCGCGCAAGCCGTGTGGGACAACGCCCGTGAGGACCCGGATGCGGTGCAGTTCCTGCGCCCCGACGCCGATCCCCGCTCGTGGCCGGCACCATCCGCGCCGCGGGGCGGGGCGTCGCCGGTGAGCTGCGCGGCCTTCCGCGATGACGTGCTCGCCGTCGCCCGCGGGTTCGTCGCCGCCGGTGTCGAGCACGGTGACCGGGTCGCGTTGATCAGCCGTACCAGGTACGAGTGGACCCTCGTGGACTACGCGCTGTGGGCGATCGGTGCGGTGACCGTGCCGATCTACGACACCTCCAGCGCCGAGCAGATCGAGTTGATCCTCGCCGACTCCGACGCGGTGGGATGCGTCGTGGAGACCGATGAGCACGCCACGACCGTCATCGCCGTCCGGGACCGCCTGCCGGCACTACGTTTGACGTGGCAGATCGACGCCGGAGACCTGATCGGCCTGGCCGAACAGGGCCGCACCCTCGACGAGGCACAGCTCGACACGCGCCGCGACCGGGTGACCGATGCCGACGTGGCCACGATCGTGTACACCAGCGGCACGACCGGCCGCCCGAAGGGCTGCACACTGACCCACCGCAACATCCACTGCGACGCCACCGGCGCGCTCGCAGTACTGCCGCAACTGCTGCACCCCGGGGCATCGACGGTACTGTTCCTGCCCCTCGCGCACGCGTTCGCCCGCCTGATCCAGGTGGGCATAGTGCAGGCGCGGGCGACGACGGTCCACACCGCCGACATGACCGGCGTGCTGGGGCAGTTGGGCAGGCACCGGCCGACGTTCATCCTCGCCGTGCCCAGAGTGTTCGAGAAACTGCACGCACAGGCCCGGCAGCAGGCCACCGAAGCCCACCGCGGAACGCTGTTCGCCGTCGCCGAACGGGTGGCCGTGCGCTACAGCCACGCCCTGGACACGCCACGCGGCCCGAACGCGCTGCTGCGCCTGGCCCACACCGTGTGCGACCTGATGGCGTACCGCAAACTCCGGGCAGCGCTCGGCGGACGGTGCCACACAGCGATCGTCGGCGGGGCACCACTGGGCGAACGCCTCATACACTTCTTCCGCGGCGCGGGAATCACCATCCTGGAAGGCTACGGACTGACCGAAACCTCACCAGCGCTGACCGTGAACACGCCGACGGCACAGCGCATCGGCACCGCCGGCCGCCCCCTACCGGGAGTGGAGATCCGCATCGCCGACGACGGCGAGATCCAGGCACGCGGCGACGTCGTCTTCCCCGGCTACTGGAACAACCCGGACGCCACCCACGCCACATTCACCACCGACAACTGGCTCCGCACCGGCGACCTCGGCAGCCTCGACCCAGACGGGTTCCTCCGCATCACCGGCCGCAAAAAGGACATCCTCGTCACCGCGGCCGGCAAGAACCTCACCCCCGCACCGATCGAAGACGCCATCCAGACACACCCCCTCGTCAGCCAATGCATCCTCGTCGGCGACGGCCGCCCGTACGTGGCCGCCCTCATCACCATCGACCCACAAGCATGGAACCGCTGGCGCTCCACCCACAGCCGACCCCAGGCGTCCCTCACCGAACTACGGCACAGCCCCGAACTACGCAACGAAATCCAACCCGCGCTCAAACACGCCAACCGGGCAGTGTCCAAAGCCGAACAGGTCAAGACCTTCCGGATCCTGCCACGCGAATTCACCGAAGCCGACGGAGAACTCACCCCCACCCTCAAAGTCAAACGCAACATCGTGGCCGAACGGTACGCAGCCGACATCGACGCCCTCTACCACGGCCACTGACCCGACCACGTCAGCGAAGGAGCACATGCCAGATGCTGACCCCTCCGGCCGCCCGTCCCCCTCAGCCCGGTCTGGCCTGACAGCCATGAAACCGCTGCGCGGGCTGCGGCGGATGGCCGAGCAGACTCCGGCCTCCCGGGAGCGGTTCATCGACCTGCTGCGGGCGATCGCGATCGTCGCCGTGGTGCTCGGCCACTGGCTGGTCACCGTCGTGGAGTACCAGAACGGCCAGCTGGTCGGCCGCTCGGCCCTGCCCGACCTTCGCTGGGCGCACCCGCTCACCTGGCTGGTCCAGGTCATGCCGATCTTCTTCCTCGTCGGCGGCTACGCCAACGCCGCCTCCCTGACCTCCCACCACCGCGCGGGCCGGCACGCCGGAGACTGGCTGGTCCACCGCGCGGCCCGGCTGGTGCGTCCCACCACCGCCCTGATCCTCATCCTCGCAGCCGGCGCCGGGTTGGCCCAGTTATCGGGGTTGGACCCGCATTGGGCGCGACTGGCGGTGTGGTTCGCCGGGATCTCGCTGTGGTTCCTGTCGGTCTACCTCGCGATCGTGGCCCTCGCCCCGCTCATGTGGGCGCTGCATCACCGCTACGGCGCCGCCGTGCCGACAGTCCTGCTCGTGCTGGTCGCCGCCGGCGACCTGGCCCGGCTCTACGGCGACGGTCGCTGGGGCAACGGAAGCTTCCTGTTCGGCTGGCTCGCCATCCACCAGATCGGCTTCTTCTGGCGCGACAACCGCCTGCCCACCCGCCCCCGCACCCTCTGGGCAATGCTGGCCGTCGGCCTGGCAGTGCTCCTGGTGCTCACCGTGCCCGGCCCCTACCCGATCAGCATGATCAACGTGCCCGGGGAGCGGCTGCACAACATGTCACCACCCAGCATGGCCCTGCTCGCCCTGTTCACCGCCCAACTCGCCATCGCCCTGCTCGTCCGGCCGGCAGCCGAGCGATGGCTGCGCCGTACCAGACCCTGGACGGCTGTCATCGCGGTCAACGCGGTGATCCTCACGGTCTTCCTGTGGCACATGGTGGCCGCGATACTGCTCGTCGTGGCGCTGAACGCCGCCGGCGTGCTACCCCCACCCCCGCCGCCGGCACCGCGTCCTGGTGGGCCTGGCGCCTGCCTTGGCTGATCGCGCTCACCATTGTCCTCGCCCCCCTGGTCGCCGTCTTCGGACCCGTCGAATCGTCCGCAGGCCGTAAACTCCGGCGCCGCCCTCGATGGATGCCCAGACCGCTGGCCTCCACTCTGGCTCGGCCCGCACCACGCCTGCTGCTGGCCGTCGCAGGGCTCGCCGCGATCGCCTTCGGCCTGCTGGACAACAGCCTGTACCCCCGCACGCAGCCCGCCCCGTTCGGCATTCCAACGCGCGCACTGATCAGCTACCTCATCGGCGCGATCGTGCTCCGCGCCCTGCACGCCGCGACCCCCGCCACAGACACCGAGCCCGATCAGCACGAAACGCGCACATCAGGTACACATCAGACACGGTGGAGGCCATGAGGGGTGCGCCATGCGGATGGTCCGGGCAGGCCGAGCCGGTCCGCCATGGTGGCCGCCCGGCCGAGGGCGACCTGGCACGAACCGGCCCGCCATCGCGAAGCCGGTCATCCACCGCCGCCAGGCCGCGGCCGTCTGCCGGATCGTCGCGCGCCGGAGCGCAGCGTAAGCGCGTCGGCACGCCGCAGCAGGCCCGCCGAAGTGCGCAGTTCGGTGATGAGCATGCCGGTGCCGGCCTCGTAGCGCTGCCGGACCTCGACGACGCCCTCGGGCGTCACGCCGAACTGCCGCCGATCCCGGCCGCTGGTCAGCGGGCGAGGACGTGGCCGCCGAAAATGGCGAGGGTCTCACCGGTGATGTAGCTGCTGTCGGCGTTGCTGGCGAAGAACAGGAAGGCGGGAGCGATCTCGTCCGGCTGCGCCGGGCGGCCCAGCGGCACCGGGTCGACTTGGGCGCCGTACCCGGCCATCTGCTCCGGAGTACGGCTGGAGGCGTTCAACGGCGTCCAGACCGGTCCCGGCGCCACGCAGTTGACCCGGATACCCCGCTCGATCAGCTCGGTCGCCAGGGATTTGGTCATGGTGTGTATCGCACCGTTGGTCTCCGAGTATCCGATCAGACTCGGGTTGCCTTCCAGACCTGCCACCGAACCGCAGTTGATGATGCGACCGTCGGCCGGAAGGTGCGGCAGGGCGGCCCGCGTCAGGTAGAAGTAGCCCAGCACGTTGGTGGCAAACTGCTCCTCGAGCTCAGCGTCGCTGATCTCCTCCAGCGAGCGCTGGTACATCACCGCAGCGTTGTTGACTACCACGTCGAGCCGGCCGAACTCGGCCACAGTCCGTTCTACCGCTTCACCGCAGAACGAGGAGGCTCGCACATCGCCGGTCAGCTGCAGACAACGACGTCCCTCCTTCTCCACCAGCGCCTTGACGTTGTTCGCGTCCTCCTCCTCAGCGGGCAGGTAGACGATGGCCACGTCCGCACCTTCGCGCGCGAACAGCACCGCGACGGCCGCGCCGATCCCGCTGTCGCCCCCGGTGATCAGGGCGACCTGGTCAACCAGCTTGCCGGACCCACGCAATCCCGGCGACTCGTTGTGCGGACGCGGCTGCATCCGCGCGTCCAACCCCGGCCGCGACTGCGCCTGCTCGGGAAACGGAGGCGTCGGCTTGGCGGGTGTGCTGCCCATTTCGTCTCCTGCTGATCTCGACTCAACCCATCGGGCGCGGGCCTACCCGGCCTCACGACAGCCAAACGGCCTTCGGTACCTGGTGCCGCTGATCATGGCCTGGCGGGGTCGGACCAACAGTGGGCACGGCTTTCGCCGGCCCCGCCGCTGACTTGCCCCAGCCGCGTTCCCACCCGTGCTGGTACCGAACCATGCTGATGGATCCGTTGCTGCAGCAGCCAGGTGCCGAACCCGATCGCCGGGATCGGGCGGCCGTCGGCCAGCGTCGCAGTATCGGTCAGCGCACTCATCTGCGCTCCTTCGGGTTGTTGCGGGTTGGCCTGGCAGTCGGCGGGTCTTACGCGGCGGGCAGGGGCGCGTCGCGGTTGGTCATGGCGTCCTGGGCCGCGGGGTAGCGGGCGCCGACGATCTGAATCTGGTCGGCGGCGGCTCGCAGCTCGACCAGCTGCGCTTCGGTGAGCTCGACCGCGGCGGCGCCAGTGTTCTCCGCCATCCGGGCCGGGTTCTTGGTGCCGGGGATGGGCACGATCCACGGCTGCTGGTTGAGCAGCCACGCGAGCGCCAGCTGGGCCGGGGTGGCGCCGGCATCGGCGGCGAGTTGCTTGAGCACCTCGACCAGCGCGAGGTTCGCTTCGAGGGCCTCGCCCTGGAAGCGCGGCGTCTGGCCGCGGAAGTCGCTGTCGGCGAACGTGGTCGTGGCGTCGATCGTGCCGGTCAGGAAACCCTTACCCAGGGGGCTGTAGGGCACCAGGCCGATGCCGAGCTCGGCGAGGACGGGGATGGTGTCCTGCTCGCGGTCGCGCCACCACATCGAGTACTCGCTCTGCACCGCCGCGACCGCCTGTACCGCGTGCGCGCGGCGGATCGTGCCGGCGGCGGCCTCGGACAGGCCGAAGTGCCGCACCTTGCCGGCCTCGATAAGTTCCTTGACGGTGCCGGCGACGTCCTCGATCGGCACCTGCGGGTCGACGCGGTGCTGGTAGTACAGGTCGATGTGGTCGGTGCGCAGTCGGCGCAGCGAGTGCTCGACCGCCCGCCGGATGCTCTCGGGGTGGCTGCACAGCCCGCCCGGTTCGACGCCGTTCTCGGCGAACGCGAACCCGAACTTGGTGGCGATCTGGACCTGGTCGCGGATCGGCTGGAGGGCTTCGCCGACGATGTCTTCGTTGGCGAAGGGTCCGTAGACCTCGGCGGTATCGAAGAATGTGACGCCGAGGTCGGCGGCGCGGCGGATCAGCGCGATCGCGTCTTCGCGGGCGGGTCCGCCGGTCTGGCCGTAGGCGCCGGTGAGGCTCATGCAGCCGTAGCCGATCTCCGAGACGGTGAGGCCGGTGCCGAGGGTGCGCTGCTTCATGATGTTTCCTTTTCCGATATGGTTGGCATGACGTCGTCGATGAGCCGGATGGCGTTGAGCGTGCGCGGGTAGCCGATGAACGGCAGCAGCTGTGTGGCCACGCTCAGGAGGGTCTGGCGGTCGTTGCCGACGTTGCGGTTGGCGGCGAGGTGCCCCTTCGCCTGCGGCTCGCAGCCGCCCATCGCGATGAGCATCGCGAAGGTGAGCAGCTCGCGGGTGCGCAGGTCGAGGCCGGTACGGGTCAAGTGGTCGCCGAAGCAGTTGCCGGACAGGTACCGCTGGATGTGCGCGGTGTCGGCGGGGGCGTTGGCGTACATGGCGTTCACCACGTCGGCGCCGACGATCTCCTGTTGCACCGCCAAGCCGTGTTCCATGCGGGTCTCAGGTGTGGTGGTCGACTGGCCTTCGAGGGGCAGTTCGACGCCGTAGGCGGTCAGGACCTCGTTGGTGGCGTGGAGGAAGTCGAAGACCTTGCCCATGCCGACGTACGGCACGGCCTGGTACACGATCTCCTTGACCTCCACCGGCGTCACGCCCACCGTGAGTGCGGCACCGAGCATGACCCGGTACTCGCCGAGCCCCTGCACCGCAATGAGCGCGGCGAGCTGCACCATCAGCCGGGTGCGGGTGTCGAGGTCGCCGTAGCGGAGCACCTCGTCGAAGGCGAAGTTGTCGAAGTACTCGATGAGCTCCGGGTCGGTGACCGCGAGGGTCGACACGTACCCGGGGAACAGTTCGTCGTGGTGCTTGCGGGCTTGTTCGTTGGGTGCCACAGCCAGGGTGCCTTTCAGGAGGCCGGTACGAGGCGGATGGTGACCGGGACGGCCTTGGCGCCGACGACGGAGCCGACGATCGCCGGGCCGTACCGGTCGTACTTGGCGTGGTAGGCCGCGTCGATACCCGCGTGCACGCCGGGCTCGGCGGCGCTGAAGGTCACGTCCCGCTCGACCCCGCCGGCGTGGATCCGGCCCGTACCGGTGGCCTTCGCGCGGCGATACCAGGGGTTGTCCGGCCCGTAGGCGGAGCGCACGTACAGCTCGTCACCGGCCCGGACGACCCACATCGTCACGTACGGACGCAGGGTGCCGTCACCGCGGCGGGACGCCAGCTGCAACTCCTCGGCGCCCCCGACCCGGCGCAGCTCGTCGTCGGTCCAGGCGTTCACGGCTGGATCAGCACCTTCAGCGCGCTGCGGTCGGCCATGGCCCGGTAGCCGTCCGGGACCTGGTCGAGGCCGACAGTGCGGTCGAAGACCTTACCCGGCTCGACCCGGCCCGCGAGGACGTCCGGGAGCAGCTCCTCGATGTAGGCGCGGGCGGGGGCGACGCCGCCGGTCAGCGTGATGTTGCGGAAGAACACGCCGAAGTCGGCGGGGACGTCCCGGTACTGCGGGGCGCCGACCCGACTGACTGTGCCGCCGTTGCGCACGACGGCGAACGCGGTTTCGATGGCCGGCTTCAGCCCGACGCACTCCAGGACGGTGTGGGTGCCGTCGCCGCCGTGCCGGCAGGAGGTCTGCAGGCCCTCGCGGCAGAAGTCGCAGGTGTTGTCCGCCCACACGAACGGCGCCACCACCAGGTCACCCGCCTTCAGGCCGGACACGTCCCGGCCGGCCTCCTCGACCACGCCGAGGAACTCGTGGCCGATCCGGTCGCCCTGCTGCGTGGCCTCGCGGGGCGCGTACGGCCACAGGTCGCTGCCGCAGATGCAGGAACGCACCACCCGGACGATCGCGTCGGTCGGCTCCCGCAGGCTCGGGTCGGGAACGTCCTCGATCCGGACGTCACCGGCACCGTAGATGAGCGTTGCACGCATGGTTGTTTCCTCCGAAATATCCGTTCAGCAGCCCGCTCGGGTCCGCGGGCGAGTGCCGCAGTGGTGGTCCGCCCGGTCGTGTCCGGACGCACGGTGCCGGCCACCTGCGGTAACCGCTACCCCTGTGCTGTCCATCCAACCGGCGGTGCAGTTGATGTGGCAGTGGCTGCTGTTCCAGGTACTGCCGGAACCCCTCACCCGTGCTCAGTCGGCTCGGCGGGCGGCGGGCCGCTCACGCGGCGCCGCGGCCCAGCTGGCCAGCAGGTTCAGCGCGTCCTGGGAGGCCGAGCCGGGCTCGGCGGTGTACGCGTTGAGCCGCAGCCCCACGTCGGTGACCAGATCCAGGGACTCATAGGCCAAGGTGAGGTCGCCGACCTCCGGGTGGTGCACGTGCTTGACGCCGGAGCGGTGCAGCCGCACGTCGTGGGCCGCCCACCAGGTCCGGAACACGTCACTGCGGGTCGACAGCTCCCCGATCAGATCGGTCAGCGCCCGGTCGTACGGGTCGCGGCCGGCCTCGGCGCGCAACAGCGCCACGGTGTCCCCGGCGAGAGTCTCCCAGTCGCGGTAGAACTCCTGACTGGCCTGGTGCAGGAAGATGAACCGGGCGATGTTCGGCGTGGCGGCCGCGGTGTCGAACAGCGGCGCGAACACCGCCCGGCCCAGCGGATTGGCTCCGAGGATGTCGAGGCGGCCGTTACGCACGTACGCCGGTGCCATCGTCATCGCATCGAGGAGCCGCTGCACCACCGGCCGCAACTGCGACGTCGGCCGCCGCCCGCGAGCGTTCGCCGCCGTGGTGTTGGCGGTGCGGGCCAGGTCGAACAGGTGCGCCCGCTCGGCGTCGTCGAGCTGCAACGCCCGCACCAGGGCCTCGAGGACGCCGTCGGAGACGCCGGACAGGTTCCCGCGCTCCAGGCGGGTGTAGTAGTCGACGCTCACGCCGGCCAGCAGCGCGACCTCCTCCCGCCGCAGCCCGCTCACGCGGCGGTGGCCGCCGTAGTTCGGCAGCCCCGCCTGGTCCGGCGTGACCTTGGCACGGCGGGTGGTGAGGAAGTCCCGGATCTCGGCTCGGCTGTCCACGCCTTCGACGCTACGACCACCGCGGCCGGTCTGGGAGGTTCTGCCAATACCCCGAACAGCAGCAACTCCCTCACCAGCGACGCGTGCGGATTCCCTGAAATGATCGCCATCCGTCCATCGGTCGACGAAGCCGGCAACCACCACACCAAGCTTCAGCCCCTCGACGCCGCCCCGACTTCGTCGATCGTGCCGGCGACCTCGAGCCCCGGGACGTCCAATCGCTTGCATGAACATCCTTCCAGAGAACGTGTGGGGCCAAGGCCGTGCGCTCACCCGTGCAGAGGCGAGTCCGCGACCGCTGGCCGGGCGTCCTCTGCGGTGCCCGGCGCTTTCGCCGGCCGGGCCAGCAGCAGACCGAACATGGACAGCGCGACGCAGGCGATCATGAGCAGAGCCATCGGCGCCGCGGTGTCCTGCCCGCCGAGCCCGGTGAGCGGCGCGATGACACCCGCGGCCACCCAGGTGACGAACCCGAGCATCGCCGAACCGGTGCCGGGATGCTGCGGCACCTCCGCCGAGGCCAGCGCGCCACCGTTCGGCCCGATCAGGCCCTGCGCGGTCATCAGGGTGAAGAAGCACACCAGGGCGAGCAGCAGCGGCGTGTTGAACCACAGTGCACCGGCCAGCATCGCCACGCCGGCGGCCAGCGCGGCCACCTGCCCGGCGAGGATGACCGTGCGGGTCGCGATCCGACCGGCGAGGCGTGCGGCGACGAGGGCGGCGAGGGTCATCCCGGCGGCGTTGGCGGCGAAGTCGATCGAGTACCCGATCGGGGTCATGCCGTTCATCGACTGCAGCACGAACGCCGACGTCGCCACGTACGCGAAGATCGCCCCCATCGCCGAGCCGCTGACCAGCACGTAGCCGACGTAACGGCGCTGAGCGAGCACCTGCTGCCCGGCCACGGCGAACGCGCGCAGGCCGCCGCCGTGGCGACGCTCGGGTGGTAGCGACTCCGGTACGGCGAGCAGCACTGCGGCGAGCATCACCACGCCCAGCACGGCGACCGTCCAGAACGACACCCGCCAGTGCGACAGCTGCAGGATGGCCGCACCGAGCAGCGGTCCGACGATCGGCGCGATGCCGCCGACACCGGCGATGACGTTGAGGACGCGGACCAGGTGTGCATCGCGGGCCAGGTCGACGATGACGGCCCGGCCGATCACCATCGCCCAGCCGCCGCTGAAGCCCTGGACCAGCCGGGCCGCCATCATCACCCCGATCGACGGGGTGATGGCGCACACCACCGACGCGACCGTCATCGCCAGGATCGCCGCGATCAGCAGCCGGCGACGGCCGTACTGGTCGGAGACCGGCCCTCCGACGAGCTGACCCAGCGCCATCCCGACGAAGAACGTCGTCAGCGTGAGCTGCACCTGCGTCGCCGTCGCCGACAGGTCAACGGCGACGCTGGGGAAGGCGGGAACGTACATGTCGGTGGCCAGCGGCGCGATCGCGGTCAGGAAGATGACCGTGGCGATCAGGGCGGTGGTCAGCCGGGCCTGCCGCCGGACACGGCCAGGCCCGGCATGTTCGAGGAGCGTCGTACTCATGCGCCAAGCACACCCTCACCGTGCGGGCGGAGGAAGTCACCGATGAGGGGTGTACCAACAGTGCATCCCAGCTCAGCCCGCTACGCCGTACCGTCGGACAGGTGAACAACCGAGCCGAGGTCCACGACTTCCTCACCACCCGCCGGGCGAAGATCACCCCGGAGCGGGCGGGCGTCCCGACCGCCGGGCAGCGTCGCGTGCCGGGGCTGCGCCGCAGCGAGGTCGCCGCCCTGGCCGGGATGAGCGTCGAGTACTACGCCAAGCTCGAACGTGGCGCCCTGGCCGGGGTCTCCGCCGGGGTGCTCGAGGCGATCGCCCGGGCGCTGCAGCTCGACGACGCCGAACGCGCCCACCTGATGCGCCTGGCGCAGGAGGCCAACGGCAGCAACGTGCTGGTCCGTCCGAGCCGCCGGCCCCGGCGCTGGACGCCACGGCCGAGCCTGCAGTGGACCCTGGACACGATCACCGCACCGGCGATCGTGGTGAACAACCGGCAGGACCTGCTCGCCGCGAACCTGCTTGGCCGGGCCATGTACAGCGACGTCTACGCCACCGCCACCGGGGTGCCGAACTTCGGCCGGTTCACCTTCCTGGACAGCGCCGCGCGCCGCTTCTACCCGGACTGGAACCTCGCCGCGGACATGCTCGTGGCGAACCTGCGCACCGCCGCCGGCAAGGACCCGCACGACAAGGGCCTGCACGACCTGGTCGGCGAGCTGTCCACCCGCAGCGACGACTTCCGCCGCCGCTGGGGCGCGCACAACGTCCGCATCCACGGCACCGGCGTCAAGACCTTCCACCACCACGTTGTCGGCGACCTCGAACTCGCCTACGAGACCATGGACCTGCGCGCCGAGGACGGCGTCGGCATGACCATCTACGCCGCCGAGCCGGCCTCGCCGACCGCCCAGGCGCTCGCGCTGCTCGCCTCTTGGGCCGCCACCACCGAAGCCATCCCCGCCCCGTCGGAGCGTTGAGCGATACCAGCCCGCGGCGTCGGCGATGACGGCGCCGCAGCTACTGCACGCCGCGACGGGCGACGTCCTCAGCACCTGAAAGGGACCGTCATGCAGCGACACCTGACGCACAGTGCCATCGCCGGTCTGCTGCTCATGCTCGGCGGCTGCGCCGCCGATCCTGCGGACAACGGACAGGCCACCCCGGCCTCACAGACCGCGACCACGCCGGGATCGGCTGCCGCATCCGGGCCGGTCGTCGGCGGGCGCTCCGGCCGACCCGTCGAGGGCACAGTCGTACGGTTCACCACCGGCGCCGCATCGGTCGACGTCGTCATCGGCCGGGACACCGCCACGGTCCGCGACTTCCTGTCCCTGCTGCCACTGGAGCTGAACCTCGAAGAGTTCGCCGGCAAGGAAAAGATCGCCTACCTGCCCAGGAAGCTGGACACCGCCGGTACACCGGGGGTGGATCCGAACGCCGGCGATCTCGTCTATTACGCCCCATGGGGAAATCTTGCCTTCTTCTACGACGCCGACGGTGTCGGCTACTCCGACGACACCGTGCACCTCGGGACCTTCCAGGCCACCAAACAGCACCTGGACCAGCTGGCATCAGGGCGGGTGACCATCTCGGTCGTCAGCTGACACGCCGGCACGGGGCTGGACCCGGTCAGCGAAAAGGTGCTGCTTTCCGCGGTGTCGGCGGCGGACCAGCTGGCCAGCAGGCGCAGTTTGTCCTCGGAGTCGCTGCCCGGTTCGGTGCCGTAGGCGATGAGGGCGAGATTGTCGGCGGTCAGGTCGAGCGCTTCGGCACGGCTCCGCCGGCAGCCTCGAGCATCGGCGCGTACAGGGCACGACCCAGCGGGTTGGTGGCCAGCACGTCACCACGACCGTTCATGACCAGCGCCGGGACGTCTGTCATGCCGTACAGCAACCGCTGCACCGCAGGCGGGACCAGGTCAGGAACACTCACGGATCTGGCTGCGCTGGTCCATGTCCTCAGGCCAGGTCGCCGTCTCCGGCTCAGGGGTGCCCTGCCAGTACACGTTTCACCAGTGCCTTTCACCCCCGGTGTCCAGCGCGTTTGATGGATAGTGAACCTGACGCCCGCCCCGTGACGACCACCGGAGGCGAGTCCCGATCCAAGGAGCGATCTGTCATGCGCGTGCACGCCTATGCCGCACCGGGCCCGGCCGAGCCGTTGGTCCCGACCGTCATCGAACGCCGTGCCGTCGGCGCGAACGACGTCCTCATCGCCATCGAGTACGCCGGCATCTGCCACTCCGACATCCACACGGTGCGCGGTGAGTGGGGCCCGCAGCCGTTCCCGGTCGTGCCCGGCCACGAGATCGTCGGAGTCGTCGCCGAGGTCGGCGCCGACGTCACCAAGCACCGCGTCGGTGACCGTGTCGGCGTCGGCTGCATGGTCAACTCGTGCGGGGAGTGCGCCAACTGCCGCAACGGCGACGAGCAGTACTGCGTCAACGGCACCGTGTTCACCTACGCCAGCCCGGACCGCGACGGCACCTCGACCCAGGGCGGCTACTCCACCCACGTCGTCGTGGACGCCGGTTTCGTTCTGTCCGTCCCGCAGGGGCTCGACCCGGCGGCCGCCGCGCCGCTGCTGTGTGCGGGCATCACCACCTACGCGCCGCTGCGCCGCTGGGGCGCCGGTCCCGGCCGGCAGGTCGCCGTCGTCGGCCTCGGCGGGCTCGGTCACATGGCTGTCAAACTCGCCCACGCCATGGGCGCGCACGTCACCGTGCTGTCGCAGTCGCTCAAGAAGCGCGAGGATGGTCTGCGTCTCGGCGCCGACGACTACTACGCCACCGCTGACCCGGACACGTTCACGCAGCTCGCCGACCGGTTCGACCTCATCATCAACACCGTCAGCGCCGACCTCGACATCAACGCCTACCTCGGGCTGCTCACCGTCGACGGCACCATGGTCAACGTCGGCGTGGCACCCGGCCCGATGAGCGTCCACGGGTTCCTGCTGGGCAGCCGGCGCAACCTCACCGGCTCGATGATCGGCGGTGTCGCGTTGACCCAGGAGATGCTCGACTTCTGCGCCCAGCACGGCATCGGCTCCGAGATCGAGATCATCTCCGCCGACCGGATCAACGATGCCTACGAGCGGGTGCTCGCCTCCGACGTGCGGTACCGCTTCGTCATCGACGCCGCCACCATCGCCTGACCATAGTTCGACACAGACAGCACAGACGGCACGGGCGCGAGGACCGCTGTTCACGTGGTTCGCTCGCGCCCGCCCGTCTCTGGCCCGAATGTCGGCCCGGCCGGTCATGATGGTCGGCATGAGCCTCGCAACCTCGCTTGAGCAGATCGAACAATGGTTGCAGCAACACACACCTACGACCGCCGCGCTGCTCGCACCGCCGGCGACCGCCGCCGAGATCGCCACGCTGGAAGAGGTCGTGGGGTTCCGGCTGCGGCCCGAGGTCGAGGCTCTGCTGCGCTGGCACAACGGCTCGACCGGATTCGACGGCGCGTTTCCGCTCGCCCCGGTGCACCGCATGCTCGACACGAGGCAGATCGCCGAGCGGTGGCGCACCATCAACGACGTCACGCGGGACTCTCGCGTCGAGTGGCCCGACCTTTGGCGGCCGACCTGGCTGCCGCTGACCACCGATGAAGGACTTGCCAGCATCATGGTCGACCACAGCCCCGGCGCCACCGGCGAGGTCTTCTACTGGGACCACGTGGACACGCGAAACCAGCAGGTCCCGCCGTGGCCGAACCTGGCAAGCGAGGTCGCCGACCTGGCCACCGCCCTGCTCACCGGTGGTCGGATGTCCGGCAGTGCCGCCCATCCCGGTCTGCGCCCGGTCGTCGCCTACGACGGCGAGCTCGGCTGGGACGACTGAGCGGGTCGGGCGCCGCCAGTGTCTGCAGCGGCAGACGCGTCGACACTCTCGGTACTTTCTGACGACACGGAGGATTGTCCTGGTGCGCCGCGGATAACAGCCACTGCTCGAACCACCCGCAGCCGTCGAGGTCCCCATCGTCGCCCCGGACAAGCTCGCCGCCCTGCACTACTTCGGTAGCTGCGACTGGTGGATCTGCGAGTACGAGCCGGAGACCTGCACCGCATACGGCTACACGTGCCTCGGCGACCCCGATGGCCGGATTGCCGTTGAATCATGACAGTTGTGTGACGAAACTGCCCGGACCCGAATGTTCATCCGGGTGTTCCCTCCTGCTGGCCAACGATCGGCAAGACTCTGCGCGAACCAAGATCCTCTATTCGGAGTACTGCCTTGGCCATGCGCGGAAGACGGCAGTGGCGGGGAGCGGTGTGCCTGGTGGCGCTCGCGGTCCTCGCCGGGTTCGCCGTTCCCGGGACGGCGGCGGCGCACCCGTTCGGCGACCCGCAGACCGTCGCCGTCGGCCTCGGCGACGACCGGCCCGACGTCGTGCGGGTGCGGTGGCGGGTCGGCGGGTCCGACGACCTGACGCTGCTCGGGGTGTCGCTCGGCATCCTGCCGCAGGACCGGGTCATGCTCGACGGCGCCGTCTTCTACCGCGACACGGACGCGGCGGCGATCGCGCCCGCGCCGGCGTTCGCGAAGTACCTTCTCGAACGGATCACGGTCCAGACCAACCGTCAGGCCTGTCCAGGGGTGCTGCAGCCGATCGACGACCTCGCCAAGCGGGGCGTGACGATCGACTACACCTGCCCGGGGCCGGTCGGGACCGCGTCGGTCGCCGTGCGGACGCTGACCGACCTGCACCCGGCCTACCAGACCCTGGCAACCGGGCCCGACGGGCAGCGGACGGTGTACCGCCAGGGCGCCGACTCCCACGACTGGCCGCTCGGCGACTCGCCGGCCACCGTGCCCGCGTCCGGCAGCAGTGCCGCGATCCAGCTCGGCGCGGTCGTCGCCGGCGTGCTGGTCGCGATCGCTGTCGTTTGGCTGGTGGGCCGTCGGATGCGGCGCAGGAGGGCACCGGCATGAGTGACCGGTTGCAGGAGTTCGTCAACGCTCCGGGCATCGCGCCGCTCGCGTTCCTGTTCGCGTTCCTGGCCGGCGCCGGACACGCGCTGGGGCCCGGGCACGGCAAGAGCCTCGCGGCGGCGTACCTCGCGGGCTCCCGCGGCCGGGTCCGCGACGCCGCCTGGCTCGGCGGCACGGTCGCCGCGATGCACACCGTGTCGGTGCTCGCCATCGGCGTCGCCTGGACGTTCTTCTCGCTGTCCGACCTGGTCCGGATGGAGCAGCTGACCGGCTGGCTCCAACTGGTCGCGGGCCTGCTCGTCATCGGCACCGGCATCTGGCTGATCCGCCGCAACATGCACGGTCATCACCATCACCATCATCACGGCGACGGTCATCACCATCATCATCACGACGCGCACGAGCACGGCCATGAGCACGACCACGGGCACGGCCAGGTGAAGAGGCCCGGGCTGGTGCTGCTCGGGATGTCCGGCGGGCTCACCCCCTCACCGGCCGCGTTCCTCGTCCTCGCCACCGGCCTGTTCGTCGGCCGCGCCGGGTTCGCGCTGCTGCTCGTGCTCACCTTCGGCGCCGGCATGGCCGTCGTCCTCTTCGGCGTCGGCGTCCTCGCGATCGCCGGCCGCACCGTCCTCACCAGAACACCGCGCCTCCACGCCGCCGCCCGCGTGGCCCCCGTCCTCGCCGCCGGCGGCATCACCGTCTTCGGCGCCGGCATCGTCGCGTTCGCCGCGATGCACCTCATCACCGTCACATAAAGGAGAACCATGAGGCACCGACTACGGCGGGCGCTCTCGATCGCGCTCGCCGTCGTCCTCGCCGGCGGGTCCGTGCCCACGGACGCCGTCGCCGAGAACGCACCGCCGCTGACCGGCGGCGCGCCCGTGCTCAACCTGAGCGACGGGCAGACCCTCGAAGGGCGGGTCCGGGTCGAGGCCGAGCCGACCGTGGAGAACGACTCCGTCGTCGCGCTGACCGTCGATGGCAAGGCCGTCGGGGCCACGCCGACGAAGGGCACCGCGCGCTTCGCGTTCGACATGGGCGGCAACGGTACCGAGGCCCGCTACCACAACTACATCACCGTCAACGACCACACCGCCGAGGCGGACCGGGTCTACTTCCCGGACATCCCCGGCGGACGCAGCGGCGCCCTGGAGTTCCCCGGCGCCTGGCTGCACGCGGGCGTCAACACGGTCACCGTGCACGCCGGCGCGAACTGGGTCGACACCACCAACGCCAACGCGGTGGGCGTGGAGACGCTGCCGTTCGGTGAGGGCCTGCGCTGCCCGAACTACGACGACTTCCCGCTGAGCAGCCTCGCCCTCAGCCTGCTCGGCGTCGTGGCCGACGGCGAGCAGAACGCGTTCAGCTACAGCTTCGGCGACGGCACCTGCGGCAGCTCCAAGAACCTGCTGGTGAAGGACCTGACGTTCGTCGTCTCCGGCGAGCCCGGCTCGACCGCCGGCCTGGGCGTCGACCTCGACACCAGCACGCTCGGCAACGGCGCCCACACGGTCGTCGCGACCACGAGGTCCGGCGCCACCGCGCAGGCGCTCGTCGCCGTGAACAACGCGCCCGCCGGTGCCCCGAAGATCTCCCCGGCCGACGGCTCGCTCGTGCGCGGCAGCCGGCCGGTCATCGCCGCACTCGCCGGCGCGCCCGGCGCCGGCAGCGTGCAGTCGCTGGCCATCGACGGCAGCCCGGCCGAGAACGCGGAGTCCCTCGCGGCCGGCACCGCGACGCTCGCGCTGACCATCGAGGCCGGCAACTCGGCCGAGGCGAAGTACCACAACTACCTGCTCGTCAACGGCAACCGGGTCGACCTCGGCGGCGACTACGGCGTCGCCGGCGCCGAGACCGCGACGCTCAAGGTGCCGCACCGGTACCTCAAGTCCGGCGACAACACCATCCTGCTCAAGACCGGCGACTACAACGGCACCCTCAACGGGGCCACGTGCGCCAACCACGACGATTTCCGGGTCACCCGGGCGTCGGTGAGCCTCACGCTGGGCACGTCCGGGACGGTCACCGCCGGCCCGACGTACCTGGTCACCACCGCCACGAGCGGCGCGGTGACGAGGGAGGCGACGACCGCCGCCTCCCTCGCCCTGGGCGACGGCACCTGCGGCGCCAACAAGGAGGCCGAGTTCCACTTCGACGTGGCCGACGCCCCCACCACCCGCACGATCGACACGCTCGGCGCGGGCACCGATGCCCACCTGCGGGTGTTCGTCGGCGGCAACGGCGCCGACAGCGGCTTCGACAACGTCGTACGGATCAACGGCATCCCGCTGAACCTCGGCATCTGGGAGAAGGAGGTCGCCGACCTCGCGTTCCCGAACGAGTGGCTCGTCCCCGGCGTCAACGTCGTCGAGTTCGTCGCCGGTAGCGACCACGGCAGCGCCAAGGCCGGCGGCTGCGACAACTACGACGACTTCACGCTGCGCGACTTCCAGCTCGCCCCGGCGGACGCGAAGGCGACGCTGCTGAGCCGCGAGATCGCCGAGAACACCGTCACGATCGGCTCGGCGAGCTACCCGGCCGGCCAGCCGGTGACCGTGTACATCGGCGACGGCACCTGCGGCAGCAGCAGCAACGGCGTGCTCGCCAAGACCGTCCTGTTCGACGTCACCGCCGAGAACGGCGGTGCGCTGCCCGCGCTCGGCCGGCGCGCCGACGTCGACACCACCAAGCTCGGCGACGGCGGGCACAGCATCACGGCCGTCGTCGGCGACAAGACCTCGACCCGGCGGTTCACCGTCGACAACACCGCGCCGGAGGTGGCCGACAGCGTGCCGGCCCAGGGCCAGCGGCTCACGTCGACCGTCGCGCTCGTGGTGCAGGTCAAGGACGCCTCCGGGGTCGCCGGCACGCCGGTGATCACGCTCGACGGCAAGCCCGTCGCGCAGGGCGCCCTGATCGGCCGAGGCCTGGCCGCCGGTGCGCACACGATCGCGGTCACCGTGGCCGACGTGCTCGGCAACACGGCCACCCGGGAGATCCACTTCACCAGCGCGAGCATCCCGGACGTGCCGTCCGAGCTGACCGCGACCGTCGGGGACCCCAACGCGCCCGGCGCCACGCTGTCGGCGAAGATCCCCGGACCGGCCGGCGTGCCGCTCACGGCGACCTTCACCAAGGCCGACCAGGTCCTGCCGACCGGCGGCTACCAGGGCACGGCGACGTCGGTGCCGACCACGCTCGACGTGGCCCACGACGCCGCGGTACAGCTGGCGTCGCTCCAGCCGCTCGACGGCCGGACGATCGACACGCCGTCCGGGCGTGACGTGGTGTTCCAGCGCTACGACCTGAGCGTCGGCACCGCGCAGGACCCCATCCTGCGGTGGGAGGGCAGCATCGACCCCGAGCGGGTCGTGGCGCTGCGCGTGTGGGACCCGGCGGCCAAGCGCTGGACGGTGCTCACCAGCTCCCGCGGGCAGGCCGGCCACACCACGGTGCTGGCCGCGCCGGTCGGCGCCGAGCACCGCGACGGCGGGACCGTCCACGTCCTGGTCACCGGCGAGGACCCCTTCGCCGACGACCTGTCGCCCCGCGACGCGACGGCACAGCAGGACAAGGACCGCTTCGAGGACCCGGGCACGTACGACTTCGCGCTCGCGCACTTCACCGACACGCAGTACCTCAGTGAGGGCGCGGCCGGCGGCACCTACGACGACTGGGACGGCCGCGCCGAGCCCTCCGACGTGATGGCCGCCGAGGAGCAGGCGATCTGGGCCGCGGCGTACCGCAACACCACCCAGTGGATCGCCGACAACCGCGAGGGACGCAAGATCGCGTACACCGCGCACACCGGCGACATCATCGAGAACGACTACTACGACCCGCTCGCCAAGAACCCGGACGGCACGCTGCTGCGGCCCGGCCTCAACGAGCAGGTCGAGCGGGAGCTCGCGGCGGCGTCGGAGTACCAGAAGGTGCTCGACGACAACGGCGTGGTCAACCAGGTCATCGCCGGCAACCACGACGACCAGCTGGGCGCCGAGACCGGTCCGGACTCGCGGTTCAGCAAGACGTTCAGCGCCGGCCGGTACTACGGTGTCGCCAAGAGCTGGCCGGCGGGCACCGAGTACCACGCCTGGGACGAGCAGGTCGCGGCCGACGGCAGCGTCATCCCCGGCAAGGACAACCAGAACAACTACGTGCTGTTCTCCGCCGGCGGCCTGGACTTCGTCGCGGTCGGCCTGTCCTACGGCGTGACGCCGCAGGAGGCCAGGTGGGCCGACTCGGTGTTCAAGCGGTACAAGGACCGCAACGGCATCCTGCTGTCGCACGACTACCTGAAGCCGTCGGTCAACCCGGACGGCCGCGGCGCGGACTTCTCGGCGCCGGACGGCTCGCCGCTCTACAAGCAGGTCGTCGAGGCCAACCCGAACGTCTTCCTGGTGCTGGCCGGCCACGAGCACGGCGTCGGCACCAACGTGAAGTCGAAGGTCGGCGTCACGGTCACCCACGACGTCGTGGAACTGCTGGCGGACTACCAGTTCTACACGGTGTCCGCCGGTGACCTGTGGCCCGGCCGGGTCGACGCGAACGGCAACATCGACGTCAACGGCGACGGCACGGTGGACCACAAGGCCACCGACCGCCTCCAGTTCGGCGCGAGCTTCCTGCGCCTGCTGCAGTTCGACGTCGCCCGGGCCGAGGTGCACATCGACACGTACTCGCCGTTCCTGAACAACTTCGGGGCGACCGAGTACGACATCCGGGCCGACGGCAGCCAGACGAAGCCGCGGTACAACGGGGCCGAGGACAACCTGACCCTGCCGGTCGACCTCACCACCCGCAAGACGTCGTTCGCCACCGACTCCCTCGCGCTGTACGTGCCGGGCGGCACGATCGCGCAGCAGGAGGTCACGGCGAACGGGACCGCGACGGTCACCTGGTCCGGGCTCGCGCCGGCCACGTCGTACGGCTGGATCGTCTCGGCGACGAGCGCCGACGGCGGCGCGGCGGTGGCCCAGCCGGCGGTCTTCCGCACGGTCAAGGCCAAGCCGCAGGTGACGGCGACGGCCGCGCCGGTCGACTGGGGCACCGCGGCGAAGGTGGACGTCACCGTGGCCGCCGGCGGCCTGCCGGTCACCGGCAAGGTCGAGCTGCGCGAGGGCACGACGCCGCGCGGTACCGCGGAACTCGCCGCGGGCAAGGCGAGCTTCACCCTGCCGGCCGGCCTGTCCGGCGGCGTCCACAACCTGACCGCGGCCTACCTCGGCACCGACGGCTACGAGCCGGCCGAGGCCGGCGTCGCGGTGACGGTGAACCTGCCGCCGGCCTGGGTCGCGACCACGCAGTACAAGTTCAACGCCCGGGTCACCTACCAGGGCAAGGTGTACCAGGCGGCCTGGGCGACGCAGAACCAGAAGCCCGGCGACCCGAACGGCCCGTGGCAGGAGATCGCCATGGCCGAGGACGGCGCCGCGCTGTGGACGGCGTCGCGGATCTTCAACAACGGCGAGTACGCCACGTACCAGGGCAAGCAGTGGCGTGCCATGTGGTGGACCCGCAACCAGGCACCGGGCGACCCGAACGGCCCGTGGGAGGAGATCGCCCCGCCGCCGCCGGGTGGCGGCCCGGCGGCGTGGGCACCGACGCGGGTCTACAACGCCGGTGACCGGGTGACGTATCAGAACCACGTGTACGAGGCGAAGTGGTACACCCGCAACCAGAAGCCGGGCGACAAGAACGGCCCCTGGAAGCTGGTCAGCTAAATCAGCCAGGCAGTCCTGCTGCTGGTGTCGTCCCCGATGCCGGGCGCACCAGCAGCAGGACCCGGACCCCCTGGTACTCCTCCATGCGCGCCACCGAGAAACTGCAGACGTTCCTGCGTGACGCGGGCCGTCCAGAAACAGGCTGAGGGACACGACAGCTCCCCGCCTGAGCACCTGGACCCGACCGGCTGGATCGGCGGATCGACGTGCGGTCCTGGCGCGCCTCCACCCGGTACTGCCACCGGCTCCAGTGCGACGTCGCGCAGCGGTTCACCGCAGGGCAGACGCTGCTGCTGACGGAGCGGATCGGGTTGACCCGCAGCGGCCGGAGCTCCCCGAGGAGTCGCGCACCGACTGGCCGCGGCGCTTCGACGGCGGCCCGCCGGTGGTGATGACCCGGCGGGCCGCTCTGCGACCCGGCGGCGGCTGAGCGTGCCCTGGCTACTTCGGGGTGGTCGGCGAGTCGAGCCAGGTGTTGATCAGCGCGGTGAAGTCCTTGCCGGTCTGCTTGTTGACGAACGCGATGAACGAGGCCCGGTCCTGGGCCGTGCCGCGGTGCTGCTGCGCCCACTCGCGGGCCAGGGCGAAGAACGCGTCGTCGCCGAGCTGCTTGTGGATCTGGTGCAGCATCAGCGCCGGACACATGTAGACGTTGCTCTCCGCGAAGTTCTCCGCCTTCGGGTTGCCGGGCGGGCCGAGCCGGCTGCGGAGCCGCGCGTCGACGCCGCGGGCCCAGTCCTCCCACTGCTTCGCGCTGACCTTGTCGCGCTCGTTGGAGTACAGGTGCTGAGCGTAGGTCGCCCAGCCTTCGTTGAGCCACAGGTCCTTCCAGCTGGTCGGCCCGACCGAGTCGCCGAACCACTGGTGGGCGTACTCGTGCAGCAGGTCGTCCTCGAAGTACTTCGCGACCTCGGCGGGCTTCGTCGTGCCGTAGTCCGGCGTGCCCATGGTGATCATTTGCTGGGTCTCCATGCCGGACGCCGACGGCACCATGACGACACCGGCGCTGGCGAACGGGTACGGCCCGAACTTCTGCTCCAGCCACGCGAGCTGCTGCGGCGCCTTGCGCAGCGACGGGAGCACCTTGTCGTCGGTGCCGGGCCGGAACCAGTAGGTGAGCGGGATCCCGCGCGGCCCCTCCGCCGTCTCCTTCTGATACTTGCCGACGGCAAGGGTCGTCAGGTACGCCGCGACCGGGTCTGCGGCCGTGTACCGGAACGTGGTGCCCTCCTGCGGCTTCGCCGCCCCGGTCGCCACCGCCGACCACCCGTCGGGCACGGTGACGGCGATGTCATAGAGCGCTTTGTCCGACGGCTGGTCGTTGGCCGGATACCAGGTCGACGCGCCGTACGGCTCCTGCATCGTCCACAGCCCGCCGTCCTTGGTCACCGTCAGGCCGAGCGGCTCGGTGTCGGTCCGGTGCGACGGCATCGGCACCGTGGCCGGCGTCCCGTGATACTTCACGACCAGGGTCGCGAACGCGTCCTTCGCGATGGTGCCGGGCACCGTGAGGTCGTTGTCGGCGACGGTACCCGTGACCGCCGCCCCGTTCAGCGTGACCCCGTCGATCGTGTACGCCGCCGAGAAGTCCAGCCGCACGTCCCGCAGGTCGGTCGCTGCCCGCAGCCGGATCGTCGCCTGCCCGGTGAGCACCTTCGTGTCCGGCGCCCACGCCAGCTCGAGCCCGTAGTGCAGCACGTCCACCCCGGCGTTGCCGTACGCCGGGTAGAGCGGGTCGACGACCGGCGCGGACCGCCCGGCCGCCCAGGCGGCGTAGTCAGGCCCGGCCGGCGAGGGGCTCGCCGTGACGCTCGGGCTGGTCTTGGTGGACGGGGACGAATCGGGTGAGCAGCCCGCCGCGAGGGCGAGCAGGGGCACCGCGAGGAGGAGGGGTCGACGCACGGGCAAGATCGTAAACAGCCGACGTCAACGCCGCTGCCCCCGACGGTGGAGGTTTGGTAACGCGACGAAGGGTCGCCGCCGGCACCATCGGCGAGATTCCGGCGAGCGACTACGAAACGGACGTGACGCAACTCCTCAATGGATATCTCGATGGCCGAACACTTCGACCAGGCACGTGCCAGGACGCCGCGCATTGTGCGCTTTTGTCGGGTCTTGCACGAATTTCGCTACTTGGGCATGACAGGTTGTTGACAACAAGGTTTGCCGCCAATCACGATGCTGAGAGCGCTCTCACATCCGCCACGTGAGGGCATGAACAGGTGCGATTCCGCCAATCGCGCCATCTCCGCCCCTGCTCGAGAAGGGCACATTCGCTGTGGAGATTCAACAGGAACACACACCCCGCACGCCCCGTCGCCGGCGCCTCGTGGCGCTCCTCACCGCGGCCGTCACTGCGCTCGTCGGCAGCGTGGTCGTCCAGCAGCAGCCCGCGCACGCCGCGTGGAACCTCGTGTGGGCCGACGAGTTCAACGGGTCCGGCGCGCCCAGCAGCGCCAACTGGAACTACAACGTCGGTAACGGCCTCAACCCCGGTCTCAATGCCTTCGACGGCTGGGGCAACGGCGAGTGGGAGTGGTACCGGCCCGAGAACTGCACGCAGTCCGGCGGCAACCTCGTGATGCGCGCCAACTGGCTCACGACGCCCATCACGGTCAACGGCCGCAACTTCTACCAGACGTCGTGCCGCATGACGACGGACACGAAGAAGTCGTTCCAGTACGGCCGCATCGAGGCGCGCATGGCGCTCCCGACCGCCACCGGCTCGTGGCCGGCGTTCTGGATGCTTGGCGACGCGTGCGACGAGACGTCCACGAGCGCCTACAACCCGGCGCAGACGTACTACGACCGCCTGCCCACCAACTGGGCCAGTTGCGGCGAGGTCGACATCATGGAACACGCGAACGCGAACGCGACCGTGACGAACAACATCTTCTGGGACCTGCGGACCGGCGTGTTCCCGTGGACGGCGGGTCAGAACGCCAACTACGTCGCGAACCCCGCCGTCAACAACGCCGCGGCCTTCCACGTCTATGCGATCGAGTGGACGGCCGCACAGATCCGCTGGTACATCGACGGTGTGCAAACGCACGTGATCGACACGACACCGGCGACCCTGGAGGAGTTCCGCAAGCCGTTCCATGTCATCTTCAACCTGGCGTTGGGCGGCACGTACCCCGGACAGAACCCTGTGCAGGGCCAGTTCCCGCTCACCGCATCGATCGACTACGTGCGCTACTACCAGGACGGCGGCACGACGCCGGGCGGACCCGCGACGCAGATCAACGGGCCGGGCGGCAAGTGCGTGGACGTGGCCGGAAACGACACGGGCGGCAATGGCGCGGCCGTGCAGCTGTGGACGTGCCAGGGGTCTGCCGTTTCGAAGGACCAGCAGTGGAGCCGGGACGGCCAGACCCTGCGGACGTTGGGCCGGTGCCTGGACGTCGCCGGCGCCGGTACGGCCAACGGCACGAAGGTGCAGCTCTGGGACTGCAACGGCAGCGGCGCACAGAACTGGGTCCAGGAAGGCAACCAGTTGCGCAACCCGAACTCCAACAAGTGCCTGGACTCCCCGTCAGGCTCGACAGCGGACGGCGCGCGACTGCAGATCTGGGACTGCAACGGAACGGCCGCACAGTACTTCGTGAAGGCCGCGTGACGGCCGGCCGAGGGGCACGCTGACGGTCAGGGCGCGGGAGCGGACAGGCCCCCGCGCCCCTTCCGCGCGACGGCCAGCAGCGCTGCCGTGCACAGCGTCACCGTGGGCGCGGCATCACGATCCCGCTGTCGCCGTCGAGTGTGCCGTGCGCCGCATGGTCGACGGCGCCGTCCGCGCCCTGCTGGGTGGATGAGTGAGCAACGCCGCATCCGTGTGTCGGAGACCTGATCTACGGAATCGACAACGCCGTGCATCATTCCGAGGACAGCGCCAACCACGGACGGAAGCCGCCATGACCCGCACCCGCAAAGCCATCATCGCCGCCTTCGCGGCCCTGCTGCTCACGCCGGCCCTCAGCGCCTGCAACCTCGTCTCGGGCGGCGCCTGCGACACGATCACTATGAGCATCGCCGGCAAACCAGGCGGGAAGAGCGGTGGCAGCAGCAAGACAAAGTCGAAGAGCGGATCGAAGTCGAAAAGCGGACACGACTGCGACTGAGGGGAACACACCGCGGTCGGAGTGGAAGATCAACCCGGAGGCGGGCCGCCGGTGCAGCGCGTCGTTGAGGCAGCGTCGACGAGGTCGGCGCATAGGTGGTCGGCGGTGGCCCAGCCGACGACGCGGCGGGAGGCCAGGTCGATGACGGTGGCCAGGTAGAGCCATCCTTCCCAGGTGTCGATGTAGGTGATGTCGCCGCACCAGCGGGTGTCGACCGCGGCGGCGTCCACGGTGAAGTCTCGCTGCACGAGGTCGGGCCGGTGCGCCGCGGCCGGGTCGACGGTCGTGGTGACCTGCCAGCGTTGCGGGGTCTTGCCCCGGCATCCGGCGCCGCGCATGAGCCGGGCGATGCAAGGTGGCAACCCGTGCCAAGGGGTGCAATCAGAGCTGGCTCAGGCGGTGACCGTGAGATGGACGGTCCACGGGACCGCCGGCGTCGGGCACGGGGTGGGCTGGTGCATGCAGGCGTTGTCGGTGACCGTTCCCAGGTCGGTCCGGCCCTGGATCGCGGCTGTGTAGCGGGTGGTGAGCGGCAGGCCGGTGGGGTAGCCACCGGTGGTGTCGCGCAGGAGCAGCAGGCCGTGGTTGGACAGCTCCAGCGGCCGGTACATGCTGGGCAGCTGCACCACGAGCAGGTCGCCGACGTGCAGGCTCAGGAGGCGGGTGTTGTCGATCTGGGTGAGGGTGACGGTCTGGCCGGTGGACGGCACGTCGGCCACGTTGATGTGCACCTGCCACAGCGCGATCGGGATGGTGCACGGCAACGGGTCGTGCAAGCAGGCGGCGTCCGTGTGGGTGGTGATGTCGACCGGGCCCGGCACCACCGCGCGGTACAGGGCGGCGACCGGCTGGCCGCTCGGGTAGCCGCCGGCCGACGAGAGCTGCACGAGGTTGGTGCCGCCTGCCGTGGGCGGCAGGTACTGCGATCCGAGTCGCACGGCGACGGTCTGCCCGACCTGCAGGGTGAGGGTGCGGCCGGTGTCGGCCCCGGTGAGCGTGACGTCGGCGCCGGTGGACGTGCCGGGGGCGTCGTTCGTGCAGCTGGGCGTGGGAGCCACGGCCGGGCCGGACAGCTGCATGCCGAAGGTCGTCGACGCGCCGGGCGCCAGCGCGCCGTTGTAGGAGGCGCTGGCCGCGGTGGTGATGCCGCCGATCGTGGTGACGGTGGCGTTCCACGCCGACACGACCTGCTGGCCGGTGGCGAGCGTCCAGGTCGCGGCCCACTTCGTCGCGGCCGCCGCCGACGTGTTGGTGATCGTGACGGTGACGATCTCGCCGCCGTACCACTGCGAGTCCACGTGCGCGGTGGCGCCGCACGAGCCCGTCAGAGCGGCCGCCGGGGCGGCGGACTGCGGCGGCGCGCCACCGGCCATCGCCGGTGTCATCAGCAGCGCGAGCGCGGCCGTGCTCGCCGCACCCCCGATGATGGCCAGGGCCGCGGAGCGCCCGGAGACAGCCATGACTCTCATCCTTCCGACGCAGGATCGAGGACCGGCGTGCGCCGAGGTCGACAGCACCTCAGGCCCGCCTGACCCGGACCCTAGGAACGGCCCGGCCACCGCGTCAACACTCGATTACCATGCGTCGATGCCTGCAAGGGAGCGGGCGCCGATCGATACGAAACTTCCACAGGCCGGAGCGGACGGTGGGCCCGGCTCCGCAACCGCAACTACCAGGAGATTGTTCAAGTCTTGGACAACATCACTGGTGAACAGCGACAAATCACTCGGACTCGCGGTTCTCACCGCGGCGCCCGGCGACTCGCAGGATCCGTTGCGCCCTGGCCAGCACCGGCCGGTCGATCATCTGTCCGCGAATCCGTATAGCGGCGCCGGACGACGCGCGGTTCACCACCTCCGACGCCCAGGCCACGTCGTCAGCTGTGGGGCTCATGGCATGGTTGACCGGCGCCACCTGCTTGGGATGGATGCACAGCTTCGCGGTGAAGCCGAGCGACCGCGCAAATGTCGCGTCCTCGCTGACGTCGGTCTCGCTGTCCAGTGACGTCGTCACGCTGTCGATCGGTCCCACCCGACCGGCCGCGCGGGACGCGAGAACGAGGGTCGACCGTGCCAGGGTCATGGCCTGGCTGCTCGGCGAGGCGTCGACGTCGAAGGCGAAGTCGAGGTGGCCGAACGCCATGCGTACGACTCCGCGGGCTTTGGCAAGGTCATGGACTCCGACGAGACCAGTGGCGGTCTCGACCTGCGGCACGAGCGCCACCTCAGGTCCGAGGCGTTCGTGAAGCGAACGCAGGACGTCGCTCGAAGCCGCCATCGGTACGATCACCGCCGCGAGCGCTGTGAGCCCGACGAGTGCGTCCACGTCGTCGAGATGCTGCGAGCTGTCCGCGGCGTTGATCCGTACCGCGGCGGTGTTGCCACCGGCGATCCAGTCGACCGCGTGGTTGCGGGCCGCTGCCTTCTGCGGGCTCGCCACCGCGTCCTCCAGGTCGAGGATGACGACGTCCGCGCCGCTGGCGGCGGCCTTGTCGAAGAGCGCGGGGCGTGACGCCGGCACGAACAGCCACGACCGGGCCGTCTCGATGAGGTGATGATGGTCGCGGGGACCATGCCGGTCCGCGTCCGTTCCGGTCATGCGCGGGCCTTGTCGAGGCCGAGCTCGGCCAGGACCATTTCCGTGTGCTCCCCCAGGGCCGGGATCGGCCCGAGTGGCGGCTCTAGCCCGTCAGGCAGGGCCGGGGGCAGCAGCTGGCGGAGCATGCCCGCCGGGGAGCCCACGTCGCGCCACCGCGCACGAGCCAGGAGCTGGGGATGCTCGAGCAGGCCCGACAGCTCCCGGAGCCTGGCGTTGGCGACCCCAGCAGCGTCGAGGCGTGCGGTCACCTCATCCGCCGAGAGACCGGCGAACCGTTCCTCGATCACGCTCGTCAGCTCCGCTCTGTGTTCGACCCGCCGCATGTTCGCCGCGAATCGCACGTCGTCGGCAAGGGCGGAGTCGCCCAACACGTTCTGGCAGAACGAGGACCACTCCCGCTCGTTCTGGACCCCGAAGAACACCTGCTCGTCAGCGCACTGGAACGGCCCGTACGGCGCGATGGCGGCGTGCGACGCCCCTGTGCGGGACGGGGCGACTCCGCCGTACATGGTGAAGTTGAGGGGAAATCCCATCCACTCGGCCAGCGCCTCGAGCATCGACACTTCGACCGTCGCGCCCTCACCCGTGAGCCCGCGGCGGACAAGGGATGCGAGCGTGCCCGCGTAGGCGTACATCCCGGCCGCGATGTCGGCGACCGGGATGCCGACCTTGCTGGGCGTCTCGGGCGTCCCGGTGATGGACACCAGACCCGCCTCGCACTGGATGAGCAGGTCGTAGGCCTTCTTGTTCGAGTACGGACCGTTCGGGCCGAAGCCCGAGACGGACACGTGCACCAGGCCGGGGTACGTCGAGCGGAGCGTGGCGGCGTCGAGCCCCAGCCGCGCGGCGGCCTCGGGAGCGATGTTGTGCACGAACACGTCCGCGCGGGCCACGAGCGCCTGGATCGCCCGCTGGCCGGCCTCGGATTTCAGGTCGAGGACCACGGACTCCTTGCTGCGGTTGAGCCACACGAAGTGGCTGGAGAGCCCCTCGACCGTCTCGTCGTACGCGCGCGCGAAGTCGCCCGCGCCGGGCCGCTCGATCTTGATCACGCGCGCCCCGAGGTCGGCGAGGTGACGGGTGGCGAGCGGCGCGGCGACTGCCTGCTCGATCGAGACCACCGTGACGCCGTCCAGAGGACGTCGGCTTGCCGGTGCCATGGTCACACCGCCTCCAAGACACTCACATAGTTGGCGACCGCGAGCCCGCCCATGTTGTGCACCGCCGCACGGCTGGCCCGACCGAGCTGGAGCGCGCCGGCGGTACCACTGAGCTGCATGGCGGCCAGCACATGCTGGCTGACGCCCGTGGCACCGACCGGGTGTCCCTTGGACTTCAGCCCGCCCGAGGGGTTGACGGGCAGTGCCCCGTCGCGGAACACGACGCCGTCGTCGAGGAGCCGGGCACCCGCCCCGGGAGCCGCGAGCCCCAGGGTCTCGTAGAGCACCAGTTCGGCGATGGTGAAGCAGTCGTGCACCTCGAGGAACGACAGGTCCCCGGTCTCAAGTTCGGCCATCGCCATCGCCCGGTTCCAGGCCACCCGGCTCGCGGCGAACGCGACGGGGTCACGCCTGTCGGCGGGCAGGTAGTCGTTGGCCTGCCCTACGCCGAGGAAGCGCACCGCGGGATGGCGCGCCGCCGGCGAGCGCTCGCGACCGAGTACGACGGCGGCCGCGCCGTCCGAGACCGGTGAGCAGTCGGTCCGGCGCAGGATGCCCACGACCCGTGGGTTGGCGGCCGACTCGGTTCGGCAGAACGCCTCGTCGAGCGGCTTGCGCAGGTGCGCGTAGGGGTTGTCGAGCGCGTTGTGGTGGCTCTTGGCCGCGATCGTACCGAGCGTGTCGGAACAGTCGCCGAACCTCAGCGAGTACTCGTCGGCGACCTTCGCGAACAGTCCGGCGAAGCCCGTCGACGAGGTGCCGCCCGCCGTGTCGTAGTCCGCGCCGAGCAGGCACGCGCCCACCAGCTCCGCACCGGCATGGGTCATCTTCTCGGCACCGATCACCAGGACGTTGCGGGCCGCGGCGGCGCGCAGCGCCAGGATTCCCTGGTGGACCGCGGCCGCGCCGGACGCGCACGCGTTCTCCACCCGGGTCGCCGGTTTCCCCCACAGCCCGTCACCGGCCTGCAGCGCCAGCGACGACCCGAACGCCAGCGGGTGCATGCCCGCGTTGAACTGGCCGTAGTAGATGGCGTCGATCTGCTCGGGTTCGAGCCCGGCTGAGGCGATCGCCTCGACCGCCACGCTCACCACGAGCGACTCGATCCCCTCCTCAAGCTTGCCGAACTTCGAGTGCGCCCAGCCCGTGATGAGCACGTCTGCGGGCATCGACGTTGTCATCGATCGCCTCCTGTGGCTCGGGGGAGGTTGATGTCGGTCTCGAAGGGGGCGGTGATCGCCTTGAGCTCAGCCAGCGTCACGGCGGGCGCCAAAGCGGTCAGCACCAGGCGTCCTTCCCGGATGTCGAAGTCGGCGCGGTCGGTGATCACCCGGTCGACGACTCCGGCACCGGTGAGTGGCAGCGAGCAGTGCTCGACCACCTTCGGCGATCTGTCCTTGGCCAGGTGGTCGGTCAGCACCAGCACGCGCTTTGCTCCGGCGACGAGGTCCATGGCGCCGCCCATGCCTTTCACGAGTCGGCCCGGGATCGTCCAGTTGGCCAGGTCGCCCCTGCTCGACACCTCCATCGCGCCGAGGATGGCGAGGTCCAGGTGACCGCCGCGGATCATGGCGAAGGAGGCGGCGGAGTCGAAGAAGCTCGCACCCGGTCGCGCAGTCACGGTCTGCTTGCCCGCGTTGATCAGGTCCGCGTCCTCCTCGCCCTCCCACGGGAACTCACCCATCCCGAGCAGTCCGTTCTCGCTGTGGAAGGTGACCCGGACGCTGTCCGGCACGTGGTTGGTGACCAGGGTCGGGATCCCGATGCCCAGGTTGACGTAGGCACCGTCGCGCAGCTCCGCGGCGGCGCGGGCCGCCATCTCGTCACGCGTCCACATGGTGGTCCTCGGTTTCCGTGTTCGGCCGGGCTCTGACGGTCCGCTGTTCGATTTCGGGTGGCCGCTCGGGCGCCAGCACCACGTGGTCCACGAAGATGCCCGGGGTGCCGACGGTTTCGGGGTCGAGGTAGTCGGTGTGCACGCGGTCCACCTCGGCGAAGGTGGCGCGCCCGGCGGTTGCGACGGCGAGGTTGAAGTTGCGCGCCGTCTTGCGGTAGACGAGGTTGCCCTCGGCGTCGGCGATGTGGGCCCGGACCAGGGCGACGTCCGTGACGATGGCGCGTTCCAGGATGTAGGTCTTGCCGTCGAACTCGGCGTGCGGCTTGCCCTCGGCCACCACCGTCCCGACGCCGGTCGGCGTGTAGAACGCGGCGATCCCCGCGCCGCCGGCGCGGAGTCGCTCCGCGAGGGTGCCCTGGGGCACGAACTCGACCTCGAGCCGGCCGTCGAGGTAGCGCTGGGCGAACTCGCGGTTCTCGCCGACGTACGACGCGACGACCTTGGTGACCTGGCCGCTCTCGATGAGCAGGCCCAGGCCCTTGCCGTCCACGCCCATGTTGTTGGACACGACCGTCAGCCCTCGCACGCCGAGATCGCGCACAGCCTCGATGAGTCCGAACGGGTTGCCGCAGAGCCCGAACCCGCCGACGGCGAGCGTGCCGCCGTCGTGCAGGACGGCGGCGAGGCTCTCGGTGACCGACGCCCGCAGCTTGGTGGATGTCACGCTCACGCCTTCGTGTGGATCGGGGCGCCCAGCCAGGCGACGCAGTCGGCCAGTGCCGCGAACCGGTCCACCGTCGCGCCGGTCAGCTCCCCGTAGGCGCTGTGGACGTTCAGTACGAACCGCTCCGGGTCGAGCAGGTCCTTGAACTCGCCAAGGTCCGTGGTCCGGGCGACCTCCAGGGGAGGCATGCCGGCCGCGACACCGCGCCTGGCCTCGGCCAGGACGAAGCGGTAGTAGCGCTCGTGGTCGGCCAGGACCGCGCCGAGCTGGCCCGCATCGAGCACCGGTCCGTGCCCGGGCACGACCTTGTCGGCCTCGAAGGACGCCATCCAGTCCAGGCTGCGAATCGCCCCGGACGGCTCCCCCGCCATGATCATCGGTGTGTGACCCGGGAAGAGCAGGTCACCGACGAACAGGGCCCGCACGTCAGGCACCCAGGCGACGACGTCACCGTCGGTGTGCGCCGTGAAGCCGGGGTGTACCAGCTGCACATCCCGCCCGCCGAGATGCACCGTGAGCTGGGACTCGAAGGTGACGTCGGGCGCTCGCCGGCGAAGTCCGCCGAAGTCCGGCCGCGGCGACCAGAACGGCGGGAAGGACTCGAGCGTCCGGTCGACGAGGAAGCCCGCTCGCATCCGAGCGTGGCCCACCAGGCAGGTCGACTCGGGCAGCAGCGAGTTGCCGAACGTGTGGTCACCGTGATGATGGGTGTTGACCGCGTGGGTGAGCGGTTTGTCACCACGAGCTTCGTCGGCCGCGTCCAGCAGCCGGCGCGTACGCCGCTCCGTCGTGCACGTGTCGACGAGGAGTGCCCGCTCCTCCCCCACGACCAGACCAGCGTTGTTGATCCACCAGGTCCCGTCCGGCTGGAGCCATGCGTACACTCCCTCGGACACAGGGACCAGCTCACCGGGAGTGTTGTCGTGCTGGATGCTCATCGAAACCTTTCAGACAGGATGGTTTGCTTGTCGGGCGGTGCTATCGGGCGCCGCGCCGGCGCTTCTTGGCGATGACCGCCGCGGCGGAGACCGCGAGGACGACAGCTGCGCCGTTGAAGACCGGCTCGACCCAGTCCTGGGCGCCGGCGAGCGTCAGGCCGTTGATGCTGACCGCGATGAAGAAGACGCCCACGAGCGTGCCCGGCACCGTGAACCTGCCCGGGCGGATCGTCGTCGACCCGAGGAAGATCGCCGCGAGCGCGGGCAGCGTGTAGCCGGCACCGACCCCTGCGGCCGCACTGCCCGTACGAGCCAGAAGCAGGACACCGGCTACGCCGGCGACCGCGCCGGAACAGGCGAAGGCAAGCATGATCGTGCGAGCGACCGGCATGCCCACGAGCCGCGACGCGGACTCGTTCGAGCCGATGGCGAGCAGCCGCCGGCCGAACAGCGTGAATCCCAGCATGAAGGCCACGACCAGAGCGGTGACGGCCAGCAGCCACACCGGCCGGGGGATGCCCGACCACGAGAGGTTGCCGAAGTCGAGCAGCGGCCGGGGCACACCCAGCAGGGTCTGATATCCCGCCCACAGCACCCCGATGCCGGCCAGCAGGGTCGACATGCCGAGGGTGATGACGAGGGAGTTGGCGTTGAAATAGGCGATGAGGAAGCCGTTGACCAGGCCGATCGCGGTGCCGACGAGCACGCCGCCCACGATCGCCAGGGCGAGCGGCAGTTCCCACTCGGTGGCCATCTTCGCGGTCGCGATCGAGGTGGTCGCGACCACCGCACCCACGGAGAGGTCGAACCGCTCGGCGACGAGGGGAATGAGCGCGGCCAATGCGGCGATCACGAGGACGGACTCGTTGGCCGCGATGTTGCGGGCGTTGGCGACGGTCGGGAAGACGTCGGACGTCCGGGACCACAGGCAGAAGAAGAGGACGATGCCGCCGAGGAGCAGCACCAGCCCGAACCGCTCCACCAACTCGAGCGGCCGAGCGGTGATTCGTCGTGACCGGTTCGCCGGGGTGGGCGCGTCGTCGTGCACAGCCTGGACCTTGTCCTCACGGGTATCGGGGCTGAGTGTCATGAGGTCTCCTGAGCAGCGTCGAACATGCGGGTGGCCACCCATTCCCGGGTGACGTCCCGCTGCCGGGCGGTGTCGGTGACGCGGCCGTTGGCGAGCACGACCACCCGGTCGGCGAGGTGCAACAGTTCGTCAAGATCCGACGTGACGAGCAGCACCGAGGTACCTTCGTCGACCGCCTTCTCGATCTGGGCGTAAATCTCTGCCCGCGCGCCGACGTCCACGCCCTGCGTGGGCTCGTCGAGCAGCAGCACAGCGGGACGGATCCGCAGCCAGCGGGCGAGGATCGCCTTCTGCTGGTTTCCCCCCGACAGCTGGCCGAGGGCGGCGCGTAGCCCTGAGGCACGGATGGAGTACCGCTTGATGTCCTCGGCAGCGTCCGCGAGCTCCGGCCCACGCCGCAGCCAGCCGCGGCGGTAGGTGCGCAGGTTGGCCGCGGACAGGTTCATCTCCAGGCCGAGGTTCGTGAACGCCGCGTGCTTGGCCCTCTCCTCGGGCACGTACGCGAGGCCCGCGGCCACCGCATCCGGGATGCTGCCCGGGCGCAGCCGCCGACCATTGACCTCGACCCTGCCCTCGGCAGCCGGGTGCACGCCGAAGATGGTTTCGACGAGCGACGTACGCCCGCTGCCCACCAGACCGGCGACGGCCACGATCTCGCCGCGCCGCACCTCCAGGTCGACCCCGCGCAGGGGGCCACCCGTGAGGCCACGCACGGAGACCGCGACCTCCGCATCGACGGGGCGCCGCTCGCGCTGCTCGACCAGGTCCCGCTGTTGCCCCACGATCAACGCTGTGAGCTGGGCGCGATCCAGGCCGGCCACAGGCCGGCTCGCTACGTTGCGCCCATCGCGCAGCACGGTGACGGTGTCCGCATGCTCCAGGATCTCGTCGAGCCGGTGGGAGACGTACAAGATGCTCTGGCCGTTCGCGACGTACCCGTCGAGCCTGCTCAGCAGCTCGTCGACCTCGGCCTGAGGCAGCCGAGCCGTGGGCTCGTCCAGGACCAGAAGCGACACGCCGCCGTCGTCGCTGTCGAACAGGCACCGCGCGATGGCCACCAGAGTCTGCTCCGCCGGACGCAGCCTCCCGACCAGGGCGCGAGCGTCTACGGGCACCTGCAGCCGGTCGAGGCACTCCTGAGCCATGCGGCGCATCGCCGCCCAGGCGATGGCGCCGGCCGTCCGGGGGTAGCTGCGCCCGACGAACAGGTTCTCGGCCACCGTCATGGTGTCGAAGAGCCCGAGGTCCTGGTGGACGAACCGCACCCCAGCCCGGTGGGACCACGACGGCGAGACGGAGTCGGCGGCCGACGAGGACCCGCCGCAGCGGACCTCGCCCTCCGGGTCGGCCTGATGGACCCCGGCCAGGATCTTGATCAGGGTCGACTTGCCCGACCCGTTGCCGCCGGCCAGTGCGTGAAAGCTACCCGGATGGACCGCGAACGACACGTCGCTGAGCGCACGCGTTCCCGGGAACGTCTTCGTGACTCCTACGAACTCGAGCGCGGGAGCGGGCGGCCCGGAAAGAGTCCCCGTACCCATGTCACGAAGCTCCCCAGATCCGACGGTAGTTGTCCTGGTAGCCCACCGAGTCCGGGTTCCCGTCGTACACGTCGCCGCCCGGGAGGTGCTCCGCGTCCATCGCACCGAAGCCGAAGCCGGGGTCGACCTGCTTCGCGCCCGCGAAGTGACGGTTCATCGCGTCGGCGGTGGCCCAGCCGGTCCACGGCCACGGACGGCCCAGGGCGAACGACTGCTGGCCGCTCTTGATGAGCTTGATCGAGGCAGGCACACCCTCGTGGCCCACGAGGAGGATCTTCCGGCCACCGGCCCGCGCCTGTTCCACCGCGGCACCGACGCCGAGGGAGATGGCCGCGTCGGCCGGGACCATGACGACATCCGCGTCGGGATGCCGCTGCAGTGCCGCGCTGAGCTTGGCCTGAAGTTTGCCTCCGAGAAGGTCCGCGCCGGTGTAGGGCACGGTGTTGACCTCACAGCCCCCGCACTTGCTCAGGGCCTTGAACTCCGATTCACCGGTGTGCCGTGTGGTGGCGCTGTCGTCCTGGCGCAGCTGGAGGATCTTCGCCTTCCCGTCGGTCGCGGCGATCACCCACGCCGCGATCGACGGACCCACGTGCTCGTCGAGGAAGGTGCCGTAGTCCGTGCCTTCGGGGCCCCAGATCAGGTTGCCGTCGAAGATGGCCTTGCCCCCACCCGCGTAGGTGTCGTTGCAGTCCAGCGCGTTCCCCGCGAACACGAGGGTGCCCGCCTCCTGCGCCGACCGGATGGCGCCCTCGGCAGCCGCGCAGTCCACGCCGAACAGTGCGATGGCGTCGGCTCCCGCGGTTGCCGCGGCACGGATCTGGGTGTTGTAGACCGACGGGTCGAGCTTCCCGTCGACGAGCCTCGCGGTCCACCCGAGCGCGGCGGCGGCGTCGAGGAAACCCTGGGCCGGCAGCGCGCACCCGGGGGCGGTCGCCGAGCAGGCGAGCGCCACGACGTTCTTTCCCCGCACGGCGGCCGGACCACTCGCCGGCAGGTCGCGGTCTGTTCCGGCGAAGTTCGCCGCCACCAGGGCGCGCGCCTCATCGAGTACGGCGTCGGTGGTTTGCCCGGCGCGCTGCGACGGATCGGCCTCGGCGCAGCCTGCGAGCACGGCGCCCAGTGCCACCACAGCGGCAAACAGGCGCAGTCGAGACATGGACATGCTTCTCCTCGGGATCGTTCGAGGTATCGGGGCGTTCGCCAGGACACGCTGCTCGGCAGCGCGCCCTGGCACGGGGTGTCGTACGGCGAGGAAGCCGTGGGAATCAGGTGCCGGCGTTCGACAGGCGGTGCTCGTCCGGCGTGCCCATCCATTCGGGCTTGTCCGGCCGCCAGCCGCCGCCCTTGCGGATGACCTGGTCCAGCCACGCTCCGGACTCGTCGAGCGCGTGCACGGCCGCCTCGCGAAGGTCCTCGCGGAGCCGGCCGCCCTCCTTGACCACCTCGCCGCCGACCATGACGGTGTCGATGTCCCCGACACCCACGTGCATGACGATCGCGTTGACCACGTCGGTCACCGCTCGCAGGCGCGGCGTGTCGGTCCGGATGAACAGGAGGTCGGCGGCCTTGCCGACCTCGATCGAGCCGCAGACGTCACCCAGTCCGAGACCGCGCGCGCCGCCCAGGGTCGCGAAGTGCAGGACGTCCTCTGTACGAAGGGCGACCTCGTGGAGCGCGGACGTACCTTCGGCCTCGATCAGAGGTTGGTGGTAGCGGCCACGCTCCGCCGCGATCGCGATCCGCATGGCGGTGAACAGATCAGGGCTGTTGTTGGACTGGATGTCCGCACCGATGCCGGTGGTCACTCCCGCCCGGTCCGACGCCCGCAGGATCAACTGTCCCAGGCCCATGCCCAGCTCGGTCTCGGGAGTCGCGCTGACCGCCGCACCCGCATCCGCGAGAATCCTCAGGTCGTCGGCATCCGCCGTGTTGCAGTGGGAGTGCAGCTGCTTCTCCCAGATCAGGCCGGCCTCGTACCACTGCCGGATGTCCGAGGGGTACCCGGGCCGGAAGCGGGTGTTGGTGTGCGGGTGAATCAGGGCGTCCAGCTCCCGGCCGACCCGGATCTCCATGGCGATCTGCTCGAAGGGAACGCGCACCATCTCCGTCGGCGAGACCCCGAACCGGACTCGGCTGCTGTCGTCCGCGAAGTGGGTGGCCCGCACCCGACGGGCATCCGCGTGACGTTCTTCCGGACTCTTGAACCACGGGTCGTCCATGGGCTGGTGGTAGAAGCCGTAGCACCATACCCCGCGGATCCCGGCCGTCTGGAAGCCGGCGACGCCGGCGTCGGCATGCTCGGGGGTCAGGATGCAGTGAGAGAAGTCGACCGTACACGTGGTGCCGGCCTCCAGCAGCCCGACAGCACCGCCCAGCGTGCCGTTGTACACGTCCACGGCGCGGTGCTGCGCCGAGTGGTTGCGCCGGATGGTCCAGAAGTAGTCGTCGAGCGTGAAGTCCGAGGTGAACGCACGCATCGTCGACTGCCACAGGTGATGGTGGGTGTCGACCAGGCCAGGCATGATCCACGCCCACGAGACATCGACCGACTCGGCGTCCGATGCATCGAGGTCCGGCCCCAGTCCGACGATCAGGCCGTCGCGGACCTCGACGTCGACGCGGCGGACGTCGCGAAGGCGCGGGTCGCCGACGAGGACCTGCGCGCCGCGGTAGACGGTGCTTCTGCTCAACGGTGTCTCCTAGCGAATGGTTGTGGTTGCCCGCCCGGTCCGACGGAGTCGGTCGTGCCTCTCACGCAGGAACGCTCAGGGACCGGGCGTCGAGACGGCTTTGCCGCCAGGACGCCAGAGGCGGCGCCGGTGCGATGGTCGTCTCGATCCGGCCGAGTGGTCCGGCATCCAGGCGCACCCGCTCCCCGGCCCGCAGCCAGCCCCGGAAGTCCGGCTTGGCCGAGTGCTCCATGAGGCAGCCCCACGGAACGGTTCCGGAGGCGACGACGTCACCAGGCAGGACGTCCGCGCCAACGGACGCGTAGGCGACCAGTTCCTCGAAGGACCAGTCCATGCCGAGGAACCGGGTGCCGATCAGGAGCTCGTCGTTGATGTGGACACTGACCTCGATGTCGAGCCCGTCTCGCCGGCGCAGACCGGCCGCCTCGTCGGCGGTGAGGATCCACGGCCCCAGAGAGACTGCGGAGTCCTTGGCCTTCCCCTGACCGATCTGCATCGTCCGCTCCTCCGACTGCACATCGCGCGCGCTCCAGTCGCAATAGAGCACGTAGCCGGCGATGCACCCGGCCGCCTGGTCAGGCGTCAAGTCGCGGCCGGGCCGGCCGATCACCGCTGCGACCTCGAGCTCGAGGTCGAAGGCCTCCGTGCCGGGCGGGAGCGCCACCGGGGCGGTCGCGGAAAGCAGGGACCGGGGGTTGGCGAAGTAGAACGCGGGTCGTACGGCCCAGGCCGGGGGCAGCGGTTCGCTGACCCCACGGGCAAGCCGCGCGTTACGGACGTGGTCGAGGAATCCGACGCAGTCGCGAAGGCTCACCGCTCCGGCCAACGGCGCGAGGTACTCACGCTGCGAAGACGGCTCGGCGTCCGAGAGCGCCGCGGCCGAGGCGTCGGCGCCGAGCGCGACGAGGCTGTCCACCACCGACGCGCCGCGGGGAAGGAGACGCAGCCCCTCGTCGAGGACGACACCGACGCGGTCATCGCCCTCGCCGCTGTCCGCTCGTCCGGGAACCCGTACAACTCGCATGTCCGGCTCTCAATCTGCACTGGGAAGTGTCGTTACACCCGAGTGCATGTATAGTTGTGGCTGCGCTCACAGCTTGTCAAGGGTCGTTTCGGGACTGTTTCGCCGTAACAATCGGCCTCAGCGTCGCTTGACAGGTGGCCGCATGTTTACACTTCGATTGAACGTTGCATCCGAGTGAAAGGCCGAGGGCATGGCAGGAGACGCGACGCTCGACGTCCCGCAGGATCGTCGCCAGCGTCGTTGGCGGCAGGTGCACGACGCCATCTACGAGGCCGCCCGCGAGCTCTTTCTCGAGTCGGACTTCAGCTCCACGTCCGTCGACGACATCGCCGATCGCGCTGATGTCGCACGCAAGACCGCGTTCAATCACTACCCGCGCAAGCGCGACTTCATCCGGGAGTGGGGCGACCGCCGGCGCAACCGAGTCCACGAGCGTCTGTCCAAGAGCGTGCTCGCCGAGCCCCAACTCCCCGTGGTGCTGCGCCACTACTTCGACGAGCTGGCGAAGCTCAACGTCGAGGACCGCGCACTGACCCGCCGGATGCTCATGGGATGGCGCGAGTGCGGCGGGCCGTTCGACGTCGACCCTCACGCACTGATCGACATCTTCGCGGACCTGATCAGAGCGGCCGCCGACCGCGGTGAGCTGGCGGCGGCGGTCGACCCCGACCGCATCGCGACCGTCCTCTACAGCAGCTACTTCGGCCTGCTCTACGACTGGTGCGAGGGCACCGACGAGGAGCCACCGTTCGACCTGCAGGTCGCCTTCATGCAGTTCCTCGACGTCGTCCTCAATGGCCTCGGCGTCAGATCGTGATGGACCGCCCCGAGGCGAAGCCGTTGTCGGGGTGCCGCTCGCGGCCCCCGCCCAGGACGCCCGGGCAGGCCCCGTGCGGCGACGGCGGCATCGCCCGGGACACCATCACCCTGCTCCGGGTGATCAAGGCGGCACAGCGGCTCGGATGCACTCTCACACGGCCACGCTCGCGGCGGCGCCGATCATGCCCATGACCAGCGCGTCGGTGGGCAAGGTGAGGCGCAGCCGGCGGCGGGCCGGGCCGATTGCCCGCGCTCGTCGGCGGTGTCGCCCGCGACGACCTGGTGCGCGAGCTGCTGATCGACAGGCTCTCCCACGCGCTGCCGTACCCGCCCGAGGTGGTCCTGT